>NZ_PVTO01000001.1 GCF_003003275.1 Alkalibacterium olivapovliticus
CGGTGGACCTATTCCATGGCCCTATTATTAGGGAATATCCCAGAATATCCAAGCAATACTAACTAAGATTAGTACCATAAACTTATAATACGAGGAGTATACTAATGACTACAATGACTATCGCTGAAGTTCAAGAACTGATCCCCAATCGTTACCCGATTTATTTTATTGATAAAGTTATTGAGATGATTCCAGGAGAGCACGTGACTGCAATCAAAAACGTTACAATCAATGAAGAGTTTTTCCAGGGTCATTTTCCGGGAGAACCCGTAATGCCTGGTGTTCTGATTGTTGAGAGTTTAGCACAAGCTGGATCTATCCCGTTACTCAAACTGGACCAGTTTAAAGGCCAGACGGCTTATTTAGGCGGTCTGAATAAAGTTAAATTTAGAAAAAAAGTGATTCCTGGTGATGTCCTTGAATTAAAAGTGGATATTGTCAAGTTAAAAGAATATGCTGGAATCGGTAAAGGCGTCGCATACGTTGACGGAAAAAAAGTGTGTGAAGTTGAAATGACATTTATTATTGGAAAATAGCAAATGATCTCAATTATGATCTAGTAAGGAAGGGTTATGCATGTTTCAAAAAATATTAGTGGCCAATAGAGGAGAAATAGCTGTAAGGATCATTCGTGCCTGTAAAGAACTGAATATCAAGACTGTTGCTGTTTATTCTACTGCTGATGAAGATGCCCTTCATATGCAATTGGCAGATGAGGCAGTATGCATAGGTCCTCCCAAAGCGTCAGACTCGTATTTGAATATACATAATATTCTAAGTGCGGCAGTCTTGACAGGTGCTGAAGCTATCCATCCCGGTTTTGGATTTCTCTCTGAGAACAGTCTATTTGCTGCCATGTGTGAAGAGGTCAACATCACGTTCATCGGTCCTGATAAAACAATTATCGATCAGATGGGAAATAAATCTAATGCGCGCGAGATGATGCAGAAAGCGAATGTTCCAGTCATTCCTGGAAGTAACGAATCCATCACAACAATAGACCAGCTGAAGAGAAATGTTGAAGACATTGGGTTACCTGTTATCATAAAAGCAGTAGCTGGTGGCGGCGGAAAAGGCATGCGTATGGTGTTTGACGAAGAGCATCTGGAAGCCAGTTTTCTTCAGGCTCAGTCAGAATCAAAGGCAGCCTTCAATGATAACCGAATGTATGTGGAAAAAATTATTACACCGGCTAAGCATATAGAGGTACAGATTTTAGCGGATAATTATGGTAATGTGGTGCATTTAGGTGAAAGAGATTGTTCTCTTCAACGAAATCACCAGAAAATTGTGGAAGAAGCACCTAGTTCTTCCCTGACGGATGGCGTAAGAGAAAAGATCTGTGACAGTGCTGTTCGCGCTGCTAAAAAAGTAGGCTATAAAAATGCAGGAACGATCGAGTTCTTGGTGGATAAGGACGAGAATTTTTTCTTCATGGAGATGAATACACGTATTCAAGTGGAACACCCCATCACTGAAATGATCACTCAACTGGATATTGTGAAAGAACAAATCAATATTGCGGCAGGGTACAAACTGTCAGTCACACAAGAAGATGTCATGTTCAAAGGGCATGCAATCGAGTGTCGGATCAATGCTGAAAACCCGGCATTCAATTTTGCGCCTTCTCCTGGAGAAATCAGTTACTTGAATATGCCATCCGGGGGATTAGGTTTGCGAGTTGACACGGCAATGTTTGCTGGCGGCGTTATCCCTCCTTATTATGATTCCATGATTGCTAAAGTGATTACACATGGAAATACGAGAGAAGATGCTATCAGTAAAATGAATCGTGCATTAAATGAAACGGTTATTGAAGGCATTCAGACGAATTTAGACTTCCAGCTGGATTTATTACAGCAGCCATCTTTTGTGTCTGGGGATTATACGACGGAGACATTGTCGAAAGTAATCATTCCAAATTGGTTGAATGATAAGGAGGCTATTGATGAGACTATTTAAGAAACGACCGTATATCTCGATTCAAAAGTCAACTTCTCAAAATGGCCCATCCGTTCCAGACGGGATGTTCGAAAAATGTCCCAACTGTAAAGAGTCCGTATATGTTAAGGCACTTGGTCAGGAACGGGTTTGTCCCAATTGCCACTACGCCTTTCGCATTCGAGCTCAGGAGCGATTAGCGCTTACTATAGATCCTATGAGCTTCAAAGAGTGGGATGAAATGACTCAGCCTAAAAACCCTCTGGACTTTCCCGATTACGAGGAAAAAATTAGAAACGTTCAGATCAGTACTGGTCTCAGAGAGGCTGTTCTGACAGGTCAGGCGACGTTTAAAGGTGTAGATGCCGCAATTGGTATCATGGATTCCCATTTCATTATGGGGAGCATGGGGCAGGCTGTTGGCGAAAAAATAACACGTCTATTTGAAAAAGCGACAGAACAGTCACTTCCAGTTGTTTTATTTACTGCTTCAGGTGGAGCCAGAATGCAGGAAGGTATTTTTTCACTGATGCAGATGGCTAAAACCAGTGCAGCAATAAAAAACCATTCAAAAAAAGGACTGTTTTACTTGACGGTACTGACTGATCCAACTACCGGAGGTGTCACGGCAAGTTTCGCTATGCTTGGCGATATTATTCTTGCAGAACCGGGAGCTTTAGTCGGATTTGCGGGGAAACGGGTGATTGAACAGACGATCAAAGCATCCCTGCCTGAAGATTTTCAAATGGCAGAGACAGTGCTGAGAAATGGGTTTATTGATCAGATCGTTGAACGTGAAAACCTGCGTGCTGTCATCAGCCAGTTGTTGGACATGCATGTAGATCCTGACAGGTCTAATAAGGAGGGTTACGATGAGTAATGTAATGGATACCGTATCCTTGGCTAGAAAAACTGACCGGTTAAATATCCAGGATATCACCTCCCTCATGATCGATGACTTTATAGAGCTGCACGGCGATCGTCAGTATAAAGATGATGAAGCCATCATGGGTGGGATTGGTCGACTAAATGGACGAGCGGTCACTGTAATAGGAAACAAAAAAGGCACGACCCTTGAAGAAAACATGGCTTCTAATTTCGGTTCAGCTCATCCGGAGGGGTACAGAAAGTCACTGAGGCTGATGAAGCAGGCTGAGAAGTTTAATCGGCCGATCCTTAACTTCATCAACACATCAGGTGCTTATTGCGGAGTAGAGGCGGAAGAAAGAGGACAAGGGGAAGCGATTGCCAGAAACCTTCTGGAGATGAGTGACCTTAAAGTGCCCGTTATAGCCATTATACTGGGCGAAGGCGGGAGTGGCGGAGCCTTGGCACTGGCACTTGCAGACGAAGTCTGGATGATGGAATACTCGATCTATTCTATTTTGTCACCTGAAGGGTTTGCCTCTATTCTCTGGAAAGATTCCAAGAAAGCCAGCGATGCAGCAGAACTGATGAAATTGACATCGACAGATCTGAACGATTTAGGTGTTATTGAACGTGTTATATCTGAAACAGACGGAGAAGACTGGTTGCCCAAAGAAGTGATCATCGAACGACTGAAGTCAGATATCAATACCAAGCTGCAGGAACTCACACTATTACCCAAAGAAGAATTGGTCAGGAACCGATACAACCGGTTTAGAAAATTTTAAGAAAAGCAATGGGAAGTCTTTCCTGTTGCTTTTTTGAGCTGTAAAAGACTGTTTAAGCGAAAAAAAGATGTGGTACAATATGTGCGAGGAGTGAATGCCATATGGGAGATCAGATCGAATTTCCGAAAAATTACGGAACATATATGCACCATGCCATGAGTGCTCTGCAGAGTGGACAGTATGAGGTGGCTATCGGTCACTTAAAGAAAGCTTACGCAATTAAAGAAGAGAACAGTTTAAATGTATTGCTGGTATCTGCTCTGTTTCACAACGGTCAAGTAAAAGAAGCGATGGACCTTGCTGAAAGCAAAAAACAGTTTTATCTTTCTAATGACAAAAGAATTCTGGTCTATGTCGAACTGCTGATTCATAACCAACAGTTCTTACTTGCTCAGAAACACATCGATGAAAATCAGAAAGACCCTGCCGGGGTCTATAAAGATAATTGGAAGACACTTCAGTCTACTCTGGATAGTAGAAAAGAAGAAGAAGAGAAAAAACGGGAAGCGATAGAAGAAGAACGGACAAAACAACTTTTTTCACTGGCATCTACGCTTCCGGAAGAGCAGTTCTCCATCATTCAGGAAGCACACGCTATGAGAACTGAAAACCTTCAAAAGGCAGCCCCTTCAGTTTTCCAGAACCCATACGTCCATCCGATTGCCCGGTCCGGTTTTCTGTCGCTGCTAATATCAAGACAGGTGGATCACCCCTTCACTTACAGCTGGTTCCAACAGACTAAAGACATTAACCCCATCAACATGCACTCATTTGAAGATGACCCGATCATACAGGAGATGCTAACTCAGACTGAAAAGATATACGAGCAGGATCCCTCTATGGAAGAACTGGTTAAAAGTGAACTGAACATGATTTTGCTGCTGTTGTATCCATTCGTTGATGACGTCATCAAGAAAGAGCAGATAACTGACTGGATCAGAGCCATTGCACAGATGATCGATCCGACTGCTCCTGCACCGGGAAAAGGCAGTGGAGACCAGATAGAATTTATTCAGTCCTGGATCACCAGAATACATCAGGAATTCCAGTAATTAAGCTTCTAGAGTTTACATTAAGTGCAAAATATTGTATGATAATCAAGTATGTTTAAATAAAAAACGGTGATATACCGATTATTTTCTGTACTCACTGGAAATAATTAACTATTACTAAAATACAAATCATTTCGGAGGGTAATTATACATGGAAACAACATTTGAAAAAACTGGAGCGACTACGGGTCGTCTGGAGTTTAGCATTGATCAGGAAACTGTTCAAAAAGGATTAGACAAGACATTTAAAAAAGTACAAAAAACATTAAACGTCCCTGGATTCCGTAAAGGAAGAGTTCCACGTCGTATTTTCAACCAGATGTATGGTGAAGCAGCACTTTATGAAGATACATTAAACGATTTGTTGCCTGCAGCTTATTCAAAAGCTGTTGAAGAAGCGGGTATTGAGCCTGTAGCACAACCAAATGTAGATATTAAATCTGTTGAGAAAAATCAGGACTGGGAACTGATTGCTGATGTGACGTTGAAACCAGACGTTGAACTTGGTCAGTACAAAGAACTTGAAGTAACTAAACAGGACCGCGAATTATCTGAAGAAGACGTTGACGCGGCTTTAAACAGACGCCGTGAAAGCTTAGCTGAATTGACTATAAAAGAAGAAGCAGCTGAAGAAGGCGATACAGTTGTTATGGACTATGAAGGATTTAAAGATGGTGAAGCATTCGAAGGTGGGAAAGGTGAAAACCACTCACTGGAACTAGGATCTAACTCATTTATCCCTGGATTTGAAGAACAATTAGTGGGCGTAAAAGCTGGTGACGAAAAAGACGTTACCCTAACGTTCCCTGAAGAATACCACTCAGAGGACTTAGCTGGAGCTGAAGCAGTATTCAAAGTTAAAGTTCACGAAGTTAAAGCAAAAGCTTTACCTGAATTGGACGATGAATTTGTAAAAGACCTGGACGAAGACGTTGAGTCTGTTGACGAATTAAAAGAAAAAATCCGTAAAGAACTAGAAGAAGGTAAAGTATCTTCTGCGGATGATGCAAGAGATGATGAAGCAATCAAAAAAGCAGTAGAAAATGCTAAGATTGAAGAAATCCCTCACGAAATGGCGCATGAAGAAGTACACCGTCAGATGGATATGTTCCTTAATAACTTGAAACAGCAAGGCATTTCACCGGAAATGTACTATCAGATGACAAATTCTTCTGAAGAAGATCTGCACAAGCAATTCGAAGGTGATGCTGAATTTAACGTTCGTACAAACCTTGTCTTAGAAGCAATTGTAGAAGCTGAAGGCCTTCAAGCGACTGAAGAAGACATGGAAAAAGAAATTACTGATCTTGCTGGTCAATACAACATGCCAGAAGATCAAGTACGTAACGTCTTATCTCCAGACTTACTGAACAGAGATATTTCGTTGAAAAAAGCAATTGATCTGATTACAACAACTGCTAAAGAAACGTTAGAGAAAACTGAAAGCTCTGAAAAAGAGTAAAACGGGTATATATAAAATAGGGGATGCCTAACCAGCATTCCCGTTTTTCATAAATACCATAAAAAATATACTAGTCTATGAAAGAGGTGACCATGCCTATGTTTAATGATGAAGAACAAAAGGGCAATATTTCGTGCTCATTCTGTGGAAAATCACAAGAACAAGTTAAAAAAATAGTGGCCGGTCCAGGAGTATATATTTGTAATGAATGTGTAGACTTATGTCAGGAAATTATGGAAGAGGAATTTAACAAGCAGTCATTTGATGGTGAAATGAGTGTCCCTAAACCCTTTGAAATTCGTGAAATCCTCAATGAGTATATCATTGGACAGGAATCTGCTAAAAAGGCGTTATCTGTAGCCGTTTATAACCATTATAAGCGTATCAACAGCATGGATGAAGAGTCCGATGACGATATTGAACTGCAGAAAAGTAATATTTGTCTGATCGGTCCTACGGGATCAGGTAAAACGTACCTTGCCCAGACACTGGCACGTATTCTGAATGTCCCATTTGCCATTGCGGATGCGACAAACTTGACTGAAGCCGGATATGTTGGAGAAGACGTTGAAAACATTCTTTTGAAATTATTGCAGTCTGCTGATTATGACGTGGAACTTGCTCAACGCGGAATTATTTATGTTGATGAAATCGATAAAATTGCCCGTAAATCAGAAAACGTCTCAATCACAAGAGATGTCAGTGGTGAAGGGGTACAGCAAGCGTTGTTGAAAATACTTGAAGGAACAACTGCCAGTGTACCGCCTCAAGGTGGAAGAAAGCATCCGCATCAGGAGCTGATTCAAATCGATACCACCAACATTCTCTTTATTGTTGGGGGAGCTTTTGACGGGATCGAAACAATTGTCAAAAATCGTCTGGGCGATAAAGTGATCGGTTTCGGCGCAACAAACAAACGTAAAGAAGCAGATGAGAAACACAGTATTATGCAGCAGATCATTCCTGAAGATTTACTCAAATATGGATTAATTCCAGAGTTTATCGGACGACTGCCTATTACAGCTGTTTTGGATAAGCTAAATGAAGAGGACCTTGTCGAAATTTTGACCAAGCCAAAAAATTCATTAGTTAAACAGTACAAAAAATTACTGCAGATCGATGAAGTTGAACTTGATTTCGAAGATGATGCATTGATTGGTATCGGCAAGCGTGCGATCGAGAGAGATACAGGAGCCCGTGGCTTACGCTCGATCATCGAAAGTATTATGATGGATATTATGTTCGAAGTGCCAAGTCGACCGGACATCAAAAAAGTCGTGATCACTCAGGAAACTGTAGAAACACAGTCAAATCCTGTCTTCTATGATGAAGATGGACAAAAAGTCAGCTGATTACTAAATAATAGAATGCAGCAAACCTCCGGGAATGATTTCGGGGGTTTGTTTTTATATAGTGTATGACAGTCGTCGTGTTCATTAGTCACTTTTCCGTAACATAGAATTATCCTTGTTACAAAATATTAATATAAGACTTTAAAATTAAACTGAGTATGATATACTTACTAGTGATAAATTTCGTAAACGGAGGAGAAGAAATGAACAGCGATAGAATAAATTATGCTGAGATTACTATAAGTGCCGTGTCTCCTTCACAGTATCCCGAGGATGGTCTGACTGAGATAGTTCTGGCCGGAAGATCCAACGTAGGAAAGTCTTCTTTTATTAACACAATGGTTAACCGAAAAAAGCTAGCGCGTACATCCGGACAGCCTGGGAAAACGCGTACCTTAAATTTCTTTAATATTGAAAAAGAATTGTTTTTTGTTGATGTACCAGGATACGGATATGCCAAAGTTTCCAATGCAGAGCAGGAAAAATGGGGCAGAATGATGACCGAGTATTTTGCGACCAGAGAAGAGCTGGCACTAGGCATCCTTTTAGTGGATTTCAGACATGAACCATCAGATTTAGATGTTCAAATGTATGACTTGTATAAATATTACAATATACCGGTACTAGTAATCGGCACGAAAGCAGATAAAATCAAGAAATCAAAATACAATAAGCACGAAGGTATTATCAAACGAACGCTCAGATTCGAACCTGAAGATAAATTTTTTACGTTCTCTTCATTTTCAAGAGAAGGTCGTGATGAGATTTGGGAAGAGATACTGAGCTATACAAGGAATGAGATGGAATGAAACTGTTAATGTATGGAGTGAACAGAGACACTGTCTCATCCCAGGATATACACAGATACAGTTTGACACAGTCAGCGCGCAGAGAACACTTACATGACATCGCTGCATTTAATGGTGTTAAAGAAGTTGTTTTGCTGGTTACAGACAGTAGAAATGAGTATTATTTGTTTGTGGATGAGAAAGATTTTAAACATGGGGACCTTTTACGCTATTTGTCTCATTACACGGATAAGATGCTTGAAGAAGTGATTCTCGAAACTTACAGCAAGTTTAATGAGGATGTTGTCAAACATCTCCTGCATGTGTCGAGCAGTATTGAACTCTCAACAAATCATACCTCTGAACCTGTAGATGTCATTGATAATGCGCTCATGAACGCTGTGGAAGAGCAAACCGCAGGTAATGTTTTGCATACGCTGTTCAAAAAAGCGGTCGATTTCTCTCTTGATCTGTGTGAGAGACAATCACTCGAACCGCTGCTTCAAGGAGATGTGTCCAGAGCGGTCCGATTGATCAGGACAACCCAGAACAGTCATGGGGCAAACCATTATTTGGTTATTGGGAGTGAAGGACTGACTAATCAGGTCATCAAGCATTTATCAGGAACAGATCAGGGCTCTTTGACTGTCTTGAATCGCAGTCATGAATCTGAACAGTCGGTCGATGAATTGAAGCAATGGTTACAGATTACGAATCAGTCAAACTTGCTTAAAAACATCCATTTGGTCGATTCATCACAGTTGCTCTACAGACTGGCCAAGTCAGATGTGATCATAATCGGTCCGTCAGAGAAAAACTTGTGGATTTCAGAAGAACTGATCAATGAAATGAAAATACTTAGACCTACTCTAAAGCGTCAACTATTTTTCGATTTCAGTTTTTCACAAGATGAAACAGTCTTCTCAAGATATAATGAGTTGATATACAAACATATTGAGGACGAACCAAAAAAAGTATTTCTTGATGAAAAAGTAGAAGCTGCTCATACTGCTTATGATGAACTGATATCAGTCATGACTAATCAGTATATGATTCACTATAATCAGCTTCAGGAATGTCACCCCATCATTCCGGCTATAAAAAAAGAGCTCAATTCAAGACGAAAGTGTCTGACAAAAAGAATAAGTCAACAAGTCTAGGAGAGTCGATTCATCGGCTCTTTTTTTGTTGGAAGACGGAATTATTAGAGTGTACAAATGAAATTAGATATCACCATCAAATTAGTGTAAAATAAAAGAGATAAGCGAGTCATGAACGAGGGAGAAAGAAGGGTTAAACGTGTCAATGTTTTTAGATCAAGTTAAAGTCAGCGTTAAAGCTGGAAAAGGTGGAGACGGAATGGTTGCATTCCGTCGTGAAAAGTATATACCAGATGGTGGACCAGCTGGAGGAGACGGTGGATTAGGTGGAGACGTGGTCTTTGTGGTCGATGAAGGACTACGAACACTGATGGATTTCAGATATAACCGTCATTTCAGAGCTGAACATGGTGAAAATGGAATGTCCAAAGGAATGCATGGTAGAGGGGCAAAAACGTTATTTGTTAAAGTTCCGCCTGGTACTATTGTTAAGGAAGCAGACAATGGCCGAATGATTGCTGATCTGGTCGAACATGGTCAGGAAGCAGTTGTTGCTCGTGGAGGGCGAGGAGGACGAGGAAACATAAGATTCGCCTCTCCAAGAAATCCTGCACCCGAAATCGCTGAAAATGGCGAGCCCGGCGACGAACTGGATGTAGAATTAGAATTGAAAGTACTGGCAGATGTAGGGTTGGTCGGATTTCCTTCTGTAGGTAAATCGACACTGCTAAGTGTTGTCTCTCAGGCACGACCAAAAATAGGAGCCTATCACTTTACGACACTCGTTCCGAACTTGGGAATGGTGCAGACTGAAGACGGACACAGTTTTGTTTTAGCTGATATGCCCGGACTGATTGAAGGAGCCTCTCAAGGCGTTGGCCTTGGAATAGAATTTCTGAGACACATTGAGCGCACACGCGTGTTGCTGCATGTTATCGATATGAGTGGTGTTGAAGGACGAGATCCTGTAGAAGACTATTATACGATCAATAAAGAACTGGAAGAATATGACCTTAAACTAAGAGAAAGACCTCAAATCGTTGTTGCGAACAAAATGGACATGCCAGAATCAGAAGAGAATCTTAAAAAGTTCAAAAAAGAAATGGCTGATGCAGGAGAAGAATTTGAATTGTTTGAAATATCAGCTCTTTCTCAAAAAGGATTAAACCAGCTGATGAACCGCACAGCTGCAATCCTGGAAACAGCACCCCAATTTCCTTTATACGAAGAAGAAACCGAAAAAGAAGAACGCGTATTGTATAAATTTACACCTGAAAATAAAGAGTATATGATTACCAGAGAACCAGATGGTACATGGGTCGTTTCTGGTGATAAAGTTGTGAAACTGTATCAAATGACTAACTTCCAGTTTGATGAATCCATTATGCGTTTCTCCAGACAGTTAAGAGGAATGGGTATTGATCAGGAACTCCGTGATAAAGGAGCTAAAGGCGGAGACACCGTAAGAATAGATGACTTCGAATTTGACTTTGTAGAATAATATAAATAAAGGATAATGATATGGATTTATTATTTTTGGGTACCGGATCCGGTGTGCCGGCAAAACACCGTAATTTATCGAGTATTGTATTAAAGCTGCTCGATGAACGAAACAGTCTCTGGCTATTTGACTGTGGTGAATCTACTCAGCATCAGATTTTGAATACCACAGTTAAGCCTAGAAAAATAGAAAAGATTTTTATAACTCATATGCATGGGGACCACATTTTTGGTCTGCCAGGTCTTCTCAGCAGCCGGGCTTTTCAAGGTGGAGAGACGCTGCTAACGATTTACGGTCCTCCAGGCATAAAACAGTATGTCACGATGTCCTTGAAACTGTCGCAATCCCATTTTAGATATCCGATACGATTTGTGGAATTCAGTGAAGAAGGGGTCATTTTTGAAGATGATCAATTCATCGTTAGTATAAAAAAGCTGAAGCATGGGATTCCTTCCTATGGATTCAGAGTTCAGGAGAAAGACCGCGAAGGCGAACTGATGGCTGATGCATTAAAAGACATCGGCGTGCCGTTCGGGCCACTTTTTGGTCAATTAAAACAGGGCAAAACGGTTAAACTGGAAGATGGTAGAGAAATAAACGGGCGGGACTATATTGGCCCTAGTCAAAAGGGCAGAGTCCTCACTATTTTGGGGGACACTTTAAAAAGTCAGGCAAGTGTAGAACTGGCAAACGATACAGATGTACTGGTACATGAAAGTACCTTTACGTCAGATGATCAGAAGCTGGCAACCAGTTACAATCATTCTACGAATGTGGATGCAGCTATGACAGCTAAAGAAGCAAATGCCAAGAAACTGCTGCTGACTCACGTCAGTGCCCGTTACCTTTATGCAGACAGCAAGGCAATGGAGAGAGAAGCACGTACTGTTTTTCCTGAAACATACATGATGAATGATTTTTCTGAAGTATCCATACCTGTAAGGAAAGAAGTGGGAACCGATGAGTAAAATAAAAGATAAACGTATTTGGATAACTGGAGCATCCTCCGGAATCGGTGAGGAACTAGCCTACCAGCTTGCTTCAAAGGGCGCTGTACTTATTTTAAGTGCGCGCAGTGTGGACAAGCTGCATGCTGTGAAAGAGGTCTGTAAAGAAAAGTATGGGGCTAATGTTATTGTTTACCCCCTGGATGTTTCCGATCTTGACGCAATAGAGAAGGCTGTCAATCACGTGACTGACAAATTAGGTCAGATCGATGTTTTAATTAACAATGCCGGGTTCGGCCACACGGAGACTTTTACGGAATATGATTTTTCAAAAGTTGAAAACATGTTCAAAGTAAATGTTCTGGGACTGATGTATATGTCTCAACTGATAGCTAAAAATATGATTCAATATAAGTCCGGACCCATTATAAATGTAGCCTCTATAGCAGGTAAAGTGGCGACTCCTAAATCAGCAGTCTATTCAGCTACTAAATTTGCTGTTATTGGCTTCAGTAATACATTGAGACTGGAATTGAAAGAGCATGACATCAATGTGACGACTGTCAATCCAGGTCCTGTTGACACTGCATTCTTTGATGAATTTGACCCGTCAGGTGCTTATTTAAAAAATGTAAGTTCTGTTGTTCTATCAGCTGAGTATGTCGCTAGTCAGACGGTTAAAGCAATAGGCACGTCGAAGCGGGAAGTCAATTTGCCTAAACTGCTGGACGTTGCTTCTAAAGTGTATACACTTTTTCCCACTATCAGTGATTATATAGTGAGAACAGCTTTTAACAAAAAATAAGCGATTCTAATGTAATACTCATAAAATTATGGTATTCTTAAGAAAATAGTTTGTATTCGAGAGGAGTTCGCTTATGAAACGTCAATGGAGCATGGTTGGAGCGATAGTTCTGTTTTTAATTGTGGCTTATCTGTCAGTACTAAATGTAGATTCGGTTCCGATGAACTTTGGATTTACTACAGTTGAATGGCCGCTTATTCTGATTATTTTTGTTTCTGTCTTAATAGGAGCACTCATTGCAACACTTTTATCTACTTTTAAGGTCTATAAAGACCATAACAAAGAGAAAAAAGAAAGCCGCAGACCTACTACTCGAAAAACAAGATCGGGTAATGGTCTTGAAGAAACTAAAGATACTAGAGATGTGAATAAACCAAACAACGAACTGGGGGACAACAATGAATAAACAGAAAATTGCAGTTCTAACAGACTCAGGTTCAGATGTGCCAGAAATGATCAAAAATAAATACGATGTAAAAATTATTCCGTTAAAAATTATTTTTGAAGACGGTGAATACATCGATAAAGTAAACATCACCGCTGAAGAAGTATATGACCGTATGGAAAACGAGATACCTAAAACATCACTACCAGACGGTGAGATGATTAAAGACATTCTGGATGATATTAAAGCTGAAGGATATGAAAAAGTGTTAGTGGTAACGATTTCCAGTGGACTAAGCGGAACGAATAACATGATTCGCATCGTAGCTGAGCAGTATGAAGGACTGGATATTTTCGTACTGGATACTAAAAATATCGGTATCGGCTCCGGGTTCTCCGTCGTAACTGCTGCCTTGTTGTCTGACAGTGATAAAGACTGGGAAGTTATTAAAGAAGAACTGAAAAATGGCGTCGAAAAAGCAAAAGTCTTTTTCCACGTGCCAACTCTTGAGTACCTTCAAAAGGGTGGACGTATTGGTCTGGTCCAATCTGTTTTAGGCAGTATGATGAACCTTAAACCGATTATTACGTGTAATGAAGATGGTATATATCATACTGTTGCAAAAGTAAGAGGTAAATCTAAATCTGTCAGCAAAACACTTCAGCTGGTTGAAGAATATGCGGGTAATTCCAAGAAGTATAATTTGGCAATTGCGTATGGCGGCAAAACTGCTTTGAAAGAATCAGAAGCAATTCGCGATGAGATGAAAGAGAAACTACCCCACTTTGAAGAATTTTTCTTTGATCAGATAAGTCCGGCATTAGGTGTGCATACAGGTCCCGGCCTCATTGGTATCGGTGTGCAGATATTAGATTAAATTTAAAAATCAGCAAGATACAATGGAGACTTCTCTTTATTGTATCTTTTTTTTTGTTATAATAAGAAAGCATGAATAAAACAGGGAGTGAATGGATTGCTGTCAGAAACAATTTGGCGTGACACAGTAAATGGAGACGAAGAAACGATCAATCAGTTAGCTGATGAATTAAATCATTCCAGATCGTTCATCCGTTTATGTATGAACAGAGGATTAATATCAAAAGAAGAAATCAGCCGGTTTAAGGAACCCTCTATCGACTGGTTCCACGACCCTTTTGAAATGGTCGATATGACAAAAACGGTTGAAAGAATTCAGGCTGCTATCATGAATAACCAGAAAATAACCGTATACGGAGACTATGATGCTGATGGCGTAACAAGTACCGTTATTATGTATGAAGCTATAGAACTGCTGGGAGGTCAAGTTAATTACTTTATTCCAAACCGCTTTATTGAAGGATATGGACCTAATGTAGAGGCATTTGAACAGCTGATTGAAAATGGAACCGAACTGATCATCACTGTTGATAATGGAATTGCGGGACATGAGGCAATCAGTAGAGCGAATGAACTGGGCGTGGATGTTATTGTGACAGATCATCACGAATGTCCAAAAGAATTACCTAAAGCTTACAGCATCATCCATCCAAAACATCCTGCAGGGACTTACCCTTTTAAAGAACTGGCAGGTGCAGGAGTCAGTCTGAAAGTAGCACAAGCACTGATGGGTGAGATTCCGGAAGAGTTTCTCGAGTTGGCGATGATTGGGACAATAGCTGATGTCGTTTCCCTTACAGATGAAAATAGAGCGATAGCTTACTTTGGTCTAAAACTGATCAAGCGGACACAACGACTAGGGTTACTGACATTACTTTCAAAAGCCGAGATTACACTAAGCGAAATCGATGAAGAAGTCATTGGTTTTAAACTAGCCCCACCAATTAATGCAGTCGGTCGACTGGGAGATGCCTCTGACGTTGTTGAACTCTTAAACACATTTGATGATGAAAGGGCAAAAATATTGAGTCAGATGGTCCTCGACAAGAACACTGAACGAAAACAAATTGTTGAGAAAATTACAAAAGAAGCTTTCCAACAGCTCAATGATCATAAAGACGATGCCGTCATTGTCTTGAAAGATGCTGACTGGCATCAGGGCGTTCTAGGGATAGTGGCCAGTAAAGTAGTAGAAAAGACGAACAAACCGACACTGATACTGTCATTAGATCAGGCTGAGAGTAAATTAAAAGGATCCGGACGGAGTATAGAAGGATTCAATCTGTTTGCGTGCATGGAGAAAGTCAGTCATCATTTAACCGGATTTGGTGGTCACGAAATGGCCTGCGGGTTAAGTCTTGATTTGGATAAATTGGGGATCTTTAATGAGGAACTGAACGCTATTGCTCAAACCATGACAGGTGATAGTACACTTAAGAGAGAGCTGATAATTGACTCAACAGCTGACTTTGACGAACTGTCTATTGAGATGATAGAAGAACTAAACCAGCTAAGACCATTCGGGCAGGACAACAAAAAACCGCTCTTTAAGCTTCCTGCAGTTGTCCCACAGGATCCCAAGGTAATTGGTGCCAACAAAGACCATTTTAAAACGACATTATCCAAGGATGATAAAATGATCGATTTAATAGCTTTTGGTGCTTCGCACTGGCAGGAAGTGTTTAAATCTCATCCAACTCTAGATGTAGCAGGGTATATAGCCATCAACGAATGGAACGGGAACCGTAAACTGCAAGTTCAGGCCATCGACTACCGAACAGATCAGTCGATTGTGATTGATAAGAGACAGATGAAATTGAATAAAGCTGTCTTTAAAGACCCTCAAGCACATTATATCTTCTTCCAGAAGTCTGTTTACTCAAAATGGAATGATGAAATCAATTCAGAAGCTACTCATAGATTAATGGCTAAAGGAGAAGAGCTGACACCGATTTCACCTGACAAAAAAGTGTATATAGTAGATATACCGGATGATATGGCTGACTTCAAATCTGTTTACAGCTATTATGAGACTCATTCTTTCTTCTTTTACTTTTACTCGCCTAATGATTATTATTTCAAAGGTATGCCGAAACACTCACAATTTTCTACCCTTTATAAGTGGCTGCATCATAAAAAAGAGATTAAACTTGAAACAGATACTAATGAGCTCATAAGGGAGCTCAAAGTAGATAAAGAAGTAGCTAAATTTATGTTGATGGTGTTTTTAGAGAATGAATTTGTTACAATGGAAGATGGGAAGTTGAGTGTTGTATCCAATCCCAGCAAAAAAAGACTGGAAGATACTAAAACGTATAAGAGACGATTAAACCAGATTAAAGTGGAAGAAAAATTGGTTTATAGTTCATTTAACGAATTACTGACTAACCTAAAAGAGTCATAATATGTATATGTGAAGAGCATAACGGAGGATTGAACATGGATTTCAAACAATTTATTGCTGATGTACCAGATTTTCCAGAAGAAGGCATTACATTTAGAGATATTTCCCCATTGATGGCTGATGGGAAAGCTTATAAAGAAGCAACGAGACAGATAGTAGAATACGCAAAGGACAAGGGAGTCGAAATGATTGTCGGCCCTGAAGCAAGAGGCTTTATTGTCGGCTGTCCGGTAGCAAATGAACTGGAAATTGGATTTGCACCTTGTCGTAAAAAAGGAAAATTGCCTAGAGAAACAATCGAAGTCAGTTATGGACTGGAATATGGAAATGATATTCTTCAACTGCACAAAGATGCAATTAAACCGGGTCAGAAAGTATTGATTACCGATGATCTTCTGGCAACAGGCGGAACTATCGCAGCGACTATCGAACTGGTTGAGAAACTGGGCGGAGAAGTTGTAGGAGCGGCATTCTTTATTGAACTGGCGGATCTTAAAGGAAGAGATCAGATCAAAGGATATGACATTTTCACTTTAATGACTTATTAATACAAAAAAGTTTCCACCCTGATTAAAGGATGGAAACTTTTTTTGTTTAAAATATGTGACTTCTATATAGAGAGATTACTCGGCCCAGTATCTTGACGTCATTCAAGATGATAGGGTCCATCGAATCATTTTCAGGCTGCAGTCTGATATAATTCTTTTCTTTGAAGAATCGTTTACAGGTTGCTTCATCTTCGTCAGTCATGGCAATAACAATATCACCATTGTTTGCCGTTTCCTGTTTTCTTACGATGACTTGATCGCCGTCCAGTATACCGACGTTCATCATACTCTCACCACGAATGGTCAACATGAATAAATTACCTTTGTCCAGTTCCAAATCATTTGGAATCGGGAAATAATCTGTCGCTTCTTCAATAGCTAAGATAGGTTCTCCGGCGGTTACGACGCCTAGTAATGGGATTTTATCCTCATCTTCATTGATGCCTAGTTTATCTAATCCTAATTTAGTAAATTCAATCGCTCTCGGTTTTGACGGATCTCTTAGAATAAATCCGTTTTTTTCAAGTCTGGCCAAATGCCCATGAACAGTTGAAGTTGAAGAAAGTGCTGTAGCAGTCCCTATTTCTCTAACTGTAGGAGGATATCCTTTTTTCTTGAACTGACTGTAAATATAATGTAGAATTTCAATTTGTTTTTCGCCTTTTCGGCCTCTAGTGGTCATTCATAAACCCTCACTTTCATCATTTTAATGGAACAACCGTTCTATTATTAAATTTAGTATAGCATAGCTAATACCCTTATTCAAACAAATGTTCGAATTAGAATGGTGTTTATTTTAACAATCTATGCCTACCACTTTTGACCCAGTAATGTTATGATTAAAGGGTAAAAGTAACAAAGAAGTGTCATCATAGGAGGATTTTATGTTAGAAAAAAAGAAACTCGACAGAATTAATGATCTAGTCAGAAAAGAAAGAAATGAAGGTTTGACTGAAGAAGAAAAAACTGAACAGAAAGCCTTGAGAGAAGAGTATATTCAGGCATTCAGGTCAGGTATGAAAAACCAGATTGAAGGCATGAAAATCGTTGATCCTGACGGTAATGATGTCACGCCCGATAAAGTAAAGGATATCCAGAAAGAAAAAGGTTTGCACGGCCGAGATTAGCAGTATCTGTATTCCCTTACAATAATATGAGAATACGTTGAAATAACATGTTAATAATAGTACAATAATAGGGTAGGTTTAAAATCTAAACAAACGAAAGGGTTGAAGTTAATTGTTCGATAAAATAGATCAAATGGCTGTTGATACAATTCGTACGTTAAGTATCGATGGCGTACAAAAAGCTAATTCAGGACACCCCGGTTTACCAATGGGAGCAGCACCAATGGCGTATACGCTATGGACACGTCACTTAAATATTAATCCGACTAATTCCAGATGGTTCAACAGAGACCGTTTTGTATTATCTGCAGGACACGGATCAATGCTGTTATACAGTATGCTCCACTTGTCTGGATTTGACGTAACGATCGATAACCTGAAGAACTTCCGTCAATTGGAAGGCAACACTCCAGGACATCCGGAAGTACACATTACTGATGGTGTCGAAGCGACAACTGGACCTTTAGGACAGGGAATTGCAAACGCTGTAGGAATGGCTATGGCTGAAGCACACTTAGCAGCTACCTATAACAAAGAGGACTACGGTATTGTAGACCATTACACTTATGTTCTATGTGGAGACGGCGATCTTCAGGAAGGTGTTTCTCAAGAATCTTCTTCTCTGGCTGGCCACTTAAAATTAGGTAAATTAATTATGTTGTATGATTCCAATGATATCCAATTAGATGGTCCAACATCCAATGCCTTTACTGAAGATGTCGGCAAACGTTATGAAGCTTATGGCTGGGAGCATATCCTGGTTGAAGATGGTAACGATTTAGAAGCAATCGACCAGGCTATTCAAAAAGCTAAAGAAAATACCGACCAACCGTCTCTGATCGAAATCAAGACAGTTATCGGGTTTGGTGCAACAAATGCAGGAACTCATAATGTGCATGGTGCACCACTTGGGCCTGAAGGTGTTGAAGCTGCCAAAAAAGCTTACGGATGGGAAGGCGAAGACTTCTACGTGCCTCAAGAGGTCAAAGATCGCTTTAAAGAGCTTATTATCGACAAAGGTGAAAAAGCTGAAGCTGAGTGGAACTCCTTAGTTTCTGATTACCGCAATACGCATTCAGACCTGTCAGCTCGTTTTGATTCTGCATTATCAGGTGAACTACCTGCAGACTGGGATAAAGACCTGCCAAGTTTTGCTGAAACTGATGGAGCAGATGCGACGCGTTCTACAAGTGGAAAAGTACTGAATGCCATCGCTAAAACTGTTCCGAATTTCTGGGGCGGTTCTGCAGATTTATCTGGATCTAATAAAACAATGATCGACGATGTTAAAGATTTCCAGGCTGGACAATATGAAGGACGTAACATCTGGTACGGTGTACGTGAATTTGCTATGACAGCTGCCTTAAACGGTATTCTTTTACATGGTGGTACAAAATCATACGTGGCTACGTTCTTTGTGTTTACAGATTACCTGAGACCGGCTGTTCGTTTAGCTGCCTTATCACGTATCCCTGCCATTTATGTTATGACACATGACTCTATTGCTGTAGGAGAAGATGGACCAACTCACGAACCTGTTGAGCAACTGTCTAGTTTCCGTGGTATGCACAATCTGACTGTTTTGCGTCCAGCTGACGGTAACGAAGTCGCTGCAGCGTGGGAAGTGGCTGTCACATCTACTGACAGACCGACAATGCTAGTCTTGACTCGTCAAAATCTACCTGTATTACCAGGCACTCAAGAGTCTGCACGACAAAATGTTAAAAAAGGTGCTTATGTGTTATCTGCATCTGACAATGAAACGCCAGATGGCATCCTGATTGCGACTGGATCAGAAGTAACATTAGCTGTAGAAGCTCAAAAAGCATTGAAAGCTCAGGGACATGATGTATCAGTAGTGTCTATGCCGAGTTTCGATCTGTTTGAACTACAATCAGATGAATACAAAGAATCTGTATTGCCATCTGCTGTAAAAAACAGAGTAGCTATTGAAATGGGCTCTTCATTCGGATGGCATAAATATGCTGGATCTGAAGGAAAAGTTCTGGCTATTGATAAGTTTGGCGCAAGTGGTAATGGCGAAGCAGTTGTTGAGGCTTATGGCTTCACACCTGAAAATGTTGTAAACACTTATCTATCACTAAACTGAACTAAGAAATAGATTTGAGCACCTCTATTAAATTAGAGGTGCTTTTTTTCTGTCAGGTCTAAAAAGTAAATAACTGTTTTGGTATATAAAGGTTTATTTTTTAGCGTTTATTGTGTAAAATAGTCCAGTGAGCAGTTTTTTAATTTCTGCTATTAGATAAGAGCACGATGTTGAGAGGAGTGAACAAAAAATGAATACAGGATTAGCTATTTTATTGATAATATTAGCATTAGTTGGCGGATTAGTCGGCGGATTCTTTATTGCCAGAAAATACATGATGGATTATTTTGAAAAAAATCCACCGATCGATGAAAACATGCTGCGTATGATGATGATTCAAATGGGACAGAAACCGTCTGAACGAAAAATCAATCAGATGATGAGTCAAATGAAATCTCAGCAGAAAAATGCTAAAAAGAAAAAGAAATAATATTACTGGTATGCGGACAGAACAATTTCTGTCCGTTGATCATTAGTCCAACATGACATATTGTCACATTGGATACAAGAATCGAACATTCGACTAGGAGATATGATTATGGGGATATTTAAACGATTAAGCTGGTTTTTTAAACAGGAAAAGAAATCATATTTATTGGGGATCGTCTCTTTAGTGATTGTGGCTATATTGCAGTTGATTCCGCCGCGCATCATAGGGATTGTGGTGGACGAAATTGAAACAGCCAGTATAACCCAGTTGTCGCTTACGACCTGGCTTGCTATTTTGGCATCAACGGCAGTGCTCCAATATGTTTTAAGATACATCTGGCGCGTACGCATTTGGGGAAATGCTGCAAAGCTGGAACAGATTGTACGAAAACAGCTTTTTGATCATTTTACGAATATGGATAATCAGTTTTTCCAGAAATACAGAACAGGGGATCTGATGGCCCACGCGACTAATGATTTAAGAGGACTGCGTATGGTTGCAGGTGGAGGGATTCTGACGCTCGCTGATGCGATCAGTGTAGGACTTACCACTCTTTTAGCCATGCTCTTTATTGTCGACTGGCGCCTGACATTGATAGCGATTATACCTCTGCCACTACTGGCTGTTACGTCACGTGTTCTTGGTAAAAAACTCCATTTGAGATTCAGGGATGCTCAAGCTGCCTTTTCCCATCTGAATGATAAAGTTCAGGAAAGTATACAAGGAATAAAAGTCATCAAGACCTTTGGGCAGGAGAAAGAAGACATTGAAGAATTCTCAAAACAGACGGATAATGTTGTAGCGAAAAATAAAGCAGTATATAAAATCGATTCGCTATTCGATCCGGCAATCACCTTTATTATGGGTATTTCCTATTTCTTGACTATTTTTATAGGCGGACTGCTTATTTCAGGGAATGAAATAACAATAGGGGATTTTGTTACATTTATTAATTATATTGGGATGCTCGTTTGGCCAATGTTTGCTATTGGACGTTTATTTAATATTATTGAAAGAGGATCTGCCAGTTATGACCGGATAGAAACGCTTCTTAGAGAGGAAACAGCAATAGAGGAGCGTCATGGGGCAATCGATCACCCGATTACTGGTGATCTGAGTTTCAAACTGGAATCTTTCTCCTATCCTGAAGATGAAGTTGAGACACTGAGAGACATAGACTTCAGATTGAATGCCGGCGGCACATTGGGTATTGTCGGCAAAACGGGTGCGGGGAAAACAACCATTCTCAAACTATTGTTAAGAGAGTACGACGCGTACAAAGGGAAGATCGAATATGGTGGGTATGATATAAGAGATTACACACTGGATGCTTTACTGAAACAAGTAGGGTATGTTCCTCAAGATAACTACTTGTTTTCAGACACGATCAGAGAGAACATCCGAT
Organism: Alkalibacterium olivapovliticus; assembly: GCF_003003275.1. Classification (GTDB taxonomy): domain Bacteria; phylum Bacillota; class Bacilli; order Lactobacillales; family Carnobacteriaceae_A; genus Alkalibacterium; species Alkalibacterium olivapovliticum. Next base: position 21,889 of record NZ_PVTO01000001.1, read on the forward strand.
TTGCTGATCCTGGTTTATCTCAGGAAGCGGTTGAGGCTGCAGCTAAATTAGCCGATATTCATCAGGATATTCTGGAACTGCCCAATGGATATGATACTGAGGTTGGTGAACGTGGCGTCTCCCTTTCTGGAGGACAGAAGCAGCGTATTTCGATTGCTCGCGCTATTTTAATCAATCCTGAATTGATGATATTGGATGATTCACTATCTGCTGTAGATGCTCAGACTGAAGAAACGATCTTATCTGGATTGAAAGACATCAGACAGGGTCAGACAACGATCATTGCTGCACACAGAATTAGTTCAGTGATGCATGCTGAAGAAATCATTGTTATTGATGAAGGGTCTATTATTGAAAGAGGGACGCATAAATCTCTCCTTCAGCAAAATGGTTGGTATAAAGATATGTATGAGCAACAGCAGCTTGAAAGAGCATTAAAAGGGGGAGAAGCCTAATGGAACAGCAGGAACTGAATAAAAGACGATCCATTCCATTTAGAGAACAGATGCAGATCATTAGACGCATTTTATCCTACGCTTCACCCTATAAAAACCAATTTTTACTGGCCATTCTTTTCAGTGTAGCTTTGGCTGTTACAAATGCTGCGCTACCAAGAATTATTCAAATTTTTATTGATGATCATTTGACCACTGGAACAGTTGCCACTCAGACAATATTGCTTTTTGCAGGACTTCATTTTGGAGTGACGATCATTCGAATGACAGTTTGGTATTTTGAGCTGTATATTTTCAATATGGCCTCAGAAAAAACGGTGCAGAACATCAGACACCAGCTCTTTTCTAAGCTGCATGATCTGGGCATGCGTTTTTTTGATCAGACATCAACCGGGTGGATCATTACCCGTGCAACTAACGACACAGAAGCTATGAAAGATTTCTGGCATGTGTTTCTGACAATTATTCAAGGGGTATTTGGGGTATTCATTTCGCTAGGCGCCATGTTCCTACTGGATGTGACCGTTACCTTATGGATATTGATTTTCGCACCCGTCCTCTTAGTAATTATTCGCTTTTATCAAGTGTACAGCTCAAGAACATATGGTGAAATGAAGTCCAAGTTAAGCTTGCTGAATACAAAGTTGGCAGAGACCATTAATGGGATGTCTGTCATCAAGCAGTTCAGGCAGGAAAAACGACTTCAAAAGGAATTCGAAGAAACGAATAAAGCTTATTATGATTCGCGGTACTCAATGGTCAAAATCAATGCATTGCTGTTAAGTCCAGTCATTAATATGCTTTACACATTATCAGTCGTCCTGATCCTTGCCATTTTCGGGATCAATGCACTGACTAGTCCGATAGAAGTCGGAATCATTTACGCCTTTACTTCCTATGCAAATGATTTTTTTAGACCGTTAACTCGTCTAATGGATAGTTTAAGTCTCTTTCAGGATGGTGTAATTTCAAGCAGCCGAATCCTTACTGTTATGGATAATGAAGAGTACGTACCAGAGCAGGCAGAAAACGCTGATGCTCATATCACGACAGGAAAAATCGAGTTCAAGGATGTCTCATTTTCATATGATGATGAGCATAATGTACTGAATAATATATCCTTTACTGTGAATCCTGGCGAGACGATTGCGCTAGTCGGACACACTGGAAGCGGGAAGTCTTCAATCATCAATGTGCTGATGCGCTTTTATGATTTTCAGCAGGGTGAAGTCCTGATTGACGGGAAATCAATAAGAGAATTTCCGATGAGAGAACTTCGTCAACGGACTGGACTGGTTCTTCAGGATTCATTTCTGTTTTATGGCACAATCAAAGATAATATCAGATTGATGAACAAAGCCATAACGGATAGAGAGATTATTGAAGCAGCACGATTTGTTCAAGCTGACCGATTTATTGAGGAACTGCCTGGACAGTATGATGCGAAAGTAGTTGAAAGAGGGGCTAGTTTTTCAAGCGGTCAGAAGCAGCTGATCTCGTTTGCGAGCACCATTGTTCGGGATCCGAAAATTCTTATTCTGGATGAGGCGACTGCTAATATCGATACGGAAACTGAATCGCTTATTCAAGAAGGGCTAGAGCGGATGAGAAGAGGAAGAACGACGGTAGCGATAGCACACAGGCTGTCTACCATCAGAGATGCGGATCAGATTCTGGTACTGGATAAAGGACACATCATTGAACGCGGAACGCATGATGAACTGATCGATCGTGGAGGTTCCTACAAAGGTATGTATGAATTGCAGAATATAGGGCTACAGACATAAAAAAAGGCTTATCCTGATCCGGCATAGTATGAGCCGGATCAGCAATAAGCCTTTTTTTATTTGGATATTTCTGAGTCTAATGTGACAAAGGCTTTCTGAATTTTGTCAGAGTAATAGGCGTTAACATCCTTAATGCCTTCGACATTGCGTTCAACCATGAAAGGTTCTCCGAATCTGACACTTGCCTTTTGTCTGGTCAATAATGCTTTAAAGGTGAAAGGTCCTTGATACACAACAGGAACAATGGGTTTTTTACTCATCTTGGCAATAGTAACTGCACCGCCTTTGATTTCTTGAGAGTGGCGTGTCCCGGTAGGGAAAATAACGAGACCAAGATTTGTTTCTTTAAGGATTTTCACTGGTGTTTTGATTGCACTCGGTCCAGGATTATGACGGTCAACAGGGAATGCATTCATTTTAGTGATCAGCCATTTGAAAAGGGGGTTCTTGAATAACTCCTGCTTAGCCATAAAGCTGAACTGCTTGGGTGAGGCAGCTAAAACTAAAAACACAGGATCGATCCATGACCGGTGAGGCGCTATCAAAATATAATTATCATTTTTTGGCAAGTTTTCTTTCCCTTGAACATCTGGTTTGCCGTTTAAAATGTAGACAAGCACTCTGACTACTATTCGAATAAATGTAAAAAACACGCTGTTCCACTTCCTTTTTAGATTCTCATTATAGTATGCGGTAGAAATAGAAAATGTGCAAGATTAATTTCAATAGTCAATTGCAATTTGTTTAGTTCTGTAGTATAATAATTAGCGGTGCATAAAGCACTAATTTCACACCTGAGCAGATGTATTGAATGGTGCTCTAATGCCATAGAGTGTTCAAAACAGATGAAGCTCGGGGAGGAAAATATAAAACCAAACGGAGGAATAACACATGGCAGTTGTATCAATGAAACAATTATTAGAATCAGGTGTTCATTTCGGCCACCAGACTAGACGCTGGAACCCGAAAATGAAACCATATATCTTTACAGAAAGAAACGGCATCTACATCATCGACTTGCAGAAAACTGTTAAGTTGATCGATCAAGCTTACAACTATGTACGCGACATCGCTGAAGATGGCGGAACAGTTCTTTTTGTCGGAACTAAAAAACAGGCACAGGATGCGATCAAAGAAGAAGCTATCAGAGCTGGCGCTTACTACATCAACCATCGTTGGTTAGGTGGAACATTGACTAACTGGGATACTATCCAAAAACGTATCAAACGTTTGAAACAGTTGGAAAAAATGGAAGAAGACGGAACGTTTGAAGTCTTACCTAAAAAAGAAGTTGGGATCTTGCTGAAAGAACGCGATCGTCTTGACAAATTCTTAGGCGGAATCAAAGATATGCCTAAACGTCCAGATGTATTGTTCGTTGTAGACCCAAGAAAAGAACACATTGCAATCAAAGAAGCTCAAAAATTAAATATTCCTATCGTAGCTATGGTAGACACTAACTGTGATCCAGATGAGATCGATGTAATCATCCCTTCAAATGACGATGCTATCCGTGCCGTTAAATTGTTGACGAAAACAATGGCTGATGCTGTTATCGAAGGAAACCAGGGAGAAGATGAAGTTTTTGAAGAAGAAGCTAAATCTGATTCTTTAGATGAAATCGTTGAAGTAGTCGAAGGCGACAACGACTAATAGTCGTTTAAACCGGACTCGTTAACTACTAAGGAGGAATAATATTGGCAACTATTAAAGCAGCTCAAGTAAAAGAGTTACGTGATAAAACAGGCGTTGGAATGATGGACGCGAAAAAAGCGTTGGTTGAAACTGACGGAGACATGAACGCAGCTATTGACTATCTTAGAGAAAAAGGTGTTTCTAAAGCAGCTAAAAAAGCAGACCGTATTGCGGCTGAAGGATTAGCAAACGTTTATATCGAAGGTAACGTTGCAGCAATCGCTGAAATCAATTCTGAAACTGACTTCGTTTCTAAAAACGACAAGTTCCAGAACCTGGTTAAAGGGATTACTAAAACTGTCGCTACTCATAACCCTGCATCTGTTGAAGACGCATTAGGGTTAGACATGAATGGCGAATCTATCCAGGACACTATTACTGAAGCAACTCAAACTATCGGAGAAAAAATCACGTTCCGTCGTTTTGCAGTTGTTGAAAAAACAGATAATGATGTTTTCGGAGATTATGAGCACATGGGCGGACGCATTACTGTTCTTTCTACTGTTGAAGGAACATCTGATGAAGAAGTTGCGCGTAATGTATCTATGCATATTGCAGCTATCAATCCTAAATTCATTACACGTGAAGAGATTTCTCAAGATGAAAGAGATCACGAACTAAGCGTGTTAACTGAACAAGCTAAAAACGAAGGAAAACCAGAAAATATTGTTGAAAAAATGGTTCAGGGACGTTTGAACAAATGGTTAGCAGAAGTTAGTTTAGTTGACCAGCCATACGTTAAAGATCCAGATAAAACAGTTGGTGAGTACTTGAAAGAAAATGGTGCGTCAATCAAGTCCTTCATCCGTTATGAAGTCGGAGAAGGTATTGAAAAACGTACTGAAGATTTCGCTGCTGAAGTTCAAAGTCAGTTAGCTAAAAAATAAGTAAAATCCAAAAGAGTAGTGGTCTTCAATCGACCCTGCTCTTTTTTTTGCATCAAGTTCTATAATTTCAGCAGTATGTTTTGTATACTGATGTGGAAACAAAGGGAGGCGATCAAGTGACTTACCAAACAATCGATTTAGAAAAGCTCTTCGATATTATTATTGTAGGTGCAGGAGCTGCAGGATTGGCAGCTGCTATTCAGGCAAAAGACGAAGGAGCAAGTCCAGTTATTTTTGAGAAGATGCCGGCTGTTAGAGGAAATACGATCAAATCATCAGCGGGGATGAATGCCTCAGAAACATCATTCCAGTTAGACCAGGGGATAACTGACAGCAATGAGCTGTTTTATGCTGAAACCCTAATAGGGGGGAATAAAACCAATGATCAGGAATTGCTGCAGTATTTTGTCAAACAGTCGGCTGGTGCAATAGATTGGCTGGACTCACTCGGTATATCTCTTTCAAATATTACAACCACTGGTGGAATGAGTGTCAGAAGAACCCACCGGCCTGCAGATGGTTCTGCAATCGGAGGATACTTAGTTAAAAGATTAATGAAAAACATAGAGGAACGACATATCCCCATCGTTTTAAACGCGGACGTCCAGCGTCTTGTACTGGATAAAGGCGTTGTAACGGGGGTGGAGGTCGTCATAGAAGGAATGACTTCCCAGATCGTGAAGTCCAGAACTGTAATCGTCACGACGGGTGGTTTTGGTTTTAATCGTGAAATGTTAAACAAAATAGCACCTCAGACAGCTCACTTCATTACGACAAATCATGAAGGCAGTATGGGAGACGGGATACAGATGATCCAGGCTGTTGGTGGAGATGTTCGAGATCTGGACCAGATTCAGATCCATCCAACGGTTCACCAGGAGAGCGGATTTCTTATGACTGAAGCGATAAGAGGCGAAGGTGCCGTGCTGGTCTCTTCAAAAGGGGAGCGCTTCATCAATGAGCTGGACAGAAGAGATGTGGTCTCTAAAGCTGTCATGGATCTAACAGATCACTGTGCCTACCTAATTTTCGACGAGCATTTGAAGCAGCGTGTTCCTGCAGTCGGTTTTTACCAGTCAAAACAGATGGTGCTGACAGCTGACACACTGGCCGATCTAGCTGGTCTGCTCGGTATGCAAGAGGACACGCTTAAAGACACTATTTACAAATGGAACGAATCTGTCAGAGAACAGAAAGACAGGCAGTTTGCCAGACAGACTGGCATGGATCACCCTTTGAATCTATCACCCTATCATGCCATCAAGATTGCTCCTGGCATTCACCATACAATGGGAGGCGTTATCATCAATAAAGATACCCAGGTCTTAAAACCAAATGGACAGAATATTCCAGGATTATATGCAGCGGGTGAAACAGTGGGAGGCCTTCATGGACAGAATCGGATAGGAGGAAATGCGATAGCGGAAACGATCGTATTTGGAAGACAGGCTGGCAAACAGGCTGCTCAATTCAGCAGTAAGGGTTTACCCGAGTGATGACGACTGAATACCGATTCGGATAAACAGCTGGAGGGTCAAATCCTCTGCATTTTTTAATGACCTCAAACCGGTTATGTGGTAGAATAATACTGTATGAATTATGGAGGGAATTATTATATGGATGAACCGAAATACAAACGTATTGTACTTAAACTAAGTGGAGAAGCACTAGCAGGGGAAAATGGCTTTGGAATTGCGCCCCCGACTATTCAGGAAATTTGTCAGGAAATCAAAGATGTTCATGAATTGGGAATTGAAATTGCTATAGTAGTGGGCGGCGGAAATATCTGGCGTGGTCATGTCGGTGCCGAAATGGGAATGGAACGCTCTCAGGCAGATTATATGGGCATGATTGCAACTATAATGAATGGACTAGCACTGCAGGATTCTCTTGAAAATATTGGGGTTCCCACGCGAGTGCAGACATCTATTGAAATGCGTCAAGTGGCTGAGCCATATATTCGCAGAAAAGCGATGAGACACTTAGAAAAAGGACGCGTGGTTATTTTTGCAGGTGGTACGGGTAATCCTTACTTCTCTACAGACACAACAGCCGCACTGAGAGCAGCAGAAATGCACGCTGATGTGATTATGATGGCTAAAAATAATGTAGATGGTGTCTACTCAGCAGATCCGAACATCGATGAGAATGCTGTTAAGTATGAAGAGTTAACTTATCTGGACATTATCAATAAATCCCTTCAAGTGATGGATACGACAGCATCATCACTCAGTATGGACAATGACATTCCATTAGTCGTATTTAATTTAAACAAAAAAGGCAACATAAAACGCGTCGCTTTAGGTGAAACCATTGGGACGACTGTCAGGAGGAAACAATAGTGACTAAGGCCATATTAAAAGACACTTTAGAAAGAATGAAGAAAGCAGAACAGTCATATGTAAGAGAATTAGGGGGCATTCGTGCAGGTCGCGCTAATCCAAGCCTGCTGAATCGAGTGAATATTGATTATTACGGCGCACCTACACCACTTAACCAGGTCGCTCAAATATCTGTTCCTGAACCGCGTGTACTGCTGATTACACCTTATGATAAATCTGCATTGGGCGATATCGAAAAGGCGCTTAATCAGTCTGATATCGGGATTCCACCTTCAAATGACGGGAATGTGATTCGACTAGTCGTTCCTGCACTAACGGAAGATAGACGAAAAGATATTGCCAAGCAGGTCGGAAAAGAATCTGAAAACGCGAAAGTATCTGTCCGAAACATTCGTCGTGACGCAATCGATTCACTTAAAAAAGCTGAAAAAGACGGCGACTTGACTAAAGATGATCTTCATAACTACGAAGACGAAGTTCAAAAATTAACAAATGCAAGTGTTAAAGCGATAGACAAACTGTCTGAAGAAAAAGAAAAAGAAATACTCGAAGGATAAAAATAAGGAGAGAAGCTTGAGGATCTCAAAGGTTGATGGTGAAACAAACCTTTAAGTCCGAAGCTGACTCTCCTTTTCTTCATTTTATTTAAAGTTTGCTGATGATATACTTATTTACCAGCTTGGTAACCACAGAAGTGACTACAATACTGATGATATATTTTCTCAATCGTCTCATTAGGAGAACCTCCTTAACATTAAATTAACACTTATGTGATAGCTTACATATAGTATAGCAAATGTCACTACATACTGAAAATAGAACGATCTGAAATAAATCAGAGACGCTTTTTGATTTTTATGGTAATTTGGATTGATTTTTACTACAATAGAAGAGATGTATACTGATTTCTAGGAGGGTATGGTGTGTCTTACACCGGTCGTTATGATTGAAAACGAAAAAATTAATATACCCGCTCATGTCGCTATGATCATGGATGGCAATGGACGCTGGGCTGAACAAAAAGGAAAAGCCAGGAAGTTTGGACACGAAGAAGGCATGGAAGCCGTTCGAAGAGTAACGATGAGAGCCAGTGAACGAGGCGTGAAAGTCTTGACCTTATATGCTTTTTCTACGGAAAACTGGAAAAGACCTCCTCAGGAAGTACACTTTTTAATGCAGTTGCCTATCCGGTTTTTTGACCGGTTCGTACCTGAGCTTCAGGAAAAGAATGTAAAAGTAAATATGATTGGATTCGAGGAAAAAGTTCCGTCATCAACGAAAAAAGCCATACAAAATGCTATGGATGAAACGAAAGATAATACAGGAATGATTCTGAATTTCGCTTTTAATTATGGAAGCCGTGCTGAAATTGTAAAAGCAACACAGACAATCTGCCAAAAAGCAATTGATGGACAGATCAATGTGAAAGATATTGACGAGAAGGCTATCGAAACCCACTTATTCACTGAATCAATCACACCGTATCAGGATGTGGATCTGCTGATACGTAGTAGTGGTGAACAGCGTTTAAGTAATTTCCTCCTATGGCAGAATGCCTACAGCGAGTTTTATTTTTCAGACCTGTTATGGCCTGATTTTAATGGAGACGTCCTGGATGAAGCACTTTTAAGTTATAAAAATAGGCAGCGTCGTTATGGAGCAGTCTAAATAATTAAGAAAGCCGAGGAAATAGAATGTTAACAAGAATTGCAACTTCAGTTATAGCTTTAGTTCTGTTTATTCCGATCATACTATTTGGCGAATGGCCTTTATTATTATTAATGGGCGTTCTTGCCGTTATAGGACAGATTGAATTCATTCAGATGAATAAGCTGAGCCCCGTTTCCTTTCCGGCGATTATATCTGCTGCAAGCGTGTTTGCGCTTGTTCTCAGTACTAGAATAAGTACAGTGATCGAAGGCAATGTCATGCTGAAAATAGCAAGTCTTTTAGCAGTTAGCTTGCTGGTATACGCTGTAACGAAACCAGATTTCAAAATTAGTCAGATTGGCTCCATTGTCTTAATGACGCTGTACATAGGCGTCGCCTTCTATTCGTTTGTGGCTCTTAGAACTTTTAGTGCCACATTTCTTATTCTGGTACTGCTGGTGATCTGGTCAACGGATTCAGGCGCGTACCTTATTGGCAGAAAGATTGGAAAAACAAAATTGGCTCCTGATATATCACCAAACAAGACTATTGAAGGGTCAGCTGGAGGTACTTTGACTGCAGCAGTGATTAGCGCTGTGTATCTCATCTTTTTCCCGTTATTCGAGTCTTACATTCTGTCTCTGTTATTTATGATCATGATTTCAGTGATCGGACAGTTAGGCGATCTGGTTGAATCTAAAGTCAAGAGAGAGTACAATGTTAAAGATTCAGGCACTCTTCTTCCAGGTCATGGGGGAGTATTAGATCGCTTTGACAGTACCCTGTTAGTATTGAATGTATTATTTATTATTGGATTATTTTGATCATTAAAGGAGCACACCTATGATTCAGACTATACTTGCTTTTGCACTGGTATTTGGGATAATTGTTATTATTCATGAATTTGGCCATTTTTATTTTGCTAAACGAGCTGGCATATTAGTCAGGGAATTTGCAATCGGATTTGGACCGAAAATTTTTCATCACCGTAAAGGGGAAACAACTTATACCATCCGGCTCCTTCCGGTTGGGGGATATGTCCGTATGGCAGGGTATGAAGAAGAAGCCGATATCCGTCCGGGCATGTCAGTACAGCTGACATTAGATGAGTACGAAAAGGTTGAAAAAATAGACTTACAAGGACATGAAGAGTCACTGGAAACCGTCCCGATGGAAGTAACGTCTTTCAATTTTGATGACGACTTGTTTATTGCCGGAAGAATCGGGTTTGATAACACTGAGAAAGTTTACAATGTCAACCGGGATGCGTTATTAGTCGAGAAAGACGGCACACTGTTGCAGATTGCGCCGAAAGACAGACAATTCCAAAGCGCTTCACTTGGTAATCGAATGCTGACTAATTTTGCTGGACCGATGAACAATTTCATACTGGCTATTGTTGCGTTTACATTGCTGGCTTTCATCCAGGGCGGTGTTCCGAGTTCCGAGCCATTGATCGGAGCTGTTGAGGAAGGATCGCCAGCCGCAGAAGCGAATCTAGTGGAAGGCGACAGAGTGATTTCAATCAATGATGAACCAGTAGAGTCATGGACTGAAATGGTGACCATCATACAGGAAAATCCTGAAGAGTCTCTCACATTCCAGATTGAAAAAGAATCAAATGAAACAGTTGAAGAAGAAATCGTGCCCAATGCATTTGATGCCGAAACCGAAACGATTGGAAGAATTGGCATTCAGTCCTACTTGGATGAGAGTCTGTCGTCCAAGCTGACTTACGGATTTACTGAAACACTATTCATTATTACTCAAATCTTTACACTGCTCGGCTCGTTCTTTACTGGTGGGTTCAATGTGAATCAGCTTGGCGGACCAGTGGCTATATATGCGACCACCGAGGCCGTGGTACAAGCGGGCGTTATCGGTCTGATCAGCTGGATCGGATTTTTAAGTGTCAATCTTGGTATCATGAATTTACTGCCTATTCCTGCACTTGACGGTGGCAAATTACTGTTGAATATTATAGAAGGTATACGAAAAAAACCAATCAGCCAGGAAAAAGAAGGGTACATTACATTAGTAGGGGTTTTATTCCTGCTGATTCTGATGCTTCTTGTTACATGGAACGACATTCAAACATTCTTTTTAAATTAACCATCAAAGGAGACCGCAGTCGCAATGAAACAGTCAAAATTATTCGCACCTACATTACGTGATGTACCTGCTGATGCTGAAGTCATCAGCCATCAGCTGCTTTTACGGGCAGGATACATTAGACAGATATCTTCAGGGGTATACAGCTACCTGCCACTTGCAAACAGAGTAATGGAAAAAGTAAAAACAATCATCCGTGAAGAACTGGATGCCATCGATGGGTCAGAAATGCTTTTGCCGGCGCTACTGCCAGCTGATTTATGGAAAGAATCCGGGCGTTATGAAACATACGGAGAAGATTTGATCAAACTGAAAGACAGGCATGATCGTGATTTCATTTTAGGACCGACTCATGAAGAGACTTTTGCTAAACTGATCAGTGAAGAAATCAAGTCTTACAAAAAATTGCCTTTACTGCTTTATCAGTTTCAGACTAAATACAGAGATGAAAAACGCCCGCGTTTCGGACTGATGCGCGGAAGAGAATTTATCATGAAGGATGCTTATACGTTTCATGACAGCTATGAAAGTTTAGACGAGTCTTATAATCAGATTGCGCAGGCCTATACGAATGCCTTCGAACGATGCGGATTGAATTTCAGATCGATCATCGGAGACGCAGGCGCAATGGGCGGGAAAGATTCTGTAGAATTCATGGCACTGGCTGACTCTGGAGAAGATACTGTTGTTTATTCAGACAGCAGCGACTATGCAGCTAATCTGGAGATGGCAACGAGCGCTTATAAAAAATCGCCTAAAACAGATGTCCAGCTGGATATGAAAGAAGTAGAGACTCCGGATACTAAAACAATACAGGCCGTCTCCGAGTTTTTAGAGATGCCTAAAGCACAGATACTGAAAAGTGTCTTATACATTGCTGATAAGGAAACACCAATCCTGGCTATCGTTCGCGGTAACCAGGAAGTTAACGATGTAAAACTGAGAATGGCTCTCGGCGCGGAAGATGTTGTCCCCGCTGAAGAAGATCAGATTAATTCGCTGTTTGAATCGATTCCCGGATATGTAGGACCTGTTAATTTAACAGATAAAGTAAAAATTATAGCAGATCTTCATGTTCAGGACGTTGTCAATGGTGTGACCGGTGCTAATCTGGAAGGGAAGCATTTGATCAATGTTAATCCAGACAGAGACTTTACAGTCGACTCATATGCAGATATCCGTAATGTTAAAGAAGGAGATCCTTCACCAGACGGTATGGGCAGTCTGACATTTACAAAAGGGATCGAAATCGGCCACATCTTTAAATTGGGGACGCGTTATAGTGATGCCATGAATGCCACTGTCCTGGATAATAACGGCAGACAAGCTTCTGTTATTATGGGAAGTTATGGGATAGGCGTCAGCCGTCTACTGTCAGCAATCGCTGAACAGTATGCGGATGAAAAAGGCCTCGTATGGCCTAGATCTGTTGCACCTTTCGATCTTCACATCATTCCTGTTCAAATGAAAAACGACGAACAGAAAGAACTGGGCTTCCGTTTGTATGAAGATTTCAAACAAAAAGGATACGCGGTTCTGATCGATGACAGAAAAGAACGTCCAGGTGTTAAATTTACAGATGCCGAGCTGATCGGTATTCCCGTTCAGTTGACAGTCGGGAAAAAAGCGGCGGATGGCATTGTTGAAGTAACGATCAGAAAAACCGGTGAAATGGTCGAAGCGAAACTGGACGAAGTGATCCAGACAATCGACATATTAATGGCAAATCAAAAATAATTGAATGAAGCAAATGAGAACTGAGGCATTTACTGTCTCAGTTTTCTGTTCTATAATCGACTAAAGAGTGAATGCAGAAAGAAGGATTTTCGTGAGTTTAAACAAAGCTGAACTGTTTCAGACACTGATCAAGCAAACATCTATTGAAATGACTGATGAAGATAAAGAGTGGATACATAAAGGTGAAGTTGAATCGGTCACTGTTTTCAAAATAGAAAGAAAGTGGGAAATCATTCTTCAATTTCCAAATATTTTACCGTACAGACTTTATCTCGCTCTTACACATGGTATCAGACAATCGTTTCAGTCTATTTGTGCTGTCGATATTTTCATCAAAACGACTGAACCGACTGTGACAGATGACAAAGTTAAGGAGTACTGGAGTTCTGCCTGTAAAGCGAGTGGTGTAGATTCGCCTATATGTAATCAGGTATTGGCAGATGGTTTCCCTGTTTTTAGAGAAAATAAATGGGTATTCATGATTGATCAGGAACTTGTATTAGAAAAATATGATAAAGAGTTTCTCCCTCAGATTAGTCAGGCTTATCAGTCATTCGGTTTTCCAAAAGAATTTATGATTAAACCCATAGTGGATGCTGAGGCCAGTAAAGAAAAAGTTAAGGAATTCCAGCTGAAAAAAGAAGAAAATGATGAACTGATGGCCAAGGAGTATACAAAACTGGTCGACACAGCTGAAAAGAAAAAATCACAAGCAAAACAGGGGGGACATAACGGCCCGATTAAATTAGGTAGAGCTATACCGGCTAATGAAGAGATTACTCAAATGATCGATGTTGTCGAAGAAGAAAGACGTATCACTTTAGAAGGGTATGTATTTGACTGCGAAGTAAGAGAACTGAGATCCGGACGTAAACTGCTGCTACTGAAGATCACGGATTATTCTTCCTCATTTACGTGTAAACGGTTCTCTAATAACGAGCAGGATGAGAGTCTGTTCGAAGCAATTAAGACCGGAATGTGGGTTAAAGTGCGAGGAAGCATTCAGGAAGACACCTTTATGAGAGACCTTGTTATGAACGTACAGGATATTGCGCAGACATTTCATGAAGTCAGAGAAGATAATGCTCCCGACGGCAAAAAGAGAATTGAACTCCATGCACACACGAATATGAGTCAGATGGATGCCATATCGAGTGCATCGAAGCTGGTTGAACAGGCCGCAAAATGGGGACATAAAGCAATCGCCATTACCGATCACGGGGTAGGACAGTCATTTCCTGAAGCTCACTCTTCCGGAGTGGAGCACGGGGTCAAAATAATTTACGGTCTCGAAGCTAATCTGGTAGATGATGGTGTGCCGATTGCTTATAATGAAGCTCATCTAAATCTGAATGAATCCACTTATGTTGTGTTTGACGTGGAGACGACTGGATTATCTGCTATCTATGACAATATCATCGAGTTAGCTGGCGTTAAAATGCATAAAGGAAATGTGATCGAAGAATTTCAGGAATTTATTGATCCGGGACACAAACTGTCTGATACAACGGTCCAGCTAACCGGTATCACAGATGACATGGTCAGAGGATCGAAAACGGAAAAAGAAGTCCTTGAGTTATTCAAAGCCTTCTGTGGTGATACTATACTGGTCGCACATAATGCGTCATTTGATATGGGATTTTTAAACACGGCTTATAAAAAGCATGATATGCCGGCCTCCTCTCTTCCTGTAATCGATACGCTAGAATTCTCCCGCTTTGTAAATCCGACATTCAAAGGCCATCGTCTCAATACGCTGGCTAAACGCTTCAAAGTTAATCTGGAGCAGCATCACAGAGCTATTTATGATGCACAGACAACCGGAAACCTGCTCTGGATATTTGTAAAAAAAGCCCAGGATGAACATAATGTATACTATCATGATGAACTGAACAACTTCATGGGAGAAGGTGACTCCTATAAACGCTCCAGACCCAGTCATGTGACTCTCTGGGCTAGCTCACAGTCAGGTCTCAAGAACCTTTTCAAGATCATCTCTGGATCACTGATCGATTACTTTTACCGCGTTCCGAGACTGCCCCGTTCAGTACTGGAAAAACACCGGGAAGGCATCATAGTCGGATCGGGGTGCTCCAAAGGTGAAGTATTTGAAGCTATGATGCAGAAAGGGTACGAAGAAGCGAAGAAAAAAGCGGATTATTATGACTATCTGGAAATCATGCCTAAAGAAGTATATAGCGATCTGATCGATAGAGAACTGATACGCAATGAGTCTGATCTCGAAGATATCATCAAAAATATTATTTCTCTTGGTGAAGAACTGGACATACCAGTTATAGCAACAGGGAACGTTCACTACCTTCAGCCTGAGGATTCTGTTTATCGTGATATACTCCTTGAAACTCAAAATTCTCATTTCTCATCAGGTGCAAAAAATCCGACTGTTCACTTTAGAACGACAGATGAAATGCTCAGTTCTTTTTCATTCCTCGGCGAAGAAAAAGCTAGAGAAATCGTGGTGGATAATCCGCACAAGTTGAATGAACGTGTTGAGGAAGGCATTACGCCGGTCAAGAAAGAGCTATACACCCCGAAAATGGAAGGGGCAGAAGAAGAAGTCAGGAAGATGAGTTACGATAAAGCACATAGCCTGTATGGTAATCCACTGCCTGAGATTATAGAAGCCAGACTTGAAAAAGAGCTGGACAGTATCATCGGGAACGGATTCTCGGTTATATACCTTATATCTCAGAAACTGGTGCACAAGAGTATTGAAGACGGCTATCTGGTTGGCTCCAGGGGGTCGGTCGGGTCAAGTTTTGTAGCGACCATGACTGGGATAACAGAAGTAAACCCTATGCCGCCGCACTACCGTTGTGACGGCTGTCAGTACTCTGAATTTTTCACTGGGGGAGAAGTCGGATCCGGCTTTGACCTGCCTGAAAAAGAATGTCCTAACTGCAGCTCAATGCTTTATAGAGATGGCCAGGATATCCCATTTGAAACATTCCTTGGATTTAAAGGTGATAAAGTCCCGGATATCGATTTAAACTTCTCCGGAGAATATCAGGCCACAGCTCACCATTATACAAAAGAATTATTTGGTGAAGATTATGTTTTCAGAGCAGGCACGATAGGCACAATTGCTGACCGTACTGCGTTCGGATACGTCAAAGGATATGAACGTGACCACCAGCTGCATTACCGTTCAGCTGAGATCGACCGCTTATCTAAAGGGTTAACAGGGGTTAAACGGTCAACTGGACAGCACCCGGGGGGAATCATAGTCATTCCCGATTATATGGATGTCTACGATTTCAGTCCGATACAGTTTCCTGCAGATGATAAGGAATCAAAATGGAAAACGACACACTTTGACTTTCACTCGATCCACGACAATGTACTGAAACTGGATATACTGGGACATGATGATCCGACAATGATCAGAATGCTTCAAGATTTATCCGGTATCAATCCGCTCGATATACCAGCTAATGATCCGGATGTCATGAAACTCTTCAGCGGAACAGAAGTCCTTGGCGTTACAGAACAGCAGATTTTTTCTAAAACGGGGACCCTGGGGGTACCGGAATTCGGTACGCGTTTTGTCCGTCAGATGCTTGAGCAGACAAATCCAACGACATTTGCTGAACTCCTGCAGATTTCCGGCCTCTCTCACGGTACTGATGTATGGCTTGGAAATGCAGAGGAACTAATCAGACTCCATAACATCCCACTTGCAGAAGTGATCGGCTGTCGTGATGATATCATGGTTTACCTCCAGCACCAGGGACTTGAAGATGATATAGCCTTCAAAATCATGGAGCACGTGCGAAAAGGCCGGGGCATCCCGGATGACTGGCAGGCAGCCATGAGGGCAGAAGATGTTCCAGAGTGGTATATTGAATCCTGTCTTAAAATCAAATATATGTTTCCAAAGGCACATGCCGCAGCCTACGTATTAATGGCTTTGAGAGTTGCCTATTTCAAAGTGCACCACCCGCTCTTTTACTATGCCGCGTACTTCTCAATCAGAGCAAGTGATTTCGACCTTGAGGCGATGTGTCAAGGAAAAGATGTCATTAAAACGAGAATGAAAGAAATAACGGATAAAGGGATGGATGCATCGACTAAAGAGAAGAACATGCTGACTGTACTGGAGCTAGCCAATGAAATGGTTGAAAGAGGCTTTGAATTCAAGATGGTCGACCTGGACAAATCCCATGCGACTGATTTTACGATTGAAGACAATGCTTTGATCGCTCCATTCAGAGCTGTTCCATCTCTTGGGGGAAGTGTGGCGAGTGCGATTGTCGAGGCACGAAAAGATGAACCGTTTTTATCTAAAGAAGACTTGTCAAGAAGAGGAAAAGTCTCTAAAACAGTCATGGAGTATTTAGAGACCAATCAGGCATTGAAAGAGTTACCTGACGAAAACCAGCTTTCTTTATTTGACATTTGATCCCGGATGCTTTTAATGAGTTGAGTGTCAGGTGAAACTGAGTACCTTTTAAATTTAGCCCAGTATGAAATCAGAAGGGACACGAAGATACAGGGTATAATAGAATAATGAGCGGTGAAAATAAGTGCCGCTCTTAAATGACTGACCCCTATCGCGTTTTAAGGTAGGGGTCGTTATTTGTTCTCAGCTGATTTTTCAGACTTTTTCGATAAAGACTAATGAATAGTCGAGGGGAGTATACCTGTTCGAACAGCTCAAATCGTCGAGTGTAAATAAATGGATTTTGCCCAGGTTTGCGGTAAGCTGATTAAAAGAGATAGGATAATGAGAAATGGGAGGAAAAAGGCATGTTGAAGAAAAAATACTGGATGATAGCCACTAGCTTTTTGCTGCTGGCTGGTTGTCAGGCAGAAGATGATAACGTCAACGATGACCCACCTCAAGAAGATAACCAAGAAGAAATTCCGGAAGAGAATACTGAAGATACAAACGACATGACTGATATTACTGAGGCAGATGACGAAACCAATGATGAAACGGATATATCAGATGAGGAGAACGTTTCGCAAGAACTGATGGACTGGATGCCACTACTCGAAAACGTGGAGTATGTTTATACGAGTGATTATGGAGAAGAAGCGTTAGATGGTTACACCACCAGTCGGTACCCCCAGTTTAATAGCGAGAGTACACAGCAGTTTTCTATTCGAGGGTATGAGAACACAACAGTCAATATTTATGAGCATCAGGAAGATGCCGTAGTAAACGTATTCAGTCGCGAGGAAACGTTCTTTAGAGATAACTTCCTGGAAACAGATTATCCTTCACCTGTAGAAGAACAGCCTGTTTTACAGTTGCCTATCGAGGAAGGCAATAGCTGGAGTGGTTCTGATAATGCAGAATTTGAAATAACAGATACTCAGGTCATGATAGAAACGCCAGTGGGGTCGTTTGAATCAATCGAAGTTACGATGACCCAAGGCGACCTGACAGAAATAAATTATTACGCAGAAGGGATCGGTCTTGTACAGCAGACAATAGCTTATAATGAAGAGGGTGCTGATCCTTCAGAAGTCACCTTAATCGAAATAAATGAAGATGTTCCGGAAATGAGAGAAATTACATTATATCCGCTGGATGCAGAGGGAATGAGTTTAATACAGCAGCAAGTGACCCTAAATTTATATACAAATGAAAATCAGATAGATCCTTTAACTGATTTACTAAGAGAGAGTGGTTTGTTTACTGAGAATGCACAAATCAATTCAATGTACCTCGATACGCAGGGGGTCATCCAACTGGATATAAATCAGGCATTTATAGATGAGTCCAGTGCAGGATCCGGGATCGAATCGCTGATTATTCAAGGTATCGTCAATACAGTCTCTCAATTGTACGGAAGCATACCATCAGTCGCGCTATCCATCGATGGAGGCCCTTATACAAGCGGTCATATAACATTCGAGGAGAATGAGGTTTTAGAGCCCGATTTTGAAAATGTCATCATAGAGGAAAGCCCATAATCAGGCTGAATTATATAGTATGTAAATGGCGAATAAATGCCATGCGTGAATGACTTTAAAAACTGAGGGGAAATAAATAACTCCCATGAATAAACAGGCTTGTGTGTAACGCCATCCTCACCCTATAAATGACGCGTCTTAAAGTTGTCTTGATATTGTATCTATGGTACACTAGTAGACGAATCGAGCGAGATAGACCGTGTAAAGAGTGAGCGAATCCGCTCACTCTTTTTCACAGCCTTGACGAATGCTGCGAAAAGTCGTACTCATTTGAGAGGAGAGTGACCTGTTTGAGCATAATAGACAAAGTAAGAGGACTATCAGAACCTATAGCAGATGATTTAGGTTATGAATTAGTAGATGTAGAGTATGTCAAAGAAGGAAAGAACTGGTTTTTAAGGTTGTATATCGATAAAGATACTGGCATAGATCTGGATGATTGCGCAGCCTTTAGTGAGAAAGTAGGCGAAACACTGGATGCGATCGAACCTGATCCTATTCCATATGCTTATTATCTGGAGGTATCTTCTCCAGGTGCTGAGCGACCGATCAAATCAGACGAAGATTTTTATAAAGCTGTAGATAAGTATATATATGTAGCTTTAAATGGCGAGTTCGAAGGATTTGATGCTTACGAAGGACATCTGAAAGCATTCGATGGGGACAAGCTGGTATTAGAAGTGAAAATCAAGACACGTACGAAAGTAATCGAAATACCTAAAGCGAATGTGACTAAGGCAAGACATGCAATAGAGTTCTAATTTAGGTTTACTGAAAAATTGAATAAAGGGGTTAAAACATGAGTAAAGAATTGGCCGCTGCTCTTGAAACACTGGAAAAAGAAAAAGGCATTTCCAAGGAAATAGTGATCGATGCGTTAGAAGCTGCACTAGTATCTGCTTATAAACGTAATTATGGTACATCACAGAATGTCGAAGTTCTTTTCGATGAAGACAAAGGAACCATTACGGTTAATCAGGTTAAAGAAGTAGTCGAAGATGTGTATGATTCTCAACTGGAAGTCAGTCTGGATGAAGCGAGAGAAAAAAATAGAGCTTACGAACTCGGCGACAAAATTAAATATGAAGTCACACCGAAAAACTTCGGGCGTATTGCTGCTCAAACGGCCAAACAGGTCATCATGCAGCGCATGCGAGAGGCAGAACGTTCAATCATATACAATGAGTATATCGCCTATGAAGATGACTTGATGACAGGAACTGTAGAACGTCAGGACAGTAAATTCATTTATATCAATCTAGGTAAAGTTGAAGCTGTATTGTCTAAGCGTGATCAGATCGAGAATGAAACGTATGCTACTCATGACCGTATCAAAGTGTATGTGAGTAATGTAGAAAACTCTACAAAAGGGCCTCAGGTGTTTGTAAGTCGAACACACCCAAACCTGATCAAGCGATTATTTGAACAGGAAGTTCCTGAAATTTACGATGGTATCGTTGAAATCATTTCAATAGCTAGAGAAGCGGGAGACCGATCTAAAATTGCTGTGGCTTCCAGAGATGAAAATGTCGACCCTGTTGGAACATGTGTTGGGCCAAGAGGAGCCAGAGTACAGGCGATCGTTAATGAGTTAAATGGTGAAAATATGGATATCGTCGAATGGGACAATGATCCAGCTGTTTACATCAAAAATGCATTAAACCCGGCACAGGTTTTGGAAGTTCAGTTTGATAAAGATCAGCATTCATGTGTGATTGTTGTTCCCGATTATCAGTTATCGTTAGCTATAGGGAAACGAGGACAAAATGTCCGTCTGGCCGCTAAACTGACTGGATTTAAAATCGATATCAAGTCTGAATCTGATATGGAATCAATGGAACAGGAAGCAGAAGAATTAAAAGATGATTCATTCTTTGACGCATTGGGCACTGATAATGAGTCAGCTGCAGAAGAAGTCGACATCTTAACAGATGAAGACCTGCTTTTTGCTGATAAAGAAGACGAGTCAGTTGAAGAATTAAATGCGGAAAAAGTAACTGATGCAGAAGACTCTACTGTCCTGGCAGAAGAGGTCAGTGAAATGGATGATCAGCCTGGTGAACCTGTTTTTGAAACAGACTTCCAGGGTGGAGAACTTGATCCGGATGATGCAGAAGATTTGATCGAATTTGCTGAAGCCAGAGATGGTCAAGAAGATGAAGAGGTAACAGATGCTTCAATGAGTGAAGTTGAAGATGCCACTTTTAACGATGAAGATAGTGATGAAGAGTAAAGTAAACTTAAGGTGGGGAATTATGCAGAATCGAAAAGTACCAATGAGAAAATGCATAGCTTCTAATGAAATGAAGCCTAAAAAAGAGATGGTACGTATTGTACGCAGCAAAGAAGGTATAGTATCCATCGATCCTACTGGTAAGAAAAACGGTAGAGGGGCATATATATCCTTAGACAGTGATTTAGTTAAGAAAGCTAAAGAAAAACAACTGATCAGTCAGGCACTGAATGCATCAGTTGATGATTCATTCTATGACGAACTGATTGATTACATTGAGTACAAACAGGCACGAATGGAAATTGAAAATGAGCAGTAATCAGCGAGCTTTGAATCTGATTGGTCTCTCTCAAAGAGCCAATCAGCTGATATCCGGAGAAACATTGGTTCTTCAGGCTGTCAGATCAAATAAAGCAAAGTTAGTCATTGTTGCCTCAGATGCAAGTGAGAACACCAGAAAGCAATTTTTGAATAAGTGTGAGCATTACAATGTACCCATTGTAACGACTTTTTCCAGAGAAGAAGTCTCTCATGCTTTAGGGAAGGAACGAACAGTATGCGCCCTTTTAGATAAAGGCTTTGTGCATTCCCTTCAAAAGTTGCTGTAAAATGAATGGGAAGGTGATTAAATGGGCAAAAAGAGAGTCTATGAATTCGCGAAGGAAAATGATGTAGCCAGCAAAAAGGTATTAGATACTGCTAAAGGGCTAGGTATTGATTACAACAGCCATATGTCATCAATGGATGATGGAGATGTAGAGAAGCTTAAAAAAGCGATCAAAGAGCCTGTCAAATCTCAACCGAAAACTGAAGCACCACAATCTAAACCTAAAGCTTCTGCTGATCACAAGAGTGGCAGTCAGAATGCCAAACCAGCTGCACAAGCGAATCAGAAATCAGGAAACAGCCAGGACCGCAGACCTGTAAACAATCAGAAGCAGGCGAACAGACCAAAACCTGCTCAAACACAGACTGCAAGTCAAGGAAATAAACCAGCTCAATCTAATAACCAATCGAACCAAAAATCTACCAATAGCAAAGGACAATCCAATATAAATAAGACTAATTCGAAACCAGCATCGCAACCGAACAGAAATGCACCTAAACAGGCAGCTGCAAGTCAGACAAACGCTACACCTAAACGTACAACTGACGAGAAACAGAAACAGCAGTTTGAAAATAAGAAAAAACGTAATTCAAGACAGCACAGAGGGATCCACGGTGGACCATCTGGACGTAAACGCAGAGGGAAGAAAAATCAGGCAGCACCTGTTTCATCTACACCGCGTAAGCACAGAGAATTACCGGAAGTATTAGAATACACTGACGGTATGACTATTGTTGAATTATCTAAAAAAA
This sequence comes from Alkalibacterium olivapovliticus, assembly GCF_003003275.1. Lineage (GTDB taxonomy): Bacteria > Bacillota > Bacilli > Lactobacillales > Carnobacteriaceae_A > Alkalibacterium > Alkalibacterium olivapovliticum. The sequence goes on from NZ_PVTO01000001.1 coordinate 44,092, forward strand.
TCTACCGTGAACCAGCAGAAATTGTCAAAAAATTATTTATGATGGGTGTTATGGCAACACAAAACCAATCATTGGATAAAGAAACGATTGAACTGTTAGCGGCTGAATATGGTATGGATACAGAAGAAAAAGTTCAGGTCGACCTGACTGACTTCGACACGTTCTTTGAACAAGAACCTAACGAAGACAATCTGGTGACTCGTCCACCAACAGTCACAATCATGGGACACGTCGATCATGGTAAAACAACCTTGCTTGATTCTCTGCGTGAAACCAATGTAACTGAAGGTGAAGCAGGCGGAATCACTCAGCATATCGGAGCTTATCAGGTGGAAGAGCAAGGCAAACTGATTACGTTCCTGGATACTCCTGGACACGCTGCGTTTACAACGATGCGTGCACGTGGAGCAGATATCACGGATATCGCGATCATTGTGGTTGCTGCAGATGATGGCGTTATGCCACAAACGATTGAAGCGATCAACCATGCCAAAGCTGCTGGTGTACCGATCATCGTAGCGGTAAATAAAATCGACAAACCTGGAGCAAATCCGGACCGTGTCATGCAGGAATTGACTGAGTACGAATTGGTTCCTGAAGCATGGGGTGGCGATACAATCTTTGTACAAATCTCAGCGCTATTCAACAAAAACCTTGATGAACTTCTGGAAATGATTCTGTTAGTTGCAGAGGTTGAGGAACTGAAAGCAGATCCTAAACGTCTTGCAATTGGTACAGTTATCGAAGCTCGTCTGGATAAATCTAAAGGGCCAATCGCGACTTTACTTGTCCAGCAGGGAACGCTTCACCAAGGTGAACCTATCGTAATAGGGAATGCTTTTGGACGCGTGAGAACCATGACGAACGATAAAGGCCGTCGAGTGAAGAGTGCCGGACCTTCAGCACCAGTTGAAGTGACAGGCTTGAATGAGACACCTCAAGCGGGAGACCGTTTCGTCGTCTTTGAAGATGAAAAAACAGCAAGACAAGTAGGAGAATCACGTGCAGCAGCAGCTACTGATGCTCAACGTGCGAAGACGAATAAAGTGACTTTAGAAAATCTGTTCGACAGTTTAGAAGAGGGCGAGCTTAAATCAGTTAATGTCATCGTCAAAGCAGATGTACAAGGATCTGTAGAAGCGTTGGCTGCCAGCTTGGAGAAAATCGAAGTAGAAGGCGCTAAAGTCAATATTATTCACACTGGCGTTGGAGCAATCAACGAAAGTGATATCACATTGGCTTCAGCCAGTTCAGCAATCGTTATCGGATTTAATGTTCGTCCGACTATTCAGGCCAAAGAGAGTGCAGATAGAGAAGAAGTCGATATCCGTACCCACCGAGTTATTTATAACGCAATCGATGAAATCGAAGCGGCAATGACAGGTATGCTGGATCCTGAATATGAAGAAAAAGTAACGGGTCAGGTACAAGTCAGAGAAACATACGCTGTGTCCAAAGTTGGAACCATTGCCGGTTGTTTCGTAACAGACGGTGTAATCAGACGCAGCAGTTCAATCAGACTTGTCAGAAATGGCATAGTGGTATTTGAAGGCGAACTGTCAAGCCTTAAACGCTTCAAGGACGACGCTAAAGAAGTTAAAAAAGGGTATGAATGTGGATTGACGATCGAAGGCTACAATGACATCGAAATCGATGATGTTATAGAAGCTTATGAAATGGTCGAAATTAAAAAATAATCACTAGTTTTAGTTCATTGAACAGATGAATGAAAAAGGATAGGTGAAAAGAATGCCGAAATATAGAGTAGGTAGAGTGTCACAGGAAATTCAAAGAGAAGTAACAGATATTTTACGAAAAAGAGTGAGAGATCCAAGAGTTGAGGGTGTAACGGTCACGGGTGTAGATGTAACAGGTGACCTTCAGCAGGCAACTATTTTCTACAGCACGCTCTCAGATGGAGAAAGTGACGTTAAAAACACTCAAGAGGGATTAGATAAAGCGACAGGGCTGGTTCGTAAAGAACTGGGTAGTAGACTGACGCTTCATAAAACGCCTGAACTTAAGTTTTCAAGAGATGAATCGATTGCTTACGGAAGTAAAATCGATTCACTCCTCAATCAAATAAATAAAGATCATGAGGAATAAAGTTCTCTAAAAAAATAGTTGAGTTATCAGGCAAAAAAGAGGAGAATCTTTGTTAACAGACATCGATTCTCTTTTCTTTTGGCTATTATACGGACTCGAAAGAGGAGGATATCATGGAAGGTTTGCTGCCTATATGGAAAGAAATAGGAATGACAAGTCATGACGTTGTTTATAAACTGAGAAAAATTTTACAGACAAAAAAAATCGGTCATTCCGGCACTCTGGATCCGGACGTGGATGGTGTCCTGCCGATAGCAATCGGAAAAGCGACCAAAACAATTGAATACATGATGGATTCTGAAAAAGTGTACACGGGCGAAATCACTTTGGGTTTTTCGACAACGACAGAGGATCGTTCTGGAGAAATCGTTGACCGCAAAGCTGTGCTGGAGCCGATCACTGAAGAGCAGATCGATGGTATTTTAAATTCGTTTCTGGGAGATATAAAGCAGACACCGCCCATGTATTCAGCGGTAAAAGTCAATGGAAGACGACTGTACGAATATGCACGAGAAGGGAAAGAAGTCGAACGGCCTTCACGAATAGCGCGTATCGATTCCTTTGAACGCACATCATCACCCGAGGTCAATGATGAAGAGCACACTGTGCGTTTTACATTTGAAGTGCACTGTGGAAAAGGAACCTATGTCAGAACATTGGCTGTTGATGTCGGAAAAGCATTAGGCTATCCTGCTCATATGTCTCAGCTGACAAGAGAATCAAGCGGGGGCTTTACCAGAAAGCAGGCGTTCACATTAGAAGAAGTGAAAGAATTGATGGCTTCTGGAAAAATCGGTGAGGAACTATTTCCACTCGAGTCTGCCCTTGAACACTTTCCAAAGCATGAGTTAACAGAAGATGAATACAGAATCGTAAAAGATGGCGCTCGCCTGGACAGGGAGCAGTATTTCAGCGAGTCCGATGAAAAGATGGTCTTTATGTACAAAGGCAAAGCCGTAGCTATTTATGGCATTCACCCCACTAAAGATCAGGTTATCAAACCCATTAAAGTTCTGCGGAACGAATTGTAGGTGCAGCAATATGGAAATTATTAAAGTTCATCATCCCTATGACGCTAAAGACATTTACCAGGGTGATATTGTTCTGGTTTTAGGTTTTTTCGACGGTGTCCACAGAGGGCATCAGGCTGTTATTGATAAAGGGATACAATTAGCTGAAGAGAATAATATGAAATGTGCCGTCATGACGTTCAACAGGCACCCGGCTTTTGTCTATAGAAATTTTGATCCTGATAATCTCAATTACCTTACGCCTTTAGACCGTAAAGAGGAAATCATGAGTCATTTAGGCGTTGATATTTTATACGAGGTTGCATTCACGTCAAAATTTGGTTCACTTTCTCCGCAGACTTTTGTGGATGAGTATATTGTGGGCTGGAATGCCAAAATAGTTGTTGCCGGTTTTGATTATACTTATGGCAAAGCGCACATTGCGAATATGGATACTCTTCATTCTTATGCTAAAGGGCGTTTTGACATAGTCAAAGTCAATAAAAAAATGGATGAAAAAGATAAAATCAGTTCCACGCGAATCAGACGCTATATCAGCGAGGCAAAAATAGGTCAGGCCAACGAGCTTCTGGGGTATATCTATGAAACCAGCGGATTTGTGATTCATGGCGATGCGCGAGGGAGAGACTTAGGTTACCCGACCGCGAACATTTACCCTCATCCTTACGTTATGGTGCCTAAACGCGGTGTATATGCCGTTAAAATGCATGTCAACAACGAGTGGCATGATGGTATGGCCTCCATTGGGTATAACCCGACATTCGGACACAGACCCAATTATTCTATTGAAGTGCATCTCTTTGATTTCAGTGAAGATATATATGGGGAAGATGTTCAAGTGAAATGGGTTGACTACTTGAGAGATGAAATAAAATTTAATTCTGTTGATGAACTGATCGAGCGATTGGACCAGGATCAGATAGAAGCCAAAGAAAGTTTGGCAAAGGTCAAAATAAATCAGATTTAATTGTTGACAGAGCTGTCTCTATTTGATAAATTATAAATGTGTTAGCACTCGAGTGTTTCGAGTGCTAATTTAATGAATGAAATGAGATTGTGGAAAGAAATTAGAATGTTTAGCAATTGTCGGAAGTCTCTGTAGGTGCGAAGGAGTGATGCACATGTTAACAAAGAGACAAATTATTATACTCGATGCGTTGATTCGGCTGTATACATCTACTGGTCAGCCTATTGGGTCTAAGACGATCATGAATGAAATAGAAGTGGATGCCAGTTCGGCTACAATCAGAAACGAAATGAGTTTTCTGGAAAAGCTGGGCTTTATTCAAAAAACGCATTCTTCTTCTGGACGGGTGCCGTCACTTAAAGGCTACCGTTTTTACATCGATCATTTGGTCAAGCCCCAGGAAGTGGCTCAGGATAAGATGCAGGTCATTAACGAGGTTTTAGGGAATCATGTCAAGCAGATGGATGATATCATGCATCAGTCAGCACAACTGCTGTCTGATCTGACCAGTTATACTGCAATCGTGCTCGGACCAAAAGCTGAATCTAGTCGACTGACGGGATTTAGACTGCTGGCTCTAAACGATAACCATGTGATGGCGATTATTCAGACAGACAGAGGAACGATTGAAAATAAGGTGTTTCGATTGCCTAGATCGATCAAAGAATCTGATTTGACGAAAGTGGCCAATATATTTAATCATCATCTTGTAGGGTTGCCTTTAAATGAGGTTGCCAGAAAACTCCAGAGAGATATACCGCTTCTGATCAGAAAATATGTATCGAATGCTATGGATATGTTCCTGACGCTGGAGTCCGCTTTAAATTCGTCTTCAGAGGATCGATACCACATTTCCGGTAAGATGAATCTGCTGGATTTTACAGAAGACATGGATAAGCAGAAGCTGAAGTCACTGTATACCTTGCTTGACAATAAAGGGAACCTGGATCTCTTGATTGATACTATGCAACAGGATTTTGAAGTGAAAATCGGTGAAGAAATGAATCATGAACTCTTTACTAATTTCAGTTTAGTTACGGCAACGTATCAGGTAAGCGGTCATGGAACAGGTATATTGGCTGTTTTGGGTCCAACGAGTATGTCATACGATGAGACGTTTGGTGTATTGGATGTCTTTAGAAAACAGCTGACACACACATTGTTGAACTATTATTTAGATTAATAAAGAAATGAGGAATGAAAAGTGGATCATAAAGATGAAGAAGAATTAAAAGATGATTCTCAGAACCAGTACGAATCTGACAATGAATCAACTGACGATTCAATCCCCACAGAAGATACTGATTCCTCAAGTTCAGACAGTTCAGAACTGTCTGAACTTGAAGTGAAGCAAAAGGAACTGGATGAGATGACGGACCGTTACTACCGTCTCCAGGCAGAATTAGCTAATATGCGTAAACGTAATCAGCGTGACCGCGAAGATCTGCTTCGCTATAAGTCACAGTCGCTGGCTAAAGAATTGCTTCCGGCATATGACAACATCGAACGTGCCTTGAATATCGAAGTTGATACAGAAGCTGGAAACAATCTCAAAAAAGGAATCGAAATGGTCTTCAACAGTTTGCTGGAGGCTTTTAAAAAGGAAGGCATTGAAATCGTTGATCCATTAGGAGAGCCATTTGATCCTAATTTCCACGAAGCTTACACGCAGGTTCCTGCGAACGAAGGTCAAGAAAGCAATGAAGTGTCTCAAGTTTTTGAAAAAGGATTTAAACTGCACGACCGCGTTTTACGTGCAGCAAAAGTTTCAGTAACACTATAAAAAAAATTCAGAAAGATAAAGGTGATTTATAATGGGTAAAACAATTGGAATCGACTTAGGTACAACTAACTCAGCAGTCGCAGTATTAGAAGGCGGAGAAGCAAAAATCATACCTAACAAAGAAGGAAACCGTACGACTCCTTCAGTAGTTTCATTTAAAAATGGAGAAATCCAAGTGGGTGAAGTGGCAAAACGTCAAGCCATTACTAACCCGAACACTGTGATTTCAGTCAAACGACACATGGGTGAAGACTTCAAAGTAGAAGCTGAAGGAAAATCTTATTCTCCTCAGCAAGTATCTGCTTTCATTCTTCAACACTTAAAAGAATACGCAGAAGATTATTTAGGTGAAAAAGTAACAAATGCTGTTGTCACAGTACCAGCTTACTTTAACGACGCACAGCGTCAGGCTACTAAAGATGCAGGTAAAATCGCTGGACTTGAAGTTGACCGTATCGTTAACGAACCAACTGCAGCTTCACTGGCATATGGTTTGGATAAAGTAGATAAAGATGAAAAAATCCTGGTCTTTGACTTAGGTGGCGGAACATTCGACGTATCGATTCTTGAATTGGGAGACGGCGTATTCGAAGTAATGGCAACATCTGGAGACAACCACTTAGGTGGAGATGACTTTGATGAAAAAATAATTGATTATCTGGTTGCTGAATTCAAAAAAGAAAATGGCGTGGATTTAGCTAAAGATAAAATGGCCTTACAGCGTTTGAAAGATGCTGCTGAAAAAGCTAAAAAAGATTTATCTGGTGTTTCTTCTACTCAAATCAGCCTGCCGTTTATCAGTGCTGGCGAGTCAGGTCCATTGCACTTGGAAATCACTTTGACGCGCGCTAAATTTGATGAAATTACTGATGATCTAGTAACACGTACTAAAAATCCAGTCCGTCAGGCTCTTAAAGATGCCGGCGTATCAAAATCTGATATCGATGAAGTTATCCTTGTAGGTGGATCAACACGTATTCCTGCTGTAGTTGAAGCTGTTAAAGCTGAAACAGGTAAAGAACCAAACCGTTCAGTTAACCCTGACGAAGTAGTTGCTATGGGAGCGGCAGTTCAAGGTGGCGTAATCTCAGGTGAAGTTAAAGATATCGTATTACTTGATGTTACACCATTATCTCTAGGTATTGAAACAATGGGAACAGTATTTACTAAACTGATCGATAGAAATACAACGATTCCGACAAGTAAATCACAAGTCTTCTCAACTGCTGCCGATAACCAGCCAGCAGTAGATGTTCACGTACTTCAAGGTGAACGCCCAATAGCTAAAGACAACAAAACGCTTGGACGTTTCCAGTTAACGGATATTCCACCAGCACCACGTGGCGTTCCGCAAATCGAAGTAACATTTGATATTGATAAAAATGGTATCGTAAATGTTTCTGCAAAAGATTTAGGAACAAGTAAAGAACAGAAAATCACAATCAAATCATCATCTGGTTTATCTGAAGAAGAGATCGAACGTATGGTTAAAGAAGCAGAAGAGAATGCTGAAGCAGACAAAAAACGTAAAGAAGAAGTTGAATTACGCAATGAAGCTGATCAGTTAGTCTTCCAAATCGACAAGACACTTAAAGATTTAGAAGGTAAAGTTGAAGACGAAGAAATCAAAAAAGCTGAAGCAGCTCGTGACGAACTGAAAGCAGCTCTAGAAAACGATGATACTGAAGAAATCAAAACTAAACGTGACGCATTAAGCGAAATCGTTCAGGAAATGTCAGTTAAATTGTACGAGCAGGCAGCTGCACAACAAGCAGAAGCTGAAGGCGCACAAGGTGGAGCAGAAGCTGATTCTGCTGACGATGTTGTCGATGCAGATTTTGAAGAAGTAGACGACGAAGAATAATTGAAGTAAGATCATGAAGGAGAAAGCACTTAAGCATCTAAACTCAAAAGTGCTTTCTTTCTTTTTGAACAGATGTGATTACGGCCCCTGTAGCTACAGAATTTCTTCACCATGTAAGAAATGTCTATCCTACAGAGAAGAGTTAAAGTAGCAATGGAGGAATAATATGGCTCAAAAACAAGATTTTTATGATTTACTGGGCGTATCGAAAGATGCATCCAAAGACGAAATAAAAAAAGCATACCGTAAGCTTTCTAAAAAACATCACCCGGATATCAGTGATGATCCCAATGCTGATGCTCGATTTAAAGAAATTTCTGAAGCCTATGAAGTCCTGAGCGATGAACAGAAACGGGCAGCCTATGACCAGTATGGCCATGCTTCAACTGATCCAAACTTTGGGGCTGGCGGCGGATTTGGTGGCGGCCAAGGTGGGTTTGGCGGCGGTGGATTCGAAGATATCTTTGACCAGTTCTTTGGTGGCGGCGGTTCAAGAAGACGTAACCCAAACGCCCCTCGTCAAGGAGAAGATCTGCAGTATGTAATGGATCTATCTTTTGAAGAAGCTATTTTCGGTAAAGAAAGCACGATTCGCTACAACAGAGAAGAAGAATGTAGTAACTGTAATGGATCAGGAGCAAAACCGGGAACCAGCCCTAAAACCTGTTCTCAGTGTCACGGTGCTGGTGCAGTAAACGTTGAGCGTAACACGCCATTTGGTCGAGTAATGACTCAGCAGTCATGCCCAACATGTGGCGGATCCGGACAGGAAATCAAAGAAAAATGTTCAGTCTGTCACGGTGCCGGTCACTCCAAGAAACAGCATTCCGTTAAAGTAACAGTTCCTGCTGGTGTTGAAGACGGGAATCAAATGCGTGTACAGAACCAGGGGGATGCCGGAGCTAACAGCGGACCTTATGGAGACTTGTACGTCGTATTCAAAGTGAGACCGTCTGAGCTGTTTGACCGTAGAGGATCAGAAATCTACTTTGAACTGCCGATTAATGTGGTACAAGCGACTCTAGGTGATGAGCTGGAAGTGCCAACTGTTCACGGCAAAGTGAAATTTAAGGTACCCGCCGGGACTCAACCGGGTACAACGTTCCGTTTACGTGGAAAAGGTGCCCCTAGACTTAGAGGCACAGGTAACGGCGATCAGCACATTAAAGTAAGAGTAGTCGTTCCAGACAAACTGACTCAAGAACAGGCGAAACACTTGAGAGACTTTGCAAAAGCCAGTGAGTACGATGACATTGTCGAGCAGGGTGACAGTTCGTTTTTTTCAAAAGTAAAAGACGCATTTAAAGACAAAAGTAAATAAGCTTTGAGGGATTCAACGATCAGTTGTTTCCCTTTTTTTATGCTGTCCAGAAAATGCGGGCATTTTCTACCGAACTGTAAAAGGATGAGTTTGCAGATGATGAAGTGAGTTGTTCATTCTGAGGTGCAGTTTTGTAGGACTCCTAGTCACAGTTTGCGTTGAGAGCTACAAATAGGTAGGCGATTTGTATAACTGATGAACGTTGATCAGGATGAGACCTACAATTAGCGGCTTAATAGTCGCACTCATTTTCCTTTTGAGGAGTGAGTACGACAAAAAGGGTAGCCGATTTGTATAACTGATGAACGTTGATCAGGATGAGACCTACAATTAGCGGCTTAATAGTCGCACTCATTTTCCTTTTGAGGAGTGAGTACGACAAAAAGGGTAGCCGATTTGTATAACTGAAGAGCGTTGATCAGGGTGAGAGCTACAAATAGCAGCTTAATAGTCGTACTCATTTTCCTTTTTGGTAGTGAGTACGACAAAAAGGGTGCCGATTTGTATAACTGAAGAGCGTTGATCAGGGTGAGAGCTACAAATAGCAGCTTAATAGTCGTACTCATTTTCCTTTTTGGTAGTGAGTACGACATAAAGGGTGCCGATTCGTATAACTGATGAGTGTTGATCAGGATGAGAGCTACAATTAGCGGCTTAATAGTCGCACTCATTTTACTTTTGAGGAGTGAGTACGACAAAAAGGGTGCCGATTTGTATAACTGATGAACGTTTATCAGGATTAGAGCTACAATTAGCAGCTTAATAGTCGTACTCATTTTCCTATTTGGTAGTGAGTACGACATAAAGGGTGCCGATTTGTATGACTGATACTCACAACCACATTTGAGAGATACAAATGAAGCATCATAGGGAGTACTCGACGTCTCGATCTTATACGAGCACTACAAATTAATAAGATAGTTGTGCTGATCGAGCGTTTTTTATAAAATGAGGACTACACATATCGCGCAATAAGAGCTGCTCTCTCTTGTTGAACATAATCAGCACTACAAATAGACAGTATATGAGGATGATTGATCCCGTACGGCTCAAATGTGTCAGAAAAGGATTTTCATATGGCTTTCATAATGTCAGTATGTGATTGTACTCTAATCTAATCGTTGGTATAATAGTAAGGAATGTTTTATAGGAATGAGGAAATTATAGTAATGGATAAAAAACACGCAAGAGATCGTCAGAAGCAGATTCGAAACTTTTCGATTATTGCTCACATCGACCACGGGAAATCGACCTTGGCCGACAGAATTTTACAACTAACGCATACAGTAGCTGATCGTGAAATGCAGGAACAGCTTCTCGACTCTATGGACTTAGAGAGAGAACGTGGCATTACGATCAAATTAAACACAGTTGAGGTATTGTACAAGGCTAGAGATGGTGAAGAATACATTTTACACTTGATTGACACACCAGGACACGTCGATTTCACCTATGAAGTGTCTAGAAGTCTGGCAGCCTGTGAAGGCGCAGTCCTCGTAGTTGACGCAGCTCAAGGGGTGGAAGCACAAACCTTGGCTAACGTTTATTTAGCTTTAGATAATGAATTGGAAATTCTTCCAATTATAAATAAAATCGATTTACCTGCAGCTGATCCAGAGCGTGTCCGTAAAGAAATCGAAGACATTGTTGGTCTGGATGCAAGTGAAGCTGTCTTGTCCAGCGCTAAAACGGGAGTCGGTATTAAGGACATCCTGGAGCAAATTGTTCAGAAGGTCCCAGCACCCCAAGGCGACATCGATAATCCGTTGAAGGCCTTAATATTTGACTCTGCGTATGATTCCTACCGGGGAGTCGTGTTAAACATTAGAGTAATGGATGGAACCTTAAGAAAAGGCGATACTATCCAACTGATGAGTAATGGCAAAACGTTTGAAGTAACAGATGTGGGTGTCTTTTCTCCTAAGCCTCTTTCAAGAGAAGCTTTAATGGTTGGAGATGTTGGATACGTTACAGCTAATATTAAAACAGTGAAGGATACTCAAGTAGGGGATACATTGACTTTAGCCAATAATCCTACTGATAAAGCCTTGCCTGGTTACCGTAAAATGAATCCGATGGTTTTCTGTGGAATGTATCCGACTGACTCAGCTCGTTATGTCGATTTACGTGAAGCACTCGAACGCCTTCAGTTAAACGATGCAGCATTGCAGTATGAAGCAGAAACGTCTCAGGCTTTAGGCTTTGGATTCCGTTGCGGATTCTTAGGCATGCTTCATATGGATGTTATACAGGAAAGACTGGAACGTGAATTTAACCTTGATTTGATTACGACTGCACCGTCAGTTATTTATCAGATCAATAAAACAGATGGGGAAATGATCAGGGTATCAAACCCCGCAGACATGCCTGATCCCTCTGAAATTGAATCAGTTGAAGAACCGTATGTCAAAGCAACGATTACTGTACCTAATGAATACGTTGGTGCTGTGATGGACATTACTCAGAAGAAACGTGGCGAGTTTGTCACGATGGAATATTTGGATGACATTCGTGTGAATGTTGTTTACTTTATTCCACTATCTGAAATTGTTTATGACTTCTTTGACCGTTTGAAATCAAGTACAAAAGGCTATGCTTCTCTTGATTACCAGGAATCCGGCTACCGAGTCAGCGATTTGGTTAAGATGGATATACTGATTCACGGTGACAAAGTTGATGCTTTGAGCTTTATCGTGCACAAAGAGTTCTCATATGGACGCGGACGTTCAGTTGTTGAACAGCTGAAAAAGACGATTCCAAGACAGCAGTTTGAAATTCCAATTCAAGCAGCAATCGGACAGAATATCGTTTCCCGTTCAACTGTTAAAGCCTATAGAAAAGATGTAACAGCTAAATTGTACGGTGGAGACGTCACACGTCGTCAAAAACTCTTGAAGAAACAAAAAGCAGGGAAGAAACGTATGAAGAATGTCGGAAATGTCGAAATTCCTCAGGAAGCCTTCATGGCCGTTCTTAACCTTGATGACGAGTAAACTTAATGTTAACAAAAAACTCCCTGTTTCCCTTAGTAAATTATAAAAGGTGAACAGGAAGTTTTTATTTTTACATAAAAGCAGATATATCCACTTGAATCAGTCTCAATAAAAGTAAATTATGCTATACTAATAAGGACAAAATATGAAAGTAGGGAATAAGATTTAATGGACAATGACAGCATCAGGAGTATCGTTTTATTAGTTGTTTTAGTAATGTTTTCAGCATATTTTTCTTCGTCTGAAACGGCTTTTACATCAGCGAATCGTATACGGTTGAAGAATGAAGCAGAAAACGGTGACGAGCGTTCAAGAAAGACATTGAAACTGGCAGAGAATTTCGATGGGGTTTTATCTACCATACTGATTGGGAATAACATCGTCAATATTGCAATGTCTGCTATCGCAACATTGCTGTTTGTCGGCTGGTTTCCTGTTTATGGTGCAACTATCGCAACAGTCGTTATGACCATCATTATTTTACTGTTTGGAGAAATAACGCCTAAAACGATTGCTAAAGAGAAAAGTCAGGAAATCGCCAGAAGTGCGACTCCTTTTATCCAGTTTTTGATGAGTGTATTCAAACCTGTTTTATGGCTTCTTCAGAAGTGGAAGGTCATGCTGGACAAAGTGTTTAAGTTCGAAGGAAGCGAAGTCATCAGTGAAGATGAGTTACTCTCAATTGTAGACGAAGCCGAAAGCGGCGGAAGTATTGAAGACCATGAGCACCAGCTGGTAAGATCTGCGATCGAATTTGATGACTTGGAAGTGTCTTCCATTTTAATGCCTCGTGTTGATGTTGTCGGGTGTGAGCATGATACGCCTGATGACGAAATCGAAAACTTATTTATGACTCATAACTTCTCTAGACTCATTATTTATGATGACACCATTGATAATGTGATCGGTGTATTACATGAAAAAGATTTCAACCGTTACCTGAAAGCAAAACAGAAGCCAGGGAAAAATTTATCGTTACTGACGGTTGTCAAAGAAGTATTATTTGTACCGCCGGTTATGAACTTGTCTAAACTTTTGAGAACGATGCAGCTGAAAAAAACTCACATGGCCATTGTTACAGATGAGCATGGGGGAACAATCGGTATTGCGACAATGGAAGACGTTCTGGAAGAATTAGTTGGCGAAATTTGGGACGAGTATGATGTGATTGAAGAAGAAGTAGAAGAAATCAGTATAGGAACTAAGTATAAAGTGAAAGGAACAGCTAATCTGGATAAGGTTTTTGAAATGTTTGGATTAAATGAACCGAATCAGTATGTCTCAAATACTGTCAGTGGGTTCGTTATAGAAGAACTGGGTCATTTCCCTGAAGATGGAGACCAGTTTGAATTTCACAATATGAAAATAACCGTGACAATGGTGCGCAACAGACGGGTACTCGAGATTCAAATTGATTATATTCCACAAGACGTTACAGAACCAGAAGATTAATAGGAGTGTTTAAAAGCGTGTTACCATTTTTTAAAGATGCAACCTTATCTACTGAAGAAGTGGCTCAGAGATTGCTGGGCTGCCTTCTTATTAAAGAAGAAGATAACCAGACCACTTCCGGATGGATTGTCGAGACAGAAGCTTATGTAGGAATCGACGATGAAGCCTGCCACAGTTTCAACAGCAGACGGACGCCAAGGCTGGAATCGATGTATAAAGAGGCTGGAACAGTCTATATCTATCAGATGCACACGCATCATATGGTCAATATTGTCACACGGACTCAAGCAGAACCTCAAGCCGTACTGATTCGAGCCATTGAACCGTATGAGGGTATACCTCTATTGGAAAAAAGACGAAACAGAAAAGGAATCGAGCTGACTAATGGACCGGGGAAGCTCACTAAAGCGATGGGTATCACCATGGCAGATAATGGGTCGGCTGCTGACAAAGCGCCTTTATACATCTCAGATGAGATGAGGAAAACACCACGGCTCATTGAACAGACTCAACGTATCGGAATACCTAATAAGGGACAATGGACGGATGCTTTGTTAAGATATAGTGTAGAGGGCAATCCATATGTTTCGCGCAAAAAAGGAAAACCCATGAATGATCATGGCTGGAAAGCGATGATACATTAAAGGAGGAATTTCTATGACGGAAAGTATTTCTAACTATATCGATTCAGAGCTCAAAACGGTTCTGCCGAATTTCAAGTGGCGCATGATCAAAAACAGCAAGAAAAAACTGATCGAACTCTATATTTCTATTTACGTAGAAACTAATGAAGACATTCAAGTTCAGGACACTCTGGGACAGAATAATGAACCCGGAAGTGTACAGTTTGAAGATGTGATTTGTCTGTACGATCCAGCTTATTCTCACGTTAAACCACAGAATTATCTGGCAGCGATACCCTTTGACAGTCACGTTGGGTTGGAAAAAGGATATGTTGATGCATTGCTGAGACAAATTAATTTAACGACTAAACAGGGAATGGTTGACCTTAAAGAATTCTTAGAGGACGATTTTGCCGGTCAATTCAAGTTGAACTGGAATGAAAATAATTTAAACAGTCTTATCAAAACACTAAAAGATACAAACCGGTATGAAAACGAAAAATTAAAAATGGTTCTAGAAGATGAACATTCATTTTTCGAAAAATTAAAAGAGGATGACAGCCATGACGGAGTGGAAAGAGTTTAGTGTGTCAATCAATAATGATGCCTCAGAACCAGTGTCCGCCATTTTTGACGCATTAGGATCTGCAGGGGTATCGATTACTGACCGAAATGATTTTTTGACCTTACCTGGCAGCAGTACAGGTGAACTGTGGGAACTGGACGAAGCAAACTTCCCTCAGGATGGAGTCATTATTAAAGGTTATTTTACAGAATTTGATAACCTTGAACAAATCGAATCAGAACTGAATACACGTATACTGAAGTTGAAAGACTTTGGCATCCCTATAGATGGGTACTCCCTTGATGTGAAGGATGTAGTCGAAGAAGAGTGGGCACATGCCTGGAAAAAATATTATCATCCGGTATCAATCACACGCTTTATGACAGTCGTTCCTCAATGGGAAGAATACAAGCCACAATTTATTGATGAACGAGTGTGTTATCTGGATCCTGGATTAGCTTTCGGGACGGGAACCCATCCCACTACTCAGCTATGTATTCAGGCACTGGAAACCACTGTCAGAAAAGGGGATACAGTTTTTGATGTAGGGACTGGATCGGGTGTGTTATCCATCGTCAGTGCGCTGTACGGTGCAGAAACGATCAAGGCATATGATCTGGATGAAATTGCCGTTAAATCAGCCAGAGACAATATCAAACTGAATAATCTACAAGATACGATTGAAGTGAGTACCAGCAATTTGCTTCAGGGCATCGAAGGAAAAGCGGATATCATCGTGGCCAATATTTTGGCTGAAATAATTATGCTGTTTGTTGAAGACGCTTATGGTAAACTGAATGATGGCGGATTGTTCATTACTTCGGGAATCATTGCAGATAAGAAAGATCAGATCATCGAAGAGTGTATTAAACATAAATTTGAAATAATCCAGGTCAATCAGATGAAAGACTGGGTAGCAATCATAGCAAAAAAAGAAGATAAGGACGTGTCATAAAATGGAAAACATTGAACAGTACATCGATCACACATTATTAAAGCCGGAATCAACAGATTTGGCTATTCAGCAGGCTTGTCTGGATGCAAAAAAATATAAATTCAAGGCCGTTTGCATACAGCCTGTCTGGGTCAAATATACAGCTGACCTGCTTAAAAATACAGGTGTTAATACCTGTACTGTCATTGGATTTCCTTTAGGAGCCAACACGTCAAAGGTCAAAGCCTTCGAAGCTGAACAAGCTGTTAAAGACGGCGCAACAGAAGTCGATATGGTTATTAATATCGGCGCACTTAAGAGTGAAGATTTCTCAGTCGTTCATGACGATATCAAAGCAGTCGTTGAAGCTGTAAAAGGGAAAGCAATCGTTAAAGTAATTATCGAAACATGCCTGCTGACTGAAAATGAAAAAGTCAGAGCCTGTGAAATTTCCAAACGTGCTGGAGCAGATTTTGTTAAAACATCAACAGGTTTCTCTACTGGTGGCGCAACAGTTGAAGATATCAAACTGATGCGTAAAACGGTCGGAAAAGAAATGGGTGTAAAAGCATCTGGTGGCGTTCGTACGATTGAAGATGCTCAAGCTATGATCGATGCTGGTGCAACACGTATCGGAACATCAAATGGTATCGCCCTTGTTGAAGGAAATGAAGCGACCGAAGCTTACTAAACTAAGCAGTTACAGCGGTCTTGCAGTCTTTTAGAAAAAGCGATATACTTATATGAGAAGCAGCCAGCACTTTAGCAGTGCTGGTTTTCTTATCATTTTTTTCAACATTTACCCAAAATGAACCCTTATAGAATGAAGGTGAAAGTCATGCCACAAAATAAAGATTATACACCTCAAGAGGTCATCGCTTTATGCTTGACGTACATGAACAGTGAACATGTCGCGTTTGTAAAGAAAGCATTTGACCTGGCGAATAAAGCCCATGAAGGGCAGATGAGAAAATCAGGCGAAGAATATATCATGCATCCCGTTCAGGTGGCAGGAATTTTAGCCGAATTAAAAATGGATCCTGTTACTGTAGCGACAGGGTTTTTACATGATGTCGTTGAAGACACCGATTATACCTATCATCAGCTGGCGGAAATTTTTTCACCGGAAGTAGCGGATTTAGTCGATGGTGTTACAAAATTAGGGAAGTTAAAGTTCAAATCGAAAAAAGAACACCAGGCAGAAAATCACCGTAAGATGCTCTTGGCTATGGCACAGGATGTCCGCGTTGTACTGGTAAAGTTAGCCGATAGACTGCATAATATGCGAACGCTGAAGCACCATAAACCGGAAAAACAGAGAGAAATAGCAAAAGAAACACTCGATATCTATGCTCCGCTGGCTGATCGTTTGGGGATCAACCGAATGAAATGGGAGCTGGAGGATACCTCTCTACGCTATATGAATCCTCAGCAGTATTACCGGATCGTTCATTTAATGAATTCCAGAAGAGAAGACCGTGAGAACTACATCGATGATGCTAAAGGCGCAATACAGGCTTCCATTGATGAGTTGGGAATCGAAGCACAAATCACTGGTCGTCCAAAACACATTTATTCTATTTACAAAAAAATGAAAAGTCAGAAAAAACAGTTCAGCGAGATTTACGATCTGCTGGCTATAAGAATCATCGTTGAATCGATCAAAGACTGTTATGCTGTTCTGGGGGCGATTCACACGAGATGGAAACCCATGCCGGGTCGGTTTAAAGATTATATTGCTATGCCAAAAGCGAATATGTACCAGTCCCTTCATACGACTGTACTTGGACCCAACGCAACCCCTCTTGAGGTTCAGATCAGAACGATGAAAATGCATGAAATAGCTGAGTATGGGGTGGCTGCGCACTGGGCTTATAAGGAAGGCATTTCAAAAAAACTGGACAATAACGAATTGAGTCAGCATATTTCCTGGTTTAGAGATATCCTTGAACTTCAGGATGAATCCCGTGATGCCAGTGACTTTATGGATTCGATTAAACAGGACATATTTAAAGACAAGGTGTATGTGTTCAGTCCAAAAGGTGATGTTATGGAGTTGCCTTCAGGATCCAGTACGCTTGACTTTGCATTCCACGTTCACACGGAAGTCGGTAATAAGTCGATGGGAGCGAAGGTTAACGGTAAAATCGTTCCTTTAAACTATAAACTGAAAAATGGAGATATCGTTGAAATGCTGACTTCGGCCAATTCTTTTGGTCCGAGTAGAGACTGGCTGAACTATGTTAATACGTCTAAAGCAAAAAATAAAATCAAGCGTTTCTTTAAAACTCAGGAAAAAGAGCAGAATATTGAACGCGGGAAAGAAATTCTTGAAAAACTCCTGCACGATATGGACTTTAATCCTAAATTGATCCTGAAAAAAGAGAATGTACTCAAGACGGCTAAACGCTTTAATTATCTTAATGAAGATGATTTTTATGCGGCGGTCGGGTATGGCGAAGTGAAGAGTATCACTGTAGCTAACCGTTTGACAGAGAAAGAACGGAAAGAAAGAGAAAAAGATTTAGTTCAAATAGACGAAACCAGCAACACGATTGAATTGAAGAATAAAAGAGAACCTGAGAAAATGAAGATTCGTCATGAAGGTGGCGTGGTCATACAAGGGGCCGATAATCTGCTGATCAGGGTCAGCAAGTGTTGCAACCCAGTACCCGGGGATGCGATAGTCGGCTATATTACCAGAGGCAGAGGCGTATCGATTCACCGAGTGGATTGCCCGAATATTCAAGGCACTGATGATCAGGCAAATAGACTGATTGATGTGGAATGGGAATCAAACGATTCTAAAAAAGAATACAATGCTGAACTTCAAATCGAAGGATATGACCGATCTGGATTCTTAAATGAAATCTTGCAGGTTATCAATTCCCAAACGAATAAATTAAGTAATGTAAACGGGAAACTGGATAAAAGTGGAACCGCGATTGTAAAAGTGACGTTAGCTATTCAGAATCTGAAGGAACTTGAACAAATCGTTGATAAAGTAAAAACCGTTCCTGATGTGTATTCAGTTAAACGCATCACATCTTAAATGAGGTCGATAAGGATTCAGGAGGATTGACGTGAGAGCAGTTATACAGAGAACTACAAAAGCCAGCGTAAGTGTAGATGAGGAACTGACAGGGGAAATCGCGAAAGGGTTTGTTGTTCTCCTTGGAGTAGAAGAGGCGGATACTCATGAAGATGTCGAGTATCTGGCTCGGAAAATAGCCAACATGCGGATATTTGAAGATGAGAATGAGAAGATGAACCGCTCCCTTAAAGATGTTGATGGAGAGATATTGTCGATTTCCCAGTTCACTCTTCATGCAGAGACAAAAAAAGGGAACCGTCCGAGTTTTACTGGTGCAGCTGGACCTGATAAAGCGGAAGACTTGTATAATCAATTCAATGCTCAGTTGGAAAAACTGGGGGTTTCGGTGAAGACAGGCCGATTCGGAGCGCATATGGTTGTCAGTCTGATCAATGACGGACCTGTCACCATCACTATGGATACGAAGAACAAATAAAAAGCGAGTACTAATTAAACCACTGAATCCAGACAGTCCGTTAAATCGGCTGTCTGAATTCAGTGGTTTTTTTGAGCATAGTAAAAGAGTGATCCTTTATATCAAAGGATCACTCTTTTAGGTCTTACAAGTGCGTCACTCAAGGTGAAAAGTATCCGGTGAGTCCCTGATAGATCGCATCAGCGATGGTCCGCTGATAAGATTCAGTATTGACGACTGTGATATCATGGTCGTTATCCAGGTAACCTAATTCAAGTAGAACGGATGCCTGACCATTGTTGCGTAAAACGAAGAAATCGCCATGTCTCACACCGTTATTTTTTAAAGGACCGTGTTGCGTCAGTGACTGGTTGATTGAATCAGCCAGAGCCCGCTCAGTTTCTGAGTAATAATAAGTGGTTGTGCCGCTCATCGTATTCGGAACTTCCATCGCATCATAATGGATACTGATATAGGCATCAGCTTGTGCTCGGTGTGCATAATAAACGCGATCGTTCAACGAAATAAACGTATCATCATCACGAGTCAGAATAACATTGGCACCGGTCCGTTCCAGCCTTTGAGCAAGTAGGAGAGCGGTGTTTAAAGCTACTTCAGCTTCTGTAAATCCGGTACGAGCAACAGCTCCCGGATCGTGTCCTCCGTGCCCGGCATCTATTACAATAGTCGCCTCAGCTAAATTTGTTGCATAATGACTAGTTGATGCATCATCGCTTACTTGTGCTGGGTCTGCAGGTGAGGCGTCTACAGTTTCAGCTAACCAGCTGGCTACATAAGCACGAGTGCCATCTGGTAAGTCGATGCCGTACCAGTCGTTTAGTTCTTCATTCACGACAAATTCAGTCATCTCATTAACCGTTGTAACAACTGGGGAGTCAACTGTAGGACTCTCCCTGAGGTTTGTCGGGCCCATACCAATACGGATACGCTGCGTTACATCTTGCACAGACTCAGTAGTCACTGAGGTGTCTGTTCTTTCTATATAATCTGAGTGGATCCAGGCAACCCTGTTATTAAACAATATCTGTATCCAGTCATTTTCAGCATATAGAATCTGATATTCTTCATTTAAATGCACTGTGCCTATGGTTGCAGAATCAGTGGTAGAGAACTGCCGGATATTGACTTGATTACCGGTAACCCTCCCCATCACTCTATTCTCCACAGAGACTTCTTCGTTTTCCACTAGCCAGCTGGCCACCCATCCGATGTTGTTGTTGGATAATCTGACTTTATACCACTGGTTTTCTTCACCTAATATCTGAAGCTGGTCATCTTCCTGCACCTGAGTCAATATTTCATGAGACAAGCCCGGGCCGTATCTGACATTTAAATGACTCGCCAGAACAGTGACTTTGTTTTCGTTCGCTAAAGCAATGAAAGAGCCTGTTAGAATAGTGAGTAAGGCTATGACTATGAAAATGAATGTTCGTTTGCTTATATATCTATGTAGGGTAGTGTAAGACAAATGACTCGCCTCCTTAATTCAATCTAGTCTTATTATACGCGGTTTATGACGATTTTAGCAATAATATTTCGAAAATAATAATGATTCAGAGAGGACTTTAATAGTAGGTCCATTATACTGATTATTCTTCTATAATACTACTGTAAATGTAACGGGTTTCAAAATAACGGGTGATATTGACTTTTAACGCCCTTTCTTGTAAGCTAAAATGAACAACCTAAATAGTATGATTATCCGTAATAAGGACTGCAAATTAATGCGTATCAAAGAGAGGATCTCCATGGCTGAGAGAGATTTATCCCATTAGTTGAATGACACCTTACAGGATTGATAAGGAGACTTGTCACGTGTGAGCGTTAAATCTATAGAGTGAAAGTTTTCTGACTTTCTGAAATAAGGTGGCACCACGTGAACAGACACGTCCTTTTTCTATTCAATAGTGAATAGGAAAGGGTTTTTTTTATGGAAAAATCAACTATAAAGAGCGGAGGACTAAGCTATGAATTATCAAAAATTAAAAGGGACAGCGGATCTGCTGCCTGAACAGACTAAAAAGTGGCAGGTCATCGAAGAAAAGGCTAAATCACTTTTAAAAAAATACCAGTTTAATGAAATCAGAACCCCTATGTTTGAACAGCTGGAGTTATTTGCTAGAGGTGTTGGGGAAACTAGCGATATCGTTACCAAAGAGATGTATGACTTTAAGGATAAAGGCGATCGTCATATTGCCCTTAGACCTGAAGGGACAGCCGGCGTCGTTCGGTCATTTGTGGAAAACAAACTATATGGTCCTGAATACCACAAACCGACTAAATTGTATTACATCGGCCCCATGTTTAGATACGAGCGCCCGCAAAGCGGTAGACAAAGACAATTTCACCAGCTAGGTGTAGAGGTCTTCGGGAGCAGAAACCCCGCGACTGATGTGGAAACAATGGTTCTGTCTATGGACTTATTCAAGCAGTATGCAATAACTGATTTAAAACTGGTTATCAATTCTCTTGGAAGCACTGAATCCAGACAGCAGTACCGCGAAGCGCTGATAGAGTACCTTGAGCCTTTCTTTGAAGAGCTGAGCAAGGATTCTCAGGAGCGATTATACAAAAATCCACTGAGAGTACTGGACAGTAAAGATAAAAAAGATAAGGAAATCGTCAAGGATGCACCATCGATCCTTGAGTATCTGGATGAAGCGTCTCTTGTTCACTTCAAGGCTGTTCAGGATATGCTGACTGATTTGGATATTCCGTTTGAAATCGATACAAATATGGTAAGAGGCCTTGACTACTATAACGATACGATATTTGAAGTCATCACTACGAATCCGAAATTCGGAGCCAATGCGACAATTTGTGCAGGGGGACGGTACGACGGATTAGTAGAAGAAGTCGGTGGACCGGAAACGCCAGCATTTGGATTTGGATTTGGTCTGGAACGGTTAGTCCTGCTGCTTGATCACATGGACTATGCTTATCCTGAATTGAATCCTCTGGATGCCTATATCGTGACAATGGGTGAGCAAGCAAACCGTGAAGCCAATAAACTGGCATACGCTTTGAGACAGAACGGTCTATCTGTTGAGCGTGAGTTTATGGACAGGAAAGCAGGAAAGCAATTTAAAACTGCCGATAAACTGAATGCAAAGCTGGTCTTTACTTTAGGTAAAAATGAAATCGAACAAGGCGTTGTACAGGTAAAAGATCTGAACAGTGGAGACCAGAGTGAGCTGTCTTTGAATGATGTCTATACTCAATTTGAACAAGTTTATGCTAAGTTAACGAGTAAATAAAAAAGGGGATTATTATAATGAAAAGAACGATGTACTGTGGGGAAGTCAGGCCATTACATGAACAGGAGACTGTCACTGTTAAAGGGTGGGTTCAGAAACGCCGGGATTTAGGCGGAATGATTTTTGTCGATTTAAGAGACCGAGAAGGCGTGGTTCAGGTCGTATTTAATGGAGAAATCAGTGAAGAGGCGTTGAACAAGGCTGAAAAAATCCGTTCAGAGTATATCATCTCTGTAACAGGTAAAGTTGTGTTACGTTCTCAAGGACAAATAAACAAAGACCTTTCGACTGGTGACGTTGAAATAGTAGCAGATTCGATCGAGATCCTGAGTGAGTCCAAAACACCTGTTTTTGACATCAGCGATGCCGTTGAAGTATCAAATGATTTGAGATTGAAATACCGCTATCTTGATTTGAAACGTCCGCGCATGCAGGCGAATATGAAATTAAGACATGCTGTAAAGAAATCATTTAGAGACTTCTTAGATGACCAAGGATTTTTGGATATCGAAACACCTTATCTGACTAAGTCGACTCCTGAAGGTGCGAGAGATTATTTAGTCCCGTCCCGAATGAGTCAAGGGAAATTCTTTGCATTGCCGCAATCCCCTCAGTTGTTCAAGCAGCTGCTGATGAGTTCCGGCTTTGATAAATACTACCAGATCGTTCGCTGTTTTAGAGATGAAGATTTAAGAGGAGACAGACAGCCTGAGTTTACACAGGTTGATATTGAGACCAGTTTTACCGATAAAGAAGATATCCAGTCAACTATGGAAAATCTGCTAGTCAAACTGGTAAAAGATGTTAAAGGCATCGACATCAACTCACCGTTTCCTCGTTTGACTTTTAAAGAAGCAATGGAGCGTTTCGGAAGTGATAAACCGGATCTTCGTTTTGATATGGAGCTCGTTGACTTAAAAGAAGTGGCTCTAAGCTCTTCATTTAAAGTGTTTTCTTCTGCTGTTGAATCTGGAGGAATGGTTAAAGGATTAGCTGTTAAAGGCGCTGCAGATCAGTTCTCCCGTAAAAAGATTGATGCACTTGAGTCGATTGCAAAAATTTATGGTGCAAAAGGCCTGGCCTGGATGAAAGTGACCGAAGAAGGACTGACGGGTCCGATAGCCAGATTCTTCAGTGACGAAGGAGCGCAGTCAGCACTACTTGACCAGATGGATGCAGAAGCAGGAGATTTACTGTTATTTGTAGCAGATAAAGATAAGGTTGTTTACGATTCGTTAGGCGCATTAAGAAGCCATTTAGGAAAAGCGCTTGACTTGATCGACACATCTAAACTAGCGTTTGCCTGGATTGTTGAATGGCCACTGCTTGAATATGATGAAGAAGAAGGCAGATATAATGCTGCCCATCATCCGTTCACTAGACCGGTTGAAGAAGACATTCCATTACTGAAAACTGCACCGGAGAAAGCCATGGCTGATGCCTATGATATCGTTTTGAACGGCTATGAAATCGGAGGCGGATCTATTCGTATCCATCAGAGAGCGTTGCAGGAAGACATGTTTACAGCATTGGGCTTTACAAAAGAGGAAGCACAAAATCAATTTGACTTTTTACTGGATGCTTTAGATTATGGGTTCCCACCACATGGCGGTATTGCATTTGGACTGGACCGATTAGTCATGATTTTAGCTGATGAAGAGAATATTAGAGAAGTCATTGCCTTTCCTAAGAATGGGAAAGCTGTTGATCCATTGACAAATGCACCATCCCCAGTAGCTCAGGCTCAGCTGGATGAATTGAAGCTGGCTCTTCAAAGTATTGAAAAAACGGAGGAATAACATGCTTTTAGGTTCACATGTATCAATGAAAGGGAAACATATGCTTGAAGGTGCTGCAAAAGAGGCAGCCGGATATGGTGCGACGACATTTATGATCTATACAGGTGCTCCTCAAAATACGAGACGCAAAGCGATAGAAGAGATGAATATCGAAGCAGGGCAGGCCTTTATGTCGGAAAATGACATCAGTGTATCTGACATCGTTGTGCACGCACCTTATATCATCAATTTAGGAAATACAATCAAAAAAGAAAACTATGCATTTGCTGTCGAGTTCATGAAGGAAGAGATCAAGCGTGCTGAAGCACTGGGAGCTACCCAGATGACGATGCACCCTGGCGCTCATGTAGGCGCAGGAGTTGAACCGGCAATTGATCAGATCGCCCAAGGATTGAACGAAATCCTGCATAAGGACCAGACGCTGCAAATCGCACTGGAAACGATGGCGGGTAAAGGAACAGAAATCGGGCGCTCTTTTGAGGAAATAGCCCGTATTATAGAAAAAGTTGAGTTGAAAGATAAGATTTCAGTGACATTGGATACGTGTCATATACATGATGCCGGCTATAATGTCAGAAATGATTTCGAGGGTGTACTTGAGGAGTTTGACCGTATTATCGGGTTGGATATGCTGAAAGTCATTCACATCAATGATTCTAAGAATAGTCAGGGAGCAGCCAAGGACCGGCATGCTAATATTGGGTTCGGCGAAATTGGCTTTGAAGCACTAAATCAGGTCGTTCATCATCCTAAACTGGCTCATTTACCCAAAATACTTGAAACGCCATTTGTTGGGGAAGACAAGAAAAATAAGAAACCACCTTATAAGTATGAAATAGCTATGCTTAGAGAGAAAACATTTAATCCTGAATTACTCGACATCATATTAAATAGCTGAAAGCCAAAAAGGAGTTTGTATGCGTGCAAACTCCTTTTTGTTATACTTAACGTACGTTTTAAGGAGGTTTTGATAATGGTCAGAGGATTAAGTGCCAGAGAAATTAAAGCAATCGATCACTTCACTATCAACTCAATCGGTATACCATCAGTAGTGTTAATGGAAAGAGCAGCACTCTCGGTGACAGAAGCTGTTCTCAGTGAGTATGATGACAATGAGAACTTCATCGTAGTCTGTGGAACAGGAAACAATGGGGGTGACGGCGTAGCTATTGCCAGATTATTGCACCAGTCCGGTAAACGAGTCACACTTCATGTAATAGGGGATCTATCAAAAGCCTCAGAAGAGACACATATTCAGCTGATAATTGCCAGACACCTGGAAATGACGATCAGTGAATCAGATGCCGATTTGTCCGAGCAAAAACCAGCTATTATTATAGATGCTCTTTTTGGAATCGGCCTGGACCGAGCGGTTAAAGATCCTTATCTTTCCGTCATAAAGGCGATTAATCAGTCAACTGCAACCATATTAGCAGTTGATATACCGTCTGGTTTGTCGGCAGATACAGGAATAGTCTATAATGAAGCTGTTAGGGCTAAAAAAACCTACACTATAGGATTCTGGAAGAAAGGGTTTGACAATGATCAGTGCAGACCATTCACCGGAGAAATAAAAACCCTGGCTATCGGATATCCTGAAGCAAAATTCTATCAGCACCTATTGGAGAGTGAGTAACGTAATGGCTAATCGATTTGATTTTCTAGGACATAATAAAACAGAGAACTACTTTGAAGGCTGGTACATCAAAAGCACAGATAAGGAGAATGACCTGTCTATTGCGCTGATTCCTGGAGTAGCGCATTTTTCAAAGGATGAGTCGTTTGTGCAGTATAATATTGTTTATAAAGAACAAGATTTCAGCGGTAAAATCACGTTCAGACGAGATGAATTTGAGATTGTAGGCTATCCTCAGAACATCGTCATGCCTAAATTTGTATTTAATGAAAAAGGCGTTAAAGCTAGTCTGAAAAACAAGTCCGATCACATCATGCTTGATCTTGATTTTGGATTGTTTCTACCCATCGAACAATCCCTATACGCGCCAAGTATCATGGGGCCGCTGGAATATTTAAACATGCCGTGTTCACATGATATCATCAGTATGAAACATCGAGTGACTGGGACGGTCGTCATAAATGGAGAAAAGATCGAAATCGAAAAAGGAGCGGGGTATATTGAAAAGGACAGAGGCAGCACGTTTCCTGACAAGTATGTCTGGGCTCATTCAAACGGATTCGCTGAAAACCATGACGCTACCCTGTTCTTATCCGTTGCGAAAGTAGATAAAGGCCCATTCAGTAAAAACGGCGCGATAGCAATCTATCATGATGGAGAGAGAGAACACCGCTTTGCTTCTTACTCAGGTTCTATCCTTAAGGTGGCTGTTAATGAGGACCAGTCTGGTTACACTGTAATATTGACTGATCTCTTCAAACGGCTTGAAGTGAGCGTCAGTCTTTCAAATGGAAGAGAACTCATCGCTCCAATGAATGCAGGAATGGATTACCCCATAAAAGAAACAGTTAAGTCGGATATAACAGTTGATTTTAGTAGAAGGAATGGAGAGAATAGTCAGTTACACAGTCATAATGGTGCAGCAGAGCTCGTCAACTGGTCTTGACAGTCAAGACTTATGAGCATACAAAAAAGGATGTCGTTCTAAACGACATCCTTTTTTTAGTTGGTCAAACTTTTTCCCGATCGGGAAGTTCTTTTAAATACTTCGTCGGCGTCTGGCCAGTAATTTTTTTAAATACTTTTGTGAAATAAGAGTGACTGTTAAATCCTGCCAGATTAGCGACTTCACTCAGCTGGTGTTCACCTAAGTGGAAATAGTACTTGGCAAGATACACACGTTGCTGATTAACATACCCAATAAATGTATTTCCCGTTTCCTGCTTGAATTTACGGGCTAAATGAACGGGATGCATACCATAAATAGAGGCGATGTTTGTCAGTGTCAGTTCTCCGGTCAGATTTTCTGTAATGTAACTGACAATTTCTTTCATAACTGTCGAATAACCGGAAGTTGAGAAATGGATAACGGCGTGACAGTATTCTCTAAATATTTCAAAATAGACGTGATCCACTAAATAGTCTAGAGAATCTGTATCTTTGATGATCATTGAAAAGCGTTCGAAAATCAAATGTAGATAGAGCGGTAAGACACCACCATTTTTTGCGGAAATGCGTGCGTAGGTATTTACTGTGACCAAGTGACTTTTAAAGCGGTCAGTAAGGTCGCCAACGTTATTTGCTTCTATATAATTCAGGACTTCCTTAACATTGACTAGTGTAAGCGTCTCTTCAAGCTGCTGACTATTGCCTGCTGTGATAGCGTCAGATAACTGGTCTTGAATCAGATAACGGTAATTCATTGCATCACTTGTGAGTTCTTTAAGCTTGTTTATACGTACTTCTCTCAAGGCTTCTTTTTTCTCATGATTCTTCATAAGACATAATCCTTCCCCATATGCTATATTTAATAACATCTTCTATGTTAAATATACCATAATTGATGGGGAAAAAAACATTATTTGTATAAAAAACATTTGTTTTCATCGTTTATTTTTGGTAAAACAGGAGGATATTAATTTTTTTAGCAAATAAGCATTATAAATGAATCATTTCATTAGAATGATTATTAAATACTGAACATTGCATAAATTAATAAATATACATAATTAATAATTATAAGTTTGGATTTTGTAGTGAAAGGACGTTTTCTTTTACAACTTTTTAATACAGTGATAACATAAAGACTGTAGATATTTGAACAAAATATGACAATCGTCATGAAAGGGTGAGGGAATGGATCGTCACATACTCGGGACGTTTACAAATGAAGAAGATACGGTCATTGAAGTCAAACGACTGATTGAAGAGGAAGATTATGCTTCAGACGAACTGACTTTAGTAATAGATAAACATGGAGATTATAATAAAAGACTGAACACATTTAAAGAAGTTCATATCGAGCAGGTCGAAGTGGAGGAAGAGACTGTCTGGGAAAAAATCAAAGATACTTTTTCATTTGGTTCATACGACAGCAAAGCCTCTCACTCTATACTGGAAGATTATGGCGTTCCGCATGATCAGGCTGACCATTATATGGATGCATTAAAAGAGGGAGAAATTATTCTGCTGGCCGACAGTGATGCACCGAAAAGTACAGAACTATCTGAAGTTAATGAAGAGATTGTAATGAAGGAGAGAAATGACATGGTAGACAATAATAAAGAAAATCAACCACTAGATGAAGTCAACTCAGAAGAGGAAGACGCTATAAAAAATAAAGACAATAATCCAGAAGATGTGAAAACATCTGAATCAAAACAGACAACTGAGTCAATAGATCCCAGTCAGGCTGAGAACATGCGTGAGGATAATACTGCTGAAGGAGATTCAGATTCGTCAAGTGATGAAAAACCAGACGGTGAAGATCTTAAGCAGAATAAAGAAGAAGA
Source organism: Alkalibacterium olivapovliticus (assembly GCF_003003275.1). Taxonomy (GTDB): domain Bacteria; phylum Bacillota; class Bacilli; order Lactobacillales; family Carnobacteriaceae_A; genus Alkalibacterium; species Alkalibacterium olivapovliticum. The sequence goes on from NZ_PVTO01000001.1 coordinate 72,745, forward strand.
CCCTGATTTAACTGGTGAAGAAGAAACAGTTGATGCAGAAGAATCAAAACATGGTCATGGAAATAAAATAGCCAAAGGTGTTGTGAGACCTGAAGCTAAGAGCCCACTAAATACGGATGATAAAGAAGAAAAAGATCCGTCTGAGGAATCGGAGGCTCCTGAATCTGACGCCAATTACCCTGAGCAGTCAGAAGAATCAGGAATGAAATCAGAAGAATAAATTAAATGACAAGGAGCGAATTAAATTGACTGAACAGGATAAAGTGAAAACTCAAAAACCGAAGAAAGATTATCTAATGAATGATGAATCCAAAAATATGGACCGTGAACCAGTAATTGAATCGGACTCTTATAAACCAGCTGACAAACTGAAAGGTAAAGTCGCCATTGTAACAGGCGGCGATTCAGGTATTGGCGCTGCAACGTCGATATTATATGCTAAAGAGGGTGCTAAAGTGGCATTCACTTACCATTCTTCAGATGATGATGCCAAACGCACAGAAAGCCGGTTGAAAGAAATCGGAGCTGAAGTGCTTGTCTTCAAGGGAGACGTTGGAGACGAAGCATATGCCAATGAAGTCGTTGATAAAGTTGTAGAGACCTGGGGGAAAATCGACGTGTTGGTCAACCATGCAGGAGAGCAGCATTATCAGTCGAGCATAATGGATATTACAGCGGAACAGATCGACCGAACATACCGTACAAATGTATTCAGTATGTTCTACTTTATTAAAGCGGCTTTACCGCATTTAACCGAGGGTGCTTCAATTATCAACACGTCTTCAATCACGGCTTACAAAGGGAATCCTACTTTGATGGATTACTCCGGTACTAATGGGGCGCGTGTGTCATTTACAAGATCATTGTCACAGAACCAGGAAATCACAGATAAAAAAATAAGAGTTAACTCTGTTGCACCTGGCCCAATCTGGACACCACTTATTCCGTCTACTTTCCCTGAGGATGCTTTAGAAAGCTGGGGTAAAGATGGCGCTTTAGGAAGACCTGGTGAAGCTTACGAGCTGGCCCCTGCTTATGTTTACCTGGCTTCTGATGATTCTAGTTATGTGACTGGCCAGACGATTCATGTTAATGGCGGAGTCATTGTAAACGGGTAAAATCCAATACAAAGGAATGATTTTATGTCTAAAGATAATGAACTTAAAAGACCCAATTTTAATAGTGAAAAAGGCAAATCAGATCCGGCATACAATCAGGTCGTATCTCCTGATACATCAGCACCACTCGGCTATATCAAGGATCGTGCAAACAAAGATAAATTGAGTGAAGAAAAAGTAGCTGAAAAAGCTAAAGGAGACACTGTAGGGAACGAAGTAGAGTTGGACCTGAATCCTGATGAAGAGAATGAATCGACTGAACGACCTGAATGAGATAGATTTAAATCATTAAGAGACCAGAATAGCTGTCTTCATACAGCTTCTGGTCTTTTTATAATTTAAAATAATGGGATCTTGGAATCTTATTTTTGCAGATAGAGCGTTCTACTGCTTCAAGAAGATTGGGAAATATTTTTTATACTGACACTCTAAATGTGATTGAGCCTTTTGATGGCAAAGTAAACTGTGGTTTAAATTGTTTTCAAATGGAATAAATAAAGAATGTATGTTCGAACCATTAAAATATAGAGGCATAAGTGCTATACTTGTAAAGTAATGAATGAAGGAGGATGAGAGTTGAACCAAGATAAGAATAGAAAAAAGGAATCGAATTTTATTGAATTAGGCCCAGTTATACCCTCTAGCCATTCAGAGTACTCAAAAAAAGGAACTGTCAAAAAAAAGAGGGACCTTCCAGATCAAAAAGGATTACCGGCAAAAGGAAAAACGTCTTACAAAGAGTACGAGATAACAAAAGTACAAGCCCAAAAGGCTAAAAACAGATTCAACATTTATATTAATGATGAATATGCTTTTCCAGTAGATGATAATTTATTAGTCCAGTACCGATTGATCAAAGGAAAAGAACTGACGAAAGAAGAAATCGAGGAACTTAGGGAAAAAGGGGAGTTAAGCAAAGGGTATCAGGCTGCTCTTCATTACTTGAATTTCAAAATGCGGTCGGAAAAAGAAATCGTAGATTATCTTAAGAAAAAAGAGTATCAGAGTATCGAACCGATCATTGAGAAATTGAAGACAAATCGTCTGATCAATGATGAAGAATATGCGAAGAGTTTTGTTCGGACCAACAGTTTATTAAAGTTGGAAGGACCTAAAAAAATCGAAAGGACTCTTTTTACAAAGGGGCTTTCAAAAGGAGATGTATTAACAGGTTTGGATGAATACAGCGGAGATAAACAGCAGGAAAATGCATCAAAATTAGCCGAAAAAGTACTGAACAGACAAAGAAACAAGTCAAGTAGAGAAATGACTCAGAAAATTAGAGAACAGTTGATGACACATGGGTTTGACTCAGATGTGATTCAAACAACTTTGGATGAACTGGAAATCGATCAGTCAGACGATGAAGAGTATGAAGCCCTGGAGATGCAGGGTGAAAAAGCATGGACTAGATATTCACGTAAACACTCTGGTTATGATCTGATTAGCCGGACTAAAACGTTCTTGTACTCAAAAGGATATCCGAGAGAAATGATCGACCGGTTTATCGAAGAAAAAGAGGAATTGCAGTGACAAAAAAAGCACCAAAACTGACTAAAATAGAAGAGCATAACATAGCGATGTGGGATGAAGCTAAAATCTCCCGTTTTAGACAAACCTTATTGAGCTGGTACGATGACAGCAAGCGCGACTTGCCGTGGAGACACACATCAAACCCTTATTATATCTGGGTATCCGAAATCATGCTCCAGCAAACCCAGGTAGATACTGTCATCCCTTATTATAATCGGTTTGTTACTACTTTACCGACTGTGAAAGATTTGGCTGAGGCTTCCGAAGACACCCTCCTGAAATTGTGGGAGGGCTTAGGCTATTATTCGAGAGTCAGAAATATGAAAGTAGCGGCTAACCAGATTGTTGCTGAGCATAATGGAATATTTCCGGATGATTTCAAAGATATCCTGTCGCTAAAAGGGATCGGACCGTACACTGCTGGAGCGGTGAGCAGTATAGCGTTCAATAAAGTTCAGCCTGCTGTAGACGGAAACGTCATGCGTGTATTGAGTCGCTTGTTTGAACTCGATTTAGATATTGGAAAACCATCTAATCGATTAGTTTTCGAAGAGATGATCCGGATTTTAATAGACAGAGAACGCCCGGGCGATTTTAATCAGGCATTGATGGACCTAGGTGCTACTATATGTACGCCTAAAAATTACAAGCCTGAAAATAGTCCAGTTAAAGAATTTAACGCGTCTTTTTTAAATGAAACGTGGATGAAGTATCCCATCAAGAAATCAAAGAAAAAGGTCAAAGAAGAAGACTATATAGTATTGGCCCTCTCTAATAATAAAGGCGAGTACCTTTTTGAAAGAAGAGGAAGCAAAGGGGTACTGGCAGGAATGTGGTCCTTTATCATGATCAGCAAAGCGGACTTAAAAGAGGATGAATGGAAATCATTTCCCAGTCAAACCGATGGCTTGTCAGAACCTGAGATGACCAGATTATACAAAAAGGTCAAAGATGAGTATGGGTTGACCATTGAATTAGACAATGAAATGAAGGGAACCTATACACACGTCTTTTCACGCTTGAAATGGTATTTGAACATCTACAAGGGTCAGATAGTGAATGAACACACTATGGCTAAACAAACCAGTTACATTCATCCAGACCAATTTTCAGAAACAGCTTTTCCTGTTCCAACTCAAAAAGTATGGGAACTAATCAATACAATTACTCTATTTTAAACCGAATCCCGAGTAATTTTCCTAAACGTTCTTCTTTCAAGACTGTTTTATGATATAATTACTCTTGAGATTTGGGAAATAAGCTATACTTTTTCTAAAATGATTAGAGAGTTGGTACAAAGATGAAATTTCCAAAAGAAGGAGAATTCATCACAATCAAAAGCTATAAACATGATGGCAGCTTACACCGGACCTGGCGCGATACGATGGTTTTGAAAACGACTGAGAACGCACTGATCGGGTGTAATGACCACACCCTTGTTATTGAATCCGATGGTAGAAGATGGAAGACAAGAGAGCCGGCACTTGTATATTTTCATAAACATTACTGGTTCAACATTGTCACAATGATTAGACAAAAAGGGACTTCGTATTACTGTAATATGGCATCTCCATTCTTGATCGACGAAGAAGGGGCAAAATACATCGATTATGATTTAGATGTAAAAGTATTCCCGGACGGCGAGAAAAGGCTACTGGATGTTGATGAATATGAAGAGCATGGAAAAAAATGGGATTACCCTGAAGAAATTGATTTAATTCTGAAAGAGCATATTAAAATTCTTGTAGAATGGATCAACGAGGAAAAGGGACCATTTTCAGATGGGTATGTCGATTTATGGTATGACAGGTATAAGCAGCTTACTGGCAAAAAGTGATTGTGATGGACAGGGCAGTAGATTGACTCAAGCAGTCTTCTACTGTTTCCTTATGTTATTGGACCAGAGAGTATAGCTACTTTACATAGAAAGGAAAACCGAATATGAAAAAAAGCATAGTAACAATCCCTGTTTTACTGATTGCCTGTATTTTGACTATATTTTTTGGTACACGATACGCTGCAAATCAGAGAGAAGAAATGAGTGAAGAACAGTCATCTGAATATGAAAGTACTGAGGTTATCGAAGAAGAAGAAGCATCACTTTCTGCTGAACTACCCGAAGATAGAGAGAGTAATCTGGAAGAGTATGAAAATAGAGTAGAGACTCTATCCTATTATGAAAGATTGGATTATTTATCTATGGTCAATGAGGCGGTTTCCATTGCATTTTATGGGGATATCGACTTGACTGAAGAGTGGGTCGAGTCAATTACAGCAAACATTGAGAATCATACTACATATACTGCTGAATTACTTGACTTCACATACCCTGGCGTTGATTCTTATGAATTATATATTCAGCAGACAGTGGGTCCTTTGATTGAAGAATCTCCAGACTTTGTTATATACGGCATGCCCGCTTTACCCGATAAAATAAGAGATATCGGATTGGCTGAAACAGAGACTTATATGACCAGTGTGTTGAATAGCCTCTCTGCTCTGGAAGACTCTGAACTCATTGTAGTTGAACCTTATCCCGTCCTTCAGGAAATCGATCAGCTTAATTCACGATCGCTTGATTACCGCAGCTATTTGAACCGGATGAGACAAATAGTTGAAACGAATAACCTGTCGCTTGTTCCTTTACACGCAACCTTTACAGAGAGAGCACAGGAGGCTGGTCTGGAGTCATATTACAACGAGAATGGTGACTCTTTAACTAGTGAAGGACAGCAGCTGGCAGCTGAAATCGTCGACAGCCATTTAAGCGAAACAGCAGACTAAAAAAGTAACCCTCCAACCATTTTGTGCTAATGGTGGTTGAAGGGTTACTTTTTTTAATGTAGTGAACGAACAGTAGAAACATTGTCCTTATGATTGATTTTAAAACTACTGACGAGTTTATTTAAATGCTGAAGGTTTTCTTCATAAATCAAAACTGCTGACATCAAATGGATAACGGTATTACTCTGTCCATAATCATTTTCAAGATAAGATTCCAGACTTGCTTCATTGAAAAAAGACTGCATGAACGTAATCCTCAAATCAGCTTTGTAGGCTATAAAATTAACTTCTTTGGGAAGGATACGTCCATTCCATTTCAATATGATCTGTTCATGAGCGGACATCAGTGTTTCCAGACGTTCTCTAAGTAATACCCGCAGTTCTTCAGGAAAGTGGTTGTAAACATTTTCCGAATGATGCAATGTCTTGACCAGATTATAAGCCGACTCGGTGGTACGAATAAATTGTCTGTATACAACAAGCAAACGAGTTACTGGAATATCTTTACGCCTGAACCATCTACTCCATTGAGTGTCCTGAAGCAGAACAAGCATTTTTTTCATATCCATTATTGAATTTTCAATGGATATCAAGTCGGCGCGCATCAGCGAATACTGTACATTTTTTCGAAGACTGACTCGTGTAAAGCGTGTCAGATCATCGGTGACTCTATTGGTCAGGTGAAAAAGTTTTTCTTCGTAATTGGGCGGCAGGATAAACCGGTTAATAACAAACGCAACGACTACACCAATAAACGTAGCCAAAACCCGAACAGTCGCATTAGTCAGTATGTCCCCATCAGTTGAGAGCATAATAATAATCAGTGTCATAGTAGATAACCCAATCACATTATTCAGCTTCATCTGATGCAGGAGAGCGATTAATATAGCCGTCGCAAAGCTTATGATGACTAGTGATGTCCCAAAGGCACTGGCCATCAGCACTGCTACAAATCCACCCAGCGTATTTGCGACCAGCCGATCAACTAGTGTGTTGTATGACTTTTTTACAGAAGGCTGCATGGAAGCGACGACTGAAATGCCAGCTAACGAAGCACCTTCTTCAAAGCCTATTGTTATGGTAATAAGTAATGACAAGAATACAGCTATACTTGTTTTAAAAGTTCTAGCTCCGATTTTCATAAGATATAATTCACTGCCTTTAATTTTTTTGTTAGTCATAGTATACTACAAACGGCTGTAAACTTTAACTTTATTTCAGAACTGAACTGACATATTCTTGCAAAAAACGCTTAAAAACTGTATCATTTGGGTATATAGGACAGCATTCAAAATTGTTTAAATAATTGAAATATATACAAAAGGGCTGATAAGGATGAGCTATTTAGTAGAACAATCTATTGAACGTTTAAAGTTCAATAATATTAGAATAACACCACAAAGGCACGCTATATTAGAGTACCTTATTGATCAGGACAATCATCCGACAGCAGACGAAATATATAAAGCATTAGAGAGCCGCTTTCCAAGTATGAGTGTAGCTACTGTTTACAATAATTTAAGACTGTTTACAGAGCTTGGACTAGTTAAAGAAATGATGTATGGCGATAATTCGAGCCGATTTGATTTTGCTTCAACTGAACATTATCATGCCATTTGTTCAAACTGCGGGAAAATAGAGGATATCTATTATCCTGGTCTGGATGATGTTGAGGTTGTAGCAAGCAACTTGACAGGGTTCGATGTAACCTCACATAGACTGGAAATATACGGATTGTGCCCGGACTGTCAGGGAACACAGAATTAAAGAAGAATAGAGGCATATATATGAAGACCGCAGTGATAATTGCAAACCCATCCTCGGGTAAAAAGAATGGCGAGGAATATGCACAATATGTTAAAGAACGGTTTACTGAAATTGGGTGGAAATGTGAGATTAAACTTACTCAACAGAAAAGTGATATTACTAAGTATACTGCTTTAGCCAGCCAGGAGGAGACTGATTACCTTATTATTATCGGGGGAGATGGGACTGTATCAGAAATGATCAATGCGCTGAATCATACGTCCTATTCTCCGGTAATTGGAATCATTCCTACAGGTACGGTTAACAATGTAGCGAGAGGCCTCGGCATACAGTTGCCTATAGGAAATGTTCTCGATCAGCTGATTAATAGTGAAGAACGGAAAACAGACGTCGGTGAAGTAAATGGGCGTTTATTTATGAGCTCCATTTCAGCTGGTACGATCCCTGAGACGGTTTGGGAAGTATCCGACGATATGAAAGAACGGTATGGATCTCTTGCTTATTTTATTGAAGGATTGAAGTCATTAAGAAATGAAGAGACCCACACATTAGAAATGACTATCGATGGTAAAACTCATACTAAAGAAGTGAGTTTGATGCTGATTGGATCGTCTCATAATATACTGGGTATCCCTCATTTCTTCGAAGACGCTGAAATGGATGATGGACGTCTTCATCTTTTCATGATCAAACAAACGAGTTTCGGGCAGAAGATTGCAATCTTTTCTAAATTGTTAAGTGACAATGAAGAATCTGTTCCGTCAGAAGTAACCATTGATTCTTTTAAAGAGGCAACTATGCTTTTAAAAAACAAGCAAACACATGTGGCGATGGATGGAGAAAAAGGCCCGGAATTTCCTCTCAATATTAAAGTGAGACCTTCATTTATTACTGTCTTAACCCCCAAATTACAGTAATGAGTCCAAAACTTTTACCAATTTGATAACCCGGTTTTAATTTAGGTCGTTGACAATTGTACTGCACCGTGCTACGATATAAGAGTTGCTGAACGCCTAACTTATCCGCAATAGCTCAGTTGGTAGAGCGCATGACTGTTAATCATGATGTCGTAGGTTCGAGCCCTACTTGTGGAGTTTGTTATGGAGAATTGTCCGAGTGGCCGAAGGAGCACGCTTGGAAAGCGTGTATACGGTTTTCCGTATCGAGGGTTCGAATCCCTCATTCTCCGTTGCTTTTTGATTTTCGGGCCCCTTGGTCAAGCGGTTAAGACACCGCCCTTTCACGGCGGTAACACGGGTTCGAATCCCGTAGGGGTCATATGAAATAAGTAAGAGAAATGGCGCTGTAGCTCAGTTGGTAGAGCAACGGATTGAAGCTCCGTGTGTCGGCAGTTCGACTCTGTCCAGCGCCACTAGTTTTATTGGAGGGATAGCGAAGTGGCTAAACGCGGCGGACTGTAAATCCGCTCCTTCGGGTTCGTAGGTTCGAATCCTACTCCCTCCATTTTGTTAGGGGTATAGTTTAATGGTAAAACTATGGTCTCCAAAACCATCGATGTGGGTTCAACTCCTGCTACCCCTGTTACTATTTAATGTATGAAATAGTTAATAAAATATGGTATGCTTAGAATAGTAAAATGGCGATTGTGGCGAAGTGGTTAACGCACCGGGTTGTGGTCTCGGCATTCGTGGGTTCGAACCCCATCAGTCGCCCTTGATTGGGCTATAGCCAAGCGGTAAGGCAGCGGGTTTTGATCCCGTCATTCCTAGGTTCGATCCCTAGTAGCCCAGTAAAAGGTTCCGGTTTGGTTAGACTACTCTGGAATCAAATAAATAAAACTCAATGCAAAAGCATTGAGTTTTATTTATATCAACTAATAGACAGAAAAGAGCTAGTAGTATGACTAAAAAACATGGGATATTTTTATTGACAATGGGCATTATTATCTTACTTTTATCTGGATTTATCGTCCTGCATGATCCGATTATCGGAGGCATTGGCATATTGATCGGTATATGGAATATTTTTATTGGGATTAGAGGAATAAAAGGGAAATGGTTTTTTGGGTCTCGTTTTAACGATGAAGACAATGAATAAAGCGCACGTGTCATCTGACACATGCGCTTTATTTTTACATTATTTAGAAAGAGAACAGAGGCTATGTAAAAACCGTCAGACTATGAAGGTGTGAACCTGCATAGTCTGACGGTCTTAACTAATCAATTCAATTTATTCTTCGTCTTCATCTGGTTCTTCCTCAGGTTCCTCAGGCTCTTCGGTTTCTTCAGGTTCTTCTTCCTCAGGCGTCTCCTCCGGGACATCTTCTTCCTCATCATCTGAAGGATCAGGCTCTGACGCCGGTGGCTCTTCTTCGGTATCTTCTTCGTCTTCTTCGGGTTCCTCTTCAGGTTCTTCTTCTAGATCCTCTTCAGGTTCTTCTTCCTCTTCTTCTTCATCTATTCTTTCAGGAATAGTGATAGAAATTGAAGATTCAGGTCCTGTGTTTCCGAATGCAGAAACAGATAGGGTGATCGTTAAGGAGCCCGTAGGAGGTTCTGTTATACTTGTTTCCGTACTGGATAGACTAGTTGACTGTCCATTGACAGATAAATTATAAGAAACTGATTCATCTTCACTGTCCAGCTGGTATTCATCCCAGTTAATGGTCAGCTCATCTGCTTCTTCATCGTAATCTGCACTTAATCCAGACGGTGCTGACAACTCTTCGCCAAACGATCTGGACACCTCGGTAGGTTCTGTTCCACTGACAAATAATTCTGAAACAATAGCGCTGGATGGGGTGTTGGGACCAGGTAACTGAGCTGGGTTAGATCCATCTTCAACAGCTACTTCAGTAACAGAAGAGGGTCTGGACCAATCACTATTTTCCGTGCCTTCTGACACGTAAGCCATTATTTCACGGTAGATGTGACGCGGTATTTGTCTTGTCCCATCATTAAAACTCAGATATCCCTTAGCTCGACTGTCATAACCAGTCCAGACAGATAATGAATAATTAGGGGTATACCCAACATACCAGGAGTCAGGCACACTGTCGGAAGGGTAACCGTACTGGTCCTGTTCATCCGTAGAAAAATTTGTCGTTCCTGTTTTACCAGCTTGCGGCAGGTTCGCAATGCCAACTGTATTGTACTGACTAGCTGCAACATCTTTTAAAACATCGGTTATCATGTAGGCAGTGTAATCAGACATAGCCTGATTCGTTTCAGGAGTCAAATCTATTTCCTGACCATCTTGAGTAATCACTTTAGATACAGTATAAGGTTCTGTATAATTACCACCGTTGGCAAAAGAGGCATAGGATCCTGCTAACTGCAACGGGGTAGTAGAGGCGTTGATAGCGTTTGAAGGAACTATAGTGCCTTCATTTGAAAAGTGTTCTATATCCAATCCAACGTTTTCAACAAACTCTTCAATCTGACTCGTTTCCAGATCTTCATTCATTACTTTAGCGGCAGGAATGTTTCGTGAATCGACCAAGGCTTCTCTCAAGCTGATTTGACCTCTATATTCTCTATCATAGTTTCTTAAAGGTGTTCCATCTGGGTAACTGTATTCTTCATCTGTAATCTGGTGATATGTTGAGTATTGCAGTGATTCAATTGCCGGGCCATAAGTTGTTAGGGGCTTTATAGTTGAACCGACGGGTTTTATCTGAGTAGTACGGTCCGGTTCACGTTGACCCTGCTGATTACGGCCTCCACCTAGAGCTCTTACTTTACCGGTCTCAGCTTCTACCAGAGACACAGCCGCTTGTATATCCTCATTAACAAAGTCAACATATTCGTCTGAATTCAATACATCAAATACGCGCTGCTGGGCGTCCATGTCGAGATTCGTTTCAATTACGAGTCCGGCAGTAGAAGGGTTAAGTCCTGTTTTATCTTCGACCTCAGCAATTGCATTCCATAAATAGGCGTCGAAAACCAGTGTATTACGTTCTTCCTGGCTGAGTTCGATCAATCCTTCATCTATAGGCGTGTTCATAGCGGTTGTTGCTTCTTCTTCAGATATCATGCCTTCATTACGCATGACAGAAATAACGACATTTCGTCTAGTTTCTGCCAGATCTGGATTAACGTAAGGGTTGAAGCGGTTAGGAGCTTGAGCCATCCCGGCAAATAGGGCTGCTTCATGAATCTCCAGTTCACTGACATGTTTTCCATAGTATTCTTCAGATGCAGTAGCAACACCATAAACATTGCCCGCCATATGAATCTTATTTAAATAAAGAGACATAATTTGTTCTTTTGATAATTGACGTTCGAGCTGAACTGCCAGCCATGCTTCTTGAGCTTTTCGCTGCAGCGTCTGATCTTCTCTTGCAGTTGAGAATACTGATAATTTGACTAGCTGCTGAGTGATCGTACTTCCTCCGCCAGAGATCTGTCCACGGTTCGTGATAAACCCTGCAGCTGCCCGGGCTATTCCAATTGGATCGACTCCCATATGGCTATCGAAACGCTGATCTTCAATTGCTGTCATAGCATTGATCATCACTTCTGGAAATTCATCCGGGTTAGCGAAATTTCTGCTTTCAGCCCCTAAGGTATAGAAGACTTCACCATCTTTATCAACTAATTCTGATGAAAATGTCCCGAGCAAATCGTCTTCGGTCATTTCCGGTGCACTTGCTGCATAGTATACAAACAGTAATCCGCCAGCAATGACTGCTACCAATACAAGCGTGAAAAGAGTGAGAATGGTTCGTTTAATCCATTTCCCCGCATTTCCTTTTTTCTCTGGCTGTTTATCAGTTTTCTTTTTCTTATAGTCTTTTCGTGAAACTTGATTATTCTGTGACATGTTAGGCTCCTTGTCTTCTAGCAGAAAGTAATAGCTAGGGGTAATCTTACTTGTATTTCTATATCAAAAAAGAACTTTACACTATTATTAAAATCCAGTCAATAGCGTTGCTTTTTTCTTAAACATCTCTTAAGAATCTTTCTGTTTAATCAGCCTATCGACTATATCGAGGTAGGGGAGACGGGGGGAAAGTGAATACTTCAATTCATACCCATCTGTTTCAAATGCCTTAAATGGAATAGATTTTTTTCCATCCGGATCCTTTTGTTGTCTCCACCATTTTTTCAGAACGGGAAAGTCCAGTAAAAACACCCGGTTCAGTGTGGTGAACCTTATGATTACAAAACACATGCCTCCCTGGTCGACACAGGCTTCCATATGAGAAAGCTGATGGTCATGAAAATTTTTGAGAGGGAAAGAGGTCTTGTTCTTGGTTTCCTTGGCTTCAAAATCAATATAGTACCCATTGTAGACACCATTGTAATCAGTGGTCGATGCCTTTTTATAATAGGCTTCTGTAATTTTTGCCGCACTTCTACTAGGATAATTGACATTGACCACTTGAATAGGGATCGGTTTTTTGTGAATAACAGCAAGCTTTCTTAATAAGTAGTAGTCATTCGTCTTATTAATATCTTCTTCCAGTGTCATTCCCCGATTACTATAAGAGGTTTTTTTCTTTGTGAGTTGATTTTTTGGTTTCTTTTTGTCATCATTAGTGAGATAAGGTTTACCATTAGGGTAACGGATTCTCAATAGCTTCACACCCTTACAGCAAGATTAAGTACAGTTTACCAAACAATTGTTTCGAAACCTAGATTGGAGGGGAAAGTTTATCAAAAATTTATATGTCAGCGGCTACCGTTCATATGAAGTATCCGTCTTTACTGAAGACGATCCTAAACTTCACTACATTAAACTCTTCTTCGAGAAAAGACTAACTGAATACATCTATGAGGGACTTGAATGGGTTATCATCTCAGGAAATATTGGCACAGAATTATGGGTAGGGCAGGTGGTTTTAAAATTAAAAAAGGATTATCCCGAACTGAAATTAGCCATACTTTTGCCATATACTGGTTTTCAGAGCAAATGGAATGAGAAGAACCAGGCCCTTTTTAATTCTATTGTGGAAAAGGCAGATTATTTGAATTACACATCCAACAGTGAGTACTCTAATCCAAGCCAGCTTAAGAATCATCAGGAATTTATCATGAGAAATACGGACGGATGTCTTTTGTTTTACGATACTGAACATGAAGGCAAAGTGAAATTTTATTATGACAAGGCCAAAGCCTATCAGGAAAATACTATTTATGACATCGATTTGATCGCCTTTGACGAACTGCAGTGGTTCGTTACCGAATTGGAAGAAGAATAACTGACTGTTATCTTCACTTTCAGTGTTAAATTTGGTATAATAGTGGTGTAGTTGAAAAGAGTATAGATATTCGACAAAGGTGTTTAAATAATCATAATTATCGACAATAGATGAGGTGTAGGAATGGATAGTAGAGAATTGACTCAAAAAGAAATTTTAGAAAAAGATTTCAAAACCAAAGTTCGTGGATACGATCCAACTGAAGTGGATGAATTCTTAGATGTTGTCATCAGAGATTATGAATCATTTCAAAATGAACTGGATAAATTGAAGTCTGAGAATAATCGACTGCTCGACAAGCTTGATGAGCAGGCCAAACAGATGACGACTCAAAAACAGGGTCAAAGCCAACCTGGTTCAAACGTGACAAACTTTGACATACTTAAACGGTTATCGAATCTGGAGCGTCATGTATTCGGTTCTAAATTAGATAACGACTAACAATTAAATAATGTACATCACGGATAATCGCGCAGCTGTTTTCAGTTGTGAGGAAAGTCCATGCTCACACAAGCTGCGATGCTTGTAGTGTTCGTGCGCAGCGAAATCATAAGCTGCGGCTCTCAAGTGATTGAGATGACGGCAGGAAAAAGAGCTAAGGGGCAACCTAAGCTTGAGTACCCTTGAAAGTGCCACAGTGACGAAGCAATAGGGGAAACGCTATTGGTGGAACGCGGTAAACCCCTCGAGTGAGCAACCCAAACATATGGTAGGGGCACTTTTCTCCTGGAAATGAACAGAGAGAAGAGGTATGAGTAACCCTCATACAGACAGATGGTTATCTCTGAATCGACTTCACCGTCTTTTCTAGACAGAACATGGCTTACAGTGATGTACATAGTGACTGAAATCCTCTCTTAATTTAGAGAGGATTTCTTTACGTCAACAGCTAAATAGTGCATACTATTAGTATAAGAGAGGTGTCTGAAGAATGACTTATAAATTACTGGCAACAGCGGCAAGTGGAATAGAAGCACTTGTTGGGAACGAACTGAAAGATATGGGCTACACCGTCGAAGTTGAAAATGGACGTGCGCGTTTCGAAGGTGGAAAAGAAGATATTGCAAAAGCGAATCTTTGGCTGCGAACAGCAGACCGAGTAAAAATAATCGTCGGAGAATTTACCGCCAAAACATTCGATGATTTGTTTGAGCAGACTAAAGCTTTACCGTGGGATGACTATCTGATGATGGATTCTGCTTTTCCAGTTAGTGGTAAATCAATCAAATCAACATTATACAGCGTCCCTGATGTTCAACGTATCGTAAACAAAGCAATTGCAGATAAAATTAAAGATGTGTATCACAGAAGCGGGATGCTGCCTGAAACAGGCGCTAAATTTCCTATTGAAGTGGCCATAAGAAATGATAAAGTCATGTTGACTATCGATACGACAGGTCCGAGTTTATTCAAGCGTGGCTACCGTATTGATAAAGGGACAGCGCCTTTAAAAGAGAATATGGCAGCTGCTTTAATCATGCTGACAACCTGGCGTAAAGATCGTCCATTTGTAGATCCAACTTGTGGATCGGGTACAATCCCTTTGGAAGCGGCTTTAATTGGTCATAATATAGCACCAGGTTTTAATCGCAGCTTTTTGTGTGAAGAGTGGGACTGGATGCCTGAGGAAATGTGGCAGAAAGTACGTTTGGATGCAGAAGAGCAGGCCGATTATGATATCGAACTGGATATATTAGGAACAGATATAGACGGGCGCATGATTGAGATTGCGAAAGCAAATGCTCTTGAAGCGGGTCTGTCACATAGTGTCACGTTTAAGCAACTGCAGGTGAAAGACTTTACGACAGATAAAGAATTTGGGATCATCGTCTCGAATCCGCCATATGGTGAACGATTGGGAGACCCTGAAGAGGCTTATCAGATTTACCGTGATATGGGAGAAGCTTTTAGACCTCTTACAACATGGAGTAAATACATCATCACCAGTGATTTAGATTTCGAAGAACATTTTGGCCAAAGAGCTACTAAAAAACGTAAATTGTATAACGGTTACCTTCGTACGGATTACTTCCAGTACTGGGGAAAACGTAAATAAGAAAAAAGGGCTGAGGTTTGGTGCTGACCCCAAAAAGTTAGAGTGAAGAATCTAACTTTTTGGGGGTACCTTTCAGCCCTTTTTTTTTGACTCATTTGTTCTTTCCAAGAACGACTCTAGAGTATTTATACAGTTAGTTTGAAATGAGATTAAGTCATACCCTAAAAAGCTCAATGTAAATCTTCTGTTCGTGACATACAGATATAAAAAATAAATGAATGACTAAATAATAAACTAATCCAAATGATACCAAGCCAGATAATGTCATTAACAATTTTTATCAGAAAAAAGGGAGCTAATAGGAGTAGTATCATCGATATAAAACAGTAAATGAGCAATTTTTCTTCATTCCTATCCCACCATGTTGCATGCTCATGGTAAGAGACACTTTTTTTCTTTAACATAAGAGGTTACACTCCCTTTTAATAGTAATTATTACAAACGGTTTATTTAATTATATTTTTAGTATATACTAATGATGTAAATAATCAAGAGAAATGGTGGTGTATAGTATTGGGTGTCGGAGAATTGATCAGAAAAAGACGGAAAAATTTAAATATGACTCAGGGTGAATTAGCTGAAAACGTTTGTACTCAAGCAATGATCAGTAAAATTGAGAGAGG
Source organism: Alkalibacterium olivapovliticus (assembly GCF_003003275.1). GTDB lineage: Bacteria > Bacillota > Bacilli > Lactobacillales > Carnobacteriaceae_A > Alkalibacterium > Alkalibacterium olivapovliticum. The sequence goes on from NZ_PVTO01000001.1 coordinate 88,795, forward strand.
AGACCTTGAACCTAACGGTAATTTGATCGAAAAATTAGCTAGAAAATTAAGAGTGACAGTGTCCTATTTTTATGGGGAAGAATCGACCTATTCGGAAGATAACTTCTTAATAAATTTAAAAAAAATGATACACGAAGAATTGAATCACTCACATATGGACAGAGTTGACATGCTGATGGAAACTAATAAAGACTTAATTAAATTGGCTACTGCCCTGGAAGATATCTATTTTTTCGAATGGGTGTCTGGTTCGCTCTATTTCTTTAAAGATAGGAACAGTAAGCAGGCCATAGAGACGCTAGAGAGTATTCCATTGGAGAAAATAAAACAGACTGACTTGGCGATTAATATAACAAATAGTCTTGGCTCAATCTATTCCCATATATCTGAACCGGAAATAGCACTTGGCTATTTTGAAAAAGCCAATCTAATGCAGCATAAACAGACTTCTATTGATACAAGTGCTAAACTGATTTATAATTTAGCTTTTTCACTTAAAGAAAATAAGCAGTTCAGAAGAGCTCTGGCGGTAACGCAGCAGGGCATTGATATAATCGTTGAACAGCACTCTCTGCTATCGCTTGGGAAATTATACTGGCTAAAGGGGATATTGTTTTCTTATTTTAAAGAATACGAGGAATCGATTGAAGCCTATAAGACCGCACTAATTATTTTTAAGATGGAAAAAAATGAGCAGTATAGAGCCATGGTACTGATCGACCTTCAAGAAGCGGTCAACTTGAACAAGAAACAGTCCGATTCTATAACTGACTGTTTAATGGAGGACGAATAGATGGTAGAAGGTATCAGTCATATAACATTTGTCGTAAAAAATCTACAAAAGACAGCCGAGTTATTGGAAACTGTTTTTGACGCTAAAAAAGTGTATGACAGTGGAGATAAGACCTTTTCCATTTCAAAGGAACTATTTTATCTGATTGGAGATCAGTGGATTGTTATCATGGAAAATGAGGAAACAGTTAACAGAACATATCATCACGTTGCATTTAAAATAAAGGCTCAAGACCTGTCTGATTTTGAGAGAAAAATAAAAAAGGTGAATCTTGAAATGAAACCCTCCAGATCGCGAATAAGCGGAGAGGGACAATCCCTATATTTTTATGACTATGACAACAACCTGTTTGAGCTGCATACCGGTACACTCGAAGAACGATTGGAAGCTTACCAGAATTAGATTAGTGAGCGGTAAATTCTTATAGCAAATATGTCTGGATGATAAGATCAGATAATAAATTAAAGACCGACAAGATTAGTAAGAATCTTGTCGGTCTTTAATAGTGTGAAATAATCAGACGCTTAGTTAGCTGATGAACTTAAAGGATAACGGCTCCGATGATTCCGAAAATCATGATGGGAATATCGAAATGAGAAAAGGTTGGAACACAGGTATCCCAAATATGATCATGTTGTCCGTCCACATTAAGACCGGCTGTGGGTCCAAGTGTACTGTCAGAAGCGGGGGAACCTGCATCTCCTAAAGCTGCCGCAGAACCAATCAGTAAAATTGTAGCTGCAGGACTGAATCCTAGTTCAAATGTCAGTGGTACATAAATAGCTGCAATGATGGGAATAGTCCCGAATGATGTCCCGATACCCATGGTAATAAATAGTCCGAGTACGATCATTCCTGTAGCGGCAAGTAACTGACTGTCTCCAATAATGCCGGTTACTGATTCAACTAATGTTTCAACACCACCGGTTTCACGGATAACATCCCCGTAACCTGAAGCAACGAGCATGACGAAGGCAATGAAGCCCATCATTTTTATGCCGTCTTTGACCATTCCGTCGAGGTTGGTCCATTTTATTGCGCCACCGACGATCATGATTGCTAGACCTAAAAGGGCTCCTAATACGAGTGATCCAACTGCCAGTTGAACAACTAGGGCAGAGACCGCACCGATCAGGGCAAAGATGTGAGATTTATTCAATACGACTTCTTCTGTCTCTTGTTCTTTGTAGCCGAAACGTGTACCCGTTTCATCATCATATTCTCTAGGTTTACGGTAGGTGATCAGTACAGCGATAAGAAGACCAACAAGCATTGCAAGACCCGGGATCCAAAGTATCTGCCAGATTTCAATGTCACCAATGTCCATGCCACTAAGAGCCATTTCGTCCCGAATGAGGTTGTGGAAAATCAGACCATATCCTACAGGTATTGTGATATAAGCTGCTTTTAAACCAAAAGTCAAAGCAGTTGCAACTGCTCGTCTGTCGATTTTAAGTTTATTCATCACGGCAATAAGTGGTGGAATAAGGATTGGAATAAACGCAATATGAACAGGAATCAGATTTTGAGAGAACATACTGATAAAGGCTATGATGAATACTAGCGTTTTTCCTGTGCCTTTCATGCTCTTGGATAATTTCTGAGTAATGATTTTTGCAGCGCCGGTTTTATGAATGGCTGCAGCGAGGGCTCCTAATAATATGTAGTTCAGCGCAGTTTCTGCATTACCACCCATACCTCCGATAAGGGTTTCCATCGTATCGATCAACGACATGCCTGCAGTTAATCCACCTACGATAGCGGCAACGATTAATGCGAGAAGGACATTGAGTTTAAATAAAGATAACCCGACCATGACAACGACTGATATTAATACAGGGTTTGTTAACACTTTTTCACTCCTTTGTTATTTTTCAAATTGAATTTTAATGAACATGAACTATAGTACCATAATTTGAACTTTTCGTAAAAGATTTGAATCCGAGATAAGACAGAATGATGACGGGAAGGGGGTTCTAAAAGGTGAGATTTATTACGTTCTTCTATTCGTGGTGGTATCATCATTATACCCACCTGGACCGTAAGCAAAGTATTTGATACAGTATAGCGCTGCTATCCCTACGAGGACATAAATGATTCTAGATATAAGTGCTTCTTGTCCACCGAAGATTTCAGCAACCAGATCGAATTGAAAAAGACCGACTAACAACCAGTTGACTCCCCCAATGATCAGTAATACTAATGCAACTCTGTCCACTGCTTTCATAATCTAAACCTCCTCTCCTTTTTTTTTTCAGCCTTATTATAAAACTTAACTAGTCTATAGTCGATTGATATCACTTTTAATAAGAAAGGAGAGTCAAGTCCGTCTCAAGGGCAATAGACTGACTATCTGTCTTTATTAATCATATTAAGAAGGAGGGGGTTAATGAATCAGGATAATGAATATATGTTTAACTGTATTATCGTGATAGTATAGTAAGTAGGGTAAAACAAATAAAGGATAGAGAATTATGACTAAGGAGCAATTTACTATGAGTGAAAAAGTAATTTTAACAAATATGTGCCTGATTCGAGATGACCAGAATAGAGTGGTCCTGCAGGATAGACAAAGTGAGGTCTGGCCTGGGATGACATTTCCTGGAGGAAAGATAGAATATAAAGAATCGTTTAAGGATGCAGTGGTGAGAGAAGTGTTCGAAGAAACGGGCCTGAATATTAAAGATCCTATTATTGTAGGCACAAAACAGTTTCAGACGGACAAAGATGAGCGTTACATAGTGTTTCTGTATCTAGCTACTGAATTTACCGGAGACTTGCGTTCTTCTATAGAAGGAGATGTCTTCTGGGTCAATGAATCAGAATTGGATAGCTATAGATTGGCTCCTGATCTGATGGATATGTACAAAGTGATGGTGTCCGATACATTGACAGAATTTTACTATGAGCGCAAGGGTCTTTCAGACTGGCAGAAGCGCCTGCTTTAAATAGGCAGGCCAGGTATCATTATAAGGAGTACAGTTATATTTGAGATTTGTTTTCAACTGTCCGATGTACAGTTGAAAGCCATTCTATCCAGAAGAGGTGAAGTACTTTTAAGAAGCCTTTAATTATTTTTGATTTTTGAAGATCCCAGGCAGAAACTAAAAGTATATTGACTTTAAGTAAGCGAAAATAGTATATTGGGTATCAATGCACTAAAGGAGAAGATCAGAATGAATACCATAAGACTACTATTAGAGTTAATCTACGATATCAGTTATTTTATCATGCCTATATTTATTGTCCTGCTGGTATTCAATTCGGGAGTGAGTGAACATCCGAAAACAATTATACATACCGTCAAAACAAACTTGGGTTACTTTTCTCGCTTAGTCTTGTTCAACAATATTATACTTCCGGTAATAGTGTGGCTGATACTCAGAGTCATCCCAATCGATCCTGTTTACGTTATAGGGTTTGTTATATTATTTTTATGTGCGGGAGCATCGACAGTTATAGCTTTTGTGCAGTCCACACAACACACAATCACTTACGCAGTGTCAACGATGATCCTTCTGACTTTATCTACAGTCATTATTTTACCGATTCTGCTCCCTGTCATGATTGACGGAGCTGAAATCAGCTCGTTTGACTTAGTCGGAAGTTTAGTTGCCAGTATAGTAATCCCTTTGGCATCTGGTTCAGCGCTCAGACTTTTCTTTGAACCATTTGCTGTACGGATCAAACCTTATACTCTTAAGGCTCAGAAAATTTTGATGAACATAGCGATTTACGGCATGATGCTGGGGCTTCTTCCAGAACTTGTCCAATTGATTGGCAGGGGAGTCATCACCACCAGCGTTCTGATCATCGTCTTATCAGCTATTAGTGGATTTATAATTGAATATAAAAATCCCGACAAGGAAATGCAGCTGACTTCCGGGTTCGCTGCTGGTCAACGGAATGGCGCTGTTGCATTTGCGGTAGTCATCAATAATTTTTCTGATCCAACGATCTTTTTGACTATTGCAATCACTAGTATGATCAGCACAGTCATGTTCAGTGCAGTATCCAGTTATATGGGGAAACTAAAATTGAAAGAAGCATAGAAAGGCAGCTATTCCGTCGAGTAAAATGAAAGATCAATAGTCATGTGTTATGATAGGCATGCTTTGTATTAAAAAAGTGTGTTTATTTTTATTTTTAGAAGGAGAGATTAAGATGAATTGGATCAATTTAATGATCGAGATTGCAATGCCTATTATCTTAGCAATTGTAACCTTAATTGTCGGGTTAGCATTGATTAGAGTCTTTGTCAGACTCTTAAAAAACCAGATTGAGAAATCTAAACTGGATGAGAGCCTCAAACCGTTTCTTGTGTCAGTACTTAGTGTAGGTATGAAAATACTGCTGGTTGTGTCTGTCATCGGCATACTCGGAATCCCTGTGGCATCGTTTGTCGCCATTCTGGGAGCGGCCGGACTGGCAGTTGGCTTGGCTTTCCAAGGCGCTTTGTCTAATCTGGCGGGAGGAGTGCTTCTGCTGACGATGCGGCCGTTTAAAGTGGGAGATTATATTGAAGGTGGTGGATATAGTGGAACAGTTAAAGCCATTCAGATTCTGTATACAGAACTGATTACACCCGATAATAAAATGATATATGTTCCAAATGGTGTCTTGTCGAATGCGGGAATTGTTAATTATTCGGTTCATGATACACGTCGGGTAGATTTTACATTTGGAGTGGGCTATGAGGCTGATAATCAACTGGTCCTGACTACTTTGAAAGAAATTGTCACTAATCACGAAGCTGTACTGCAGGATCCGGAGCCCTTTATTCGTTTATCTGCTCATGGAGACAGTGCTGTCGAATATGTTGCCAGAGTGTGGGTGAAATCAGAAGACTACTGGACCGTGCATTTTGATGTGCTGGAACAGGTGAAAACCACATTTGATGACGTAGGCATTTCAATTCCCTACCCGCAGATGGACATTCATACAGTAAACTAAAAATCGAATCAGGAAATCACATTCTACGGAGTGTGGTTTTTCTTTTTATATAAGGTAAGTGACCTATTCATTTATTTTTCTTTACATTTTTCATTGTTTAATCAAAGTCAGTAGAGTATTATGATAACGGATACAGGTAAAAGTGAATCAAACTATCGTTTCAGAGACTGTATTAAATGATTTGAGTGCTGACCTGTGTCCAAAAATGAATGAGGAGTGTATTAATGGATAATAAGGGTAAAGCTTGGATTTTAAGTTTTTTGTCGACTGCATTGATTTTCTCAGCACCAATGGTAACGTTCGCTGAGGAAGCTGCTGAAGAGGTGGAAGAGCCATCGGATGACTTTTCACTTAAAGTTTTTCATACCAATGACATCCACGCAAGCATTGATGATTTTGGGAGGATAGCCTACTTTTTAAATGAACAAAGAGCTGAAGTAGAGCATTCTCTATACTTAGACGCGGGAGATATTTTCAGCGGTAATCCGGTTGTCGATTTGTTAGACGGTATTCCGATGATTGAATTGTTAAATGCCGTAAATCTAGATTTAATGACTATAGGTAACCATGAATTTGATTACGGACAAACCGTATTCCAGGATAGACGCAACGAATCTAATTTTAATTGGATTTCAGCTAATACTCGTGTAGTGGATTCATCTATTCCTATTTCACAACCAGATCCTTTTGAAATTTTCGAATTTGAAGATGTAACGGTTGGTGTGTTCGGATTGACTGAAGCCCCTCCTGCGACAAGTCCTTCAGGAATAGTGGGACTTGAATTTGATCCTTATATCGAAACTGCTCAGCAGTATGAAGAGTTGAGAGAAGAAGTCGATATCCTGATTGCATTGAATCATATCGGCATTTCAGCGGACCGTCGTTTGGCAGAAGCCATTGATTTCTTTGATGTTATTATCGGAGGACACTCGCACACTACATTGAATACACTGGAATATGTCAATGGTACGCCTATTGCCTCAACTGGGAGTAATGCCAGAAACATCGGTATTCTGGATATGATGCTTGATTCAGAAACTGGTGAAGTCACTGTAGAAGGCAGACTTCAAGCTGTTGAAGAACTTTCAAGTGATCAGGTCGATCCTGATGTTCAAAGTATCGTAGACGGTTATAATGAGGATGCAGAAGAATTACTTGATGAGGTCCTGGGAGTCACTACAACTGGTCTGACCAGAGATCCGAGATGGGAACGTGACGTTGCATTAGGGAATATGATTACTGATGCCTTGCGTAACTTCTCGGGCACAGACATAGCTATTACGAATAACGGTGGAATTAGAGCAGGGATTGAGCCTGGAAATATTACTGCTAGAGACATTTTCACAGTAGATCCATTCGGTAATTCAATTACCATTTTGGAAATGACAGGGAATGAGCTGAAAGAGGTTATCGACTATTCATTTAGTCGATCCCTGGACAGTTATGGTCCTCAAATAGACTTGCAGACATCGGGATTGAATTACATCATTTATACGGACGAAGACGGATTTTATGTTGATTCTGAGCTTTTCTTAAATGGTGAGCCAATGAATATGGAAGAAACTTACAGTATTGCGACTAATAACTTTATTGTCTCCGGTGGAGATGGGTATGATTTTTCTCAAGGGACTATTACAGTAGAAGATAATGGAGTTGTTACACAGGCACTTATTCAGTTCGTTCAGGAAACAACGACTAATAGTGGAGCGGTAGATTATGAAGAAACAGAAGGACGTATACAGGTTCTTCTATCACCTGAAGAAGAGACACCAGAACCAACTGACCCTGATGACTCAGAAGAAACACCAAGTGAGCCAGTAGTACCGACAGATCCAGAAGATCCTTCAGATGATGATCAGCCGGTAGAAGAAGAACAGCCTTTAGAAGAATCTGAAGGTTCTGAAGAGGAGGCTGCTGAGGAAGAACAGCCTGAAGCAGATACAGAAGAAATTGCTGTGCCTGAAGCTGAAGAGACAGCTGAAACAGAAGAACTAGAAGTGATTGCAGACGCAGATGGATCAGGTGAAACATTGCCTGAAACAGCTACAGCTGTCTGGACAGTTGGGTTGATTGGATTACTGTCAGCTTCAACAGGTACGCTGATTCATTTTAAGAAAAAAAGAAAATAGACTAATATAAAAAAGGCTGGAGAAAAAGTTTTCAGCAAAAATGCATTCCCATTCCACTTCCTTATTAAAGGAATGAAATAGGGAATGCATTTTTCTTTCTATTAAAAAGGTTAAATAGTGGAATGCGAAAGCTATTCCAATTTTCTTTTATTCCCGCCTCTTTTTACCGAACAAATACTCAGGTATTTTAACTCAAGTACTTGCTGCCTTCTCTTATGCTTAGGGGAGGCATGTCCTTCTGGTGGGTATGGATAAACTGTCTTACCCACATTGGATCGGTTTTGCTGTAGTCTCTTAAACTCCATCCAATTGCTTTAGTGATGAAAAATTCTGTTGTCCCGAAATTATTGAGGAGTATGGTTTCAAGTAGTTCAGTATCAGTCTGTTCTTTTCGGTGTCGCTGGTGATCGATTGCGATACGTCTTAACCAGATGTTTCTGTCCGTACTCCACTTGATCATAACTGTATTTAAAGCTGGATACAATAGACAGACACCTCCAATGACTTTATCTAATACATCTATGGTATCCCACCACGATTTTTTTAAAGCGAGTTGCTTCAGGGCAGGGATGTCATCCGGTACCAGTTTCATCCTAATCATAAGCAAATAGTCACAGGCGATATACTGACATTCTCTGTAGGGCTGATTCCATAGATACTCTACAAGTGACCAGTCTACTTCTGGTTCCCTGGCTTTTTCATTTAAATAATGGATTGAGATCTGGCGTCTCATAGGTGATTGAATACCCAAAAAATGAAACTGATTGCGCATATATTTTTCCATCTGAATCGCCCGGTCGGGGTTTCTATGGTCTATCAAATCCTTCACCAATTCAGTTCTCATCACTTCTTTCACCTCCTCATTTTTTTGTTTACTGACAGTTTACCATTTTGCTTTTCTTTGTTATATGTTATTTAAGTACAGAGAATAAAATATACCAGACCTTCATTAGAAATGTGCTTCAAGTGAGAGATAAGTGCTTTGTTTATGACATTGGCAATAGACTTTAGAAGACGGTCAGATAAGAATTAAATATGACTAAATAATGAAAATCTAAAAAACGGGGCAATAATTGTTGGACTGACTACTTACTTAAAGTATACTTTGCATAAGGAAGTGAGAGACCGATACTTTCTTCAAGAAAGATTGGGGGTAGAAGAGGCGTTGCCTCTTAGGATCATGCAGTATGTTTTAGATAATAGAGTAATCGTTATCATAGTCACTCTCCTGATTATATACGGAGTTACAGCATTTAAGAAATCGGAAACGATCAAAGAAAGAAAGCAAGTAATTGTTAGATTATTACTGATGGTTATTTCCATTTACCTCATTGCTCTCTTTTTACTGATTTTGATGACGATCATATTGTAGCTGTTCGAAGTGAAGCTTAGATTGCTAATCCTTTGAAATAAGCTGCATTTTTTTGTAGAATGAATTACAAACGTTATTTTTATAGAGTGTTTATCTTATAATTACACATATTAATAAAGTCCTAATTGAAAACGTCTAATTGTATATTAAATAAGACAGCTGTATAGTCATTCTTTTAACAGATCATTATATTGTCATTATATTAACTAGAAAAATAAGAATGAGATTCTAATAAAGCAGATAAGGTCAATAGATGAGAGCATATAATATGACATTTTCATATTTAAATAGTAAAATAAAATAGATGTATTTATATACAGCTTGAAGAAATTATACATTTCATTAAATGTAATGCTGTGGATAATGAAACAAGTGAGGAATAGTAAAAAGCTAGAGAGGAATAATTAGAATGATTTTATCTGAATTATTGAAATCCATAGAAGTCGTTTCGACTGAACATACTGAAACTAACTTAAACATTGAAAAGATAGCTTATCATTCTGATGAAGCAGCAGCCCATACACTGTTTGTCTGCATTTTAGGATACCAGACTGACGGACATAACTATGCGCAGGCAGCCGTAGAAAATGGGGCTACTGCTTTAGTTGTTGAAAGAGTGCTGGAAACAGTTTCTGTGCCTCAGTTTGTTGTAAAAGACACTCGTAAAGCGCTGGCAGCATTATCTGACTGCTTTCTAAGTCATCCGTCACACGCTTTAAGTGTGTTTGGTGTCACAGGCACTAATGGCAAGACAAGCATTACATATATGACAGATGCCATATTCAAAGCGCATCGGCTGAAGACTGGTCTGATAGGTACCGTTATGATCAAAGTCGACGAGAAAGTCGAACCTAGCTCATTGACAACCCCCGAATCGCTGGATCTTCAGCACTATTTGGCTGAAATGAGGGAGGCTGAGGTTTCACATGTTTCGATGGAAGTATCCTCTTCAGCGCTGGATTTGAAACGCGTGGCAAGTGTCGATTTTGATGTCGTAGCGTTTACGAATATCAATAAAGACCATATTGAGCTTCATGGATCGTTTGATGCGTATTACAAAGCCAAAGCCTCACTGGTCAGAAATGCGCCCAAAGATAGTGTGGCCATATTAAATATAGATCAACCTTTGCTGGAAAAATTAAAATCAGAAACAGAAGCGTTTGTCGTAACATTCGGTGTTGAAAATGATACTGGTGATGTCTCTGTTTCTGATATCAATATGGATTCAGGACGGCCATCTTTTACAGTCATGATCCGCAACCCAATTAGAACACTTGAAGGGGAAATAATTGCTCCTCAATCATTTAACATCGATCTGGCCATTCCTGGATTTCATTCCATCCATAATGCGCTCACTGCTATTATAGTTGGATGTGTCAATGGGATACCAGTTTCCGTTATAAAAAAAGGAATTGAACAATTTAATGGAGTCGAGAGACGATTTCATATATTATATGACGACGATTTTATGATTGTTGATGACTTGTTTTTAAACGAAAATAACATTGAGTCTAGTATGCAAGCACTCCAGAATTTATCGTATAAGTCGATACATGTCGTTCATGCAATTCGTGGGAATAATGGACCTGCTCTTAATAAAGAGAACGCAGAGAAAATGGCCCACTGGTTTTCGAAATTGAATATTCATAGAGTCACACTTACAATCAGTCAGTCTCATGTGAAGAAAAAGGATCAGGTAGCTGCTGAGGAACTGGATGCCTTCTTAAGCGTAATGGCAGCTGAACATATTGCGGTCGATTTTTATGATGAGCTATGTGATGCTCTGGCGTTTAGTCTAGACCTAGTGGCTCCAGGCGATATACTCCTTATAACCGGAGCAAGAGGAATGGATTATGGGGCTAAAACAATACTGGAGTTATTAATGAAAAAGAAAACCAACGTCAAAACAGAGGCTATCAGTGAAGTGCTTGATGACAAAATGGTCGGAATGGATGATATGATGATTGTTGAATGAGTCTTTCTAAGAAATTGTTTAATCGGGCAAGTTTTGTGCCGTTTAATGGTATAATAAAGCAGTTAATTTACAAGTAACTGGAGGAAGATATGACTACTATTGGTTTTGACACAGAAAAATACCTGAAAGAACAATCTGCTTATATACTCGACCGCGTGGATAACAGTGAGAAGCTGTATCTGGAATTTGGCGGAAAGTTGATCGGAGATAAGCATGCGAAACGCGTCTTGCCTGGTTTCGATGAAGATGCGAAGATGAAACTGCTGGCCACTCTAAAAGACAAGTCAGAAATCATCATCTGTGTGTATGCGGGAGATATTGAACGAAACAAAATTCGAGGAGATTACGGTATCACATATGACCACGATGTCTTAAGGTTGATCGATGAGTACCGGGCATACGGAATACCGGTTAATAGCGTCCTGATAACGCGTTACCAAGAACAGCCGAATGTGAACATTTTCATGTCTAAGCTTGAACGAAGTGGAGTGAAGGTTCATACGCATAGAACGATCGAGGGATACCCTACGAATGTGGAGGCAATCATAGGAGAAAACGGGTTTGCCAAAAATACGTACATCGAAACAACTAAGCCACTGGTCGTAGTGACGGCTCCCGGAGCTGGCAGTGGAAAACTTGCAACCTGCTTAAACCAGCTGTATCACGAATACGCAAGAGGGAACGAAGCCAGTTATGCCAAGTTTGAAACCTTCCCAGTCTGGAATTTACCTTTAAAGCATCCTATCAATATTGCGTATGAGGCTGCAACTGTTGATCTAAAGGATGTCAACATGCTGGACAATTATCACTTTGAGGCGTACGGAGAAGTGGCAGTGAATTATAATCGTGATACCGAAATGTTTCCGGTCATTAAACGCATCATTGAAAAGATATCAGGAAAAGCATCCGTCTATCAGTCGCCGACTGATATGGGTGTCAACCGTATAAAATCAGGTATCACTGATGACAAAGCCGTTGTTGAGGCATCAAAGCAGGAAATCATCAGACGGTCATTTTCTGTCGAAAACGATTATAAAAAAGGAACAGCTGACGAAGAGTCAATGCGTCACATGCAACTGATGCTTGAAGAAATGAATCTGAAAAAGGAAGATAGAAAGCCAGTTTTGATCGCACGCGAGTATGCCGAGAAGGTACAGAAAAAACTGGACGATTCAAATCTTCAGGCTGTTATGGCTATTGAACTGCCTAATGGAGAAGTCATTACAGGACGCACAACGTCATTAATGGATGCTTCTGCTGCAGCTATAGTGAATAGTCTGAAATCACTGGCTCATATCTCTGACCAGATCGATTTGCTGGCGCCCATGATTCTGGAGACAATCCAGAATTTAAAAAAGGATGAACTTCAGAGTAAAGTTGCCACCTTATCTGCTAACGAGCTTCTAATTGCTCTGGCAATCAGTGCCGTAACAAATCCCACTGCGTCTTTAGCCTATCAGCAGATCGGGAAATTAAAGGATGCCCAGGCTCACTCAACAGTCATCTTAAATACTGAGAATGAACAGACGATTAAAATGCTTGGAATAGATATTACAAATGATCCTATCTATCCAACGGATAATCTCTATTATAATTAGAGTATTGTAAACGACCTAACGTAAAAAAGATAAAGAACTCAAGCCATTGTTTCATCAGTCGATGTTAAAGACTGATCAGACAGTAGGCCGATTCTTTATCTTTTCTTTTTCAGCTGCTTTGCGATAGCCTGTTTTGCTAGATTATCAGCACCTTTATTGTTTTTCTCGGGTATCCATTTGACTTCATAATACGCTAATCGTTTCAGTAGCTGAATGATCTGATTGTAGAGGGGAAGGTACTCTTCTTTTTTAATGAATTGGTTATTGACCGCTTGTGCCACAAGCTGACTGTCTGTAAAAAAAGTAGTCCATTCATCTGTCCGGTCATGTTCGACCGACCACTTTACTGCAAGGTGAAAAGCGTGAAGTTCTGCCAGGTGATTATCTAAAATAACCGGCAAAGGGATGCTGAGCTGTTCATAAAGGTCCTCACCTACGATTACAATTCCGGCTCCTGCACATTTGTTTTTCTGGGAAACCGCTGCATCACTGTATATTTTAAGCATTAATACGTTCTCCTTGTTCAACTGAGATGTGTTTAACATAGAAAGAAGACCAGAATCGGTTAGATGCCTGATCTTCTTTTTATAAATTTAATTTAATTATTTTCTAAAACTGCAACATTGGTAGCTTGAGGACCACGAGACCCTTCAACGATATCAAACTCGACTGTCTGGCCTTCATTAAGAGCTTTGTATCCTTCCATTGTGATTCCTGTGAAGTGTACAAAAACTTCTTCTTCATCATTGTATTGAATAAATCCATAGCCTTTTTGATTGTTAAACCATTTAACAGTACCTGTAGTCATCGTTTTCCCCCTAAGATTCCTTAAGTATAGTCGCCTATTGAATTCAGTATAAAGGATTAGAGTAATCTAGTCAATCATAGACGGTAAGTGTTTTCATTGTAGTGAGCGTTATAAGTTTAGTGTATAGAGGTCGGAATTATGCTAGAATTAAAAAGAGTAAAAGATGAGGGGTATTTGTATGAAAGAATGGAAAATAGAAAACTTAACGCACTCGTATGGGATTAAGACATTATTCAATGGGTTAGCGTTCTCGATAAAAGAATCTCAGCGCGTTGGACTGATTGGCGTAAATGGAACGGGTAAAACCAGTCTGTTACGAATAGTTGCCGGTGAACTCAAACCAGATGAGGGGCTTATTTCTAAACCAGGAGAATACGAAATCGGTTATCTAAGCCAGCAGTCCAATCTGGATGAAGAGAAAACGGTGTTCGAAACTGTTTTTGAAGGTGAATCGCCCATCGTTCAAGCTGCCCGATATTATGAAGAAGTGCTGCATGAATTGACATTGAATCCAATGGATCCAAAAGTTCAACAGGCATTTACAGAAGCAGAAAAGCGGATGAATCAGGAAGATGCATGGAACGTAGCGTCAAGAGCTGAAGCCATCTTAAACCGCTTAGGCCTGACGGATACGACTCAGCAGGTGAAATCGTTGTCTGGAGGACAGAAAAAAAGAGCGGCTCTTGCGCAGGTGCTGATACAGGAACCCGATCTCCTCATTCTTGACGAGCCGACCAACCACCTGGACTTTCAAATGATTAAGTGGCTTGAGGATTATTTGGCAGGGTACAGAGGTGCTTTACTGATGGTTACCCATGACCGCTATTTCCTTGACCGTGTTTCCAATGAGATTCTAGAACTGGATAATGGGAGAATCCAAGCTTACCCAGGCAACTATCAGCAGTATATCGAAATGAAAGCAGAAAGAGAAGAAACAGATGCGAAAATGGCTCATAAGCAAAAACAGTTATTCAAACAGGAGTTAGCCTGGATGAGGGCTGGTGTCAAAGCCAGAGGAACGAAACAGGAAGCAAGGAAAGAACGTTTTTCAGACCTTAAAGACAAAGTGAACAGCCAAGTTACTAAGTCGGATCTGGAGTTGAGTTTATCCGGATCACGTTTAGGGAAGAAAGTGCTGGAACTTGAAAATGCCTCAAAGAAAATTCATGATATCACCATACTGGATGAGTTTAATTTGCTCATTCAGCATACAGATCGGATAGGGGTGACTGGAGTCAATGGTGCAGGTAAAACCACTTTCCTGAGGATCTTATCACAAGAAACAGAATTGGACTCGGGTGTTTTAACGGTCGGGGAAACAGTTAAAATAGGTTTTTACAAGCAGATCAACGAAGAATTTGATGAAGATAAACGGGTCATCACTTATTTAAGAGAAATTGCAGAAGAAGTTAAACTTGCGGATGGCACATCGGTCAGCGTGTCTCAATTACTGGAGCGTTTTCTGTTTGATCGTTCAATGCACGGGTCTCCTATAAATAAATTATCCGGCGGGGAAAAGAGACGGTTGTATCTGCTTAAAATACTGATGCAGCAGCCGAATGTGCTCATTCTGGATGAACCGACAAATGATTTAGATGTTCAAACGCTGACGATACTGGAAGAATACATTTCACATTTCTCTGGTGCAGTGATTGCAGTTTCTCATGACAGGTACTTTCTTGACAAAATAGCCAATAAGCTTCTGGTCTTCAAAGGAGACGGGAATATTGAAGAAACACATAGTTCATTGACGGACTATTTAGAGAAGACACAGGAAATGAAAGAAGATAAAATGGCTGTTAAGAAACCGAAAGCGGCACCTGTGAAGAAAAAAGAGTCAAAAGAAAAAGTCTCGCTCACTTACAGTGAAAAAAAAGAGTGGGAAACGATTGAAGAGGATATAGAGACGTTAGAAACTAAGCTTGAAACAATTCAGACAGAAATGGAAGCCGCTGCGTCAAATCATGTTCTGCTGAATGAACTGACAGACCAGCAGAATGCTTTGAACAAGAAACTGGAAGAAAAATATGCAAGATGGGACTTTTTGTCTCAATACGAATAAGGGGTGCACAGTAATGGAACAGAACTATTTAGATTTAGCCAAACGAATTCTTGACGAAGGAACGCTCAGAGAAGATAGAACCGGAACAGGTACGAAATCCGTTTTTGGACATCAGATGAGATTTGATCTTCAAAAAGGTTTTCCATTGTTAACGACTAAACGGGTTTTCTTTAAACTAATCAAAAGTGAACTGTTATGGTTTCTTAAAGGAGATACAAACATTAAATTCCTGTTGGAAAACAACAATCACATATGGGATGAGTGGGCTTTTGAACGATACGTCAAAAGTGAAGACTATAATGGCCCGGATATGACTAATTTTGGCATTCGAGTTCAACAAGACAGTGAGTTTAAAGAACTGTATGATAAAGAAATGACAGCGTTCAGAGAGAAGATCCTTGCAGATGACACATTTGCTGAAAAACACGGATCACTTGGGAACGTTTATGGTGCTCAGTGGAGAGCCTGGAAAACAGCTGATGGTGGATTTATTGATCAGATCAAGGATGTAATCGAGTCAATTAAAACCAATCCAAATTCAAGAAGACATATTGTGTCCGCTTGGAATCCTGAAGAAGTTCCGACAATGGCATTGCCGCCATGCCACACTCTGTTTCAGTTTTATGTTGATGAAGGAAAATTAAGCTGTCAGTTATATCAGCGAAGCGGAGATGTCTTCCTTGGGGTTCCATTCAACATAGCCAGCTATGCTCTTCTGACTCATTTAATTGCGCAGGAAACTGGTCTTGAAGTAGGCGATTTTGTTCACACCATCGGAGATGCTCATCTCTATTTAAATCATATGGATCAAATAAACGAACAGCTTTCCAGAGAAATAAGAGAGTTTCCGACCATCGAACTGACAAAAGATAAAAGCATATTCGATTTCGATATGGATGACATCAAAGTAGTAGGGTACAATCCGCACAAGTCGATAAAAGCACCAATAGCAGTATAAAAGAACGAATAGTTGACCTAGTCAAATAGTAAGTTGCACTAAACAATTAATTCAAGGAGTGTTGGTATGATAACCTTTGTGTGGGCTGAAGATGAGAATGGGTTAATTGGAAGAGATGGAGAACTGCCGTGGCATCTGCCGGCAGATATGGCTTTCTTTAAAGAAGTGACGTTGACAGGGAATGTCGCGATGGGCCGTAAAACGCTGGATAGCATCCCGAATCCACCACTGAAAAACAGAGTCAATTATGTCCTGACTCGAAACGAGACGTTTCAGATGCCGGGAGTTGAAGTTTGTCATTCAAAAGAAGAACTGCTAAAAAAATCAGCTTCTTCTGACAAACCACTTCACGTCATCGGAGGGGTATCCCTTTTCAGTGAATTTGTTGATGAAGTTGATATGCTTTACCGAACGGTTATTCATGATTCATTTGAAGGGGACACGTTTATTCCGCCTATCGATTACAGTCAGTTTGAACTGATTGAAGAAAAGGAAGGCACTGTAGACGATAAAAACCGTCATCCTCATACTTTCCAGATTTTTAAGAGAAAGACGACTCACTGACGACAGCAAAAAACGCTCAAGCATCAATCAGACTTAACACGTCTGTCTGAAGATGCTTGAGCGTTTTTTGAGTTCTATTTGATTAAGTATAAAGGTAGATTGAGAAGAACATACACAGGGTGCCGGTCAGGACAAACAAATGCCAGACGACGTGCATATATTTGACATGCTTCATTCTGTAAAACAAAGCACCAACTGTAAAGGATAAGCCACCAGCTATCAGCCAGATGAATCCCCGAGTGCCAAGGCCCTGGTAGAGGTAGTTAAGAAAGAATAAAGATATCCATCCCATTGCGATGTACAACCATACTGACAGTCCCTGGAACTTCTTGAACCAGACTGTTTTATAGATGACTCCGAATAAAGCAATACTCCAAATAAGAGATGTGAGGATATAACCTAATGTACCACCAATCGTTATCAGTGTATAAGGCGTATAGGTCCCCGCTATGAGAAGGAAGATACTGCAGTGATCGATTATTCTGAACACCTGTCTGGCTTTAGTAAAAGTCAGACTGTGATAGAGCGTACTTGATAAATAAAGTAAGATGAGTGTTGCGCCGTAAACAGTGTAAGAGGTCACTTCAAGAACACCACCATAGTTCAGACCTTTCTGAATTAAGAAAACAAGTCCTACGATACTCAATAGCGCGCCAATTCCGTGAGTTACGGCATTTAATACTTCATTTACAACCAGATATTTTTTTGAAAAAACAGGTTGTTTTGTTAAATTCGACATAGCAGCCTCCTTTGACTTTCACTTTCTGTACGACCACAAAAAAATTTGGTATACTACTTTAGAAAGACTTTGTATTTGTAATTAGGATTATAACACAGATAGAAAGATCAGTTAACTAAAATAACATGAAAATAGTTACAGAAAGTAAGAGAGGAGAGTTTAAGTGCCAGAATCACGAGGGAATAGAGCGCGTAAAACAAACGGATGGATGTGGGCCTTCTTAATTTTAGTAGCCATACTGACAGCTGCCGGCATCTGGTTATACATGGTACTTCAGCCTGCTGATCAGAATCAGGAAGCTCAACCTGGAGAAGAAGTGTTAATGACTGAAGACAGTCTGACTTTCGAAGTGCTGACCAATAAAGCGCAGTTAAACCGTGTAATCAATTTATACCTGGAAAGTGAAATGGATGATCAATTCGATGGTTATACCTTTACTATTGATGAGGATGTAGAATTGGCAGGTATTTTACAAATTTTTGGGTTTGATGTAGATTTTACACTTTTAATGGATCCGTATGTCATGGAGGATGGCAATCTTCAGTTGAGAGCGACTTCGATTCAATTAGGGTCACTCGAATTGCCTATCGGTATCGCAATGAATGTTTTGAGTCAACAGCTCGATCTTCCAAACTGGGTCAGGATCGACAGTGAGCAGCAGTTTATACTGATTGCGCTGAATGAATTTCAACTTGAAAATGATGTTCAGTTCTCAATGCAGCAGATAGACTTGGAAGAAGATGATGTCAGAGTAAATATTATTTTGCCGGAAGAGTCTGTAAGATGATATACTGACCTTTCATATAGAATTAATGTGTAGAAAGGAACTTGATCGATGGGAAAAGCATTACTGGCCGGGGGCTGTTTCTGGTGTATGGTTCAGCCGTTCGAAGAAATGAAGGGAATACTGAATGTCGTTTCAGGATACACTGGTGGACATGTAGAGCATCCAACTTATGAGCAGGTAAAAAATCAGTCGACTGGACACACAGAAGCTGTGTTTATCGAGTACGATGAATCTATGGTGACCTTTGAGGATCTCCTTGAACTATACTGGCAGCAGACAGATCCGACGGATGCTATGGGTCAGTTCATGGACCGGGGGGAGAGTTACCGTCCGGTAATCTTCTATTATAATGATGATCAGAAACAAGCGGCACTTGACTCCAAGCGTAATCTTGAAAAAAGCGGTAAATATGTGGAGCAAGTCGTTACGCAGATAGAAGCCGCAAAAACCTTTTATCCTGCAGAAGACGAGCACCAGCAGTTTTACAAAAAAAATCCCAGACTATATGCTCAGGAGAAAAAACAGCGGTTAGAATGGGCAGAAAATCAGGGACAGGCGGTCAACGAATGAGACGTTCTTTTTACCACTACGTTAAGACGCTGAGAGATCCTTACAAGAAAGATGATATAACCTTGTTTGCCAATGCAGTAGATGAAGACGGCGCTTTTCCAAAACAGTCAGAGGATTATGCAGAAATTTCAGACTATCTGGAACTGAATGCAGACTATTTGAAATCCATGACCATATTTGATCAAGTGTTTCAAGATTATAGTGATACCAATAAATTATGACAGTTGAGGAGAGATAGAATGAGTACACATATCGGAGCAGCAAAAGGGGACATCGCAAAAACAGTTTTAATGCCTGGAGATCCTCTTCGTGCAAAATATATCGCAGAAACGTTCCTAGAAGATGTCAGACAATACAACACGGTAAGAAATGCCTTTGGCTACACAGGAACTTATAAAGGGCAGGAGATTTCTGTTCAGGGAACGGGAATGGGCATTCCTTCGGTCATGATATACGGAGAAGAACTGATCCAGGAATATGGAGTGGAGAATCTGATTCGCGTCGGATCTGCCGGTGGTATGAAAAAGGAAATTAAAATTCGTGATGTCGTGTTAGCACAGGCTGCTACAACAGACTCCAGTCTGCACCGTCACATTTTTAACAACCAGGTAGATTTCGCACCTATTGCTGATTTTGATTTACTGAAACATGCTTATGATGTAGGAACTGAAAAAGGCATGAGTATTCGAGTAGGAAATGTCCTGAGTGCCGATCGGTTTTATAATGAAGAGTTAGATAAAAAGAAGCTGGCAGATTATGGTGTTCTCGCTGTCGAAATGGAAGCTGCAGGGCTTTATTCATTAGCCGCCAAGCATAATAAGAGAGCATTGGCATTGCTGACGATAAGCGACCATTTACTGACAGGAGAAGAAACGACAGCTGAAGAGAGACAAACGACATTTGACGATATGATGATTATTGCTTTAGAGACAGCCTTAAGAATGGACGCTCAAAAGTAATCTGAGCACTATAAGAAAAGAGGAATAACATGTAACAAGAACCGAATACACAAAAGCAGACAAAAAAAGTCAGTTTGTCTTTATACATTGGTTCTTTACTGATTGTACTGGTTGTTGCTAGTTTGGGTACAGCTTTAAGCCTGAACTTTTTTCAGGAATCAGCTGATCAGGACGGTGCCCCACTGACGGAAACAGTTACTGATTCGAACGGCGAAGAAATCACTCAAATTTCTGATTTTCAGCCGATCGAAGAACTCTATTCTATATTAATGACACAGTACTTGGAAGAGATTGACTCATCCACCCTTATTGAAGGGGCCTTGGAAGGGATGGCCGATGCTATTGAGGATCCGTACACTGAGTATCTGGATGAAGTAGAAGCATCATCGATGGATGAAGATATTCAAGGGTCATTTGAAGGGATAGGCGCAGAAGTTATGAAAGAAGGCGAATATGTTCGAATCGTCTCTCCAATCGCCGGTTCACCAGCTGAAGAAGCTGGACTGATGCCCAATGACTATATTGTTGAAGTGGATAATGAATCCGTTGCAGACTTGAACATTAATGAGGCAGTAGCTCTAATCAGAGGAGAACAGGGCTCTGACGTTGAATTACTGATTTTAAGAGGAGACAGCGAATTTTCGATCACACTGACGCGAGATTCTATCCCGGTTGAGTCTGTCAGATTTGAACTGGATGAAAACCATCCGACTATCGGATATGTTCACATTACAAACTTTAATGTCCCAACATACGAAGAACTGGTCGTTGCGATTGAAGACCTTCAAAGTCAAGGCGCTGAACAATTCGTTTTTGATGTAAGAGGGAACCCTGGAGGCCTCCTGAACTCAGCTATACAGATTTCAAATATTTTCGTTGAAGACGGCGAACCTTTAATGCAGTCTCAAGGTAGAGATGAAGACCCATTTGTTTACACTGCAGATTCCGAGGAGTATGGGGACTTCAAGTTCACTGGTGAAAGTGTGCTGTTGATCGATGGTGGAAGTGCCAGTGCATCAGAGATACTAGCCGGAGCTATGAGCCAGTCTGCTGATATCCCATTGATAGGGACATCAACTTTTGGAAAAGGGACAATACAGAATATTTTGCCTTTATCGGGGGACGGTGAAATCAAATTTACCGCCGGAAGATGGTTGACTGCAGATGGAGATTGGGTAACTGAAGAAGCTATACAGCCTGATGTTGAAGTGGAAATGCCTGAATATCAGAATTTTCTGATTATTAATCAGGAAGAGACTTACAATGAGGGTATGGTTTCTGAAGAAGTGGAAAATATCAATGGCATATTGGATGCTCTAGGTTACGATATCGGTGAAGTAGACAATTCATTTGATGGTGATACAGTTGAAGCTGTTGAAACATTCCAGAGTGAAAATGATCTGGAAACAAATGGTATTGTTGAAGGAGCTACCGCTACAGCTCTCATTGAGGCGTTGAGAGAACTGATCAGTGAAAATGATACCCAATATAATAGAGCTATAGAGTATCTGCTGGAGAATTAGCAGGTGAAATATGGAGAGAGGAGAAAAAGTGTGATTGTTAATCAAACTTATTTTCTTTCTCTCTCTTTTTTGGTGTAAAATATAAGTGTATAGCTATGAGTAAATGAGAGTAGGGATAGCCATGAGTGAATCTTCTTTTGAGCCGGGCAATGACCGATACGGCAGTCAAAACAGCAAAAGCAAACGAGGAAAAAAGAAAAGTTTTGCCCAGGAACTGGTCAGTACATTTCTTTATATTATTGTGATAACAGGAATATTTGTCGGTATTCGGACGTTTTTATTTGCGCCAGTGAGCGTTGAAGGAGACTCCATGAATCCGACTCTGGAACATGAAGACCGTTTACTTTTAAACAAAGTATCCTCAGTTGACCGTTTTGACATTATTGTTTTTCCGGCTCCCGAAGATCCAGATAAGCAGTACATTAAGCGGGTAATCGGTGTACCAGGTGATCAAATTGATTACCGGAATCAGGAAATGTATGTCAATAATGAACTAATTGATGAATCATATGTTGATTTAACTCAAGAGAGTGATGAAGTATCCGCTTACTATAATGGTGATTTCAGTTTACCTTCTTTACAGGGAGTTGAAGCAGTCCCTGAAGGAATGTTATTCGTTTTAGGTGATAATCGGATAAACTCAAAAGACAGTCGCTCCTTTGGGTTTGTTGAAGCGGAGACGGTTATTGGAGAAACAAGTCTGCGAATATGGCCATTAAATCGAATCGGGTCAGTAGATTAATAGAAGTAAAAAATGAAAGAGGATTGATAACGTGCCGATACAGTGGTATCCAGGTCATATGGCCAAAGCCAAAAGACAGTTTTTAGAAAAATTAAAATTAGTTGATGTCGTTTATGAATTAGTTGATGCACGCATCCCATATTCCAGTAAGAACCCGGACATTGAAAACATCATAGGGGACAAGCCCCACATCATTATTCTGATGAAAAGCGATCTGGCTGATCCCAGACGAACAGGAGAATGGGTAAGGTATTACGAAGAAAAGGGAATACCGGCAATTTCAATCAACGCGAAAGAAGGTCAGGGACTGAAGGAAGTCCTGAAACTGACCAAGGAAGTTCTCAAACCATTCTTTGACAAAAGAGAGAGTAAGGGAATGAAGCCTCGTGCGTTACGAGCAGTGTGCGTAGGCATACCGAATGTCGGGAAGTCCACACTGATCAACCGCTTTGCCCGGAAAAACATTGCTCAGACTGGAAACAGACCTGGTGTAACGAAAGCGCAGCAGTGGATAAAATATGGTAAAGAGCTTGAACTGCTGGACACTCCCGGTATACTATGGCCGAAGTTTGAAGATCAGGAAGTTGGAAGAAAGCTCGCTGTAACAGGTGCAATTAAAGATGCCTTACTGCATCTGGATGACATAGCCTTATATGCGATGGCTTACCTGAAGAAAGCCTATCCCCTTGCATTGACAGAACGTTACAATTTAGATGAAAGTCAGGAAAAGGAAGAAACCCTGCCTGAATTATTAATGTCCATCTCTCACAAAAGAGGATTTAAAGACGATTATGACCGGGCAGCTAAAACGGTGATCTACGAATTAAGAAATGGACAGTTAGGAAGAATTACATTTGAGAGACCAGAAGATATCGGAAAAGAAAACACAGACAGTTAAGCAAATCAGAGAAGTTTTAATGGCTGCTGATACTCTTGAAAGAAGTCTGTTGAAAGACCTGGAACAGGATCAGCGCGCCGGTGTACAGAGTGCGTTGAAAAGCTGGAAGCTTAAAAAAGCAAAACAGGCGAAGCTTCTGGAGCAATTTGATGTGATGCAGGCGTACGAGAAAAATGCACGTACAAAAGGCAAGGTTATGATAGCAGGCGTCGATGAAGTTGGTAGAGGACCATTAGCTGGTCCTGTTGTATCTGCAGCGGTTATTTTACCTGAAGATGCAGCATTAGTCGGCATTAACGATTCAAAACAGTTGAGCTTAAAGGACCGGGAGTATTGGGCCTCTAAGATTAAAGAACAGGCTATAGCTATCCGCTACTCGATTGTTTCAGCAGAAGACATCGATCGTCTGAACATTTATCAGGCGACGAGATTATCGATGAAGCAGTCTGTCATGAATTTGTCAGTTCAACCTGACCATGTCCTGATCGATGCCATGCACATTGATATTCCGTATTCACAGGAGAAAATCATTAAAGGGGATGCCAAGAGTATATCGATTGCAGCTGCATCGATTATAGCCAAGGTCATCAGAGACAATCTAATGAAAGAGTACGATGAACTCTATCCCGGGTACGGATTCAGTAAAAATGCGGGTTATGGAACAAAAGAACATTTAGAAGGATTAAAAAGACTGGGCCCGACGCCTATACACAGGAAATCATTCAGTCCAGTCAGTTCCTATTATATAAATTAACGATTTTTTTCATGAGTTTTTATCTATTTCGATAATGAGATAGATAAGAACTTTTTTATATTGGAGGAATTTTTAATGGAGTGGTCAGAAGAAGAAATAACCTTATTCACACTAGCGCATTACCCTTATTTAACCTATAAGGAAAAATGGACATTAGCGTGTGAACGTATTGTGACGCTGAGTGGTTTTAGTCAGAATTGTGTCGGAAAAGCGACCGTCAACAGAAAAAAACGGGCTTCTTTTTTGCGTTATGAAAAAAATATACCTATAATGCAACTAACCGAGCAGTATGAGAAACTGTCTATCCGGTATTTATCGATCCTGTCTCCGCTTTATCCT
Organism: Alkalibacterium olivapovliticus; assembly: GCF_003003275.1. Taxonomy (GTDB): domain Bacteria; phylum Bacillota; class Bacilli; order Lactobacillales; family Carnobacteriaceae_A; genus Alkalibacterium; species Alkalibacterium olivapovliticum. The sequence continues at coordinate 113,318 of NZ_PVTO01000001.1, forward strand.
AGTCAGCTGAGGCATTCGTATGAACCTCCGCTGGTGCTGTTCTACAGTGGACAGCTATCTCTGTTGTCTTTGACTTTATTAGGCGTTGTCGGGGCCAGAGAATGCACGCCTTATGCGCAATTGGCACTTAATGTTCTGCTGCCCGATCTGGCAGATTCAGGCATTGGGATTGTCAGTGGCTTAGCCAAAGGTGTCGATGGCCTCGCTCACCAGTATGCAGTGTCAAGTGAGCAGCCGACGATTGCAGTAATCGGCACAGGACTGGACCGTGTCTATCCTACAATGCACAGTAGTCTCCAGCAGGAAATGACCGAAAGTCAGCTGGTTATTACGGAATATCCTCTTGGCACTCCACCTAAAAAACACCATTTTCCTGCGCGCAATCGAATTATAGCGGGGTTATCCAGAGGTGTATTAGTCATTGAAGCCAGGAAAAGAAGCGGAAGTCTGATCACTGCCCGTATGGCATTAGAGGAAGGAAGAGACGTGTTCGCAGTGCCTGGTTCAATAGTAAGTGAGTTGTCTGAAGGGTGTAATGATCTGATAAAAGCCGGTGCTATCCCCTGTTCATCAGGTAAGGATATATTGGACGAATGGAACTTCGAAATAGTGAACAAATGAACTTTAAATCTATTTCAAAGTTGACAAATCCATTTCATATGGCATATGATGGTAAACGATTCTTTGATTTAAAGGGTTTGTCCCAGAATTTCAGAGAAATACCTCGTAAAAGGAACGTAAAATAAGGGAGGAGCCTGCTACTTGGCTTTTAAATATCTAGTAATAGTAGAATCGCCTGCTAAGGCAAAAACAATTGAAAAATATCTTGGACGAAATTATAAAGTGGTGGCCAGTTTAGGTCATATTCGTGATCTGCCTAAAAGTCGTATGGGCGTGGATTTTGAAAACAATTACGAACCAGATTACATTACCATCCGTGGTAAAGGTCCAGTCATCAAAGAACTGAAGAAACATGCAAAAAAGGCTGAAAAAGTCTTTCTCGCAGCTGACCCGGACAGAGAAGGGGAAGCTATTGCATGGCATTTAAGTTTTCTGCTGGATTTGGACAACACAGAATTGAACCGTGTTGTATTCAATGAAATCACAAAAGATGCTGTAAAAAATGCATTGAAAAACCCCAGACGTTTAAATGAAGATTTAATAGATTCTCAACAGGCTAGACGAATCCTGGACCGCATCGTGGGTTATCAGATCAGTCCATTGTTATGGAAGAAAGTGAAACGTGGACTGAGTGCCGGACGTGTCCAATCTGTTGCTCTGAAAATGATTTGCGACAGAGAAAAAGAAATTAAAGACTTTAATCCCGAAGAATACTGGTCACTTGATGCTAATTTTCTTAAAAAACGCACTAAGTTCAAAGCAAGCTACTATGGCCTGAATGGTAAGAAAAGTGATTTGCCAAATGACGAAGCTGTTCAGAAGGTTCTGAAAAAGCTGGATCAAGATGGCGATTTTGATGTACGTAAAGTAGTCAAAAAAGAACGTAAACGAAATCCTCATCCTGCCTTTACAACGAGTAGCCTGCAACAGGAAGCTGCCGGTAAGATCAATTTCAGAACGCGTAAAACCATGATGACTGCTCAACAGTTGTATGAGGGAATCTCATTAGGTAGAGGAGGAGCGGTCGGTCTGATCACCTACATGCGTACCGACTCGACTCGTTTGTCAGATACCGCTAAAGCAGAAGCCAATGAGCTGATCATCAGCGAGTACGGCAAAGAGTACGCTGCGACTACTACTAAAGCTTTGAAAAATAAAAGTGGAGCTCAGGATGCACACGAGGCAATAAGACCGACCAGTGCTGCAAGAAAGCCCGATGATATTAAACAGTACCTAAGCAAAGATCAGTTTAAACTCTATCAGCTGATCTGGTCTCGCTTTATTGCCAGTCAGATGAAACCGGCTGTCTATGACACGATGCGTGTTGATATCGAACAGAATGAGGTCATGTTCAGAGCTAATGGATCCAAAGTGAAATTTAAAGGGTATCAGATGGTTTACTCTGAAGCTAAAAAAGAAAAAGATAATATGCTTCCTGATCTTGTGGAAGGGGATGTGATCAAGCTTGAATCACTGGAGCCAAGTCAGCATTTCACACAGCCACCAGCACGGTTCAGTGAAGCGACCTTGATCAAGTCTCTTGAAGAAAATGGAGTTGGGAGACCATCTACCTACGCACCGACGCTTGAAACAATTCAAAGACGGTACTATGTTACGCTTAAAAACAAACGATTTGAGCCCACCGAGCTAGGAGGAATTGTCAATGAAATCATTGGCGAGTTCTTCCCTAACATCGTGGATGTCAACTTTACTGCCAGCATGGAAAAAGATCTGGATGCTGTTGAAGAAGGCAAAAAAGAATGGGTCGAGCTGATCGATCAATTCTATCAACCGTTCAAAAAAGAAGTGACGATTGCTGAGAAAGAACTCGAAGAGGTTGAAATAGAAGATGAACCGGCAGGATTCGATTGTGAAAAATGTGGATCACCTATGGTCATTAAGATGGGCAGATATGGAAAATTCTTTGCCTGTTCTAATTTTCCGGATTGCCGTAACACCAAAGCAATCGTTAAAAAAATAGGCGTTACTTGTCCTTTATGTAAAAAAGGAGAAGTGGTTGAACGTAAATCCAAGAAAAATAGAATTTTTTACGGATGTGAACATTATCCGGAATGTGAATTCACTTCATGGGATAAACCCATTGGACGAGACTGTCCGAAGTGTGAACACTACCTGGTTGAAAAAATTACTAAGAAACAAAGTCAGGTCAAATGTTCAAATTGTGATTATGAAGAGGCCCTTCAGAAATAAACTAATACTATACTCAGTTTATATAGCTTTAAAAAGATCTCTCGTCCCTTTAAACATTGTGGGTGGGAGATTTTTTTTGAGCGATCTATGATATGAAACAAATCTGTCTCTGGCCCCATGTCCAAAGAGAATGATTGTGGTAGAATAGAGGATGGAAGGTGAGATTTGATGGATAATAAATGGATGCAGTTGTTTTCTGATTACTTGAACAATGAACGGCACTACTCGGCACACACCAATCAGGCGTATATGGATGATATAAAAGCATTTGAGGCTTTTTTAAGCGAAACAGGAGACGAAGACTTTCTCTCTGTCAATTTGTCGGATGCCCGTATTTATCTGAGCCATTTAACGGACAAAAAATACGCCAGAGCTTCAATCTCCCGCAAAATATCCAGTCTTCGGGCGTTTTATCAGTTTATGCTGAATAATGAAATCGTGTCGGATAACCCGTTTTCTTATCTTCATGTGAAAAAACGAGGGTCAAGACTGCCTACCTTTTTTTATGAAAAAGAAATGACGGCCTTGTTTGAAGCTGCAGATGGGGATAAACCGTTGGATTATCGTAATCAGTCAATACTTGAATTACTGTATGGCACTGGAATTCGTGTCAGTGAATGCCAGGGAATCCGAATCGATGATGTCGACTTTTCAATGGGCATGCTGTTTGTAAAAGGAAAAGGAAATAAAGAGCGGTATATTCCGTTTGGACACTATGCAAGTGAGGCTATGAAAGCTTACCTGACTGAGGGCCGGGCCGTGGTCATGACTAAATACACTAAAGAGCATGACTTTTTATTTATCAATCATCATGGGGACCAGATCACTCAAAACGGTATTCATTATGTACTGAATCAGCTCATCAAAAAGAGCAGTTTAACTAATAAAATTTCACCTCATATGCTAAGGCACACATTTGCCACTCATCTATTAAATAACGGAGCAGATATCAGGACCGTACAGGAACTGCTTGGACATAAAAGCCTGTCATCAACACAGGTCTACACGCATGTGACGACGGAGCATTTACAGAAAGATTATGATGCCTATCACCCAAGAGCTAGGGGATAAGATTATTTTATGACTAAACTGGAAAGAAAGAATGACTATTTCAAGCAAATCTTACAGAGTGCTAATAATTTGAACACACTGCTTTACATTGAGAGAAAAAGAGATTAAATTGGATAAGGAACAACTTATTTGTCGTCATCAATTAATTTATAATTCAATACGGAGGGTTCAATATGGTAGAATTTCATGCAACCACGATTCTAGCCATTCAGCACAACGGTGAATGTGCAATGGCAGGAGATGGACAGGTAACGATGGGTGAACAGATCGTTATGAAAGGGACAGCGCGTAAAGTCCGTAAAATATATAATAATGAAGTACTTGTCGGATTTGCGGGTAGTGTAGCAGATGCATTTACTCTTGAAGAAAAATTTGAGGGATACCTCAATCAGTATAATGGCAATCTAATGCGTGCTGCCGTGGAACTCGCTAAAGAATGGCGCACGGATAAAATGATGAAAAATCTGGAAGCCTTGCTGATCGTTATGAACAAGGAACAAATGCTGCTGATCTCTGGTAATGGAGAAGTGATTCAGCCGGATGATGGCATATTGGGGATCGGTTCAGGCGGAAATTTCGCATTATCTGCAGCCAGAGCGTTGAAGAAATACGGAAAAGACTTGTCAGCAGAAGTCATTGCGAAAGACAGTCTGACCATTGCCGCGGATATCTGCGTTTACACTAACCATAATATCGTTACTGAAAAATTGTAAGGAGAATGTATAGATGAGAGCTAGAAATGATTTAACACCAAGAGAAATAGTCACACGACTAGATGAATACATCGTCGGACAAAAGGATGCCAAAAAGGCTGTTGCGGTCGCACTAAGAAATCGCTACCGTCGATTAAAGCTGGATGACGACATGCAGAAGGAGATCACCCCTAAAAACATTCTTATGATTGGGGCTACTGGTATCGGGAAAACAGAAATCGCCAGACGTTTGGCAGCTATCGTGGATGCGCCGTTTCTTAAAGTAGAAGCGACGAAATTTACAGAAGTCGGCTATATTGGGCGGGATGTCGAATCAATGGTCAGAGACTTGACTGAGTCCTCTATTCAGATTGTTAGAGACGAGTACCGAAAAAACGTCAGAGGACGTGCTGAAAAGAGAGCAATTGACCGTGTTGCCAAAGCACTTGCTCCCGGAATCAAAAAAGAAAAAACCGGCTACGATAATAACCCATTAGCTGGCATGTTCAAGGGCATGGGAGTGGATCCCAACCAGTTTGCTCAAAATAATGAAGATGATGAAGAAGAAACAGTCACAACAGAAATCTCTTCAAAACGGGCAGAACTGAAAGAACAAATTGCTAAGGGCGTACTGGACAGTCGTGAAGTTGAAATCAAAGTCCAGGAAAAGAAAAAAACGACACCAAACCCAATGAGTGCGCCAATGGAATCTATGGGGATCGATTTATCTGAAACCTTAGGGCAACTGACTCCGACTAAGAAAGTTAAACGTAAAGTCACAGTTAAAGAAGCGGTTGAACTCTTTACTGAAGAAGAAGCTGATAAACTGATTAATCAGGAAGACATTAATGCGGATGCAGTCCATTTAACTGAAAACTCTGGGATCATCTTCATTGACGAAATCGATAAAATCACTTCTAAGGGTGGACAAAATAGCGGGCAAGTCTCACGTGAAGGTGTCCAGAGAGACATTTTACCCATTGTTGAAGGATCGAGTGTCCGTACGAAATATGGGACAGTGAACACTGATCATATCCTCTTTATCGGATCTGGGGCATTCCATTTGTCTAAGCCCAGCGATCTGATTCCTGAGCTTCAGGGGCGTTTCCCGATTCGTGTGGAACTGCAGGACTTGACGAAAGACGACTTTGTGAAAATTCTGACTGAGCCGCAAAATGCGCTGATTAAACAGTACCGTGCACTTCTGGATACAGAAAATATCGAAGTGATTTTTACAATGGAAGCTATTGAGAAAATTGCCGAGATTGCATTCGACGTGAATGAATCCACCGATAATATCGGAGCCAGACGTCTGCACACGATACTTGAGCGACTGCTGGAAGATCTTCTGTTCGAATCACCTGACATGAGTATGGGCGAAGTGAAAATCACTCAAAAATATGTCGAAGACAAAATCGGACACATTGTTGAAGATAAAGACTTAAGTCGCTATATCTTATAAAAGTAAGCAAATAAAAAACAGCCTCCTTAACCAGTCAGATCATCGACTGGTTAAGGAGGCTGTTCTCAAGCTGTTAGCTGTTTTTGGAACTATTTCGTCCAAATGGCACTCTGTTTTCTTCACCATTTCTGATCCGTTCAATATTTGAACGGTGCCGAACCACAACGATAATCATTGCCACCCAGACAATCAGTGCGAACACCCAGTCGCCGATAAACAATGACGCGACTGCGGCTACAAGCAGTGTGATGATACTGGCTAAACTGACCATGCTAGACAGGTATAATATGGCTGACCATAGAATGATCAGGATACCCACAAATAATGGCTGAGCCCCTAATGCGATCCCTGCACTGGTCGCTACGGCTTTTCCCCCTTTAAAATAGGCAAATACTGGAAAGACATGACCGATGACTGCAAATATACCAACGACCATAGGATGTATGGCCAATCCTAACCAGACGGGCAGCAATGCCGCAATCGTTCCTTTGGCAATATCCAGGATTAAGACGATTGTCCCCGCCTTTTTACCCAGCACTCTAAATGTGTTGGTTGTTCCCGTATTGCCGCTTCCGTGTTCTCTGATATCTGTTTGAAAGAAAAGTTTACCTATCCACACACCGGATGGAATTGAGCCTAAAAGATAAGCTGCGCCTATCATGAGTATTTCAATCACTTGGGTTCCTCCTTAAATCATGCGCTGCACTATTGATTATTTTACCATGTTTAACAAATAATCAACACCATTTTTAAAATCAGAGAGTGTTATTTTGATAAAAGCGAAGTGAAAATCAGAACAAATGTTTTTTACCAAAAAATTGATAGTTATGGTAATATTAATAATGCTTGTACTTTATCTTTATAGAGTGCATTGAGTCAGGTAGAGCGTACGCTTTAACAAACAGCAACTGAATGTGAAGAAGGAGACTGAAATTAATGGCAATGAATAAATACGATGATAATTCAATTCAGGTACTGGAGGGACTGGATGCCGTACGTAAGCGTCCTGGGATGTATATTGGGTCGACAGACTCCAGAGGTCTGCATCATTTAGTCTATGAAATTGTTGATAACTCAGTAGATGAGATGCTTGCAGGATATGGATCGAAAATAGACGTGATCATTCACAAAGACAACAGCATATCAGTTAAAGATGACGGAAGAGGAATGCCCACTGGAATGCACCAATCCGGCGTTCCATCTATTCAAGTTATCTTTACAGTTCTGCATGCCGGAGGGAAATTTGGTCAGGACGGCGGATATAAAACATCAGGTGGGCTTCACGGAGTAGGCGCTTCAGTGGTCAATGCCTTATCTGAGTGGCTGACTGTTACAGTTAGGCGTGATGGCGTTGAATATACCCAGAAATTTAAAAACGGCGGAAAACCATCCGGCAAATTGACTAAAGCAAAATCACCGAAAAAAGAGACAGGTACAACCGTCCATTTTAAACCGGACGCTAAAATCTTCTCATCTTTGGAGTACTCTTTCAGCTTACTCAGTGAACGCTTAAGAGAATCAGCCTTTTTACTTAAAGGCACGACAATCACTGTTAAAGATGAACGAAAAGAAGCGAGTGAGTCTTTTCATTATGAAGAAGGAATCAAGGAATTTGTACATTATTTAAATGAAGAAAAAGACACATTGACCCCTATAGCCTATTTCGAAGGAGAATATAAAGGGATAGAAGTAGAATGTGCTTTCCAGTATAACGACGGCTATTCTGAGAATGTTTTGAGTTTCGTCAATAATGTGCGGACTAAAGACGGTGGTACACATGAAATAGGGGCTAAGTCAGCCTTTACTAAAACCTTTAATGACTATGCAAGACGCGTGGGTTTGATCAAAGAGAAAGATAAAAATCTTGAAGGCTCAGATGTCAGAGAAGGAATTGCTATTATTTTATCGGTCAGAATCCCTGAAAACTTGCTTCAGTTCGAAGGCCAGACTAAAAGCAAGCTGGGCACTTCAGAAGCCCGTACAGCCTGTGATTCGATTATCTCAGAGCAGTTCAACTTTTATCTAGCCGAAAATGGCGAAATGAGCCAGAAAATCGTGCGTAAAGCCGTAAAGGCAAGAGAAGCTAGGGAAGCTGCCCGAAAAGCCAAGGAAGACTCCAGAAATGGCAAAAAGCGCAAGCGGAAAGAGACGCTGCTGTCAGGCAAGTTGACGCCTGCTCAGAGTAAAGATGCCAGTAAAAATGAGTTATATCTGGTGGAGGGGGATTCTGCCGGTGGTTCTGCTAAACAGGGACGAGACAGAAAATTCCAGGCGATCCTTCCGTTGAGAGGGAAAGTCATCAATACTGAAAAAGCCAATATGCAGGATATTTTAAAAAATGAAGAAATCAGTACCATGATTTATACAATCGGGGCCGGTGTTGGTCCTGAGTTCGATCTGAAAGACTGTAACTATGACAAAGTCGTCATCATGACCGATGCGGATACAGATGGAGCCCATATTCAAGTACTGCTTCTGACGTTCTTTTACCGGTACATGAGACCACTGATCGAAGCGGGTAAAATTTATCTGGCTCTGCCGCCTTTATATAAAGTGTCTAAAGGAAAAGGAAAGAAAGAAGTCATTGAATATGCCTGGACGGATGAAGAACTCGAAAAACTACTCAAGACATTTGGAAAGAATTACATGATACAGCGCTACAAGGGTCTGGGAGAGATGAACGCGGACCAGTTGTGGGAAACCACGATGGATCCAGCCACACGGACCTTAATTCGCGTTACAATCGATGATCTGGCACAGGCAGAGCGAAGAGTCTCTGTACTGATGGGAAATAAAGTGGATCCGCGCAGAAAATGGATCGAAGAAAATGTCGAGTTCTCGTTAGAAGAAGGCGGAAGCATTCTTGAAACAAACGAAGTCATGGATGAACTCGAAAATCCAATTCAATAGCGGGAAAGGGCTGAAAAATTCGTATGGCAAATGAACGAGCAGAAATACAGGAACTGACTTTAGAAGAAGTAATGGGTGACCGTTTCGGACGGTACTCTAAATATATTATTCAGGAACGTGCCCTCCCTGACATCAGAGATGGGCTTAAACCAGTTCAGCGTCGTATTCTTTACGCGATGTTTTCTGAGGGTAATACAAATGATAAGGGGTTCAGAAAATCAGCTAAAACAGTGGGGAATGTAATTGGTAATTTCCACCCTCATGGTGACAGCAGTGTATATGAAGCAATGGTTAGAATGAGCCAGGACTGGAAAATGAAAACACCGCTGGTTGACATGCACGGAAATAACGGGAGTATGGATGGCGATCCGCCCGCGGCTATGCGGTATACTGAAGCACGCCTATCAAAAATAGCGGAAGAACTTCTGAAAGATATTGATAAAGAGACCGTTGATCTCGTGCTGAATTTTGATGATACCACCAACGAACCGACCGTTCTGCCTGCCCGTTTTCCGAATTTACTGGTTAACGGCGCTACAGGTATCTCAGCAGGATATGCAACAGATATCCCACCGCACAATTTGAAAGAAGTCATTGACGCTGCTATTTACCTGGTATCGCATCCAAATGCATCGATCGATAAACTGATGGAGTTTGTAAAAGGCCCGGATTTTCCAACGGGCGGAATTATTCAAGGGATCAAAGGACTGAAATCAGCTTACAAAACAGGTAAAGGAAAGATTGTTGTCCGCAGTAAAACTGAAATCGAAACGATGCGTGGAGGGAAGGAACAGATTGTCATTACTGAAGTTCCTTATGAAGTGAATAAAGCAACGCTGGTCCGTAAAATGGACGAGATCCGATTGAACAAAAAAATAGAAGGAATCGCTGATGTCAGAGACGAATCTGACCGGACAGGGCTAAGAATTGTCATTGAGTTGAAAAAAGATACGCCTGCAAATGGAATACTGATGTATATGCTAAAAAACACAGACTTGCAGGTATCGTACAATCTTAATATGATTGCAATCAACGAGAGACGTCCTCAACAACTCGGGATCAGAGAGATTCTGACTGCTTACTTAAAACACAAGCGGGAGATCGTTGAAAAGAGAACCCGTTTCCTGCTTCAAAAGGATCAGACACGCTCTCACATTGTAGAAGGTCTGATTAAGGCTATTTCTATTTTGGATGAAGTCATCAAGACCATTAGAGAAAGTGACAATAAAAGTAATGCAAAAGACAATCTGGTTAAAGCCTTCGACTTTACCGTGATGCAGGCAGAAGCAATTGTCAGTCTGCAGTTGTACCGCCTGACGAATACAGATATCACTCAACTGCAGAAAGAGGCAGATGAACTGACTAAACGGATGAAGGGGTATAATCTGATACTGAGTGACGAGAAAACGTTGAATAATGTTATAAAAACAGAGTTAAAAGAGATCAGAACACAGTATGCTCAAGACCGTCAAACAGTTATTGAAGATGAAATAGAAGAAATAAAAATCGAAAAAGAAGTACTGGTTGCAGAAGAAGATGTTGTCGTATCAGTTACCAAACACGGTTATTTCAAGCGGACGAGTTTGCGTTCATACAGTGCGTCGAACCCTGAAGAAGTCGGACTGAAAGAAGGGGATTATTCTCTCTTCACTGAAAAGATGTCAACATTAGAGCAACTTGTTCTGTTCACATCAAAAGGGAACGTCATCAACCGCCCTGTGCACGAAATTCCAGAGATCAAATGGAAAGACTTGGGACAGCATATATCCCAAAGCATCAATCTGGAACAAAACGAAACGATTATTGCGGTCTTTGGCCTGAAAGAATTCAGTGATCAGCAGCGTTTTGTCTTTATGACTAGAGAAGGGTATATTAAGCAGACGCTTGCCTCTGAATACGAACCGAAGAGAACCTACCGTTCACGATCAGCTACTGCCATCAAGTTGAAATCAGCAACAGATGAGTGTCTATCAGTATATCTGATAGACGATGATAGTCAACTGGATGTCTTCCTGGTGACACACTTGGGATTTGGTCTGCGCTACAACTTAACTGAAGTATCGTTAGTGGGCTCGACCGCTAGTGGCGTAAAATCCATCAATCTCAAAAAAGACGATTACGTCGTCAACGGCATTATCTTTAATCCTCAGGAAGGAAACAAGAGTGCGATGCTTGTGACGCATAGAGGATCAGTCAAAAAAATGAACATGAGAGAGTTTGATCTTATTTCAAGAGCTAAAAGAGGATTACTTGTCTTGAGAGAACTGAAAAATAAACCACACCGAGTTGCACTGGTTATTGGCGTTGAAGATAAACACGATGAACTGACGATCCTCACCAGCAAAAATAAAACACAGACTATTTTGCCTAAAGAGTATGCATTCAGTGATCGTTATAGCAATGGATCATTTATCTTAGATGAAGATTCTGACGGAATTCCGGTCGATTCTTACAAATCAAACGTCGTATTGATTGAAGAAGAACCAAAAGAAAATTAAGGTTAATGAACAGCAAGCAACAAAATCTTAAAAATTAAAAGTGAAAAAACAGGGACTATTTTGTAGGTTAATACAAAGTGGTCCCTGTTTTTTTCTATATTCTTCTAAAATTAGTTATGAGGCAATTTTCTTCCTGCTATAATTTCTCCTAAGTGTTTTAGTAGGTATTTATAGCTTGATATCGACAAAAGCAGGTGATTTATGTCGAACCCACAAGGTATGAGAGATTCGAGATAGACAAAAGAGCGGACATATGTCGAACTCGATGATGAAAAACTAAACGAGATCGACAAAAGAAGGTGTTTTATGTCGAACCCGCAAGGTATGAGAGATTCGAGATAGACAAAAGAGCGGACATATGTCGAACTCGATGAAGAAAAACTAAATGAGATCGACAAAAGAAGGTGTTTTATGTCGAACCCACAAGGTATGAGAGTTTCGAGATAGACAAAAGAGCGGACATATGTCGAACTCGATGAAGAAAAACTAAATGAGATCGACAAAAGAAGGTGTTTTATGTCGAACCCACAAGGTATGAGAGTTTCGAGATAGACAAAAGAGCGGACCTATGTCGAACTCGATGAAGAGAAACAGGGGGATTTCGACTAAAGAGTAGACATCTTTAGAACCCGGCTAAGAGAAGCCCTATAATAAGTGAGGGTAAAAGAGCGACAATAAAAAGTGCATTCCCACTACCTTTCCTTATTATAGGAATAGGTGGGAGGAACACTATATATCTTAGTTCTCCCTTTTATGGAGAAATTTTGTCTGAAACGAGATACAGACTAGGATTCAGCTAATAATTTCAATCTGTTTAAATCTTTATCTTCTCCGAGAACAATCAAGGTCTGACCGGGAGTGAGGTGGTGATCTTAGTCGGATTAAAGAGGATATCGTCACTATCCATTTCTTTGATAGCAATAATAATCAGATCTGTCTGCTCAGGGATATTCGCATCCATCAGCGTTTTATGACTGAGTCTGGAGCCTTGCTTTATGACGACTTCATTCAGATTCAAATCTATTTTACCTGAGTGTGTAATGGTATCCAGAAAATCAATCACATTTGGCTTGAGCAGCATGGAAGCCATTCGGTGGCCTCCAATCTCATTTGGAGAGACTGTTTTATCTGCTCCTGCCCGTATCAGTTTTTCATGAGAATCATGAGTGATTGCTCGGGCCACGATTTGTAGATTTGGGTTGAGCTGTCTTGCTGAGAGTACCACATATAGATTATTCGCATCATTATTCAAAGAGGCTACCAAGCCTTTAGCCCGAGATATACCGGCTTTCTCAAGCGTTTCGTCTGAGGTGGCATCTCCCTGAAACGCAATGACAGAGCTGTATTCTTTCACTTGTTCGATTTTGTCTTGTTCGAATTCAATCACGACAAAATCGACCTGTTCTTTTTCCAGTGATTGAATGATATGCTGCCCGGTTTCACCGGCTCCGCACACTATAATATAATCTTTCATTTCACTAATATGATCTTTCATTCGTTGTTCCCTCTAGGATTCACGTAATTTACCACCAAAAAAATAGCCGATTAACTGAGATCCGGAGTAGCCAAGAGTCCCTAAACTGAAAAAAATAAGGATGATTGTAAAGACTTGTGCCGGTGCAGTCATAGGGGCAACTTCCTGATAGCCGACTGTGGACATAGTAATGACTGTCATGTAGATAGCGTCCATTAATGTGATATCCAGTAATAAAAATAGCCGATAGTGCCTACAATAATAATCGTTACTAGCAAATATAAAACATGAATTGTTCTCTTGCGCTGCTGCAAATGACCCACTCCTAAATAGCGCATACTAAACTTCTTCTTGTGATTATAAGTTTAGCATTAATGAATATAAAGAGATAGTCTGACCATAAACAGTTTCAGCCATTTCTAATTTAAAAAATAACGACAAAAAAGGAGCTGAAATACTCAATCAGCTCCTTTTTTTGTTACGAATGATTACCCTTTGTAAGCGGAACGGTAGACTTCAGCTAACTCTTTCACTAAAGGCATTTTTGGATTAGCAGTAGTACACTGATCTCCAAATGCGCGTTCAGCCATATCATCTACAACTGATTCAAATTCTTTTTTATCAACATTATTTTCTTTGATGCTCATTGGAATGTTCATTTCTTTAGCTAAGTCATAAATAGCTTTAATTAAGCTTTCTACACCTTCTTGTGTGGTACTTGCCGGTAAATCAAGTGCTTTTGCAATTTCAGCATAACGCTCGTCTGCTATAAAGTGCTCATATTTAGGAAATGCCACAAATTTAGTCGGTTTTTTAGCATTGTACCGTATGACGTGAGGGAGTAAAATCGCATTTGCACGGCCATGGGCGATATGGAACTCTGCACCTAATTTGTGAGCCAGACTATGGTTGATTCCTAAGAAAGCATTGGCGAAAGCCATACCAGCAATTGTTGAGGCATTATGCATTTTCTCTCTCGCTACTTCATCGTCACCGTGGTGGTAAGCAGTCGGCAAGTATTTAAATACTAACTGCATAGCCTTGATAGCTAATCCATCTGTAAAATCATTCGCCATGTTCGATACGTAGGCTTCGATTGCATGAGTCAGGACGTCCATTCCAGTATCAGCAGTCACGACTTTAGGAACAGTCATAACAAACTGAGGATCGATGATCGCAACATCAGGTGTCAACTCATAATCTGCCAGCGGGTACTTGATGTTATTTTCAGTATCCGTAATAACGGCAAAGGAAGTGACTTCAGAGCCAGTACCTGAAGTAGTTGGTATAGCGACAAATTGTGCTTTTCCACCCAAAGTAGGGTACTTGTAAACACGTTTACGGATATCCATGAATTTTTGTTTGATGCCGCTAAAGTCTGTTTCAGGGTGTTCGTAGAATAACCACATCCCTTTAGCTGCATCCATTGGTGATCCACCGCCAAGTGCGATAATGACGTCCGGCTGGAAAGCTTCCATTGCTTTAGCGCCTTTCAGTACTGTTTCTTTAGAAGGATCTGCTTCGACATCAGAGAATATTTCGCAATGGACATACTCTTTACGGTTACGCAGGTGATAGAGGACACGGTCTACATATCCTAATTCAACCATCATAGGGTCTGTTACGATGAACGCTTTTTTGATAGCGGGCATTTTAGCCAGGTACTGTACTGAGTTACGTTCGAAATAGACTTTTGGTGGAATCTTGAACCACTGCATATTATTTGTTCGTTTAGCACGTTTTTTAACATTGATCAAATGCATTGTACTGACGTTTGTAGACACTGAATTTCCTCCAAATGAGCCACACCCTAATGTTAAAGAGGGAAGGTAGGCGTTATAGATATCACCGATCGCACCTTGAGAAGAAGGAGCGTTCACAATCAGACGACCAGCTTTCATACGTCTGTCAAATTCACTGATGATGGCATCGTTGTTTGAGTGTATAACAGCAGAGTGTCCCAATCCCCCGAAAGCCAGCATTTCTTCCGCACGCTTGATACCTTCTTTAGATTCGTTCACTTTATATGCTGCTAGTACAGGACTTAATTTTTCTCTTGAAAGTGGATAGTCTCTTCCAACACCCGGGTATTCAGCTACTAGAATTTTAGTTTCCTCAGGAACTGTTACATTAGCCATTTGAGCAATCTGATAAGCTGAACGGCCAACGATATCCGGATTTAAGTGATTCTCTTCAGATACCATCAATTTTTCAACCAGTAGCCGCTCATCTCTGGAAAGGAAGTGACAGCCGTTGTCGATCATTTCCTGTTTGACATCATTATAGACTTCTTTATCAGCAATGACTGCTTGTTCTGAAGCACAAATCATACCATTATCGAAAGTTTTAGAAAGAATCAGATCATTTGTTGCTCGTTTGACATTAGCTGTTTTTTCAATGTAGCACGGAACGTTACCAGCGCCAACACCCAATGCAGGTTTCCCTGAACTATAAGCTGATTTGACCATTCCTGAACCACCTGTTGCTAAAATAGTAGCGACACCGTCATGTTTCATCAATGTTTGAGTTGCTTCTATAGAAGGTTTTTCTACCCATTGAATACAGTGCTCTGGTGCGCCAGCTTTAACAGCAGCGTCATAAACGGCCTTTGCAGCAGCAGAACTTGACTTCTGAGCAGAAGGGTGGAAAGCGAATATGATTGGATTACCTGTTTTGATTGAAATCATAGATTTGAATATTGTTGTAGAGGTCGGGTTCGTTACTGGTGTTACGCCTGCGATCACACCGACTGGTTCTGCAATTTCGACGGTTCCTTCATGTACGTTTTCATTGATGACACCGATTGTCTTGTCGTCTTTAATACTGTGATAAATATATTCTGATGCGAAAATATTCTTGACAATTTTATCTTCATAAACGCCTCGACCAGTTTCCTGTACAGCTAATTTAGCTAGGACCATGTGTTGATCAAGCGCTGCAAGAGCCATTTCTTTAACGATTTTATCGATTTGTTCCTGGTTGAGTTTGTACATTTTATCTAGAGCTGATTGCGCATTAGTGACCAAGTTATCGATATCTTTCTGTACACTTGTGATCTTTTCTTTTTTATCTAATACTTTTACCATAATGGTTCCCTCCATAATGTTAGTGAAGTATTGAGCATGATGTGGTTTAAATATAATCTTACTCCACAGTTAATGGGTACTCACCATTTTGTGAAGAAAGATTGTCTGCTCAACGCTTAAACTAATTTGTTTTTGTTTACAAACACATCATAGCATAGTGAATTCGCTTGCATAAATCAGGAAGTGTGTCTAATTTGTGACATATTGTGATTTATCGAGCAATAGTTAAGCGGGACCGTCTGCTTACTTATTGTCACTTATTGTTCACTCATTCACTTGAGTAATGCTCTTATATGTGATAGTATGAACATGTAGAAAAACACGAGTCAAAAAGGAGAATTGATTATGGAAAAGCAACGTACTGACGAAATGACCCTTGAAACAATTTGGAACGGGTTTAAAGGAAGTCAATGGAAAGAGTCTGTTGATGTCCGCAATTTTATCCAAAGTAATTATACGCCATACGATGGAGATGAGTCATTCCTTGAAGGGCCGACTTCAGAAACTGAAGAGTTATGGGCTCAGGTTATGGATTTGAACAAACTAGAACGCGATGCTGGTGGTATGCTGGACATGGATACGGAAATTGTGTCGACCATCACTTCACACGGACCTGCCTATTTAACGAAAGACAAAGAAAAAGTAGTCGGGTTTCAAACTGACAAACCGTTTAAACGCTCATTACAGCCATTCGGTGGCATACGGATGATGGAACAGGCTGCAGAATCTTATGGGTTTGAGATTGATCCCTATTTATCTCATGTCTTTAGAGATTGGAGAAAGACTCATAATGAAGGTGTGTTCAATGCTTATACACCTGAAATGAGAGATGCGCGTCGCACAGGTATCATTACTGGCTTACCGGATGCTTACGGTCGTGGACGGATTATTGGAGATTACCGACGAGTAGCTTTGTACGGTGTTGATCGTTTAATAAAGGAAAAAGAAAATGATAAGGCTCTTTCTGATACGGCCATGATGAGTGAAGATATTATTCGCAAACGTGAAGAGATCAGTGATCAGCTTAAGGCATTAAATGAATTGAAAGAATTGGGGAACATTTACGGATTTGACATTTCACGTCCGGCTAAGACAGCTGTTGAAGCATTCCAGTGGTTATACCTTGGATACCTCGCAGCTATTAAAGAACAAAACGGAGCAGCAATGTCTCTTGGACGTACATCAACTTTCCTTGACATCTATATGGAAAGAGATATTAAAGAAGGAGTCATGACGGAAAAAGATGCTCAGGAACTAGTTGACCATTTTGTCATGAAACTTCGTCTTGTCAAATTTGCCCGAACACCTGAATACAATGAACTGTTCTCTGGAGACCCAACATGGGTAACTGAAGCTATCGGCGGAATTGGAATTGACGGCCGTCACCTTGTAACTAAGAACAGTTATCGATTTTTGAATACTCTAAGTAATCTAGGACCAGCACCAGAACCGAACTTGACAGTTCTATGGTCAACAAAATTACCCTCTTCATTTAAAAACTACTGCTCAAAAGTATCAATCGAAAGCAGTGCCGTTCAATACGAAAATGATGACATTATGCGAGAAGAGTGGGGCGATGATTATGGGATTGCCTGCTGTGTGTCTGCTATGCCAATCGGGAAACAGATGCAGTTCTTCGGAGCTCGTGCGAACTTAGCCAAAGCTCTGCTGTATGCAATCAACGGTGGAGTCGATGAAGTGTACAAAACACAAGCTGGACCTAAATTCCGACCAATCAGATCTGATGTTCTTGACTATAATGAAGTTGTTGAGAAATATGACGATATGCTGGACTGGTTAGCAGGAATGTATATCAATACACTGAACATTATTCACTACATGCATGACAAATATAGTTATGAGAGTGTGGAAATGGCTCTGCACGATTCAGAGATTGTTCGGACAATGGCGACAGGTATAGCCGGATTCTCAGTAACTGTTGACTCTCTTTCAGCTATCAAATATGCAAAAGTTAAAGTGATCAGAGACGAAGATGGTCTGGCAGTCGATTATGAAATCGAAGGCGATTATCCTAAATATGGAAACAACGATGACCGTGTAGACGATATTGCGATAGATTTGCTTAAAAAATTCATGGGTAAAGTGAAGAAACACCCAACTTACAGAAACGCTGTTCACACAACCTCTATTCTAACGATTACATCAAACGTTGTGTATGGTAAGAAAACAGGTAATACACCGGATGGCAGACGGGCAGGTGTTCCATTTGCACCAGGAGCTAATCCGCTGCATGGAAGAGATACTAATGGAGCTCTGGCAAGTTTGAACTCGGTTGCCAAGTTACCATATAAAGAATCATTAGACGGCATTTCCAATACGTTCTCTATCGTACCAAAAGCGTTAGGAAAAGAGGAAAGTACTCAGATACGCAATCTGTCAGCCATGCTTGACGGTTATGTTAAAAAAGGCGGTCACCACCTGAACGTCAATGCACTGAATCGTGAGACATTAGAAGATGCGATGAACCATCCGGAAGAGTACCCGCAGCTGACCATCCGTGTATCAGGTTACGCTGTTAACTTTATTAAATTATCTAGAGAGCAACAACTTGAAGTCATTAGCAGAACATTCCATGACAATATGTAAACTAAGTCGGTAAGGGACTTAACTATAGGGGGAGCAATAAAATGGGAGAAAACACAGTAGGATATGTACACTCAATAGAAACCTTCGGGTCGCTTGACGGGCCCGGCATTCGATTTGTAGCATTCATGCAGGGATGTCGTATGCGCTGTGAATTCTGCCATAACCCTGATACATGGAACATGAATGGGGGAACGGCCTATACCCCTCAAGAATTATTTGATAAAGCAATCGATTACCGTGATTACTGGGGTGAAGAAGGTGGCATAACCGTCAGCGGAGGGGAACCCCTTTTGCATATCGATTTTTTGATTGAATTCTTTAAGTTGGCGAAAGCAGAAGGAATACATGTGTCTCTTGATACGTGCGGACAGCCTTTCACGTATGATCAGCCTTTCTTCAGCCGTTTTGAAGAACTGATGAAATATACAGATCTTGTTTTGATGGATATCAAGCACATCGATAATGAGATACACAAGCAGTACACGATGCATCCGAATACCAGTATACTCGATATGGCTAATTATTTATCAGAAATTAAGGTGCCGATGTGGTTAAGGCATGTACTGGTGCCTGAACGATCTGACTTTGATGAGCACCTGGAGAAACTAAGTGCCTTCATTGATCAGCTGAAAAGTGTTCAAAAGGTCGAAGTGTTGCCGTACCACAAATTGGGTGTCTACAAGTACAAAGAACTGGGTATTCCTTATAAGCTCGAGCATATCGATACACCGACTGCGGAGCGAATTGAAAATGCTAATCGTATACTCAAGACACATAAATATCAGACAGCGTAATCCAAAAGAACTTTGCTTGAGGAGATAGAATATACCTTCTCGTGCAGAGTTCTTTTTTTGCATTAATTGAATTTTTGACCGAAATACTATATTCTAATACTAACGACATTTATCACAAAGGAGAATGAAAGTGGATAAACTATTAATATTCGGACACCAAAGTCCTGATACAGATGCAATTACTTCTGCCATCAGCTTTTCATATTTACAGAATCAATTGGGTAAAGTGACAGAACCCGTAGCGTTGGGTGAAGCAACAGATGAAACTCAGTATGCCCTTGATTATTTTAGTACAAAAGCACCCAGAGTAGTGGATACTGTAGCCGAAGAAGCAGAGGAAGTAATGCTTGTCGACCATAATGAGGCGCAGCAGAGTGCTTCAGATATTGACAAGGTCAAAGTAGTGGCTGTAGTCGATCACCACCGGATTGCTAACTTCCAGACGGCGGATCCAGTATACTATCGCGCTGAACCGGTTGGGTGCACGAACACGATTATTTTGAAGCTCTTCAAAGAACATAATGTAGAAGTGCCTAAAGATATTGCAGGATTAATGCTGTCGGCCATTATCTCAGACACACTGCTTCTCAAATCTCCTACTTGCACTGAGGAAGACGAAAAGGCAGCAAAAGAACTGGCTGACCTAGCTGGAGTCGACCTGGAAAAATATGGAAAAGAGCTGCTTAAAGCAGGAACTAACACATCTGACAAGAATGCAGATCAGATCTTAAACTCTGATGCGAAGAATTTTCCTATGGGTGACTTCACGGTTCGCATTGGTCAAGTCAACGTGGTGGATGCACAAGAAGTGTTGGACCGTAAGGAGGAGCTGCTGAAAGAAATGGCTTCTCAAAGTTCCGCTAATAGCTACGATCTATTCCTGCTGGTCATTACCAATGTGCTGGAAAGTGATTCAGTAGCTATCGTGTATGGAGAAGAACGAAACAGAGTTGCCAATGCTTTCGGTAAAGATATAGTAGAAGATACTATTTTGCTGGAAAATGTTGTTTCCCGTAAAAAGCAGGTCGTCCCACAATTAACTAAAGAACTAAGCTGACAGTACTAGACAAAAAATCCCGCTCCCCTAAAAATTAGGAGGAGCGGGATTTTTTTAAGATGAATATGACGACTGTTGAGTTGCATGAAAATGCCGTCTGATCAGCCGAATAAAGTCGAGCATGCCTACTCCGCTGACTGTTGAAAGAAACGCCGTGGCTCCGAGCTTACCTCCTGAACCGTCAAATAAGGCGAAGGCTGCAATAAATAATACACCTGTCAGAATGGTAAGGAAGAGCATGTCGTTGTACGTTTTCACACGGTTGTATGAGACCATACCTGTAAATGTGGCACAAAAAGCAGCAACCACAACCACATGAGTAGAATCGGGATACAATAATGCCAGTGTCAACCCGACAAGTGCAGAAGCTGAAACAGCATCCATATCAACTATTCGCTGCAGAGCGTAGGTAGCCATACCGGCGGCTATAATAGATAGAAAGACGACTAGATACAGTTTTCGATCTAATGGATCTACAGTTCTTAGAGGGGTTCTAAATATAAGACTAGTCAGAAATGTACCGGAAAAGGCCATGAACCCCAGCTTGCCTCCAAATCCTGAAAAGAGGTGGAGAGACAGAATATATAGGGTTCCGGAAATCAGGCTGGCAACCAGAAGTGAAAGCGGGTTTGAAAATATGAGACTGCAGGCCATTCCGATAAAAGAGCCGCAGTAAATAGCTGCTGCATAAGGTTTGAAAGTCCAGGCTGCAATCAAGCCAACGACACTTGATGCCAGTACACCGCCCAAACCAATAGCGTGATTCAGGTAAAAGGTAAGGTAGGCTCCTATAGACAAAGCCAGTATAGTCAGAAGATTACTTCTGTTGATTAAAATAATGTTCTGTTTGAGTTTACATTTAATACAGGCCCATTCTTTCCTGACCTGAATCAGAAGGAACATACCGGAAAACGCAACTATGCTAAGCAGGAAGGCATTTAGCGTCTGGATATTGCCGCTCACCAGCGACTGCGTGAGAAATAAGGCCATGATCGAGAAAAAAAGAAAGCTGATAGTAGTGATCACTGGTCTCGCTCCTTTTTAGTGATGTGTTTCACATTAATAGTTAAAAAAATAGATTCGTCCAAAGTGTAATCGTTTTATTTTACAGGTACATTGTATCACATGATTTATTAAAATAAAACTATTTTCACAAACTATTTGTAAGGTGAGAGATTCTTTGTCCTGATGTCACTTTTCGGACAATTAAAAAGGGATCAGTATCTATTAAGACACGATCCCTTTAACTCATTTATCAATCATATGGAATGAAGATTTCAGTGAATGTTTCTTTATTGAAAGCAGCCATCTGCTGTGAAAATGAACCGGCACCATTCTCAGTAAACCAGTCGAATCTCAACTGGTCACTGTATATCATGACTTTATCACCAACCGATACGGTTTCGTCGACTTCGACAAGCAGGTGACTCATCATCATGACTTGAATAGGATATGACTGCTGATTGATCAGTACAGGATAATTTTTCCTGGAAAGGATCAATCCATTGCCGTAACCAATATCGATGACAGCCAGACGTGTTTGTTTCTCGGCTGAAAAAGCAGCTGAATAACCGGCATTCTGTCCGGCAGGAACATCGGTTATCTCGATAACATTAGCCGATACTTCTACGGTTTGACGGGCAATTGATTCATCAAGTCCCATATAATATGGCCGTGTCCCATAAAGAATGACGCCGCCTCGAATATGTGTATGGTTCTTATGCAGCCCTTCTCGCAAATAGGAAGCACTGTTTTGAGCATGTATATAAGTCAGAGAGGGAAGGTAGTCCTTGACAGTGTTTAGAACTTCCCTCCAGTTGGCCACTTCGTGCTGGTAGCGGTCACTTTCAAAGTCATCCGCATAGGCAAAATGTGTCCAGATGCCATTGACGTTCAGTTTTTTATCTGCTAAAACAGTCAGCATGTCAGAACCATCGGTAAAGCCCAGACGATTTAAATCATTTCGAAACACCAGCTGCACCGATAATCCGGCGAGCTGTTCTTTGTACTTAGTATAAAATTCAAATGATGGAAGGGACAAGGTAATAGAGTTCGCCTTAAGTTCCTCAAATGCTGTGCATGGATCTAAAAGCAGAACTTCAACGGTCGAATCAAAGCTCCTCAGTCGTTTTGCTTCTTTAAGATTAGTCGTGGCAAATGCTCGAATCCCGGCGTGATAAAAAGCATCAAAGGTATCCTTCAGGCCGAAGTTATAGGCATCATTTTTTACAATGGCAATCGTCTGGACTTGCGACTGAATACTTTCCGCCTGTTCGGCCAGCCGTTTCTGATTCCGGATCAAAGTAGCGGTCATTAAATCGCTCCTAACGTTTCAAGAATGCTCTGGTAATACTGCACACCTTTAACAAGTATCTTTTCATCAAAATTAAAACGGGGAGTATGCAGTCCGTAAATGTAGTCTTTTTCTTCATTGCGTGCCCCGAGGAAGGCAAAATTAGTTTCGGCTACTGATGAATAAAAGGAAAAATCTTCCCCAAATAAATAAGGTTCAGTCAGCAAATCAAGGGTCAATCCTGATTTGTCACAGCTTTCAGTAACGGTTTCGATCAGGGAATCACTGTTATTCACTGCCGGGTAACCTTTTGCAACAGTGAGTTCTGTGGTCGTCCCAAAAAGGCTATCTGCACTTTTAGTGATGTCTTTCATTTTAACTTTTATATGTTCCAGATCATCCGGTTCATACGTCCGAATAGTGCCTTCGATATAACCCTCAGTCGCTACTGTATTGATTGCTTCTCCAGCAGATAACTTTCCAATGTGCAGGATGTTCTGATTCAATCCATTCAGGAAGTAATGCTGTACTTGAGCCAGTTGCGTTGCAATTTGTGTAACAGCCCCAAGAGCACTGCTGCCGTTATTCTTTTGAGCAACGTGAGCAGAGAGACCTTTCACACGGATGCGGTATTCAGTTGCGCTGGCCATCAGAAATCGGGGTTTGGTCGCAAGTGTGCCTTCAGGAATATCCGGCCCAAGATGCAGACCGAAAATTTTTGAGACAGAGTAGTCTTGAAAAGGGAACGCATTGATGAGCGCATCCGCACCTGCATTCGATTCTTCAGAAGGCTGAAAAATGAGCAGGACATTGGTTTTCAACTGCCCGGCATCAGATTGATGTTTAAGCGACTCTGCGAATGTCAGAAGGATCGAGGTGTGACCATCATGTCCGCAGGCATGCATGACGCCTGCATGATTGGATGCAAAAGGAAGATCTGTTTCTTCCAGGATCGGCAGAGCGTCTATATCAGCTCTGAACCCGATCGTTTCTTTAGAATCAGATGTCCCTTCAAAGAAAACAACAGTCGCCGTGTCCAAAGGCGTAAAGTAGGGAACAGCCAGTTGGTCCAGCTGTTCTCTGATATAGGCTGTTGTTTTGAATTCGTTAAAAGACAGTTCAGGGATCTGATGAAGATATCGTCTGTGTTTGATTGCAGTTTCCAGTAAATCAGTCATTAGTTCCTCCATTAAAAACATTCAGTATTAGGGTGATTACTTGTTTAACTGTCTGAGTGCAGATACAATCGCTACTTTAGTCGATTCCACTTCACTTGTGTTTTTGATTTTACGGGCAGGTACGCCTGCTACGACAGTGTTTGCCGGAACATCTTCAGTGACGATAGCGCCAGCAGCTACTACAGATCCTTCGCCGATTGTGACACCTTCTAAAACAACAGCATTTGCTCCGATTAGAACGTTGTCTTCAACAACTACAGGTTTTGCGCTGGCTGGTTCAATCACACCCGACAATACGGCTCCAGCACCCACATGAACATTTTTACCAGTAATGGCTCGGCCGCCTAAAATCGCGCCCATATCAATCATAGTGCCTTCTCCGACAACTGCACCGATATTGATGACCGCTCCCATCATGATGACGGCATTGTCACCAATGGAGGCGTGATCTCTAATAAATGCACCCGGTTCGATACGGGCATTAATTTTGGACGTATCCAATAGAGGGATGGCAGAGTTGCGACGATCCTGTTCGATTACATGGTCTGACAGTCTCTCGCTGTTTTCTTCATAAAATGGTATCCAGTCGTTTTGATCCGTGAATAGTGTATAGCTTCCACTTGTACCGAATACTTTAAACGATTCAGGAAAGTCTGATTTCTGTAAATCAGTATTGACATAAATTTTCAGAGGGGTCGTTTTCTTTGAATCACTGATGTATTTAATAATTTCTTTTGCGCTAAATTCTTTCATTGATTACACTCCTAAGTTGTTGTAGGTATAAAACCCGTTATTTTTTTTGATTAATTTTTCGGCAACGTTTAATGCGCCATTGGCAAAGATATCTTTGGACTGAGCTGTGTGCTTAATTGAAATGACTTCATCTCCACCTGCGAACAAGACCTCGTGCTCACCAACGATGGTCCCGCCTCGAATAGTCGAAATGCCTATTTCTTTTTTGTCTCGTTTAGTAGTAGTCTGACTACGGTCATAAACTTCGGTTGTGTCTTTTCGTCCGTTTTCTTTGATCGCATCAAGTAATTTGATTAGCGTTCCGCTTGGTGCATCGATTTTCTGGTTATGGTGCTTTTCGATCATTTCGATATCGTAATCGTTCATCAAAGGGGCAATGTATTCTAGTAGCTGAGTAACGATGTGAACGCCGTAACTCATATTCGCACTGAAAAAGACAGGAGCTGATTTTGCTTTTTCGTTCATTAACTTAACCAAGGTGTCTTTTTCACCAGTCGTCGCAATGATCATTGGACGATCGTATGCTGACTGGAGCATCTCTTTCGTAAGATCAGGATGCGAGAAATCGATGAAGACATCTGCTTCAGGCAAGTCATCATTAAAGGAAGTGAAAAGGGGATAAGGACACTGTTTCTCTTCCATTGGCGTAATAACACCAGCAATAGAGTAGCCCTTATCTTCAGCTAGAGCAGCTACTCGTTTAGTCATAGCGCCGTATCCGACTAGAATCAATTTCATATTATCCGTCCTTTCTAATCAAATCAAACTGCGTGATCACTTTATCGATCTCAGTCTGTTCGAGTGGGACAAGTGGTAGTCGCATAGCGTACTCACCAAATCCGATGTGGCTTACCAGTACTTTGATAGGGATGGGATTAACGTCTACTCCCAGAGCATCGACAAGTGGAAATAAGGTTTGATGCAGTTGTAATGCTTCTTTTGGTGCTGTCTGAGCTTTTTCATACAGGTCCTGGTATTCGTTTGGTAGTGCATTTGCTAGAACGGATATGATGCCGTGTCCGCCTTGGGCAAAGTAGGGAAGGGCCAAGTCATCATTTCCGCTGTAGAACGCGAAAGACTCGTCGACAACTGCCTGCAGACGACTGAAGTGAGCGAAGTCACCTGTTGCATCTTTAAGGGCAGTAATAGTTGGATGCTGAGCCAGTATTTTCAGTGTTTCCGGTTCGATCGTCATGCCTGTACGTGACGGGACATCATATAAGACCACAGGGATATTAACCGCATCCGCAACCGCTGTAAAGTGAGCAATCAACCCTTTTTGGCTTGTTTTATTATAATAAGGTGTGATGACAAGCAAAGCATCTACACCGAGTGCTTCTGCTTCTTTAGAGGCAGCTACTGTCTGAGCAGTATTGTTTGAGCCTGTACCGGCAATAACTGGAATGTCTCCGCCTGCTACTTCTAAGGCAATCTTCAGGCAGTTGACTTTTTCCTCCGACGTAAGGGTAGATCCTTCGCCAGTTGTTCCGTTAATGACAAATGACTGAATGCTGTTGTTTTTTAAAAACGTCAAATGGGCTCTGAAAGCCTCATAATCGACTGCGTTATTTATAAATGGCGTGGTCACAGCAGCAGCTGCACCCGTAAATAGGTGTGACATATGCTTATACTTCCTTTCCTTTAATCAGTTGATCTAAAATTTGGACCGCATTCCAAGCGGCACCTTTTAGGATGTTATCGCTGACCGACCATAGATGGTACGTATTCGGTAAGCTCGGATCTTTGCGGATCCGTCCGACATATACGCCTTTTTTATGAGCCGCGTCAAGTGGAGTAGGGTAAATTTCTTTTGAGGGATCATCCATTACCACTATAGAAGGGAAATTCTCCAAAGCTTGTCTTAATTCATCAATACTCACTTCTTTATCAAGTGTGACATTCATAGCGACTGCATGAGAGTGGGGCACAGGAACTCTCACACAAGTGGCGGTAACATTTAATGTCGGATCACCTAAAATTTTTCGGGTCTCTCTGATCATTTTGTCTTCCTCTTTCGTGTACCCATCTTCAAGAAAGACATCGATTTGAGGAATGACGTTATGATAAATCGCTTTGTTGTAATTTTGAGGTTTTTCGCCTTTTTCTCCTCTATCCAAGTCTTCGATTCCTTTCCATCCAGAACCTGAAACAGACTGATAGGTCGTATAAGCGACACGTTTCAATCCGAAAAGATCAGCAAGAGGCTTTAAAGGCACAACCGACTGAATGGTTGAGCAGTTAGGATTGGCAATGATATGTCTCTTCAGTGATGCACGGTTGACTTCAGGGACAACAAGATCGATTGAAGGATCCATTCTCCATGCGCTGGAGTTGTCTATTATGACGGCACCCGTTTCTTCAAAGATAGGAGCATAACGCAGGCTGGTGTCTCCACCGGCAGACATGAGTACATAGTCAAAGTGGCTGTCTGCGGCATTTTCTTCTGTCAATTCTTCGACTACATAGCTATTGCCTTTAAGTGTCACTTCTTTTCCTGCTGAACGGGCTGAAGAGTATAAGGTAAGGGAGTTAAAAGGGATAGCTTCTTCATCTAATAACTGGAGCATGGTCTGACCAACAAGACCTGTAGCTCCGACTAATGCAATTGATACCATTTCAAAAAATCCTTTCTTATAATTAGTTTATAAATCAAATGTCTGGCAGAGGATACGTGTGGCTTTTTCTCCGTTTTTCCCGTCGACTACATAAGACACACTGATTTCAGAAGTCGTGACCTGATAGAACGGAATATGTGATTCGATCAGTGTTTTAAATATTTTTGACGCGATTCCGGTCATGTCTCTCATTCCTGCTCCTATAACGGATACTTTGCAGTACGTTGTTTCTATCTTAACGTATAATTCCTGATAATGGGACTTGAGTGAATCGAACAGCTCATTTAATTCGCGTTCTTCAGACTCTTTAAATGTAAAGGATAACTGAAGACCATCCTGGTTCTGGATTTGAGAAATCATGTCGATGTTGATTTCTGCTTCTTCCAGCTTAATAAACAAGTCATGCAAAAATGATTGGTTCTCGTCAGTAGGGTAGGTGATGGTGACGTGAGCCATTTCTTTATCTAAGGCAACGCCTGTAACAGCTTTTCTTTCAAGTATCTGATCATTTGGCACGATCCATGTTCCTTTCTCATTCGATAGTGTTTTTCCTAAATAGAGGGGGATGTTATGGTTGTTTGCGAGTTCGACGCTGCGCGTTTCCAGTACACCAGCTCCTAAAGCAGACATTTCCATCATTTCTTCAAATGAAATCATATCCCATCTTTTTGCATCCGGGTAGACACGGGGGTCTGTCGAATAGACGCCGGATACATCGGTATATATTTCGCATGGGCAGTCAAGCGCTGAGGCAATGGCAACAGCTGTTGTATCGGAACCGCCCCGTCCTAGTGTAGTCAGTTCTCCTGCTTTGTTGAAGCCCTGAAAACCGGCGACGATCAGGATATTGTTTTCTTCAAATAACTGTTCAAGTAAATCTGTTTTAATTGAAGAAATCTTACTTTTTAAATGTTTGCCAATCGTTTCAATGCCTGCCTGATAGCCTGTGAGCGGTTTGGCCGAGACGTCTAAATCGTGTAAAGCGAGTGATAAAAACGATATGGTCTGCTGCTCACCTGTAGTCAGAAGCATGGCCAGGTCTTTATCGTTTGGATTAGAGGTCAGTTCATGAACCGATTTTAGTAGATTATCGGTTGTTTTCCCCATTGCGGATACAACAACAACCAGTTGCTCACCGTTTTGAACGCGTTCTTTGAGGTAATGGGCAATGTTTTTTATTTTATTGAAATCAGCGACACTTGATCCGCCGAATTTTAAGACACTTCTCTTCATGACGACTCCTTTAGTCAGACATTTTATTCTGGATCAGCCAGTATCAGCGCGAGCTAGGGGGTATGCAAAAAAACAAGCCGGGAATGCCCGACTTGTTTTTAAAAAGCTATATAACAAGTGGAAGCACTCCGTTTAGCGTCAGCTACTCGGCAGTCTGCATATTGTTCATATACAGCCCAACGATTCATTATTCTGTAAAAAATAAATCATTTCGGCAAATTTCCCTTTCCTTATTTCAGACTTACAGGTCTATGCGAAATAAGTACTGTTGATTTTTGCACCTCATCCAGTTCTAATTTTAAATTGTCAAATTTTAATGTTCCTAAGCACTAGCTTATCAAATTTAGAAGGCGTTGTAAAATGATATTTTAGAATAAATAAAAACACGCATTATGTAACCGATTTCCTGATAATTGAATGAGAATGAACGAAATTGACTGTATCTTATTGTTTTTGACCGTTCTATATGATAAACTCATCTATGAAGAGGTGAGGTAAGTGCTTACAGAAGATCGTTACTCAGCGATAATGGATCTGCTGAGTGAAAAAGATACCGTTACAATACAGGAACTCATTAGCCAGTTAAATCACTCTGAATCAACTATAAGGAGGGACTTGACTCTGCTGGAAGCTCATGGCAGACTCGTTCGCGTTCACGGTGGTGCTAAAATGAAACGGCGAGCAAGTGATGAAGCGTCCATGGAGGACAAAACAGTCAAAAACACTCAAGACAAAGAAATTATCGGTCGCGCGGCTGCTGATTTAGTGGAAGATCATGATGTTATCTATCTGGATGCAGGATCAACAACCTATGCAATGATCCCGTACCTGGTAGATAAAAAAATAACCGTTGTGACTAACGGAGTGCCCCATGCGGCGCTCCTGTCTGATCATAAGATCGACACAGTGTTATTAGGCGGAAAAATCAAACAGAAAACAAAAGCCATCATTGGGACAGTAGCCGAGAAACAACTGGATGCCTTTCATTTTTCGAAGGCTTTTATGGGAATGAACGGAGTGGATCCGCATTACGGCTTCACGACACCAGATATTGAAGAAGCTTCGGTAAAACAGAAAGCGATGCATCAGTCAAATGAGCCTTACGTCTTAGCTGATCCGTCCAAATTTGGAGAAGTCAGTTTTGTCAAAGTAGCGGATATCGATGACTGTGCCGTCATTACCAGTGTATCAACTAAACTGTCCAGAAAAATACAAGAATTAACGAAAGTCATAGAGGTGAGTAAATGATTTACACAGTCACATTAAATCCATCAATCGATTATGTAATTTACCCAAATGAAGAAATCAAACTGGGTGAATTAAACAGATTTGATAAAAATGGTAAGTTTCCCGGCGGTAAAGGGATAAATGTCTCGCGAATTTTGAAAGAACTGGATAAAAAATCAGTGGCATTGGGATTTTTAGGTGGATTCACAGGTGAATTTATAAACCATAAGCTTGCTGAATTAGCAATCGAGACACAGTTCATTAAGGTAGATGAAGACACACGCATCAATGTAAAAATTAAAGGCGCTGAAGAAACAGAGATTAATGGAACAGGCCCATATGTGGATGCAGACAAGCAGGCAGCCTTACTCGTACAGATGGACAAGCTGACTACTGATGATGTGGTCATTCTTTCCGGAAGTAAACCGTCAAGCTTACCTGTAAATTTTTATCAGACGTTAATCAAACACATAGCTGAAAAAAATGCGTCATTTGTAATAGATACAACAGGTAAAGAATTAATGGAATCTCTTGGCATGCACCCGTTACTGGCAAAGCCCAATATTCATGAATTAGAGTCTCTTTATTCAGTTAAAATTGAAAACAACGAAGAACTTATTCATTACGGGAAAGATTTGATTAGTAAAGGGGCTGAACATGTCATTGTTTCTATGGGCAAAGAAGGCGCTGTGCTCTTTACAGGAGAAGCTGTTTACCACGGAAAAGCAGAACCTGGGAAACTGGTAAACTCAGTCGGTGCAGGAGATTCTATGGTAGCGGGCTTTGTGGGAACGTATCAGTCTTCTAAAGACCCGGTCGAAGCATTTCGGTACAGCCTGGCATGTGGATCAGCAACAGCTTTTAATGAAGATCTAGCCACTAAAGCAGACATCCAAACAATTCTAAATACCATAACAATCCAAAAATGGGAGGAAAAATAAATGCAAATCAATGATGTATTAAGAAAAGACTTGATGATAATGGACGTGCAGTCAACAACTAAGGAAGACGTCATCAATGAAATGATCAAACGACTAGCGCAAAAAGAAGTCATAACAGATACACAGACATTTAAAAAAGGCATTATGGATAGAGAGAGTCAGACATCAACTGGCTTAGGTAACGGGATTGCTATGCCGCACTCAAAAAACAAAGCGGTAAAAGAGCCTGCAGTATTGTTTGCAAAATCTTCAAAAGGAGTAGAATATGAAGCACTTGACGGAGAACCCGTGCAATTATTCTTCATGATCGCAGCTCCAGAAGGTGGAAATAATGTTCATTTAGAAGTACTGGCTTCACTTTCGAGGAAATTAGTCGACGAAGATGTCGTTTCTCAACTGAAACAGGTCACTACACCTGAAGAAGTTCAGGCATTATTCGCAGAAAATGAAGAAGAGGTTTCAGTAAGAGAAGAAACTAGCTCAACAGACAGTAAAGATAAACCTTTCGTCGTAGCTGTTACGGCTTGCCCGACTGGGATTGCTCATACCTATATGGCTGAAGATGCCTTGAAGAAAAAAGCAGCTCAAATGGGCGTTGAGATCCGCGTTGAAACGAACGGAACAGATGGTGCTAAAAACAAACTGACTAAAGAAGAAATCAGTCGTGCGGCAGGCGTTATCGTTGCAGCTGATAAGAAAGTTGATATGGCTCGCTTTGATGGGAAACCAGTCCTGCAGAGACCCGTATCAGAAGGCATCAACAAGTCTGAAGAACTGATTTCACGTGCGGTAGCTGGTAAAGCCCCTATATTCAGTGCAGATGGGGCCAGCGTCTCTGACGATAATGAAGAGGGTGACAATGCTAGCGTTTGGCAGTCAATTTATAAAGATTTAATGAACGGTATTTCTCATATGCTGCCATTCGTAGTAGGGGGAGGAATATTACTGGCTATCTCCTTCCTGTTCGAAGCACAGCTTGGCAGTGATAGTATATTCTTCACGTCATTAAATACTATAGGCGGTTCTGCATTCGAGTTTTTGATTCCAATATTAGCAGGTTACATTGCCTATAGTATTGCTGACCGTCCAGGACTATTACCTGGTATGGCAGGCGGGTTGCTGGCTGTTCAAAGCGATGCAGGGTTCCTTGGCGGATTAGTTGCCGGTTTCCTGGCTGGTTATGTGATGCTGGGTATCAAGAAATTACTCAGAAACGTACCAAAAACATTTGAAGGACTGAAATCGATCCTTCTTTACCCAGTCCTTGGTCTTTTAGCTACCGGTTTGCTAATGTTCTTCCTAGTGGGTCCATTCTTCGCCGTAATCAATAACGCGATGCTTGCATTCCTTGAGAACTTGGGTACAGGAAACGCCGTTGTATTAGGCGCTGTTCTTGGCGGTATGATGGCAGTAGACATGGGTGGTCCAGTCAATAAGGCTGCTTACGCTTTCTCTATTGGCATATTCACAGATACAGGTAATGGTAGTTTAATGGCTGCAGTTATGGTTGGCGGAATGATTCCACCATTAGCCATTGCTATTTCAACATTATTATTCAAGTCTAAATTTACTGATCTGGAACAGAAATCCGGATTATCAAACTTTGTATTAGGGGCTTCATTCATTACAGAAGGGGCTATCCCGTTTGCTGCAGCCGATCCGATTCGCGTCATTGGATCGTCACTGGTCGGCTCAGCAATTGCCGGTGGATTGACTCAATTGTGGAACGTATCGATTCCGGCACCACACGGTGGTCTTTTCGTCATTGGAATTGGCGAAAATCGTTTGTTGTTCGTAGTGGCTTTAGCAATCGGTTCACTGATCAGTGCATTAATGCTTGGTTTCTGGAAACCTAAAATTGAACAGTCTGACGTAAAAATGCAGGCTACTGAATTAAGTTAATTCCTCATAAATAGATAGATTGGACCCCATCACATTTATATGTGGTGGGGTCTTTTACAATTTATATGTCTTTATTGGAGAGCGAAGCTTGTCTCTAAGAAAAGATCAATGAAGACTTATTCCTGTGATAACGGCTAATTTGTTGCTACTATTATAATATATACGAAGAACTAAAAAGAAGGAGACTGCATAATGAAACAAAGGCTATCATTTCCAAACGGTCGCCAAGTGCTGAATCTAGGTCAGGGGACATGGCGCATGGGTGAAGATGACTCTAATAGAATGAAAGAAATTGAAGCTTTGCGAACGGGAATCGACAATGGATTAACGTTAATTGATTCAGCAGAGATGTATGCGGAAGGAAAAGCAGAATCAGTTGCAGGTGAGGCTATCAAGCCATATAAGCGAGACGATTTATTTCTGGTCTCTAAAGTGTATCCAACTAATGCCGGAGAAGAACACATGTTCGAGTCGTGTGAAAACTCATTAAAACGCTTAGGTGTCAACGAACTAGATATGTATTTGCTCCATTGGCCAGGACATATTCCATTGCAGGAGACTGTCGATTGTTTTGAGGAATTGAAGCGACAAGGAAAAATTCGGGCTTGGGGCGTATCAAATTTTGATTTAGAGGAAATGCAGGAGCTGTTATCTCTGAATAATGGAGAGAATTGTCAGACGAATCAAGTTTTGTACCATCTGGCCTCAAGGGGTATTGAAGTCGTTTTGCACGATTATCTGAAAGCTAATAATATTCCAATCATGGCTTATTGCCCAATCATTGGTCAGGAGCCAGATTTAAAAGAAAAGGTGCACAACAGTCCAGCTGTGAAGCAAATAGCTGCTCAGCATAATATCAGTATTGTCCAGTTACTTTTAGCGTTCGTCATGCAGCAGGAGCAGATGATCGCTATACCAAAAGCAGGATCTAAAGATCACGTCATTCAGAACAGAGATGTACTGGATATCAAACTATCTAATGAAGAATTAGCTTTGCTGGATGAAGCATTTCCGGTGCCGGATAAAAGAGTTCCATTAAGAATGCAATAAGCCATGAAAAACTGACCAGATTAAATGGGTCAGTTTTTTTGCGAAGAGCGTCATACAATTCAGACAGAAGTGCCATTCAGTATAAATCTAATAAAAAACGAGAAATAGTGATTGAATTGAAATCAATTCGTTTATTAAACCAGAGGAACTCCAAAACAATATAATTTAAGAAGGCGTTCTTGTTAAGTCTGTTAATCTACTTTGTATAATATATATTATGTAAACCAAAATAATGAAAAAAGCTCCTCTATCAAGATACCTCATTTATCTTATTAAAATCCCCTATTTTTTTATTATTTATCCCTTTATTTTATGTAACTTGGAATCCACTTGAATAGTCTATAAAATGAGATCATTTACAAAATTTATTTTCTAGGATGCTCTCAGACATCAGTTCAGTTTGATCAGCGGCTCATTATACCTGGATCGGCTTAAAATCGTCGCTGTTTTCTCTTGAATATCTGGAATGATAGATTCAAACTCTATAGCTTAATCATATAAAAATGTCTTTTGCTGAACATATCATTTTTTAATTTGTAGTAATTAAGATGACTATTTGCTATCCGAAATATGTAACTAGCAACTGCGTATTTATTTAATTAGTCTTATTAATGTGATCAGTCATGTTTAGTATGTAATTAAATCTTACTTCAAAATGATTCTAATAATTTAATATGTGCAGAAATAAACAGTAAATGTGTATAATGATTATGAGAATTAACTGGTTTATTGAAATTATGCGTATGCTGACACTCTCTGCATGCAAATTCTTGTGCACAGCTGACCATCGGCAGCACTGACAAAGACTACTGGAAGATAGTCGTGACGTTTATTCAAGTTATTTGTTGAGATGATACACTGTACTCTACTTAGCCAGTATCTCCCTCCCCTCCCTTCTCCTCTTCCCTATCTTTGAGAAAGGAGGGTGGAATACTCGATACTACCAGTCATCATTATTAGTTAATTCTTCTAAAAGCATAACCATAAGTGGGTTAAAATCCATTTCGTAGTAGGTTCCATCAATATAGAGATGGTTTTCATTGAAGAAAATGGTTTCCTGAGCAGATTCTTCGAACTCCATCACTAAGCCGAAACTCGGCTCATCCAGGCTTCCAAACAACTGTCTCTCAGCTGAGAGATTCCAGAAGTCATTATTTGGATATAACCTTGTTTCGGACTGAGGTGTACTATCTTCTAACTCATAGTCTAAAAAACTATACCTAAACCGCTCTATACCCTCAGCAGATAATCTAAGAAATTGCCCAGCTTCCACTCCATCAAATTCTACTGAAGGATGATTGGCAAATCCTGTAATTTCAAGCAAAGTGATTTCACGACTATCAATTATGTCCATCAGAACAATGTCTAATTGCGTTCTACTCCACAGCATAAACACCACAAATAAAAGAACGCCAAGGGAAAAAAGTCTAACTAATAGTGTGAAAAATGTCTTTCGTTTGGTTTTTTCCAAGTCCGTTGTACTCATTTACCTACCCCACATTTTTTCAGCTCCCATATCCTCTAGAAACGTAATGAATCTGTGCTCTAGGTCACATTGAAGTAGTTTAGTTAATCGAACATAATAAAACATTTATAACTAAAATTTATCAGTAATAATGACAGAAGGCAATATTTACTAGTCTGTTTAACAGTGAAACGTTCAAAAACAGATTACTTTCTTAAATGATTCAATTGTTTATCGGGCACTATTTTCGGGTATACGGCTATACACTATAAAAAATTATATTATGACTTGGTTTCCAAGCGTATAGAGACTATACTTCACTTAAAGAGTATTTTGGAGGTGAAACGGGTGAAAAAAACAGATGTACATACCATTCCGATTGAAGATCTTTTAACAAAGTCTACGGCTGCATACTTAATGGACACCCCCTTTCCTGATAATCGGTTGTCAAAAATACCGCTATGGAAAAAAATCTGGAACGAAAAAAGGCTGGAGAGACTCCTTAAAACTCTCAAAAAGGATTTACATCCATATATTTCAGAATTTAAGGCGTACGCCGAGCCTGCTGCCAACAGAGATAATGCTAGAGTTGTCAAACTAAAAGAACTGGTTATCGATACACTTGAAAAAATCGATGAAAAGAAGCTCTTATTCGATCAGCCGTTTCTAACTTACTTCTTATCCCAAGGATATATGGATGCCGCTGAGGGATTTTTACTTAAGGCTGAAACTGACGATGCCCAATTAAGCCATGTAGACATTTTCCAGGCTATGCGGAATGTCTGGATCATGAATAGTCTACAGCTTTACTGGGGCAATCCTGTGAAAGTAACAGCACCTATGTATGCCTACAGCATGTTGTACCCTTATACAGATAATCTTCTTGATAACCCTGAAATTGATACAAGGATTAAAAAGGCATTTAATCAGCGGCTTTCAAAAGCATTGTCCGGTGAAAAAGTTGATGCCTGTTCTGATACTGAAAAAAGAATTTTTATACTGGTTGATGAGATATTTGAACAGTTCCCAAAGAACACTTTCCCAGCTGTCACTGAAAGTATCCAGCTGATTCATAAAGCCCAAGTGGAGAGTCTCAAGCAAACGGCGGACAAATCGTTGTCTGAAGACGATATTTTGAAGATCAGCTTGTTTAAAGGGGGCACTTCAGTCCTGGCAGATGCATTTCTGTTAACAGGAAGCCTTAATCGAGAGCAAATGGTCTTCTCTTTTCATTACGGTGCTTTTCTACAGCTGTTAGATGACTTACAGGATAAGGAGTCAGACTTAAAAGAGCAAACCCAGACGCGTTTCACCATCCGAGACACTCAAGAATCAATGGACAATGAAATAACTAAACTAATAGCCTATATTTACAAAGTAAATAGTCCTGACTCATCTGACGACCAGACGAAAGCGCGTTTGAAAGACATTATTAGTCGCTGTACACTGATTATGGTCATGGAGTCTGTTGGGAAAAATCTAGGCTGTGTGACCCCTGCTTTTTACAGAAAGCTGGAATCATACTCTAAAGTCAGATTAAAAACGTACAGGGCCCTTCAGGAACAAATTGAATCCATTATGGAAAGTATCGTGTAAACAGACTGTCGACCTTTTCTCTGCATGCCCTCCCCTCTTTTATAGCCGCTGATGTGTGGCGTTTTAGCATACAAAAACACAAACGCGATGACTACCATCGCGTTTGTGTTTTTTGAGTATAGATAGGCTACGCCAGCCAAGTACTTATCTGGTAGTCACCTTATTAAATCAGATATCCGACAATAATACTCTGTACACCTTGTCATCATCTTCTGCTGGATCTCCTCTGCCATC
Source organism: Alkalibacterium olivapovliticus (assembly GCF_003003275.1). Lineage (GTDB taxonomy): Bacteria > Bacillota > Bacilli > Lactobacillales > Carnobacteriaceae_A > Alkalibacterium > Alkalibacterium olivapovliticum. Next base: position 150,288 of record NZ_PVTO01000001.1, read on the forward strand.
TGTATTATTACTGATAAAATAAAGGTATTCTCCATCGATGTATATATCCCGTATTCTTCCGAACTCTGTAAATAATGCTCTTTCTTCATTGGTTTCCAGATTAAACTCTAGAACAGCATTCCCACGCAGTGCCGAGACGTATAGTGTGTTATCATGGTAAGCCATACCTGAAGGTGCCCAAGTGTTGTCTTGTCCAGATGTAAACAAAGGGGATACCATGCCTTCCTGCTCTTCTTCCCCTTCAATCACGGGCCATCCGTAATTTTCTCCTGATTCAATTACATTTATTTCATCATTTGCTCTATCTCCATGCTCACTTGAGTACAGCGTTTCATCAGCGTCCCAAGTCAATCCTTGAGCATTTCGGTGACCATAACTATAGACATATGAATCCGCAAATGGATTATCCTCTGGAATAGAGCCATCTAAGTTAAGGCGCAATGTCTTTCCGCCTAGTGAAGATAGGTCCTGCGCTATTTCAGGACTTGCTGCATCACCTGTAGTTGCATAAAGCCTATCGTCAGGCCCTATCTTCAAACGTCCTCCATGATGAACTGATCCACTCGGGATTTGATCAAGCAGAACCTGACTTTCTCTCCAGGTATTATCTTCCAGGACAAGTCTTATAATTCGATTAAATCGATTCTCGCCTGTTTCATAAGTATAATAGGCGAACGCTTCACTTGTTTCCGAGAAATCTGGACTCAATACAAAGCCTAATAAGCCGGCCTCTGATGCACCCGATAGCTCTTCTTCCAGTTCCAGCTCTTGTCTATCGACTGTACCCTCTGTTATCGTTAAAATAGTTCCCGGTCGTTCAGTTAAGTAAAGCGTCTCATCGAACGCTTCTATCGTCCATGGCACCTCTAAATTCTCCGCTACAATCTCAATATCCATTTCGTTCGGCTCTTCTGTATCAGGTTGTTCTAATACATCCTCACTGTCTTCTGAAAGTTCCGGCTGCTCATTGTCTGTGCAGGCACCCAATAAAGAAATAGAAGCGAGCCCAATTATAAGCATCTGTTTCATTCTTAAAACTCCTTTCCAAAAGAAACTGAATAATGGCTCTTATTTTTTAAGGTTATCAAATCTTGTTCAGTTTCGACTGCTTCCGATTCATAAAGGTGTTAACAGCTTTATGATAGTATAGTGTATCAAGAACGAAATGGTCGTTATGAGTATTAAGAGAAACATGGGTGTTAAAGGCTTAAAATACCAGTTCCATTCTGATCCTGGAAGGTAGATTAATGTAAAAATAGCAGATGAAAGGAAACTAAAAAGATTTCCAGTGATAAGGACATTTGTATTATTCGTCATAAAGGCAATACCACATAACAGTGAAAATCCAGCTAACATAACACCATAAAACATCATGGAGCCTGACAGGGCATCTCCATACATAGCGAGGAATACAAATGGAATGCAATAAAACAAGAGCATTAAACGTCTTACTCTCTTTTTGTTCATTTGTGAGTCTCCTTTGTGTTGAACTCGAATTTTTGTGGAAGAAAAGAAATCACTACTTTTAAATGTCAAACGCAGCCCCATATAGTTGTCTGTGCTATGATGAATAAAACTTATTTTAGGAGGAAACAATGGTGTGTATCGTTACATTTCTTTATCAATCCAATCCAGAGTACCCGTTGATTCTCGTTCAAAACCGTGATGAAGCATATGACAGAAAAAGCCAGCCGATTCATTTCTGGAATGACTTCCCTGATGTTTTAGCGGGCATTGATACGCTTCATGGCGGAACATGGGCAGGCATAACTAAGACTGGGCGCCTTGCTTCTCTAACAAATCGTCCATTTGAAGACTTTTCAGCTCTAGACAGTACTTTATCTAGAGGAAAGCTGGTAAAAGATTATCTGACGAAAACACAATCTCCAGAAGCATTTCTGAAGCAGTTACGCAGCACCAGGTATAGTTACGACAGTTATCAGTTAATCTTCGGTTCGATCGATAACGTGCAGGTATACTCAAATGCTACAAATGACCATCGTGTCCTCCAGCCCGGTTTATACTCATTGAGCAATACAGAGGATGATTTAAGTCAACACAAGACGACACGTGCTGCAGAGCTAGTGGGGAATTATTTAAATCGTCACCCCCAAGCTGATCTAGATGTTCTTATCACCTTATTTAATGATAAGAAAAAGGCTGAAGCTCTCCATCATTACCCTGACCATATTCCATCTGACGTGGCAAAAAATAATTCATCTATTTTTATTGAAGGTGAAACATATGGCACAGTCAATACCACTGCTTTAATGGTTCACAAATCAGGAAAGGTTACGTTAAAAGAAGTAAGGTATAATCAAGCTGGGCCACTAGAAGCAACTGAAGAAATGTTTCAGATGGATGCAACTGATTAACTGCAAACAAACAGTACCCTTTATGATTCTGCCCCTTTTTTAAGCATCTCCTGAGCCATTTCGCGGTACTCTTTTAAGCCTGAGATGCGGGCAAACTCTGCAATGGTGAGGGCTTGAGTCGCTAGTCTTTCGATGACGTGCTCTTTCATCTGAGGCCAGACGTACCCACCCGCATTTTTATAGCTGTCAATCAGTCGGTGTAGAGCCCCTTCGCCAAACAGCATGTAAATAGAGGTGAAATCGGTAGAGGGATCAGACACTTCAGCTTCAGTCCAGTCAATCATGCCAGTAACGCGGTTGTCTGAATCTATTAGTGTGTGCCCTGGGAATAAATCGCCATGAATTAGGGTTGTCTTATCAGGCCAGGTGGCGTCTGAGTTTACCCAGGTCTGCCAGCGCTGCCAGAGTTCCTCGTTAATTTCGTAATCATCTTTTATACTATCCATTCGCTTTTTCATGGAGTGGCGAATCTGACTGGCTGTCTGCAGTTTGAATCCAGTCTGTTCAGCATCGTCGAGCGGCAAAGTGTGAAGCGCAGCCAGTGCCTGACCCAAACTGTCTAAATAAACATCAGGGACAGACTCGGAATCAAAGACCCAATCCGTTTCCTTGGTGTCAGGATCAAACGTAACTGCCGGAACACCCTCCAGTTTTTTATAAAGGATGATGTCATCATTAGCCACTTCCCAGACTGGCACTTGGAAAGCTGCTTGATGCTTACTGATAAAATTCAGGCTGTCTTTTTCTTTTTTTATTTTATCAAATACATCTTCACGCCTGGGTAGTCTGCACACCCATTCCTGCCCTTCTATATCGTCTGCAAAGACAATTTGAAAATCCAGTCCCATCGATTCGACAGTCATGGACTCTTCCACTAAACTGACCCCATATTTGGATGCGGTCAACACTGTCTCTCTCTTTAATGTATCCATAAGGATTCCCCTTCCATTCTATAGTGTTTTTCACATTTCGTGTTCGGAAAAACGCATTTGAGGACGCCATTTGCGGTCTGATGCGTTTTTAAGAAAATCATAAGTCTGGAACGCGCTGTCGTTAGCCCCAAAAATATCCGGCCCGTTGGTTTTACTGATGGCCCCTAACTCGTATAAAATCCATGTCAGGTATTTCTTCGCCCATTTCTCATCCTGAACCTGATACAGCCTGGACAAGGCGATGGCATCTTTATCTTCAAAAATATCGTCTAATGATCTTCCTTTTTCTCGCTCTTGCTGAATAAACCAGCTTAAACGGTCAAAAAACAGATCCTGCTGCTCAGCTGTAATGGAGCCATTAGTTGTTGCAACTTTAAACACAGAAATTAATTCAACGGTGTCTTTATAGTCTGGAAGCGAATAGCGGTCCAGCAAATAGGCACTGTTCTCTCTGGTCTCTTCCATTGCAGCTACAAAGGATTTAAATTTGCTCAGATTTTCTTCGTAAACCACTTCATTTTCTTTTAAATCCGGATCGAAATAAAGGTATTCCTGGACCCATGGTTTTTCCTCAATTAATTGACTCAAGTCAGACATGTTTTTGTTCCTCTCTGATTAAACGATTAAGATTGATTGATATACTGTTTGAGCTCTGCAAGGCGCATGATAGCGTCTTGCACACCTAAATCGTAAATGGCCTGCAGTTTATCTGGATCACGCTCTAATCGCCCGATTTGAATCGTCTGGGAGGGTCTGATGACGAACGCCTCGCCCGACTGCTCATCTTCCGTGATTTTTTCAACAGTTTGATTATAGTTTGCGTACCTGTTCTTCAACGTTTTTTTAAATTTAGGGTAGTGTCTGTACCAGCGGTCGATCACGAAACGGCTGGGTTTTGTTTTTCTGTAAGCAAGCGGTCGGGTCAAAATAACGATTGTCTTATCGTACCCCAAAGATTTAGCCTTCTCATAGGGAATGCTGTCACTGACACCCCCGTCAAGGTAACGGACGCCGTTATTCACAACAGGTTTTGAGACAAAAGGCATGGAGCCTGATGCTCTGAGCATTTCCATCTGATGAAAAGGGTCAGTAATAGTGATGTATTCTGGCTCCCCTGTTTCCATATTAGTGACTGTTGCATAAAAGGCGATGCCGGATGCCTTGAACGCTTCTTCATCAAAGATATCCAGAGAGAAAGGGACTGTGTAGTAGGCAAATTCCTTGTTGACCATGTCACCTGTTCTGATCAGGCTTCTCAGACTGATGTACCGCTTGTCATTTATGTACGTCTTATTATATCTGAGTGCTCTTCCTTTTTGACCGGAAGCAAAGTTGATGCCAAACAGCGCTCCGGCAGAGACTGTGACCATTCCGTCGATGCTGATTTTTTCATCTATCAGTGTATCCAGTACACCGGCCGTATACAGGCCTCTCATCCCGCCACCTTCTAATACCATTCCTACAGACATGCACTCACCTTTTCACAATTAATTAGTGTTTCACTGACACTATACCTAATAACTATACCACTTTCCTTATCCATAAAGAAAGAACCACTATCAAAAAAACGACAGTGGTCCGGAGCTTGTTTAATCTAAATTATCTATAGCATATTGAGCTTGTTCAGTGCTGAATCCTTCGAAAACAAGCTGGTCGAACAGTCCACTATCAGACATAGGGGAATAGTCCTGATAATCGAGCGCTTTTTGAAGAGCTTGCTCATTCCAGTCAGCCACAATCGTATCAATGGCATATTGAGCCTGGTCCTCTTTGTATCCTTCAAAAATGAGTTGTTCGTATAGCCCTTGTTTAGAAAAAGCTGTGTAGTCCAAGTACTGTTCCGCTTGACTCAATGCCTGATCATGCCAGTCTGCCTCAACTGTTTCAACAGCATATAAGGCTGAATCTTCAGGATACCCTTCAAATATTAACTGGTCATATAACCCTTCTTTAGAAAATGCAGTGTAGTTTAGGTACTGTTCTGCCTGCGACAAAGCATTACTGTGTTCTCTTGAAATAGTCTCGACAGTATCTTCAACCTCTTCTTCAGGTTCATCAACGACTTCCTCCGCCTCTTCTTCTACTTCAAGCTCTTCCTCTTCTACCGCCTCTTCTATTTCCTCTTCACTGTCTTCCTCTATCTCTTCTTCTTCGTCAACTGCTTCAAGAGTGGTCTCTTCTTCCTCAACATCTTCAATTTCTGTGGCGACAACCTCTTCAGTATCTGGTTCCTCTCCTTCAGGCTGAGTGGTGTCATCACATCCGCCCAATAAAGTGATTCCGCCAATAGCTAAAGTAACTAGTCCGATCCGCCACTTTTGATTAAATAGCTTTGACTTGTCAGATGCTGCAGATAGTCTTCCCTTGTATTCTGACTTTGACATATAGTGCCCTCCTTATTTATTTTATTTATAATATTAAGTTTTAAGTATATCTAATAATAACACGCTTACATTTTTAATACTACGAATATAATATAATTATGAGTATAAAACATGTAGACCCCTTTTATAGTTCAGGGATCTACACTGTAGTTCTATACGTCAGTTTATTTGCTGACATGGTTCTGAAGAAATTCTATCATGATATCAATCACTTCTTGAGTGTAAAATGGCCCTCCACCGTGGTCAGCTTCATCTATACAGTAGAAAGTGGAGTCTATTTGTTTAGATAAACAAATCTCATGCAGTTCGACGCTTTGTTCAAATGGAACAACGGTATCTCTGTTTCCATGCATGATTAAAAGCGGTGGATACGTTTTTCCTTTTTTGAGGTAATGCTTTACAGAGGCACTTAATGCTCTATCTGTATCATCAAGAGACAGGAAATCTCCTAACAGAATATTTTCCGGACTAGTCGGAATGTCATGAGGGACGGTCGATTTATAATCCGCGATGGTTGTCAGATCTGAGACACCATAAAGATCAATGATCCCTCTAAGTTCTGGCAAAGGGATTGTTGACGAGTCCAGATCCGGTGTATTCCACGTTGCCCAGCTCATTAAAGCCGTATGTCCACCGCTGGAATCACCTGACAGAAAGACGTTAGACTGATCTATATTGAGTTCATCTGCATGTGCAGCTAAGTACCGTACAGCCTGTTTAGCATCTTCGATTTGACTGGGAAATGAGGCATCAGGTATCGGCAAGTATTCGACTACCGCTAATATGAAATCACTGGTCACGATATCTTTAAAGTCAAAGATATGCCCATTTAAATTTTGTTTAAACCAGGCTGATCCTTGTACATGAACGACTAAAGGATAACGCGTTGATTCGTTTCCATGCTGATCAGGATAGACCATACGAATTTTTAAATTATGGCCATTTTTGCGAGCGTAAACCAGGTCTTCTCTATCTGCCCGAGCCAAAATAGTACTCATATCGCTTTTGATTGTTTTCATGCCTTTTGCAGTAGCTTGAGATTTCGGCATAGTTTCAGGGGTATAGGTCATTAGAATAAAACACACCTTTCAAGTTGAACGTCCTCTTAATAAGAGTGTAATAGCCAGAGGAGACCAAGTCAATTAAAAATGTAACCGATTGCTAAAAGTCTGGAAAAACAGCATAGACACGGACTTTATCCGGTGCCTATGCTGTAGGTGAGTTAATCCAATATAATCAGTTTAAATTCATTATCGCCATTGACTTCGCCTTCTACCGCTTGTCCTTCTTCAACAAATGGTAGTGTGTCGTTTAAGGTGACATCAGCCTTGTAGATGCTGCCGTCTATCATGAAGTAATAAATGGTATTGCCTGAAACAACAGCCTGGGAAATATTTTCCACCTGTCCACTGACGAGTGTCAAGTTATCATCGTCAACTTCAACGATTTCATCCAGGTCTTCACCCTCACCTTCTCCATCACCATCAGCAGTGCTGCCACCATTCAACTGAACAATCAATCCATCAACTGTATCACTAGTGATGACGCGTTGATAATCCTGGGCATCAACTAAAGCATATGATCTGACCAGTCCCGAGTCATCCTTCAATGATGAAATATAGTAAGGTTTGTCATTCAAACTGATCAGCAGTGGGAATGTCGACTGAAAACGCATCTGCTGAAGGGATCCTTCTGCAGAATCCATCGCGGATACTTCATCAGCTGATGTTACTGGATAGAATTCAGCTGCTTTCGTACGCAAGTTGACGAGATAGAATCCGATATTAGATGCGTCATTATTAATAGACGTCACCCCTGTGTAAAGATAAACATCATCGTTCATTGGAATGTAATTGTATCCATCCGTCGTTCGAGTCACACCCCGTTTACCAAACTGAGCATTCAGGAATCCGTCGCTGTATTGTCCTCTGTAATTCAACTGCTGTAATATCAGATCCGCAGAGTAAACCCGGTCGACCCATGATGGCATCTCGTCCAAATCATAATTTTCTGTTTCACCGGTTACAGCGTCCAGAATAATCAGTCCTGTGGGTTCGAGCTGTTTGAACCAGAATCTGTTTTCATAGGTTGTCGCAATGTAATACGGGTGACCAGCATCATCCACTTCAAATGAGGGATCTTCAAATAATTTTGTCGGGTATCTGAAGCGTAAATGACGATGCACATTACGGTTCAGCATTTCAGAGTCCGAATACATAATGTTGTCATCCAAGTCTTCCACTTCTACTGCTCCCGTTACCATATCCACTTTCAGGTAATTTGGAATGCCTTCACTGCGGTTGTTCAACCAGCGGACAAAACTCGTATACTGTAAAGGTGTCACGCGGTAAGGCTCATTATCCACATTGATTTGAGTATAGGTATCGGCGGGGACAAACTGGGACACTAGTTCACTCATGGAGCCGATTCGTCTGTCTCCTAGTCGCTGAGCGGTGTCTCTGTCCATCATGGGAATGGAGGAGTCATCCATTGCCGGAAAGTCATTCTCGAAGCTTCTTTCTTCTACTTCGATCAGTTCAGCATAGTCATTGGCACGGAAGAACACCCCGTTGACCAGGTTACCGATGGCTATTCCGGTCACTAGAATAATCGGGAGCGCTAAAAAGCCGTATTTAAGTTTCTTATTTGAAAAGGTGTTCTGATCGATGCTGATTTCTATTGAAATCACGATGATTGCGAGTATCAGCAGCATAAAACGGAATTGCTGAGAATGGATATTTAATGCTGGAGTCGTTATGTAAAAGACACCTAATGCCACTAAAGCTAGGGCAGTATAAGACGCGAATCGTTTTTTTGCAGAGTTCATTTGATCTTCCTTTAGTTACAGAGTTACCGCTTTATTGAGCTAAAACAGTCAGACCAGTACAAAAAAAGTCACAGAGTGTAGGCTAAGTCAGTCAATCGGTACTCTATCCAGTATACCGATTTTCAGCGTTTATTCAATCAGTCTTGAGCACTATTTAACAAACACTCATAGTATGAATTGGTTCAGGCACACAAAAAGTGAAGGTCAGCATTCCCATCAGAATCTGATCTTCACTTTTTGTAATGACGTTGGCTGCGTGATAATCGTTTTACTCATAAACGCTTGTCTTCAATCATCTGAGGAAAGGCAAAGCAAGTCTTTCTTATGCATTGGGGTTACCAATGATGTCATTCACTTTGTCAATTTTCGTATTGAGCGTATTTTCATGACCCGGTCTGATATCAGCTTTCAGGACGACTTCTGTTCGAATGCCTTTATCTGTCAGAACGGAAGTCGCTTCTTTTACGACGGCCATAACCTCATCCCATGGTCCTTCAATTTCAGTAAACATAGATGTCGTGCGGTTCGGCAATCCGGAATCTCTGATCACTTTAACAATTTCAGCGACTTGAGATGCCAGTTCATCATTTGTTCCAACGGGTGCTATAGCGACTGCAACGAGTGTATTCATATCTTACACCTCCTCTATGTCAAACTGATTTTGAGCAATGTCGTCTGGTGTTGCTTTGTACAGCTGATCCAAAAATTCGACCTGAAAACCGGCGGGTGCGTCTGTTGTGGTTTCTGCCCGCTTTCCGGCCACGTTAAAGGCCGACACAGCTGTCAACGCCGCAATAAACGGTGACCCACTGGTTAAATAAATAGCAGCAGCCCCGCCTAATGCACACCCTCCCCCAGTGATTTTACCAAGGAAATGAGATCCCCCACGGCTGGATGCAACAACTGAACCGTTTGTCACCAGATCAACTTCTCCTGAAACGATGACTGCTCCTTTTGTCCACTTAGCCAGTGAGACCGCAGCTGCTTGTGCCTCTTCTACTTTATTAGTTGAATCGACACCTCTCACCTGCGACTCGCCTGCCCCTCCTTCAAGCTCCCACAGTCCGGCTAAGGCAATGATTTCGGAGGCATTTCCTTTAATGATATCCGGTTTATAGTCTTTGAACAGCTGTAACAGTTTCGTTCGGAGCGATCCAATCCCAATAGCAACAGGATCCAGCACCCATGGCTTATGTTCTGCCTTGAGTGTTCTGACGACTAACGGAAGCGTCTCTTCATAAACGGGCATCATAGTCCCCATATTGATATAAACAGCGCCACCCGCCTTTGCCAAAAACTCACCTTCATCTGGTAGGTAGACCATGGCAGCGGATCCTCCAACAGCGATTTGCGTATTCGCCACCAGGTTGATGGTCACTGAATTCGTAATGGATCCCGCCATCGGATTGGTGTCTTTAACAGTCTGGACAACTGTCTTCATCTGACTTTTCAATTTTTCTGATGACATTCTATCCTGTCCTTTCCTTATCTCGCTTGTGAGCACAAAAAAAGATGCTCAGTCTCTGCTAGAGATTGGCATCATAAGGGTCTTTTCATGTTCTATTGATCCCTACGATAGTCTAAACTAACAGGTTCAAAGGGTCAGGTTTGACCTTCTCAACTCCTAAGAGTCCCCCTTCAATATGGATAAGCTATTTAATTAGGTGGAAAAGGGTATGAGTGTAAACGGCCTCTTCTATGAAAAGTTTACCACAAATGGACGTTGGTTCAAATGAATAAGCTGATAAAATGCTGCTCTAAATTGAACAATCGGCTGTTTAAATTCACGTCACTTCTTTGTTCTCAAAAAAAACGGGTTATGCTTTCTTGGCGATGGATTATATTTATGTAGACAAAAGAAAAAGGAATAACCATGGTAATGGCTATTCCTTTGACCTAAAGATTAATATAAATCGTACACTGCGTCAAACAGTTCTTTTTCTTTTTCAATCTGTGCTTTGTTTCCGATGACCGCGACGGTACTGTCACTGATCACTTTTTCAAAAGGTGCTTTCAGTGCAGACAGCTTGCTTGAATCTGTAGCCAGTATTTCTTCTTTCAATCGAATAATATCCTGTGTTGTCAGTCCCTGTTTGTAACGGGAGAAAGCCGTCAGTCCTTTTTTATAAGCTGATTTCGGCTGTTCCAGCGGGCTTAATGTCCCGATGATATACTTCAGGAGTTCTGACTCTGACAGTTCCAGCGTGTCGATATAAGACGGCAACTGTTTATAAATGTCAAGCGTCTTTGTGATATTAGGGTCACGGTAGGAAGCCAGTGCCATGTTTCCATTGCGTCTGTGCAGATACAGTGAACCGTACGCGCCGCCTTTTACTCTTATATTGTTCCACAGGTAATCGAATCTTAAAGCAGTCGACAGGACCTGTGACTGACCTGTGTAGTCCAGTTCGTCAAGAGCATTGGCAGCCATTCCAACATAGTTGACATCCTGTGCTGTAACAAACGCTTCATTCTGTTTAACACCAGCTTCATGTACAGCATCTTCACCTAAATCATCTGAAGGAAGATATTTAAAGGCTTCAAGCAAAGCATTTTTGACATGCGTACTCTGAGCCCTGTCCCCAACATAAATCGCATTCAAGCGGCGTTTATTTAGCAGCTTGTCAAGTAGCTGTTTCAAATCAGTGCTGAGTTGAGACGCTGTGTCCCCTTTTAGTTCGTCTCTCGTTGCTTTCAGGTAATTGAACTGATCGATTCCATTTAAGTGCTCGCCTAACTTAGACAAGGGTTTGACCTGACTCAATGCACGATTAGCGGCAATGACATGCGCTCCGAAATTAATACGGTTTTCAAAATCAGAAATGTAACTTTGAATCAGTTTCAGTATTTCACCCTGATTATCAAATGAAGTGGTTGTAACGATTTCTTTCATCAAGCCAACTAGTTCTGACAGTTTTTCGTTCAGTGCTCGTCCGCTTAGTACGAAGTAAGGTGTCAGCTGACCTTTCTGATCTTCAAATATCGTCACTTTCCCACTGATTCCACCCGTATGGGTATCTATTTGGGTCTGAAGGCTTGTCGCATCATATTTATCTGTATCCAGTTCTCCCAGAATATCACTGAGAAGACTGAGTGAGGCGTAGTCTTCTGTTTTCAGATCGCTGATATCAAAGTAAAGACTGATATAGTCGATTCCTGATGTAAACTGTTCCGAGTAGTAGAACTGGGTATCGTCGAACAAGTCAGATGCTTCTAATGGGTAATCCGGTTCATCCGTTGTCAAATCTTCACGAGTCAGAGTCGGTATTTTAGCCAGATCTTCCGCTTTATCAGGGGTTTCCTGTCGGTCGATCAGTTTCTGTGTTTTATCGACAATAGCCTGAAGCTCTTCTTCTGAAAGGCCGGCTTTATAGTCCTGCAGTTTCTCCAGAGTCTGTGCTTCCAGTTTATCACTCTTACCAGGTTCAGCCTTGAGTGCAATTTCCACTCGCAGAGGATTGTTCAGCAGTTTTCGTTCGATCAGTTTTTCAAAGTAACCGAATTCTGACAAGTCTGCCAGCTCATCCAGATATTTAGAGAACTGTAAACGGTCATAAGGCGCTTTGTCATATAACCATGTGCTCAATGCATTGATGGCATATATCACACCGCGTGGATTGTCTTCAGAAATAACGGCTTCTTTCGTCTGGAAAATGATTTTGTTCAAAGCTGCCTGGATTAAGTCTTTATCTAACCCATTTTCAACAATTGAGCTCAATGTTTCTTCAACCACTTTTTTGAAGCGGTCCAGATTTTTAGAGTCAGCATATTTTGCTGTAATGACAAAAGCAGTCGGGTAACCAATATCTGCCACATCACTTTCGATGTCGCCACCGATTTCAGCATCCAGTAGTGCTTTTTGAAGAGGGGCCTGGTTATGGCCGAATAAGATTTCATCCAGTACTTTCATACCATAATTATCAAGGGCATCTTCAGGTTCCAGTACATGCCAGCCTAAAGCCAGGTAATCTTTTCCTTCAGGGTCATCGCCTTCTGTAATTGAATAGGTGTCTTCAAACCGGCCATTTTTCGGTTCAGGGATAGCAACGGTCAGGTCGATCGTTTCCCCTTTGCCCATGCCGTCGAAGTAACTCTCCAGTTCGTTAAACACTTTCGTCTGGTCGATGTCTCCGTACAGTATCGTCAAAGAATTGCTCGGATGGTAATATTTTTTATGGAAATCCAGAAACTCTTCTTGTGTCAGGCTTGGGATAGCTTTAGGTGCTCCACCTGAATTATACTGATAAATCGTCTCCGGGTATAACTGACTGGATAAGTGATCATACAGCTGGCTTTCCGGTGAGGCAGTCGCCCCTTTCATTTCATTGTAAACGACCCCTTTATAAATCAGGTCATCTTCAGTGTTTTCCAGATGATAGTGCCAGCCTTCCTGTTCCAATATCTGTGCATCTGTGTATAATTTAGGGCTGAAAACAGCATCTAAATAGACGCCTGCTAAATGCATGAAATCTTTTTCGTTAGTGGATGCGACGGGGTAAATCGTTTTATCCGAAAATGTCATGGCATTTACGAACGTATTAAGTGAGCCTTTGATCAGTTCAACAAAAGGCTCTTTAGATGGATATTTCTCGGAACCGTTTAACACCGAGTGCTCGAGAATATGCGCGATCCCATTATCATTGTAAGGCGGTGTTTTGAATCCGATCGTGAACGCTTTGTTCTGATCATCATTAGCTAAATGAAGCACTTGTGCCCCGGTTTCTTCATGTTCATACAAGGACCCGACTGACTGGATATCAGGGAGATCCTGTGTTTCTATTTTTTTAAATGTCATACAATTCTCCTTTAAATCACATTATTTTGTCATGTAACTCTATTGTACATGATTCTTATAATTATTCCTATATTATGGATCATTAATTTATAATTAAATATGTTATAAAGAGTGAGTTGTCACTTTTTACATCAACGTGAGGGCTACTAGTCCGATGTAACTCAAAAACGTAATCAGGACACTCAACATGGTGCCGATTACGAAATACTCGGAAAAATAAGGGTCATCCGCAATCAGTTTATATCGTGCAAATGCTTTGATTGAGAGGATCGCTACAACTGACAGCAGACTGCCATATAGAAATGACAGGAAAATAAGGATCCGCTCAAGATTGCCAATCATCGCCCCTGCCCCTTTGAATCCGGATTCCTGTCTGATTGTATCCTCTTGGCGGTAGGATGAGTCGGTCAACTTCCGCTCGTTCCCTTTTGGATCATACTGAACACTCAGCGTTCGAATGATCAAATTGGCCGGTCGCATCAGGAGGATCAGAATAAAGGCGGAATGGATAAACGTTTCATAAGGCAGACGATTCTGAAGAGAAATCAGAGTGCCTGGTCCAGTATCAACCACTGAGAGTATTGAAATCTTCAATTGAGAGATAAAGAGCAACAGTGCACTTAACACAACATAAGACGTGATTGTCTGAAAAACGCGTCTTTTATTGTCTTTGATCCAGGTCACTGAGGTCGTGGATTTAAGTAGCAGTAACCCTGTACTGATGATGACAAAGAATACTTGCGTCAGGGGTTGTGTCCAGTTAAACAGAAACTGATCGAGCAGACTGATCCAGAATACAAACAGCATCTGATGCAGCAAAAAGGCGACAATCTGTCCATTATTTTTATAAAATGTCTGCAAGGCATGCGTCGTATTATACTGAATCGTGCTGCTTAAAAACAGATCGATGGGATGCATAATGTATTTCCTGAATAAAGCATGTCCCAGCACCAACCCGACACTGATCGACAGCCATGCCAGATACCGGTCTGGTTCGATTAGTCCGAAGATGACCAGGCTGGTGAAGAAAATCCCCCAGGCGTACTGAGAATGCCCGTCCGAATTTCTGGAGTTAGCCAGGAACGTTGGGTAGCGTGTGAAATAAAAATAACCGACAATGTGGGCGATGAGCGCTTCAATGATCAAGTTGTCGTCTCCGTTCTTCTATTTTCTCTGCGAGTAAGCGTCTGGAATGGGTATACTGCTTAATGTGAGTGGATATGAGTCGTTTGCTGACGGTCTGCTCACTGATGGATTGATTTAAATACGCCTTCATAGCAGACTTGATCAGCTGGTTAGTCAGTTCATCGTATCCGCAGGTGTTCAATACAATAAACGCTGTTTCCTTCTGAGATGTCGTCCAGTCGTTTCGGATGACATTCTGCAGACGAATGACACTGTTAAAAAAGTCATCTGTTTCATGAGCAGTAGAAATTTTTTCATTCAGCTGCCCATAATCATCATACTGATGGACAGATTCAATAGCTTCTCTGGCATACCAGTAAGCCGGTCCATCCGTTCCAATACTAATTTTCCGGTTTTTTATAGGGGTGCTCAGCCTACCGAGCCCTATCCCCCACCTTAACGTCACTTCTTCCCCCCATTGTTTTTTCGTCTGGAGCTGAAAATCGAGTGAGATGAGATCGATGATCAGAAAAGCTGTCTCGATTGAGCCCACGATGCCCTGAAATTCGTCCCCTAAAGTGATGGTCAAGTTCGATTCGATGTCCGCTTCAAAACGCTGATTAATGTCCGACAGGATGGAGACCAGTATATCCTGAATTTGAGCTCGTTTGGTCATTTTCTTCGAGGCAATGATATCCGCTATCAAGGCAATGCTTAGTTCATCAGTCATTCAGTTCCCTCCTTTACTGTTTAGTCAGTATAACCCTTATTTAGTTGATTATCAAATATCAACCATAAAATGGGGATTAAAAATGTTGTGCTGTTTCAATATGAATGCTCTTGACCGATTTATGTTAGGCAAGTGTTAATAATAGAAAGTGTTAAGGCCTATTGCTATAATTTAAGTGTTCAAAGTGAAAGCTGTGAACCAAATTTTAATGAGGAGACGATCAGAAATGTCAGATTCATACTTAACGGATCCACGTACGAAGTATTTTAATCAGAAATTTCCGGAACAGGAACAGGAGACCCCTGCCCTGCAGCACAAAATGGATCCTCAGCCCTATTCAGGCGAGCAATCCTATAAAGGAAGCAACCGATTAGAAGGACGGAATGCATTGGTGACTGGAGGCGATTCTGGTATCGGTCGTGCAGCAGCTATTGCATTTGCCCGTGAAGGCGCCAATGTAGCGATTCAGTATTTCCCAGGTGAAGAAGATGATGCCAATGCGGTAAAAGACCTGATTGAAAAAGAAGGACGAAAAGCAGTTACGCTTCCTTATGACTTGCGGGAAGATAATGCCGGTACTGAAGTGGTTGAAAAAGCAGCAGAGGCACTGGGTGCTCTCGATATCCTTGTACTGAATGCTGCACAGCAGATTGCTCAGCCCTCTCTTGAAGATTTATCCATGAAACAGGTAAACGATACATTTAAAGTGAACATCATCAGTTACTTTGAGAGCGTGAAAGCAGCTGAGAAGTACCTCAAACCTGGCAGTGCGATTATTACGACAAGCTCTGTCCAATCCTTCTCGCCAAGCACAAGCCTGCTGGACTACGCAGCGACCAATGGGGCAGTCAGTAACTTTACGGTAGCCTTAGCACAGTATTTCGGACCGAAAGGCGTTCGTGTCAACGGAGTAGCTCCAGGACCTGTCTGGACTCCTTTGCAGCTGGATAATGGTAAACTAGATGGCGATATCCCTGAGTTCGGTCAGAACACGCCACTCGGACGTGCCGCCCAGCCTGTTGAACTGGCCCCTGTCTATGTCTTCTTAGCATCAGACGATGCCAGTTATGTATCCGGTCAAATTTATGGCGTAACCGGCGGAAAACCGATCGATTTATAAAACCGACTAGTTAGAGTGAAGCCTAAAAAGAGTAACTGATATCCCTTGCAGGTTAGATTGCCACCGCGCAGTTCTTATCTGCAGGGGGTATTTTGTTTTGTCTGTCAAATGAGACCGTTACAGTAGATAAATGGCCATTATCTTCAGGAGTTCATAAAGGTAGTCAATCAACTTCTTAAGTTTGGACACTTTCTAAAGAAGTTGATCAGCTTTTTGGCTAAACTTCTGGGATTAGAACATGAATCGTAAGAAGTATTCAAATTAGACAACCAAACTCCTTACGATAAGCAATAACCTATTTAGGTAAGCGACCTAAATTTAGTTGACTGCTATGAAGAATCGTTTACTTTTCAGAAACTGGTAATACTATAAAGTGTCAGATAACCCATATTTGGTTGATTAGTCTATTTCAACCTTATTTAGTTTAATCTATAACTAATGTATGCTGGGTCCCTTCCCAAATAGAAAGACTCTGTAGACTGATCACAGTCTACAGAGTCTTATATTATGTGTTCAGTTAATGTTCATACGGCACTACACTGATGACTATAGTATCAGCACCTTGTGTCAACTTGGAGACTGGGCATCGTTTTTCAGCAGATTTTACAATGGATTCTGCCTGTTCCATTTCCGTGTCTTCAATAGCAGCAAAGAGATAGACCTGAAAATAAAAGCCAACACCATCTTCTTCTCGTCTCAGCTGAACCTTGGCAGACACCTTGCTTCTCTTTTGAAACCCTCTGGCTTTAAGCAGTGACTCAATCGTCGCATTCAGGCACGTTGTCAGTGCTAAACCAAACAACTCTTCCGGATTGGTACCGGAAGAGTCGTTTAATGGATGAGAGGTTTCAACGGACAAGGCACCCGGGCCTTCCACATAAGCGGTGCCGTTGACACCATCTGTATTGTGAATAGTGGCTTCAAATAGAGCGTTATCCATATTAATCCCCTCGTTTCTTAGCTTTTACGCTGAGTCATGTCCAGGCCTTCAATTTTTTCAAGTTCAGGTAGTAAAGCATTCAGGATACGGCCACCAAAGACGAAAACGTCCATCATAGGTTTCACGTCGTGTCCAGTAATACCCAAGTGACGCATGATGATTTCACCATCACCAGAAATAACAAAACGGTAATAGCCTGAACGCATCGCATTGATTTCATTTAATTCCGTTACGATTTCAGGCAGTTTATTGCGATCCGTCACGTATCCAATTTTATTGTAAGTGATCTGATAGTTTGCACGTTCAACATCAGCTTCATGAATAATCACACCACAAGCTACAGCTTTCGTTTTATTGACACGTAATGCTGTCTGGAAAACGATTTGTTTCTGTTTAACTTCTTCGCCGTCTTTTTTACGTATAGGCGCTTCAATTTCCTTAGATTTGAATTGAATTTTCTTTTCTTGTGCTAAATGTTGAAAGTTTTCAGTAATTACGCTCATATTAAAATCCTCCATATAGTCATTTGTGATATTGTTGTGTCACACAAGGGTAATTATAACATAAAACGCTTACTACTAACAGTGAACTGGGGAAAAATTAAATACACTGCTTTATAAGACAGCTTAACAGACTCCAGTAAAGGTGATGGAAAATTGACGAAATGCTGGTTAAATGGGTGATTTAGTACCACACTAAAAAGAGTCAGGTTTCCCACCCGTTTATCGATTAGCGGTTTTTATATGCCTGCTTACTTGCTTTAGAAATGGATTTCCATTTGTCTTTTTCCTGACGCATCACTTTCTCGTTCTCTTTTCGTTCAACATAAGCCAATTCTTTTTGGAGCTTAAGGTAACTATTATAGCGATCCTGTGTTAGAGTTCCCTCACTTAGTGCCCCTTTTACGGCACATCCCGGTTCAGTGTCATGCCTGCAGTCATTAAATCGACAATTGAAGATCAACTGGTCAACATCAGTAAAGCTTTCAGCTAAACCTGTGCTATTTTCTTGCTTCCACAGTTGGAATTCGCGCATTCCTGGCGTATCAATCAGAATACCACCTTCAGGAAGCAGAATAAGCTCACGGTGAGTGGTCGTGTGTTTCCCCTTACTGTCATCTTCTCTAATCGTATTTATTTTCATTCTATCCGTATTCAGCAAGGAATTAACAAGTGTCGACTTCCCTACCCCTGATGATCCTAAAAGGGCAGCTGTGAGATTAGGCTGCAGCAGACTACTGACAGCCGCTATGTTTTCACCTGTTTCATTACTGACAAAATACAGGGGAACTCCGAATGCGATTTGGTCAATTTCAATCTCCATTTCCAGTCGTTTCGATTCATCAATCAGATCTGATTTGGTCAGCAGTATAATAGGCTTTGATCCAGAATCCCAGGCTGCAATTAGATACCGCTCTAACCGTCTGATATTAAAGTCCTCATTACAGCTCATAACTAGAAATGCAAAATGGATATTGGCTGCAATCACCTGAGCTTTTGTCTCAATTCCCGCTGTGTTTCTTTTAAATACTGAACTGCGTTTAATCGTATGTCGTATGATGCCCCGCTCTTCACCCGGCAGCTGCTCCACACCTACCCAATCCCCTACTGCAGGATAATCGAAAGTAGGGGCATAGTGATAGGAGCCCGGCAAGGTACATAACCACTCGCCCTTTTCAGTCATGACTTTTGACCAGTCGCGAGATTGCGTTATCAAACGTCCGATTACGCCATTTTCAGTTTTAATTGTGTTCCATTCCTGTTGTAACTCTGAGTCCCATCCAAACTGTTCTAACATTACTATTTAGCCTCCATTTATTTAGTGCATAATAAAAAACCGTCAACTTGTTTGAAAGTCCACGGTTCTGCACACACTGAATAAACAATACGCTCTATTTTGAAGGCGTAAAGAACAGAGTGAGTCTATGGACTTTCAAACATGATAAAACATCTGCAATTACGATTGATACATTAGCCATAAACATCACACCCCTATTCTTTACTTGATACCCTCATTATAGGGCGTTGCTGAAAAAAGTCAACCACTCATACTAATGCCATTAACTGTGCTGCAAGTAACATTTTTTGGGCCACTGTACATAGAAACAAGGAAGAAGGTGTTGTATCATTGTGAGTAACATACTATAGGGGGAATAGATAAATGACTAGTTTGAAATTGATTGAAGAGTTGAGTAATGCATACGGGGCACCGGGATTCGAAGACAATGTCATTGATGTGGTACTTAAGCACAAAGGGAATTTGAAAGCTAAACGGGATAATTTGAAGAATCTTTATCTTTATCCAGAAAACTATGATGAATCCAAGCCAACCATCATACTGGATGCTCATTTGGATGAAGTAGCGTTCATTGTCAGCTATATCGATAGTAACGGACTACTGGGCATTGAAATGCTAGGGAGATGGGAATGGTATAACGTGTCTGCCCATCTGTTTATGGTCAGAGATCGAAATGGGAAGTATGTAAAAGGCATTATAGGGTCTAAGCCTCCCCATTTTCTGACGCCAGAGGAACGTGAAAATGGATTGAAGATGTCAGACTTGAAGGTTGATGTGGGAGCGACTTCCAGAGATGAAGTCATCCGCTCATTTGGTATTGACGTCGGGGCACCAATCGTCCCTTCTGTCCAGTTTGATTATAATGAACAGAATCAGACTATGCTTGGAAAGGCCTTTGATAACCGATTAGGCTGTGCAGCTGTCATTGACACGCTCAAAGCACTTGAAAAGGAAGACTTGCCTGTAAATGTAGTTGGTGCACTGGCGTCTCAGGAAGAAGTCGGTCTGCGCGGGGCAACCGTTACGGCTAATCGCATAAATCCTGACTTTGCAATCGTATTTGAAGGCACACCCTCAGATGATTACGCTAAACCAGTCGACCAATCTCAGGCTCGAATGGGATATGGTCCACAAATAAGACATAAAGACAGCAGCTATATCGCTAACGAAGAATGGATCAAACTGGTCAATCAAGTGTGTGCAGCAAACAAGATACCCGTACAACATGCTGTCCGCGAAGGCGGCGGGACGAATGCCGGTAAAATACATGTAAATAATCTTGGCGTCCCTGTCCTGGTGCTCGGGGTACCGAGTCGATACGCACACACTCATCACCTATTTGCCTCATTTAAAGACTATACACACACAGTTAAGCTGGCAGTCGAATCCATTAAAGCAATCGATGCAGCCTTTTTGAATCAGTTTGAGGTTGAATACGACTAGATATGGTTTAAAAAAACGTTCAGTTCTCTCACTAAGGTAATCAAGTGATGAGTCTGAACGTTTTTTAATACACTCCTCTTCTAAAAGGAGAATTCGATTCCCTTATATGAAAAGGATTCTGTTAATCCAATCTTCTTGGCGACCTTTTGTGAAACGGTGTTGGATTCCATGCAGTCCCAGTAAGGGGTTAGATTCTCATAAATACACATTTGAACAAAAGCATATGCTGCAAACTGGGCCAGCTGCTTGTTCTGGTGACTGGTGACCGTTTCGATATCGATACAGAATGTGTTCTTATAAACAAAACTTGAAAAGCACAAACTGACGACAGAATTATCGCCGACAATACAGTACCCTATTCCATTGTCAAAAAAGGCCTGGGAAGTGGACCAGAATGTATCAATCTTAGACCGTAAAAAGGAGCTGTTGTGAATCGCGTAATCACTATTATAATAAAAGTCTGGTGTGATTTCTTTCAGTTGATAGTTGCTGGGAATAAGCTGAGGCAGAGGCGGCAAGTCGTGTTTGTCTTTCAACGTAAATACAATCTGTTTCCAGCTGCTGGTTTCCCGGTCTTTGAAAAGATCATCCAGAACCCTATCCCACCGTTGATGATTACCCATCCCTTCAAACCAGCTCAATTCTTCTTTCTCAGCCTCTGCTTTGATGACAGTATCAATAAAATCCGAGATGTAATCAGTAAACTGACGATTCTGCTCATCACCAATAAAAATAAAGCCGTCATTATTTCCGAGCCAGATCAGTCCTGTGGAAGGATCGGATAAATCATCTACAAAGATGCGTCCTGGATTAGTCCCTCTAATAACTGCTTTCGCTTCCACCTGACCGTCTGGGTTCACCAATTTTCTGCACTTCCGAAAGTCGGATTGATTCAACTCATAAATCATAAAGTCACCTCTTCCCTGTTCAGTTATAGTTAACATAAGCACTGTCACCTATGCATTTATTTTATGATTATACAAAAATGGAAAACTAGATTCAACTATCATACCTTCTCGTAAAATATGTTGCTGAAGTAATCTCTTTTATATACTATAGTATTTAAGAAGTCTAAAGTAAACGATTTCATTAAAGTTATTCTTAACTAAATTGTTTTGATCCTAAACTAGAGTGACGGGAGTTACAACAAATGAAAAAAATAAAATACAGTTTAATATCCTTATCCTCACTGATCCTGCTGGTCGCCTGTGATGCAGATGATGAAGTGGCTGAAGACGATGCAGCGAAGATCAGTCAGCTGGAAGAAACGGTAGCCGCCAGCCAAGTAAAGATAGAAGCACTTGAAAGCACAGTTGCTGAAAATAATGAACTGATCGAAAATCGCTCAGCTGAGTTCTCTTACCTATCAGAATTGACAGAAGCTGACTTAGAAGCTTACAACACATTTCTCGAAGACTATGATACAAAGGTCTTAGAGAATTATTCACCGGAAAATATTTTGCTGCTCTACTTTCATTCGGTAGTCATGAGTGACTGGGAAGCCATTTATGAACTGACCTATGATGGAGGGGGTCTTCCTGATCGAGATGAGTTCAATGAGGTGTTTTACACAGCCTACAATACTCAATCCATGCTTGAATCTGCTTTAGACTACCGGTATTATGACACACTCGAAGCAAGGAGTGACACTCAGTCTGAAGATGACGTGTCTGTAGAAATTAGTGTGGCCATAGGGGTCTCTCGCTTCTCAACTGTATACGGCTTGAAAAGAGAAAATGACATCTGGAAAATGGACGTATTGTATTTGCTTGAAGACGATAGTTGAATTTAGTTAAGAGTGAATAGTTGAATTCAGCTGTTCGCTCTTTTTTGACCATTAAAGGCATAAAAAAAGCCACCATTCTAGTAAAAGAATGATGACTTTCTAAAACTATTAAATTAGTTAGTTTTACGTACGCGTTCTTGGATACGAGCAGCTTTTCCTCGTAGGTTACGTAAGTAGTACAATTTAGCACGACGTACACGACCTTGACGAGTCACTTCAAGTTTTGCAACACGTGGTGAATGAACTGGGAAAGTACGTTCAACGCCAACTCCGCCTGAAATCTTACGAACAGTATACATTTCGCTGATTCCTTGTCCGCGACGTTTAATTACTACGCCTTCGAATAGCTGAATACGTTCACGTTCACCCTCTACGATACGAGCATGTACTCGAACACTGTCTCCTGGACGGAAATCCGGTAAGTCTGTACGTAGTTGTTCTTGTGTGATTGCTTCAATCAATGGATTCATTTTATCCTTCTCCTCTCGCGCAACACTCATAGGATCAAGTCCCAGCGGAAAATTGCGTAATAAAAGTGGTTGCCCACTCAGTTATTTACTTTACCATATTAGGTTTTAAGTGTAAAGGTCTTTTGCTTGATTTATCTATTTTACAGAGTGTTTTCAGGTTGTTCAGCGGTCCATTCAGCGATCCACTGCTGTTCCTGTTTAGTCAGCTCACGTTTGACCAGCATATCCGGCCGTCTCTGGAATGTGCGCTTCAACGATTCTTTATGACGCCATTCGTCGATTTTACCGTGATTCCCACTCATCAGCACATCTGGTACAGCCATCCCCTTAAAGTCCGCTGGACGAGTGTAATGCGGATGTTCGAGTAAACCGCTTGAATGTGAATCCGTCTGAGCAGAAGCCGCATTTCCAAGGACATTCGGCAACAGGCGCACGGAAGCATCAATCATCACCATAGCCGCCAGTTCGCCCCCAGTGAGAACATAATCGCCTAGAGACACTTCATCTGTAACCAGTGAACGAATACGCTCGTCATATCCTTCATAATGGCCACATAGAAAGACGAGGTGCTCTTCTTCTGAAAATTCCTCAGCCATTGCCTGATCGAACGGTTTGCCTGCAGGATCCATCAAAATAACACGCTTTTTAGTTTCAGGATCACGTTCATTGATCGAATCCATGGCTTCAAATAGCGGTTCAGGTTTTAAGAGCATCCCCGCTCCCCCACCATATGGCGTATCATCGACAACTTGGTGCTTCCCTTTTCCAAACTGTCTAAAATTCACCCGGTTGACTTCAACGATACCTTTGTCGATCGCCCGACTGACGATAGAGTGACCCAGTGGGCCGTCAAACATTTCTGGAAAGAGTGTGACAACGTCTATCTTCATTCGTCCAGCCCTTCCATAATATGAACAGAAATGACGCCCTGTTCGATATCGACATCAAGGATCACAGATTCGATATAAGGCAGTAATAGGTCTTTCTTGCCTTGTCTCTGAACGACCCAGACATCATTTGCTCCAGGGGACAGAACTTCTTTGATTTTACCGATTTCCTCATTCGTATCATTATCGATCACTTTGAGGCCGACAACTTCATGAATGTAAAACTCGTCTTGCGGTAAATCTAGTAAGAGATCTTCGCTGACGCGCAGCGTCCCACCAACAAACTTTTCCACCTGATTGATATTGAAATAGTCTTCAAACGTCAGTAAATCAAACGTTTTATGCTGACGGTGACTGCGGACTTTCAGCTCCACCTTTTCATTATCTTTTCCAAACCAGGTCAAAGGGGCTCCGGCGTAATAGCGCTCCTGTGGGTTGGTCGTAATCGACATGACCCGAACCTCTCCCTTTAACCCGTGCGTGTTCACGATCTTTCCTACGTCATAATACTCCATCTTGTGCTCCTCTCGGATAGTGGTCATAAAAAAAGGGATGGACTCTAAGAGCCACCCCAATTCAATCTTTACTGCTATGTGTGATTGTCATGGGTACGCCTCAGCGTGATGACTTAATCAACTATTGTTAGACGTACACGTTTGGGTCCGTCGAATTGTATGCTGTAGACAATTGCACGAATCGCTTTAGCAATACGGCCTCGTTTACCAATGACACGTCCGACATCATCTGAATGAACAGCCAGCAGGTACTCGTGAAACTCATCGGTTTCTTTCAAGTCCAGCTTGACCTCATCTGGATGACTGACTAAAGGTTCAACTATAGTTTTAATCAACTCTCGCATTTCTTTATCAGTCATAGTACCATCCTTTTTAAATAGCCTCAGTATATAGAAGGAAGAAAAGAAAGACTGCCAGTATTAAAACAGACACCATTCTTTTCTTCTTCAACGATTAATTTAATTAGAACAATTATTTAGCGTATTTCTGATCGTGGAATTTTTTGATGATTCCTTCTTTAGAAAGTAAGTTTTTAACTGTATCAGAAGGTTTTGCGCCTTCTTTCAACCATTTCATAACTAACTCTTCGTCGATCTTCACTTCAGCTGGTTTTGAAACCGGGTTGTAAGTTCCTACTTGTTCAATAATGCGTCCATCACGTGGAGCACGTGAATCAGCAACAACTAAACGGTAAAAAGGATTTCTTTTAGACCCCATACGTTTCATACGAATTTTTACTGCCATTTAACTTGCACCTCCTGTTAATTTATAAGGATATCTTTATGTTTAAAGAACCTTTAATCTGAGTTTTCTGCTTAATCAAACTCACAAAATGTATCTTACCATGCAATAAAAAGAATGTAAAGTGTTTTTTCTTTACAGAAGGAAAAAAGCATAAAATGTATCTCCCCTCTTTTGTGTTATATTAGAGTGAAATAGAAGGGATGTGTTTAAATGACGATAGAAGATCAGGATTTTATGATGCGACAAATCAAGCTGATGGCCAAAGGAATCGGTGTGTTTTTAGATATCTCTTCCCTAAAGGAATTATTTAAACTGGAATTCTCCTTTGACGATGAACTGACTGACCCTGAAATAGAAGGCATCATTTTCCTTGCCCGTACAGAGGAGCTGATTGATAAAAACCTGCTTTCCAGAGAAGAACTCGAAGAAGTCCTAAACACCTCTTCTGAAAGAATTGATCAGCTATTAAGTAGTCAGGCTCAGCCAAACGGCGAAGAACGGGAAAAGCTGGAACAGCTGATCGATGACAAACAGTACTGGATGGACCAGGACGATACAGACTATTAAATACGCTTTAAAGGATGGCGTCGGATTGAAAATGAAGGGTTGTCTGCATCTCAACATGCCACTTTAGATGAGTTGCATGTAAAGAGCATTTACCCTTCAACTCACCTGTTTAGCTTTCTGAGTTGCTTCTAAACCGATCGACTAAGTGCAAGTGAAAAAAGGAAGCATTCTGAGTTAAAGCTGAAGCAGTGACTAACTTCAACTCAGTTCATCAGGTCATATAAGTTAAAGATAGTCAGCCTGACTATCCTCAACTGAGAAACGATTCTATTTAAGCTAAGGATAAAAAACAGAAAGGCCTCATCTCAAACCTGTCCAGCCTCTCACTTGAGCCGTAAAGCATTCAGAACCAATAGAAAGACGAAAAAACACATTTCTTCAACTGATATCGAAGGAAAGCCTTCAAGGTCAGTTCAGAAATGTGTTTTTAGTTTAATTATTTATTTCTTTTTCTTTTTAACGATCTTCTTCTTTTTCTTCTTGCTGTTCTTTTTGGACATGCTGTTCATAGCCATTTTGCCGAGCTTACCTTTAACGCCACCACCGAGCAGTTTGTCCATACCGGGCATGCCGCCCATATTGCCATTGGACATTTTGCTCATCATCTCTTTAGACTGTTTGAACTGTTTGATCATGCGGTTGACTTCAGCGATGTCACGGGCAGACCCTTTAGCGATTCGGCGTCTACGCTTTTGAGACAACAGATCTGGATCCTCACGTTCAGCTGGAGTCATAGACAACACAATAGCTTTCATGTGCGCAATGTCTTTAGGATCCATCTGGAAGTCTGCCATGCCGGGAACGTTACTCATTCCTGGAATCATTTTAAGAATGTCTTCCATTGGCCCCATGTTTGTCATCTGGTCCATTTGTTCAATAAAGTCATTGAAGTCATAACGGTTTTCACGCATCTTCTCGGCCATTTCATTGGCACGGTCTTCGTCGACTTCCTGCTGGGCGCGTTCGATCAGGGTAAGAATATCACCCATCCCCAGGATACGGTTAGCCATACGGTCCGGATAAAACGGCTCTAAGGCTTCCAGTTTTTCACCAGTACCGGTGAACTTGATAGGTTTATTCGTAACGGAACGGATAGACAGTGCCGCACCCCCACGAGTATCACCATCCAGTTTAGTCAAGATGACACTTGTAATATTCAAACGTTCATTAAAGGAATCTGCCACGTTAACGGCATCCTGTCCTGTCATCGCATCGACGACCAGGAAGATTTCATGTGGGTTGACAGTCTGTTTCACATTTTCCAATTCGTCCATCAGGGTTTCATCGATGTGCAGACGACCGGCCGTATCAATAATAACGACGTCGCGGTTTTCGTCTTTCGCCATCTGAACCCCTTTTTCAGCAATTTCGACCGGGCTGACTTGATCGCCCATACTGAAGACTGGAATATCCAAATCGCGCCCAAGCGTTTCAAGCTGATCGATCGCAGCGGGACGATAAATATCGGCCGCAACCATCATCGGTTTTTTGTTCTCGTGTTTACGCAGGTAGTTCGCCAGTTTACCGGCAGTGGTTGTTTTACCAGCCCCTTGTAAACCAGTCATCATATAAATAGTGGGTCCTTGTCCAGGTTCAGCGAAGATGATTTTCTCTTGCTCGCCACCCATTAAGGCAGTCAGTTCATCGTTAACGATTTTAACGACCTGTTGTCCACCATTCAGGCTCCCCAGTACTTCTTCACCGAGTGACTTTTCACGAACGGTTTTAACAAAATCTCTGACTACTTTATAGTTGACATCGGCTTCCAGTAAGGCTAACCTTACCTCGCGCATGACGTCTTTGACATCTGCCTCCGTTACTTTTCCCTTTTTACGCAAGCCGGAAAAAGCATCCTGCAGACGTCCTGTTAATCCTTCAAAGGCCATACATGGTTCATTCCTCTCTGATTGAATCCAGACTGATTGCTTCTATTAATTCCAGCAGCTGTGCGTCTGAAGCGTGATTTTCATTTACATATTCTTTTAAGGTTTCAACTGCGTCTTTTTTCTTGTCGAATTCTTCGACTAAATGCAGTTTACTTTCGTAGTCATTTAGTATGACTTCTGAGCGCTTGATATTGTCATAAACTGCCTGACGACTCACTGAGAACGCATCTGCGATTTCGCCCAGGGAGTAATCATCACCGTAGTATAACTTCATGTACTCCTGCTGTTTAACGGTCAGGAGCGGATGATAAAAGGAGAACAGACTGTTCATTCGCAATGTTTTTTCAAGTTCCATTCGATTTATCACCTTTCTATTTTCAGCTAGTCTAACGGGCTTACGAGGTCTGTTCAATCAGTTCCTTAAACAAGCCATAAGCAAATTTCTCAGTATCAAACGGATGAAGATCATTCATCGTTTCTCCGAGCCCGACAAATTTAACGGGAATATTTAGTTCCTTCCCGATTGCCAGAACGATCCCACCTTTAGCAGTTCCGTCCATCTTAGTCAAAACGATTCCTGTTACGTTAGTGGTTTCTTTAAAGATTTTAGCTTGATTGAGCGCGTTCTGTCCAGTGGTCGCATCTAGTACCAGCAGGGTTTCATGAGGAGCGTCCGGAATTTCTCTGGAGATAATCCGTTTCATCTTCTCAAGCTCATTCATCAGGTTCTTCTTGTTCTGCAGGCGTCCAGCAGTGTCGATTAAGAGTAAATCTGCGCCGGATTCACGTGCTGTCGTAATACTATCGTAGACAACAGCCGCTGGGTCTCCACCTTGTTTAGTGGAAATCACTTCTGCACCGACTCGACTACCCCAGATGTTCAGCTGTTCGATTGCGCCCGCACGGAATGTATCTCCGGCAGCCAGTACGACTTTCTTGCCTTTATCGATATACTGGTGAGCCATTTTGGCAATTGTCGTCGTTTTCCCGACCCCGTTGACCCCTACAAACAGGACAACAGTCAGTCCATCTGGATTCTCATTGAATTCGGTATGATCCGGATTGGTCTCTCCGTACATATCCACCATCGTTCTGACGATTACACGCTCGGCATCTTTCATGCTTCGGATGTTTTCGACTTTGGCTTCGTAACGCAGCGTATCCGCAATCTGCATGGTTGCTTCAAATCCAACGTCTGATTCGATTAAAAGGTCTTCGAGTTCTTCGAAAAATTCCTCATCTTCGTACCTGAAATTAGCCAGGAGCTCATTTAATCGACGGGTAAAGGATACACGAGATTTTTTCAATCCTTTTTCGTACTGTTCGGTTTCTTTTTTGGTATCTTCAGGTTCTAAAGTCGTATCTTCGGTTACCGGTGCTTCAACTGTTTCTCTAACGGCTTCCTCTTCTACAGCTTTTTCCTGGATGACTTCCTGTTCTGGTGCGTCCTGTTTTTTATCAGCACCTGTAAAGGCGGATTTGATCTTATCAAATAATCCCATAATGGACTCACTCTTTCTTTACTTTTTTTGACACATATACATCAGTTTAACACATATTGTTCGATAGCATAAGCGACACCGTGCTCATCGTTCGATTTAGTGATTACCTGGGCTGCATCTTTGACGATTTGAGTGGCATTTGCCATCGCTACACCTGTACCGGCAGTCTGCACCATGGCAAGATCATTCTCCTGATCTCCGATTGCCATCATCTCATCCAGTCCGATTCCAAGCAGCTCACTCAGCTGAATCAATCCTTTGCCTTTATCGACTGACTTGGGCAGCACTTCGAGTAAATTGTCTCGTGACTTCATGATCGTATAGCGCTCCCGGTAAACGTCAGGGATTTCTTTAATTTTCTCGTCGAGTTCTTCCCGGTGCCAGCACATGACGATTTTATTGATCGGAAATTCTTCCGGCAGATCTGTCATATCGACCTTTACAAACGGCAGTGCTTTCATGTGTTTGGCGTACTGCGACGGTTTGCCTTTCGGATAAGCCGGTTCGTAGACCGTATCGAGATCAATAAAGTTACACGGCAGGTTCAGATCCTGGCTCAGCTTGTAGACATCCAGTACGTCTTCTTTAGGCAAGGTGATCTGGCTTAATGTTTCCCCAGTGCGGGTCCACTGCACCAGTCCGCCATTATAAGTCAGGCCAATATCGCCTTCTTCAGTCAGATGACACTCTTCCAAAATAGACAGCATGCCTTTTAAAGGGCGTCCCGTCACAAGGACGATCTTGACACCCTGTTCTTTGGCTCTTTGAATGGCTCGTTTATTTTCTTCAGACACCTGATGGTCACTGTTCAAGAGTGTACCGTCCAGATCGATGGCGACTAGTTTGATTGACATAAGGTCCTCCTCATTAAGCTTGTTCGATTTGTTCATCGATATCCTGCAAGTGAACGGATACCAGTTTCGATACCCCTTGTTCTCTCATCGTCACGCCGTATAGAGAATCCGCTTCTTCCATGGTTCCCTTGCGGTGAGTGATGACGATAAATTGCGTATCTGATGCAAATTCGTGCAGGTAACGTCCAAAACGGGTCACATTCGATTCATCTAGAGCGGCTTCCGCTTCATCTAAAATACAGAAGGGAATCGGACGAACCTGAATAATGGCAAACAGTAAGGATAAGGCAGTCAATGCGCGCTCCCCACCAGACAACAGACTTAGTGACTGCAGTTTTTTACCAGGTGGCTGGGCAACAATTTCGACCCCTGATCCCAGTAAATCATCTGGATCGGTCAGGCGCAGTTCCGCTTTTCCTCCACCAAACATTCGTGGGAAGACAATCGCGAACTGTTCTTTGACCAAGCTAAATGTTTCATAGAAGCGTTTCTTCACTTCAGTATCCATCTGATCCATCGTGTCATATAATTTCTCTTTCGCTTCAAGCAGATCCTGCTGCTGGGTAGCGAGGAAATGGTGACGCTCGTGCACTCGGTCATATTCTTCAATAGATGCAATGTTCACTGGCCCCAACTCGTCTATCCCACGCTTGAGCAGTTTAACACGTTTCTGTGTCTCTTCCCTTTCGATTTGGTCAGGCTGATTTTTCTTGGCTTCTTCATAACTCACCGCATACTCTTCTGATAAATACTCCAGTAAATGGTCAATAGAGACGTCGTAGCGTGAGGCCTGAATATCGAGCTGGTTCTTTTCTTCCACCATATTTGAGCGTTTATCCTGAAGATCACTGATCGTTTCTTCCAGTTCGGTTACGGCTGTTTCAATTTCAGTGTGTTTCTGCTTAAGGGTTTGTTCAGACGACCTTAAGTCATCTGTTTCAGTGTTTAACCGGATTAAGCGAGCATCCAGATCTTCTTTTGATTCAAGTTCTTCCCCTTGTTCAAGCTGGACCAATTCACTCTTGATTCTCTCGATTGCCGTTCTGGTTTGATCAATCTGTAGATCAATACTGTCTTTTTTCGAACGTGTAGAGGCCAGTTCTTCACGGGCCTGGTTCCACTCTTCTAAAATAGCGTCTCGTTCGGCTTCAATACGTTCTTTCTGGACTTCTCTGTCTTCTTTCTCATTAGACAGCTGATCCATTTCGGCTTTCAGTTCTGTTAAGGCAGAGTCAGCCTGCTGGCGTTTAGCCTGTACATCAGCCAACTGTTCGGTCAATGACTGTTCTTCACTGGTCGACTCGTTCATTTCAAAGAGGAGTCCTTTTTTCTCGCGTTCCAGACGATTGACGGTGTCGGTCAGCTGAGTGACTTCATTTTCCAGCTGTTTTTCTGCCAGCCGTTTGTCTTCACCCGTACTACGCAGCTCTTCGAGTTTGGCAGTCAGTTCCGTGCGCTGTTTTTCTTCCGACTGACTTTCCTGCTGCCTTAAAGCTAATGTTTTTTCCAGTTCATCTATTTCAATACGGAGCGCTTTCTCTTCTTTTTTCTGAGAAAACAGGTGTGCATTGGATGAGCGTTTACCACCTCCACCCGTCATCGATCCACCGGCGTTCATCACGTCTCCTTCAAGACTGACGACACGGACGTTGTACTGGACCGCTTTGGCAATCGCATTGGCTGACTTCAAGTCTTCGGCCACGATAGTAGACCCGAGCAGGTTCCCCATTATCTGCGCGACTTTATCATCATAGTTGATCAAGTCGCTTGCAATGCCGACGAATCCTTCTGTAGCTGAGGCGCGTTCGGCATACGCATGCGAGACTGACCGTTTCTTGATTGTTGTGAGTGGAAGGAACGTTGCGCGTCCCGCTTTTTTCTGCTTTAAGTACTGAATGGAGTCGCGTCCCGCTTTTTCATCTTCGACGATGACAAACTGACTTGCTGCTCCCAGTACCGTATCAATCGCTTCTGTAAATTTGACCGGTACATCCATCATATCGGCAACTGTTCCAACAATGCCTTCCAGCTGATTCTTAGCGGTCATAACAGCTTTAACACCGGCAAAATAACCGGCATAGTTTTCCTGCATTTCTACCAGGCTCTGTTGCTTCGCCTGAGACCGGTGAAGCTGCTGCTGAAGCTGAGCAATTCGGTTCGCTTTCTGACGATAGGTGCCGTTGATGTCGTCAAGTGTCGCTTTGGTTTCTTTAAATGACTGAACCAGTTTATCCAGATCAGCTTTCAACTGGGTCAGGTCTTCTTCTTTTTGAGTTAGACGTGTCTGAGTTTCAGACAGTTTTTCTGACACGGAATCGACTGCACGGGTCTGCTTCTCAGAAGACTGGGAAGACTGACTCAACTGCTTCGTTAAGTAGGTTTCTTCATTTTTTAAAGAGGTCTTCTGCTGCATGGCTTCAATGTAGTCTGACCGCAGCGCTTCAATGGCTTCTTCCTTATTGCCCATCAACCGTTTCAGCTGGTCTTCTTTCTGTTTGTAATCCGCTTTAAAGTCACTGACTTGCTTGGACTGACGGGTATACAGGTCACTTATAGTGGCCAATTCATTATTTAAATCCCTTAAACGGGATTCTTCTTGCGTTAAGGACCCCTGTTTTTCGCTTAAAAAGGCATCCTGATGCTTTTCTTTTTCCTCTACTAAACGCAGGTTAGCCTCGGTCCGTTCAATTTGTTTGATCAGATCAATGTGCTGCTCATGGATAGAGTCACGTTTAGACTCGACCTCATGCAAGGCGTGTTTTTTCTTCTTGACAACCTGTGAGCTGGACTCGATCTGACCGGCCAGGGCATGAGCGTTCTGACCAAACGTCTGGGACCGTTCTTTGTTGCCTTTCTGCTCGGACACATATTCATCGATCCGCATGACAGATAAAGCAATATCCAGATCAGTGAGTTCTTCCTTTTGTTTCACATAGCTTTGAGCAATGTCTTTCTGTTCTTTCAATGGTTCCAGTTGGGCCGTCAGTTCATATAAAATATCCTGCACACGGTCTAGATTGTCCTGGGTTTCAAAGAGCTTGCGTTCAGCTTTTTGCTTTTGCGTTTTGTATTTAAACACACCCGCAGCTTCTTCAAAAATAGCCCGTCTGTCTTCTGCCTTGCTGTTGAAAATCGCTTCGACCTGTCCCTGGGAAATGATTGAAAATGATTCTTTTCCAAGTCCCGAGTCCATAAACAAGTCAACGATGTCTTTTAACCGGACATTTTCCTTGTTGATCAGGTAATCACTGTCCCCGTTGCGGTTGATGCGCCTTGTGATGCTGACCTCTTCAAACGCCACAGGAAGAAAGCCATCCTGGTTGTCCAACACCAAGGTGACTTCAGCAATGTTTATTGATTTACGCAAATCTGTCCCTGAAAAAATGACATCATGCATACGGCCACCTCGAAGTGTCTTAGCGGACTGTTCTCCCATTACCCAGCGAATCGCTTCGATAATGTTTGATTTTCCACTTCCATTTGGTCCGACGACCGCTGTGATGCCATCTGTAAAGTCCAGTACCGTCTTATCGGCAAAAGACTTGAATCCTTTGATTTCTAATCGTTTTAACTGCACGTGATCGTCTCTCCTTCATAGTATTCTCGTGTTTAATCGAACACTACGATTCTCTGGCTTCTTCTAACATCTTCATAGCGACTTTGGCTGCGGCCTGTTCTGCCGCTTTTTTTGAGCGACCGACTCCTTCACCAAATGAGTCCCCTTCGACGCGAACTTCCACCACGAATTCTTTTTCGTGGTCTGGGCCACGTTTATCCACGACAGAATACTCGATCGTGACAACCCCATTTCGCTGAAGCAGTTCTTGTAATGCTGTTTTGTGATCCATCCCATGAGAGAAAGCACCGGAATCAATTTTCGGAAATAATATGGCTTTTAAAATGTCGATGACGACATCCATGCCCTGGTCTACAAATACCGCCCCAATGAAGGCCTCGAAAACATCACATAGTAGTGACGGACGCGTTCTGCCGTTCATCTGTTCTTCCCCTTTGCCCAGACGGACATAAGTATGCAAGTCAAACTCCTTAGCCAGTTTGGCCAGGCTTTCTGCACGAACAATTGACGCACGCATGCGAGTCAACTGGCCTTCAGGGTGATCGGGGTATTTATGGTACAAGTAATCAGATACAGTAAGTTCCAGTACCGCATCTCCAAGAAATTCAAGCCGTTCCAGATTTTTGATTTGCTGGTCACGATGATCATTCGCATAGGATGAATGGGTAAACGCCTCTATCAGAACATTTTCGTCCTGAAACGTCACACCAAATTTATCTTTTACATGTTGAAACAATTTTTTCATCTGCTGGTCACCTCCTAATGACAATACCCCTCTAGTATACTTGATTTGATAGGGAAAATAAACATGTGGTCGCGTATTAGACAGTGAATATAGTTTTTTTATGAATAAGACACAGTACAAGGAACAAAACGATCCAAGAGTATTGAAGATATGACCGTATACTAACCGGCTCTCACCTTATTCAACTAGAATCACTAATATTGTCCATCTATTGACAGAATATAGTCTGTCAATAACGATAACCAACGCCTATAATAGGTATCAAATACAAGGAGGAATGTACAAGTGGGAATTGACTATCACGTATCGAAGAATGGATCGGATTTAAGTAAAGGAACAAAACAGGATCCCTTCTTAACAATTAACAAAGCAGCCTCAGTGGCTATTGCTGGAGACAGTGTCGTTGTTCATGAAGGCGTTTACCGAGAATGGGTCAAGCCTAAGTTTCCTGGCTTAAGTAACCGCAGACGCATTACGTACAGTGCAGCTGAAGGTGAAAAAGTCGTGATTAAAGGATCTGAAGAAGTGAAAGACTGGGAAAAGGTCGACGGATCAGTCTGGAAAACTGTCATCCCAAATGCGTTCTTTGGAGACTATAATCCATTTAAGGAAGAACTATATGGAGACTGGATCGTTGAGAATCCTGGTCGCCACCTTGGAGAAGTCTATTTAAACGGTAAGTCATTTTATGAAGCAGAAACCAAAGATGAAGTCACTAACCCCGTTACTGTAACGGAAGTAGTTGATGGATGGACGAGAAAAACTGTTGCAGCTCACGATCCTGAACAGACAAAATATGTCTGGTTTGCGGAAGTAGACGAAGACAATACAACAGTGTTTGCGAACTTCCATAAGTATGACCCTAACCAGGAACTGATTGAAGTGAATGCGCGCAGATCGGTTTTCTATCCTGAAAAAACGGGCATTGATTACATTACAGTTAAAGGGTTTGAAATGGCTCAGTCCGCTACGCCTTGGACGCCCCCTACTGCTGATCAGCCAGGATTACTAGGACCGAACTGGGCTAAAGGATGGATTATTGAAGATAACATCGTTCATGACTCAAAATGTAGTGGGATCAGTATCGGAAAAGAAGTCGGTACAGGTGACAATTACTACTCTAAGCGTCAGGACAAACCAGGCTATCACTATCAGATTGAAACAGTCTTCGCAGCTGAAAAAGCGGGCTGGAGCAAAGAAAAAGTCGGCTCTCATATTATCCGAAACAATAAAATTTATGACTGTGGCCAGAACGGAATCGTCGGGCACCTGGGTTGTATCTTCAGTGAAATTTATAATAACCATATCTTCAACATCGCAATCAAGCGTCAGTTTTACGGACACGAAATTGCCGGCATTAAACTCCATGCGGCCATCGATACACAAATCCATGACAACCGTATCCATGACTGTACGTTAGGTATTTGGCTTGACTGGCAACTGCAAGGCACGCGCGTCAGTAGAAACATCTTCTACCGCAACAACCGTGACCTGTTTGTCGAAGTCAGCAGCGGACCGTTCCTGGTCGATCATAATATCTTCACGGCAGACTATGCACTGGACAACCATGCGCAAGGTGGAGCTTATGTCAATAACCTGGTCAGAGGTAAAATGGAACACCGTAAAATGCTGGACCGTTCTACCCCTTACCATGAGGCTCACAGTACGGATATTAAAGGCTTCTCCCCTGTTTACGGAGGAGATGACCGCTGGTACAATAATATCATTGTTGGAGACGAAGGAATCGAGGACGCAGGAACAGCGCACTATAACGGGTATACTACGTCTCTTGAAGAATATATCTACGATGTTCACCATCAGCCAGGCAGTGATCATGAGGCATTTAACGTTGTCGAGCAACCTGTTTATATTAATCAGAATGCCTATTTAAACGGTGCTCTACCCTTTGACAGAGAAGAAGAAAATATTGTTTCTGACTTTAATCCAGAACTTAAAATCAGTGAAGAAGGCAATGACGTCTATCTTGAAATTACTCTTCCGGATGAATTTGAAACGATCAAAGGTGGCGTTCATTCTACTCAAACCCTTGAACGTGTCAGACTGACGGATGTCGAATTTGAGAATCCAGATGGCAGTGAAGTCGTCATCAATAAGGATCTTTTAGGACAGGTCAAAGAAGGCAAATCGGTCTTAGGCCCTCTATCCAATCTTAAGAGCGGTAAAAACAAAATTAAAGTCTGGGGATAAATACTAGAAACATCAAATGAATAGAAAAAAGGATCAAGTAAACTGATAAAATCCGCTGAAAAATCATAATCGATTTTCAGCGGATTTTATTTGTCTATTTAGTTCTCTTCCCTACTCCTATTTGTTTAAGCTTAATAGTTTGATAAATGATAACTGTAAGGTACAGTAAAATCAATTGACAGGGTAATTTAAAAGAAAAAATAAGGGGGATAACAAATGTTTAAAGATCTAGAAGGAAAAGTAGCAGTCGTAACGGGTGGATCCAGAGGAATTGGAGAAGCCATTACACTCCGTTTAGGCGAAGAAAAAATGTCTGTCGTCATCAATTATTACGGTGATGAAGATAATGTACATGAGTCAGTAGAATTGATTAAAGAAAAAGGCGGCAAAGCTGTAGCTGTCCAAGCGGATATTAGTTCTGAAGAAGGCGTCGATACCTTACTTAAAGCAGCTGAAGAAAACTTTGGGTCCCTGGACTTATGGGTCAACAATGCTGGTTTGCAAAGCCAATCGCCAACACATGAACTGAGCCTTGAAGACTGGTCTATGATCATGAATGTCAATCTGACTGGTGCATTCCTGGGGTCTAAAAAAGCACTGAATTACTTTTTAGAACATGATATTAAGGGGAACATTATTAATGTGTCCTCAGTACACGACAAAATACCCTGGCCGACATTTGCCCATTACGCAGCAAGTAAAGGTGGACTGAAACTATTTTCAGAAAGTATCGCACTGGAATATGCCCACAAAGGAATTAGAGTCAATACTATTTCTCCAGGTGCCATCAATACCTCAATCAATGAGGAGAAGTTTGAAGTTGATGAAGCAAAACAACAAGTATTGACTATGATCCCAATGCATTATATCGGTAAACCTGAAGAAGTTGCTGCCGCAGCTGCGTGGTTAAGTTCCAGCGAATCCAGCTATGTGACCGGAACAACGTTATATGTTGATGGTGGCATGACACTTTACCCCTCATTTGAAAAAGGAGACGGTTAATTAATAGGGTACAGTTAAGAGGCTAGGACTTTTGTCCCAGCCTCATTCCTACGTTTAATCGATTAGGCATCATGATTTAAAATCAAGGTTCTCTTCTTCAAGAGATGCTTTTAAAACGGGAATTGAGGACGGTCCTATCCCGTGAAGTGCCAGAATCTCTTTTTGCGTATGCTCTGACAGTTTTTCAAGGGTGTCTATCCCTTCAGATAATAATGCTCTTCTAACAGGAGAAGATACTACTGATAAAAAGCCAGTTTCTGGTTTAGATTCTTTATCACAGATTGGACAACTCTTACAGTCACTGCTTTTGTAAAACTGATGGCCTTTCTCACACGTTCTCAGTGTTTTTTCAGCACTCATATGCTTCCCTCCTTCACTTAAACCTATCATATTGCTTTGACTATGAATTGTTGAGTTCAGAATGGTTTTCGATTACGTCTTCTCTAAGCGTACTTTGTCTTTCAGCCAGTGTAGTAAATGCTTTTTCTAATTCCTTGTCTTTCGCTTTTTCAGCGTAAGTTGTTAGGAGTTCACTATTTTTATAAAGGTCACAAATCAAGCCCAGTTCATCTTGAATGGCTTCTGCTTTCTTCTTCACCTTTTTGACTTCTTTAGAGGGCAGTATATCCTTATATCCCTTGGCAGCATAACGCAGCTTCTTGGCCTGTTTTCTCACGCCATGGGCTGATTTGTGATCAGAATGATCCGCCTGTTTAAATGAGTCCAACACTTTTTTCTTTTTCTTGTTGAAGCGGTTTTGAAGGTACGAATCCCACTTGCCGTCTGTCGCCTTCTCTTCGTTAAATGTCAGGTGGTTAATCGCCTGTTCTGTCTCTTCGAGCATTTTTTCAAAAGCTGAAATCATGCTATCTGTCAGACGGCTCCGGATCCATTTGCGCCGCTCATTATGCAGATACTTGAACACGTCAGCGTAATTGTCAATCAGCCCAGGTTCTTCCAGTGCCCGTTCTCCACACGATGCAATCAGCACATCCGCTTCTCGTATCGGCTCAATCCGGTGTGTAGAGTCTTTAATCAAATTATTCAGCTCATTGTACGTTTCTTTACCTATAAGTGGTTTAACAAAATGGAGCAGGGACCGCATTTTGCGCATGGTTATTCGAAAACGGTGTATCCGTTTGGGTGAATAAGGGTTGTTTCGGAAGTGCTCATAAGACTGCTTCATTTTACCTGCTTGTTTTAAAAGAATATCTCTCAGGACTTCGGCTTCCTCATTGCTTTTTTTTTTGAATTTAGGATCACTATCCCAGATAAGTGTTCCTTTTGTCTGGTCATCGTCAGCTAAACTGACAAGGGCCATGCCACCTTTTTTAAATGAATACTCAGACCCAGTTAATTTTTCCACCCATTGGCCTAAAGTCGGTTTGTGCCCAACGAGTACTACTCTAGTATCGGGATCCAAGTTAGCGACTTCATCCATCAAGGCTTTAAAATCTCCAGCTGCGATAAACTCTTTTGTATCTGCTTTTGGCCATCCCAACTGTTCACTCACTATAGAGGCTGTCTGTTTAGCCCGTTTTAAAGGACTGGTCCAGACATGAATAGTATTTTCCGTTGTCAGTTCTTCTTTCATTGATGAAACGAAATCATTAAACTCTTCTTTCCCCTTCTTGGTCAATTGACGTTTAGTATCATCCTTAGTGGACGAGCGGTCTTCAGCTTTTCCGTGACGGATAAACAGTAGTTCTTTTGGCATAACGATCTCTCCTTAACTGTATACGTTCACTATCGATTTTATCTAGTCACAGTATATCAAATAAGTGCATTAAAACTGAAAGTTAGAGCTTCAAGGATCACAAAAAGCAGAAAAAGGCTCTTCCCATGATCAATAATGAGAAGAGCCTTACTATTATAGTCGATTTATTCACTAACTAATTCTTTTTCGAAACAGATATGACCTGCGATGTTTTTCGCTGCTTCTTTGGGCGCCTCATAGGACCAGGCCCCATCGGTTTTATTGTCTTCTCCGGTAATGATGTGATAATAAGTGGCATCCCCTTTCCAGGGACACGTGTACTGCGTCTCGCTTTTGATCAAGTAGTCCATGTTGACGTCTTCTCTTGGGAAGTAGTGATTGTTTTCGACTACTTCAGTATTGCTGCTTTCGGCTAGTAACGTTTCTTCAAATACAGCTTTCATCGTATGTCACCTCCACCTCTAGAAACACTTATTTAATAAACTGTTTTTTTAAGTTTTAGTCGAACTCTTTTAATCGTCTGATACAATATATTATTGATAA
Source organism: Alkalibacterium olivapovliticus (assembly GCF_003003275.1). Lineage (GTDB taxonomy): Bacteria > Bacillota > Bacilli > Lactobacillales > Carnobacteriaceae_A > Alkalibacterium > Alkalibacterium olivapovliticum. Next base: position 189,759 of record NZ_PVTO01000001.1, read on the forward strand.
AGTGAATTTTATAGAGGCTCTACAACATCTAAAGCTCTCTTTAATTTGTCATAATGCGAGATGAGCCAATCGAAATTTTGATGGTAGTTCGATCTGTCACGCAAGTCAGTCGTAGATGAATACAGTACCCTTTTTGCGACACTGTCTTCTTTGCTGGTGTACCAATCTAACTCAAACCCGCAAATTTGTTCTATTTTATCTTTCTGCTGTTCTATCAATTTGAAAACATTTTCATTATAGATGTATATACCAACTCTAATAATGTCACTTCCGATAATATTAAAAAAAATATGATAATTCTTATTGGAAAATTTCACATCATAATAATTATGAGAATATGGACTTCTTGAAGCTATTTCTGATTCTCTTCCGATTTCTGTACAATAATTGATAAAATTAGTCCAGAAATCTAGTTGAAATTCAGAAATAGTCATTTCGGCACCATTAGTTGTAGGAATTTCATCTAGTGTCAAAGTAATCTCTTCAGGTATTTCTTCAACATCTTCTCTTTCTTCTTTGACAAAGCCGATATGGAGTAAATCTAGCTTTTCCTGTTCACCTTCAAAAGAAAAATCCCATCGATTTTCTATGAAATTTAATAACTTAAGACCACGATTAAGGATAGTCGTTGCGTTCCATTCTTCTTGATCAGACACTTCTATTTCTGAATGTGAGCCGTCTCTATATCCTCTTCTACCAGGTGTGTTAACAGATTTCTTATCCGGGAAACTGTCGTTTTGCAATGAAGAATTGACACTTTGAGATAGAGGAAGTAAGTTCCCAAGGGAGCCAGATAAAGTCTTGATTTCATCTCCTGTAAACTGCCTAAACTGGTTTCTCCAGTACCATTTTGTTGGAGTTTGAGGAAGAATATGTTCAATAGATACCCTGTCTTTTTCAATTGTAGTAAATGGTTCCCATCCTACTTTTTTTATACCTGAATGCATTGCTTTTTCGTATTCATACTCGTAAAGCAAGTACTTAAGGTCTCGCCACGAATAAAATCCTTCGTGTTTTGAAAAACGAGTATCCATTTTTGTGGAGAAATTTTTTAAGGCAGTATTCAAGTCTTCTTCAACAGATTCATTAAGTGACTTAATAATATCATGAACAGTAATGTCGCCTTGGTATAAATCTCGTCCTTCTCTATAGTAAAAACTGCTCTTATAGCTGGATTGGAATGTACCCATTCTGAAGCAAACAAAAATAAAGCGTTCTATAGCCTTAAAGAGCATCACTCGCTCATCAACTGTAATGTTCTGCTCAGGTAACAGTGAAATTGCTATGAGGGGCCTGAAGTAGCCAATTCCGATTCGATTCAACCGATGAAGCCATATTTTTTCTTCAGTATTTATATCACCATGCTCCGGGAAATAGGACATGTACCAGTACTCTGAAATATCTTTTAAACTATTTACATACCCACGTATTTCATGTGGAGCAAGTTTACTGACATTTACCGAGAAATCTTCTTCAATGATCTCTTCACCATCATCGTCTTTTAGAGGGTCATCGTTTATTGGTTCAATAGTCTCTTCTTCCAGTAAGACAATATGCTTCTCAAAAATATTCAAAGCCGAGAATTTGTTGAGCAGGAAATTAATGTAATCATTCCCAGTATTGCGTGTATATTGAAAATAGATAGTCCAATGAGCTCGTAGGAATTCATCATCTGCCAATGGTGAATTCTGGTTTCTGCCTAACTGATAATAGACTTCTTTCCAGGAATTGTTGATTTTCTTCCTCAGTTCATCTTTATCAGTAGAATCCAGTTGATCATCGTCATATAAAGTCGTTAAATAAATCAATCGGTTCTTGAGAAGTTCCAAATTGGACAGCTTTTTCCCGCGATTATTCATGGTCTCAAAGGCGACAAAAACATCATAATCTTCTTCGATTTCATGAATATTAAACATTAATTGAAAAGCCAGCTTATGATACAGTTTTTCAATGCCATCCAAACCTTCTGACTTAAATAAGTTTTCTAAGCAATCTGAAAAGAAAGTTTTAGCAAATTTCAAATTTTGGGTATAATACGTTTCTTTCATGCTCCCACTATGAGGCTCGCCAAACACTTTATGAATCAGGTAGTCAGCACTCGGGTTATCCATTTCATATCCAAACAAATACGTCGTGACCATATTTTGAGGTGGTCTTTTTTGGGATATATACTTTGAGCGAATAGAGGTTAATGTTTCATAGCTGATCACTATTTCATCTTCTGTTTTTCCATCATTTTCTTCAAGTCCTTTAACGAACGTAAGGATTTCATTCATTAAAATGGAGAAAGTCGTTAATCTCTGTTGGCCATCAACGACATGATAGGCTTTGTATCCTCTATTGTTAATAAGCCACTGGTCGTTATTCCATTTATTAGTCTCAGTTTTAGGCACTGCTTTCAAAGATAGCAATCCTGTATAATGATATCTCCCTTCCTGTAGATGCACCAAATCATCCCAGAAATCCACAAGCTGACTCTGTTTCCACGCATACCCTCTCTGATAATCCGGTATTCTAAATAGTTTGTTCTGAAATAAATCCGAGAATGATTCTAGTTCGCTCATGTTGATCACCTGCCCTATTCTATATTTACATGAAACTATTATGCCTGGTCTAATCCTATTTCGAAAGAGCTTATAAATTTCTTCATATTATTCTTTGCGATTATCATTACTTTAGCAGATTCTTCAGCGTTTTTTATTTCGACGAGAAGTTTCTTCTTATCTTTTACGTTTAAATCATCAGCTTGATGTTTTAATTCGACGATCCCTTTTTCGATAGCCATTATTTTTTGAACATATTGTTCGTAGACAGTGTTTGAATAAATGGTATCATGTTCGTCATTAAGAAATATTTCTCTAACCGAAACAAGAAGCTTTTCAGATTGTAGAATGGTATCTCTCTTTCCAAGGAAACCAGCAGTCCCTACGACAGTTCCAACACCAGCCCCCAGTCCTATTCCCAGAAATGCACCTCCACCTACAACCGCGATTGTTCCTCCGGCCATTCCAGCTCCTCCAACAGCAACTGCTCCTCCCCCAAGATAAGCAAGAGACGCAGCTGTTAAGGAAGCTCCGCTTAATCCAGCAAAATTCGATCCGACCAAGGCTACCGCGATTGATGGAGCAAATGCACCTGCTGTAACCACTGCTAAGATTGTTATGGCTGACGTAATGGAGAGAGTTTTAATGACTGTTTTGAGAACTTCATTAAGATCTCTTAATACTTTATTATAAGATTTGCGCAGTCTTTGTATGTAATCATTTGGGTAATAGCTTCCAGAGAAAAATGCATCAATATAGTCATCCCCAGTTCCCTTCTTATAGCCATTAACTACGTTTTGCAAGGTCTTGTATTTTTTACTTGGGATATCATTATTATTTTTATCTTTTTCAAGTCCCAGTGGATAATAAGGTTCAAAGAGCATGACTTCGAGCAGTATCAATCTGAACCACGTGCTTTGTGGAGCATTTTCTTCGACTATAGCAATCAATTCCTGCTCAGTATACCAGTGAAGTTCAGCGTCTTCAATTTGCAGGAAGCTTGAGAATCCCTTTGATATATAATGTTTCCATTCTTTAAGCCATTCATGTTTCAGAAGCTTTATATTCTGAGTTTTTCGAGGTGTTTTTGTCTGTCGTATATCATTCAAGGTCTTGTAGTATTCAAGATTATACAAAATCTCTGTTTGTTCGACTGTTAATCCAAAATTATCGGTAGTCATATCGGCACCTATCCTTTTATTAATAGTATCATCTGATTTCTCGTATACAAACTGCTGGATATCCTTATACATATTTCTGATTTCTTTAATTTTGCGAGATTTTATACACCAGGTAACGTCTTCACCTATAGCAACGGCAAATCTCCCAACACCCATGTAATTAATAGACACCCAGTATTTTTGGGTGATGATTGAATCTCCGACATCTATAGTAGTAAAGACTCCTGTTGCAATTGTTAGCATTCTAGTTACTGTTGGATTGTTATAAGGCCGTACATCCTCCCAGTTAATTTGTTTTAAATCCGAGATTGTTTGGATATCGTTCTCCTTAATTTCTAAAGCAAGGCGTCGTATAAAATAGAAACTTCTAACGATACACTCATTAGCAATGACCGGAATGGTTTGTCGACCTATCTCAATTCCAAGACCCATTTCACTGCGCAGATCAAACCTCAGTTCTGTGTTTTTAATGATTGTACCTGAGTCATCATGTTGGGCTAGTAAAGTGCCATTAAAGAGTTTTGACAATAATTCAGATAGGGAAGTGTCTCCGATAGTTATGTTTTTGAAAATGGGTAGTATAGAAAGTTCTTTGGCTAGAGAGAGTAATGGACCTGGTATACCTGTTCCACCGCTATTACCTGCAGTATGACTAGAACCTGCCATGTCACTTACGAGATGAAAGAACCAAGTGATTGTTCCTTTAGATATTTTGGATGGCACATCATCTCCGATGAAAGCTTTACTTTTATCTAGCACGTCTAAAACTATAAATTGTCTATAATTGTTTGTCCCGTAAGATTTATTTGTAAACTGAGTAAGAAGTGAAAACATTAGTCCTACAATTGAGGGGTGATGTGCAAAATCTCTTAGATGATGCTGGAGGCTACCACCAAAAGCAGAAGTATTCCCATCACTTGGAGTTGGAAATTTATTCTCAAGAAATCTAACTGAGGCTTGTAAATCATCTGCTTCACATCCCACTAGCTTAGCCATCTTAATGACGAAGGTATCTACTTCGTCGCTGGCAATATTACGTCCTCGCTCTAAACTGAAATCGCCAACCCATAAAGTATCAAGTAACCCGCTTAATATCCCGCTGCCAATAGATACTAAATAATCGTATGAATCAGCATGGCTTGAGAGTAGGTCTATATCACTTTCAAAGTCATAAATCAGTCTGTCTAAATCGAAACTAGCCTTACTATCACTTTGAAGTTCTATATGCAAATTTTTATCTTCTGTATTCATACGTCCCCTGATTTATCAAGATTATTATTTCTTCAGTTGCTACTAATTTAAAGTAGTAAAGGTGGTCAAATGTATTAGGATTTATTATTTTTTCTTAATAATTTTGAAAACTATCTTATTACTAATATTAACATGTATTATGCATGAATACTCTAAACAAATTTTGATTATTCATATATATTGTACCCCTTTTCATGATAAACTATTTAATATATTTATAATTATGTCTGGAGGGTTTAAAATGACAAACTTAGTTTTAGGGCTCGATATTGGTATATCAAGTGTTGGCTGGGGAATCATCGATAAAGACACAAATGAAGTAGTTGATGCTGGTGTTCGTCTATTTGAGGAGGCCACAAGAAACGCGAATGAGGATCGCCGAAATTTTAGAGGTTCTCGTCGATTGAAAAGACGTCGCAAGCATCGTCTGGAAAGAGCAAAAGACTTTTTAGATTCACATGGGTATAGCTCTGAAAATATTGGTTCTGTTGACCCTTACCGAGTAAGATATAAGGGACTACATGAAGAATTGAGCAAAAAAGAATTGACCGCAGCTTTATACCACTTGGTCAAACGTCGCGGGACAACTATTGATACACCTCAAGAGGATGAAAAAACATCAGGAAGTGAACTATCTACTAAAGAACAACTGAAGAGGAATGCCAAGAAACTGGAAGATAAACACGTTATTGAGATTCAGTACGAGAAATTGAAAAATAACGAAGTCGTTCGTAATCATACAAATCGCTTTAAAACGAGTGATTACATAAACGAAGCAAATGCTTTGCTTGAAAAGCAAATGGAATTTCACTCGGAAATTGATGAAGAATTTCAGAAAGGTATTATAGACTTAATCAATAACCGCCGTCAATACTATGATGGTCCGGGATCAAAAAAGTCTCCTACCCCATATGGTCAATATTTTTATGACGAACATGGTATTTTACAGCATGAGTCAATGATTGATAAAATGCGTGGTCGAGGGACTTATTTTACAGATCAATTTAGAATTCCCAAAAAAGCGTACACAGCTGAGCTTTTCAACCTGCTTAATGACTTGAATAACTTGCGTTTTCCAAGCGATGAAAGTGGAGAAGTTGAAGGATTGACTGAAAAGCATAAACAATATCTTATAGAAAATTTTGCTGAAAAAGGCAAAAAAGTGACATTGAAAAATATTGCCAAATTAATTGGTTTATTCAATGAACTAGATATTAAAGGTGCCAGATTAGACTTGAAAACCAATAATCCTATATTTACTGAGTTCGTTGGATTAAAAAAATTAAAAAAAGATTTAAAAGATATTACGTTACCTGCTGACTTCTTTAATAACCATGATGTCCTTGATCAAATTGCTGAAATATTGACAGCTGAAAAAAGTATCACTCGACGTGAAGAGCAATTAAGTGAAGTGTTCAATACACACTACGATGATCCCCTAAACGACGTTATAGCAGCATTAGTTAATGACACATCTTTTAAAGAATATCATGCGTTATCCAAGAAAGCGATGGATCTTATCCTACCTGAACTCTGGTCAACCAGTAAAAACCAGATGCAGCTCTTCACAGATCATGGGTTAGGAAAAAGTCGATTAGAACAACTTCAGAAAGGATCTAAAATTCAATTTGATGATGAAGCAATCTTAAGTACTGTTGCCAGACGTGCTCATCGTGAAGCGATTAAAGTAACAAATGCGGTAAGGGATAAACATGGTGAACTCTCTCACGTCGTTGTTGAAATGGCGAGAGAAAAAAATAGTGATGAAGCTAAGCAGTCATATCGTAATTTCCAGAAAAAGCAAGGTGATTTCGAGAAAAAAATGGCTAAATTGTTAGAAGTCAAAGAACTGAAAGATTTAAAACTCAACGGTAAGCAAATGCTGGCATTAAAGTTAATGGACAGTCAGGACTATAAATGTACTTACACCGGCAAACAAATTTTACCTCACGATATTGTTAAAGAACATTATCAGTTTGAAATTGATCACATTATTCCGCTCTCCTATTCGTTTGATGACAGCCAACAAAATAAAGTGCTCTGTTACCGTCAGGAGAATCAGGATAAAGGTCAGCTTACCCCCTTCCAGTATTTCCAAAGTGGAAAAGCTAAGCGATCATTTGAAGAATTTAAAGCAGAATGCATGAATCTATTTAAATCGAGAAAGTTATCTAAAAGTAAGTTGAACTATTTACTTGAACAACGAGATATTCAGCATGATCCAGAAGTACAGAAAAATTTTATTAACCGAAATTTAGTTGATACTCGTTATGCGATGCGCAGCTTCTCATCTAATTTAAGAACGTTTTATATGAATAATGAAGTTGATACTAAAGTTTTGTCTATCAGAGGAAGTTTCACTTCAGCTTTGAGACGTCGGGCCCGCTTGCACAAAGATAGAGATGAAAGTCACGCCCATCATGCTATCGATGCGCTAATTGTCGCTGCAATTGGTACGACGCCAATATTGAAACAGTTCAAAGCCGTTGACTTTAATCGTGAAGGAATAGCAGTCAATACTGAAACTGGAGAGATTCTAGGTGAAGAAGAAATCTTTTCCTCCCCTACCCTTAAGTTCATTCACTGGTTGCGAAACATGGAAAGTGAAATCAAATATTCACATAAAGTGGATAGAAAACCAAATCGTACTATGACCAATCAGACCCTCTACTCTACCCGCGAAAAAGACGGCGAGAAATATTTGGTAGCTAAAGAGAAGAATATTTATGAGATGGATAAAAAAGGATTTGATGCAATTAAGAAAAAAATTGATAAAAATCCCGATAATTTTCTAATGGCTCAACATGATCCTAAGACTTGGAAGTTACTCTTAAAAGTAATGGAAGAACATAAACATGCAGAGAATCCATTTCAGGATTACTTTAAAGAGCATAAGTATATCCTAAAAGACGGAAAAGTTCCGGTCAAGAGTTTGAAGTATCTGGACAGCAAACTTGGTATCCATGTCGATATTACTAACAAATATCCTGAGTCTAAAAGAGTCGTTGTTCTTTTGAGTCGTAAGAGTGTACGCATCGATGTCTACAAAAATGATGAGGGTAAATATAAATACTTGGGTGTCCCCTATAACTGGTTCAAAAAAATTGGAAATGAGTATGTACTTGATTTAGATAAGTACTATGGTAAAGATGGATTGGCTGCCCCTTATAAAAATATTGATGAGTCTTATGAGTTTGAGTACAGTTTTTATAAGAACGATCGGATATCATATGATAAAATCGAGAAAATTATTAATCCCGAAACTGGAGAGAAAGAAAGTCAGCTGGTCCAATATGATAAGCTATTTAGAGGAGATGCTAATCCTAGACAAAATAAAATTGAAATTTATGATATTAGTTTTAAAAATGAAAAGCGTCAATTTCCTGCACCTAGTTCTTTGAATAACATACAAAAATATGGCGTTGATGTACTTGGTAATGAATTTCTAATAGATAATGAGAAATTTCAAAGTAAGATTAAATCAATTTAAAATTAAAGGTTTACAATTGTGGTGTCTCTTGGTAGAATAAAGATGTCCTCGACGGAGGACTCCTTTATACCAAAGGTTGAGAGAACCTACCAAAAAAAGGCTTTATGCCGAGATCACAGATAAAAGCCCCTTTATTGGGGCTTTTTCTGTATACAAAATTAAAATGAATGAGGTGAATACTAATGAGTTGGCGAGTAGTCTACATTGAAAAAGCTGATCAGTTACGGTTGTACTTAGATAACCTGAAAGTGATTAGAGATGAGTCAGAGATACTCATCCCTCTTTCAGATATCCATACTATCATTGTCGATAATCAGCAGACTATAGTAACAGCACGCATTATCAATAAACTGGCAAAGTATCATATTTTAATGGTTTTTTGTGATGAAAAACATCTTCCGAATACATACATTCTGTCCCCACATAGCCATCATCAATCATCCAAAGTACTGAAAAAGCAAATTAGCTGGTCTGAATCGATCAAACAGCACATGTGGCAGCAATTGATTCAAATTAAAATTTATAATCAAGCCTCTATTTTAGACCATTTAAAGAAAAACGAATCAGTTATTCATCAGCTATTCGATTTAGCTGAGGCAGTGCAGTTGGCGGATAAAACAAACCGTGAAGGTCACGCTGCTAAGGTATATTTTAAAACGTTGTTCGGGGACTCTTTTATTCGTGATCGCGATAGTTTGGACGGCATTAATTCTGGTTTAAATTACGGATATATTGTTTTAAGGTCAACCGTTGCTCGCAGTATTATCGCTCATGGGCTCCACCCTGCTCTGGGAATTGGTCATATTAATCAGTATAATGCATTCAATTTAGCGGATGATTTAATCGAACCATTCAGACCAATTGTTGATTTATGGATCAGTATCCTGATGGATGAAAAAGATTACCTTGATAAACAGACAAAACAAAAACTCGTCTACCTGATTAGTAATAATAAAATATTGATTGGCAATCAAAAACAAACGATATTAAATGCAATAGCCATTCTCATCCAAAGTTATATAAAATCTATGGATGAAGAAAATACAGATCTCCTGATCTACCCAGCTAATGGGATCTCCATATAGATTCATGAGACTCATGCTATTTTTTGATCTGCCAATGAATACACGTAAAGAAAGACGAGCCTACTCTAGGTTTAGAAAGTATTTGATTTCTAACGGATTTACGATGGTACAGTTTTCAGTTTATTCAAAAATTTTTCCGAATCGCAGTGCTCTGGATACATATATGATGACATTGAGACAAAATCTCCCTTTTCATGGATCGGTCAGAGCAATGGCTGTCACTGAAAAACAGTACAATAAAATGTATCTGCTGGTTGGAGATAAGACGGTCACGGAAAATACGTTGACTGATAATACGATGGTGATTTTATGAGGGAATGGATTTTTGACGATGGAAAGTCAACGACATTATTGCTTGATAAAGTAACGGTGCTAAAAGGATCAGCCAATCAGTGGGAAAATATGATTTATCTGATAAAAGACACAATTAGCCAAAATAAATATAATCTGTATGAAGGGAATGAAAAGATAAACCACAAAGATTATCAGCTAAACATCCTTTCTTATTCAAGCTCATTCATCTCTGAAGATGTGAAAAATAATAATGGCAGCATAATGGATTCATTTTTTTCTTATTTAGAACTCTCCCCTTTTTATAAACAGTTAGTAGAAAGTTGGGACGAATTACAGGAAGAGATATATTTTCTTAACGAAGAACTAGGATATGAAGATAAAATTACCCTTTCAGATTTTAAAAAGCAGTTAATAAAAAAGAACTTAAAAATAGAGAGTGATAAAAATGATTCCTTCCTGCAATTAAAACAGCAGCTTCGAATAACCAGAAAATTAAATAGTAGTAAACGAAATATTTTCCTGATCATTAATCCTGAACTTGAATTAAATTTATTTGAACTTGAGCAACTGGATAAATTTATGAATCTTCAGACTGATTACTTTATTGTCATTACATCGCATGTCTTTCGGGGTTCAGTTAATGTTATTCATGATGAAAAAATTATTAACTCCTGCAGTTTGTTAAAATATAAAAGCGATATTGAGGATCTACTTCCCTTTGTATTTAAAGAAGACATATATAATGATGCAGTAAATTGGTATATTGAACTTGTGGATAAGTATGACAAGAAAACGATTAATTTAGCACTACCATCTGTGGATAAGTTGGAGACTTTTATTTATCTCTACTTACTTTTTTATTTATCAGACATCTCGTTTTCCGTTGATTACAAGGGGATTCCACCTGAATATCAAAGTTACATTGCTTCATTGCAAGATAATAGGTTATAATGAAAATGGCATTTTGGTACTCTCTCATCTTTTGGTATAAAGGAACAATATTTTTACAACAGTTTTGTTCAGTGCCATTTTGGTACTCTCTCATCTTTTGGTATAAAGGAACAGTCGCCATATCGTACACGTCTTTATGGTTATTTTGGTACTCTCTCATCTTTTGGTATAAAGGAACAAAGAGGAACTTGTATCCAAAGAGGTTATGATTTTGGTACTCTCTCATCTTTTGGTATAAAGGAACGCAGACCAATGAATTGTTTAACATCAGCAAATTTTGGTACTCTCTCATCTTTTGGTATAAAGGAACCTGAATGTATCGCTGTCTTGCGCTTTCAGTATTTTGGTACTCTCTCATCTTTTGGTATAAAGGAACATGACTTATGGTACAAGCCGGTTGGTGAAGATTTTGGTACTCTCTCATCTTTTGGTATAAAGGAACTGCGGCGTTTAAAGATATCTACAACGAAGCATTTTGGTACTCTCTCATCTTTTGGTATAAAGGAACTGCGGTGCTTGTCAATGAATGGATCATCTCATTTTGGTACTCTCTCATCTTTTGGTATAAAGGAACAATGCACAAATTCGGGAATGTAACGGATATATTTTGGTACTCTCTCATCTTTTGGTATAAAGGAACATAGGAGAGGTAAGAGTGACATACACAGAAATTTTGGTACTCTCTCATCTTTTGGTATAAAGGAACAACATTTAACCACAATCCAGCAAAGGTGGTATTTTGGTACTCTCTCATCTTTTGGTATAAAGGAACCACAGATATGGGAATCGCTTTGGAACGGCATAATTTTGGTACTCTCTCATCTTTTGGTATAAAGGAACTCTGCAAAGCTTTTTCCCTTGCTTCTAACTATTTTGGTACTCTCTCATCTTTTGGTATAAAGGAACCTACACAGAGCTCGTTAAAGCTCTTATTGTATTTTGGTACTCTCTCATCTTTTGGTATAAAGGAACGAAGTACCCTTTCGCTCGGTTGGAGAACTAAATTTTGGTACTCTCTCATCTTTTGGTATAAAGGAACGCCAGATTATAGTGAGACAGTCGAGATCTTATTTTGGTACTCTCTCATCTTTTGGTATAAAGGAACTCAAACTGTTTGTCAACTTTTTAAGCACCCATTTTGGTACTCTCTCATCTTTTGGTATAAAGGAACTAATAAATTTATTTCCCGATTATAGCCATCATTTTGGTACTCTCTCATCTTTTGGTATAAAGGAACTATAACCAGTATGATGTACGCCATCGAGCATTTTGGTACTCTCTCATCTTTTGGTATAAAGGAACTACCTAGATTGCAGATCGAGGAGGGAAGTAATTTTGGTACTCTCTCATCTTTTGGTATAAAGGAACACGGTCTAACTTATTTAACGTCAATATGGCATTTTGGTACTCTCTCATCTTTTGGTATAAAGGAACAGACTGTCCCTAAGAATACTTCTAGCGCTAATTTTGGTACTCTCTCATCTTTTGGTATAAAGGAACACGCACCCGAAAATGATTCGTCATTTATGTATTTTGGTACTCTCTCATCTTTTGGTATAAAGGAACCAGCTGGCAGTAGACCAGTATATGACGCAAATTTTGGTACTCTCTCATCTTTTGGTATAAAGGAACAAAAGCCGATAGACCCGTCACTTGGTCGTCATTTTGGTACTCTCTCATCTTTTGGTATAAAGGAACGCATCATTGATCGTGTGCTGTTCGATTTTGATTTTGGTACTCTCTCATCTTTTGGTATAAAGGAACTAAATATCGGCAGGACTTCAGCCCCGATTGATTTTGGTACTCTCTCATCTTTTGGTATAAAGGAACAAAACGAGTCATTTACCGTTCAGGATTAAGATTTTGGTACTCTCTCATCTTTTGGTATAAAGGAACTTCTGCTATGACTGTACCGCCACCACTTGGAATTTTGGTACTCTCTCATCTTTTGGTATAAAGGAACGCTCGTAGACTGGCTCAGTGTCACTTTTTATTTTGGTACTCTCTCATCTTTTGGTATAAAGGAACATCGAGCCTAGTTACATTATGCCGAGCTTTATTTTGGTACTCTCTCATCTTTTGGTATAAAGGAACCAATGGACTCGGCTCAACCAAATGATGAACTATTTTGGTACTCTCTCATCTTTTGGTATAAAGGAACATAGGCTTCATAATCATCTATTTCACCGTTATTTTGGTACTCTCTCATCTTTTGGTATAAAGGAACTATATGCTGACTGAAGCTTTTCCTGATGATATTTTGGTACTCTCTCATCTTTTGGTATAAAGGAACATATATCTAAAGCGTTTATCGAAGAAGCCGATTTTGGTACTCTCTCATCTTTTGGTATAAAGGAACCAGATCCTGGCTGGTTATTCATTGCTGATGATTTTGGTACTCTCTCATCTTTTGGTATAAAGGAACTAAAAAGCACCCACCATATAGGCAGATGCTATTTTGGTACTCTCTCATCTTTTGGTATAAAGGAACCGGAAGAACAGAGAGAACTGGGATAGAGCAATTTTGGTACTCTCTCATCTTTTGGTATAAAGGAACACATGGATGTGGATGTGACACCAGCGCTGCATTTTGGTACTCTCTCATCTTTTGGTATAAAGGAACAACAGGCTAATAATACCAGGACTAATCACCATTTTGGTACTCTCTCATCTTTTGGTATAAAGGAACCCTGCTCTTTAACCAACTCTTTCTTTCCACGATTTTGGTACTCTCTCATCTTTTGGTATAAAGGAACTCTGAAGCTATCCCAAACGCACCACCTAGTATTTTGGTACTCTCTCATCTTTTGGTATAAAGGAACAAAGGGTATCGGTCACCCACTTTGAAAGAGATTTTGGTACTCTCTCATCTTTTGGTATAAAGGAACTTCGAACAAACAATCGTGATATAAATTTAGATTTTGGTACTCTCTCATCTTTTGGTATAAAGGAACAAAGAACAGCAATTAAGTCGCAGACTACCCATTTTGGTACTCTCTCATCTTTTGGTATAAAGGAACAACAAAAAGTTTTCTTCTGTCGGGCTTTCAATTTTGGTACTCTCTCATCTTTTGGTATAAAGGAACTCAACTCGTTGGACAATAATTTCAGCGTTCATTTTGGTACTCTCTCATCTTTTGGTATAAAGGAACAACGCTGAACTTAAACCTTGAAGCTCCCCGATTTTGGTACTCTCTCATCTTTTGGTATAAAGGAACTCAACTCGTTGGACAATAATTTCAGCGTTCATTTTGGTACTCTCTCATCTTTTGGTATAAAGGAACAAACAGATTACTAATACCAATCCATTGAACATTTTGGTACTCTCTCATCTTTTGGTATAAAGGAACCTTCTGTGGTTTCATCGTCTGGTGCAATGTATTTTGGTACTCTCTCATCTTTTGGTATAAAGGAACTGATGTGAATGCTCATGCGACACATTCGATATTTTGGTACTCTCTCATCTTTTGGTATAAAGGAACTGATTGTGCTCGATTCTGGCGAGTTAGTCGATTTTGGTACTCTCTCATCTTTTGGTATAAAGGAACTACGATGGTGAAAGAGATTGTATCGGATATATTTTGGTACTCTCTCATCTTTTGGTATAAAGGAACCGCTACGAGATCACTTCCTGACTCAAGGCGATTTTGGTACTCTCTCATCTTTTGGTATAAAGGAACGAGCGATTCATTCGTTACTGGCCCCTCGGGATTTTGGTACTCTCTCATCTTTTGGTATAAAGGAACACCTATACGAATGTTTGAATCAGGCCTATAATTTTGGTACTCTCTCATCTTTTGGTATAAAGGAACTGGTAGGGTCCTCCTACAATCTAACGAAAGATTTTGGTACTCTCTCATCTTTTGGTATAAAGGAACATATGTTAGATGTATCAGGTATGTCAGAGGATTTTGGTACTCTCTCATCTTTTGGTATAAAGGAACGTCAATAAGTATGCTCGTATTATTAAATTAATTTTGGTACTCTCTCATCTTTTGGTATAAAGGAACGGAAAGAGAATATCACTAGGGTTCATATTAATTTTGGTACTCTCTCATCTTTTGGTATAAAGGAACTTTATTTACCGTTTAGTACGGATATTAACTATTTTGGTACTCTCTCATCTTTTGGTATAAAGGAACACAACAACACAGTAGAGAAAGGCAGCACCCATTTTGGTACTCTCTCATCTTTTGGTATAAAGGAACGATTCAATATGAACGACCAAGAGATTGTCTATTTTGGTACTCTCTCATCTTTTGGTATAAAGGAACCTCAACAACGAAAGCAGCGTGTGAAAATTGATTTTGGTACTCTCTCATCTTTTGGTATAAAGGAACATCACTCGATCGGGTGAACTCAATGAGCATATTTTGGTACTCTCTCATCTTTTGGTATAAAGGAACAAACGATAGCATTAATTTCTGATCTGAATAATTTTGGTACTCTCTCATCTTTTGGTATAAAGGAACTGAAGAAAGTTAAAGTAGGCGGATTGACTTATTTTGGTACTCTCTCATCTTTTGGTATAAAGGAACCTCTGGATGGAATCGAATCTTTTCCTCGTTATTTTGGTACTCTCTCATCTTTTGGTATAAAGGAACACGGCGTTTAACTGCGGGATTACCGGGTCATTTTGGTACTCTCTCATCTTTTGGTATAAAGGAACATTCAAGTGTTTATATAGGACATTGAGCGCATTTTGGTACTCTCTCATCTTTTGGTATAAAGGAACTTAGGTGTGAGTGTGAAACGGAAAAACGTGATTTTGGTACTCTCTCATCTTTTGGTATAAAGGAACTGTTGTCATTGGCTGACGTCAGAACCGTGTATTTTGGTACTCTCTCATCTTTTGGTATAAAGGAACTAAAGTGAAACAGTTAAGACAAGTCGATACATTTTGGTACTCTCTCATCTTTTGGTATAAAGGAACTAGCTATACTGATAATGAAGTTGAAGAGATATTTTGGTACTCTCTCATCTTTTGGTATAAAGGAACCTCACAAGAAAAAACTATCACACTGGGCGAATTTTGGTACTCTCTCATCTTTTGGTATAAAGGAACTAAAACCATAGTACCATGACAGTATGATTAATTTTGGTACTCTCTCATCTTTTGGTATAAAGGAACTACATTTTTAGAATCTAAATCCAACAACCAATTTTGGTACTCTCTCATCTTTTGGTATAAAGGAACTGCCACCGCACAAATGCCAGCGGGTCAGTAATTTTGGTACTCTCTCATCTTTTGGTATAAAGGAACAGAAAAGAATTTAGATTATCTAAGTTTGTTATTTTGGTACTCTCTCATCTTTTGGTATAAAGGAACTCCGGTTTAAAATCGAATTCATCGCCGTATATTTTGGTACTCTCTCATCTTTTGGTATAAAGGAACTTAGACGTATAATAAAAGGTCGTGTCCGGCATTTTGGTACTCTCTAATCTTTTGGTATAAAGGAACATTAATATTATCAGTGATTCACCTATGCGGATTTTGGTACTCTCTCATCTTTTGGTATAAAGGAACATACAGAATGGACACTAAATTAAATAATAGATTTTGGTACTCTCTCATCTTTTGGTATAAAGGAACATTTGGTGTTGATGTAGAAAAGCAAAATAATCCAGCCAGTAAATGTCACTTTATTCTGGCATATTTTTCGAAACCACTGGTCAATTAAGCGACAGAATCTGTTTATTCCAGCACTTTTGTCAGTTTACTACAGCTACTAAAAAAAACCCATCACAATTTACGATAGGCTTGTCACGATACGTATGTAGTTAGTTTAAATTTGAGGTTAATCCTCTTCTTTAAGTTCAATAATTTCATCAGCTTCAAGAATCTTTATCATCTGAATAAGTTCTCCTTCTGCATAATCTCTCTCCAGCACATTGAATCCGAATTTTCCGTATAACCGAACAAGATAAGGAAGGTCTTTACATTCCAGCATGATAATTCTTCCACCTAATCTGACTTGTCCTTCGAAAATTTTAGCAAGACAATACTCCAGTACTTCTGATCCAGAAATAGCTCGTGGATGCATTTCATTTTTTCCAAGTTGTCCGATCAGTATGGAGGGGAACTCCGTGATACGACTCCCTCGCATATTAGCACTTAAGCCATCTAACTTTTTAACTTTATTTCCTGAAAGCATGCCTTCAGGGATCTTCAAAACCTGTATAGCAAGTGTGAAGTATGCGAGAATCTGAAACTCGTCTTTATTCTCATCATAAATAAAAAATGTTCTACTTTTACCTAGCTTTTCAAATTGAATCGCCTTACTTTTTAGAAAGTTTTCAATATCTGCATCTTTTTTGCAAACAAAAATAGAAATAAGTTCTTGAGCTTTAACCTCATCACTCATTTCTATTAGTCGTTTTAGCGAGATAACATTTGTTTTAATTTCTGCTCACCTCGCCTCTCTTTTTCAGGCGATACCAAGTTTCTATTTATTTTAATACTTTTTTTAGGAGTGGAAATAATTCTCTCGAATGACTCCACAGCCTTCTTCGTATTCAATGTAAAATCCTTATTAAAAGATGATGTAGCCATTCTAACCACTCCTTTGCTATTATAATATGCGAAGTTCAATAATTTATACGCATATTATAACACAATTTGACTTGATTGACTAGCTAGCTAATTCTGTTTGCTGGCAGATTATGACACTCTATTCTTACTTCAACTTCTTCATTTCTTTTTCATAGCGTGAAAGATCGAACGGGCGACCTTTATTTAAGACAAAATAGATTTCATCCAGTAATACCTGTGCGATCATTTCTTTGGCTTTTTTGGTACTATGACCGTTATCCTCTAACCTCTTCAAAGTAATCCCGGTTATCTTAGGATCATCCATGCGTAATTGTTCTTCTAAAATACCTAAAACTGTTGTTTTTAAATGTTCATTAGCCATATGAAACACTCTCCTTAAACAATTTTATTTATTTGTTTTAAAATTAGTACATATTTTTTTTATGTCAACGCTCAACGTCCACAGCACTTTTTAAATTTCTTCCCGCTTCCACATGGACAGGGGTCATTTCTGGATACATTTCTATACGGATTTTTGACGGGTTCCTGCTGGATGAACTCGTCATCATAATAATCCGAGTAAGCACTATATGATTGTGCCCCCGCTACCAGAAGTGACGTGTCCATCTTTTCCGGATCAAACATAATTCCGTCAATCTCATCGCTCATTTCCAATGGTGTATGACCTTGCAGCTGCCACTGGCGAGTTTGATTAAAAACATCTGCGTACAACTTCGCAAATTGATCAGCTTGCGATTTGTTTTTGAATAGTAACCTATCATCTTCTGTCAATTCTTCGACAACACTTACAAATGCACTGCCGACCTTCAAATTAAAATCTAAAATGTCCATTACTATATCAGAATCGACTGTCTGTTTTTTTACAAACTGTTTTAGTAATGTATATGAGTAGCTTTTGTTAACAGCTGAGTCCTTCATGTAGTGTTCAAGCTCTTCTTTAGAAGGAACATAATAATTTTTCCCTAAGTGGCTCTCGATGCTATTTCTAAATTTTACTGCCCCTTTTTCGTCTGTAAAATCAGAGCTTGCAATGGACTGATCATCCAGAACAAGATAGGAGCGGTCTGCCATTACAATATGAATGAGAGAATAGAACTTTTCGTAAGACTCAATGGTAAAAGGTTCGTCTGGAAAAGCTATGCGCCACAATGTCAAAATAAATTCCCTTGTGACTACTCCATATAAGTCAATGGCTGCTTTTATGAGACGCTTAATGTTGGTGAACTGTTGAATTTTGTCACTCTCACGGACCTTTTTAATATTATCAACAGTTTCTATCAGCTCATAAGAATGGACGGTACTCACTCGATCTGGTAACTGTTTGGAGTAGAGTAATCCCAGTCTAACTGCCACTGGGAAAACGGAGATATAGAACAGTGTTTTTTTATTGCTTATTTCATCTGTAGAAAACTCTTTATTCATAAAAGCTTGCAACAGTTCGATTTGTGAGCCGCTTAGTAAACAGACTCGCTCTTCAATTGTTTCTCTAATTTTATTTGAAATGGTTTGAACCATTTTTGCTTTTTTCCAGTTTTTCTTTATCTCGATTCCGTTTATTTCGGCTAGTTTGAGCAATCCCTCTTTCGTATAGGCACTGATACAATGTTCGAGGTGGTTAGATTTTGGAAAATGGTGAATTGAAAGATCCTCCAACGTCTCTTCTACCATCTGTACAAATAAAAAATGGTTAACTTCTTCTTCATATTCCTGTGCATATTGTTTATTCAAATGGTCCTCCATGGTATGAACACTCCTATCTCAAATGTCTGCTTCGAGTAAACTAATTGTAGCAAAAAAACAGATTCCCTTCACGCTTATTTCAATTTTCATCATAAGCAATCAACCTTAATAACTGACGACCCTAAAGATATACATTTGTATACACAAGTGGTACAATCTAAATGACAAATCATTAAGGATGGTGATATTTATGAGTATAAACAATGATAAAATCGAAAAGCAAACTAAGCGCTGGGGAAACAGTATTGGCCTACGAATTCCCAAAGAAATGGCCAGTGAATTAAATCTTGAAGAAGAGTCGGCAGTCTATCTCCAAGTTAAAGATGGCAAATTAATTGTCGAACCTAAAAAAGATCTTTCATTAGAGGAAATGGTTGATCTGATTAACGAAGATAATAAACAGGAATTGATAGACTTTGGCAATCCAGTCGGGAAAGAGTTGTATTGAGTATTCCTAAAGCTGGTGACATTATTCTAGTTAGTTTGGACCCTACAAAAGGTCATGAGCAAGGGGACTATAGACCTTGTTTAGTCATTAGTGAGACGTACTATAATAAACGGGTCAATATGTGTGTGGTATTACCCATTACGCACTCAAAGAAAGGCTACCCTTTCGAAGTGGAGTTACCTTCTTCTTTAATGACAAAAGGTGTCGTCCTTACTGACAGTATTAATACGATTGATATTAAAGCACGATCCTACAAAATTATTGAAAGACTGCCCTTACCCATTTTAAACACCTGCCGCAAGAATGTTGCAAAATTGATTGGCGCTTAATTCAATGAAAAAAGACCTTCCCCAGGTTGTATTAGTACTGGAGTGAAGGTCTTCTGTCTGTTTTTAAAAGGGCAAATCTAAATCTTTATCAGCATCGTCATTCTTCTCTTCTTCCAGCAGACCTTGTTCTTCTGCTTCTTCCATCGTTATACCGTATGGTGCTCCACCACTTGTATAGCCAGCGATGAAATAATAACTGTCACCGTAAAACTCCTTTTCAAGTTCTTCCCAGCTTTTTTCTATCCTCTTTCTCTTTCCCATTAAGATATACCCTTTCTTTCCATGTTGAATTAAACCAAATCCAATTTAAACCGTTCTTTCACTATATCAGTTGAATCATTCTCGTTTTCCATGACAAAGTAATAAGGCGCCAATGGATTGTATTGTTCGTTTAAAAGAACCAGTTTTTCTGTAAAGACGCGCTCACTGCTGGAAGGATTGACCCGATTTGCAATGAGCGAGAGTTCATTAGAAATCTTTTTACCTTGTTCATCTTCAAAGTAAAGAGTCAGACGTTTTTCTTTTTTCTCTTCACTTACGGGTTCTACTTGAAGAAAGTCCAGCCAGACCACGTTTGTTGTCAGTGTCCGTGTTTGGCTGATCAATGACACAGCCACTTCAGGTATTTCATTTCGACCACGGTCCGTCTTAATTCGCAGCAAGGGAACCATCATTTCCTGAGGCAAATGTCCGCCATGAACATACTGATTGCCTCCGCCCTGCAAGGCAAATCGATTCATACCCCTTGGGACTGAGATATAGCCAGATTTATCCAGTCGCTCAGACAAGGTAAAGTTTAGTCCAAGTGGGTAATCAGACTCGCTTTCCAAAAGGATAAAGCGTTTATTCTTTATCCAGGCATCCTCGACATTTTCAACCGTTACTTTGGCGCTTTTCGGAATCGTTCCTCGTGTATAGAGATACCCGTGATCAGCAGTGACTAGAAACGAGCTGATACTTAATTCATTAGTGAAGCGGTGCATTAAATGATTCAATTCTGCAATTGAATCTTTCGTTGCTTGAAAGACTTCTTGTTCAGTAGGCGTATTGTCTCCTATAGCGTCTATTTTGTCATGATAGATATAAATCAGTTTTTTCCCTTGAAGCTGTTCTCTTAATTCTTTTAGGTTCCATCTATTTATATCAGTGGCTTTAAGTGCAACAGCATCTGGGTGTCCGCTATTTTGCAATACAGCTTCGCGATTTTTCAACCCTTTAGTTGACTGGTCATCGACTAGAACCTGTCCATCATCTTTAAATTGAATGGCCTGGTGAGGAAGTAAACTGGCCATACCAATTGAAGTAATAGATGGCAGTTCCGTCTGCATCCAGTCCATCTCTCCATTGAATTTTTTCTCTTTCGTTAATTCAAGAAACAGTTCCTTACCAGCCTCATAACGCAATCCATCCGAGATGATAACGACGATTCGTCTGTCGTTTGCTATATATGGTTTCACTTCATTCTGATAGAAATTTGCCTGCAGCTTAGCCGGATCGAACACTGTCTGATCCAGATAATAGTCATCCCACTTGTCAGTGAATGCTCTCAGGTACTGATTGACGTACAGTCGTTCCATCTGATCTTTCACTTCAACGACCAGTTCTTTGTGAACGCTGGATAGGACATCATAATATTCATACATCTTACGGTACGCATGATCGACATGGTAAGCTGAATCACCGTAAAATGACCAGAGCTCAGAAGAATCAACAAGTGAACGCCAATCTGATTCGCATTCAACAGTATAATGATTGAGCTGAATGGCCCATTTAAGGAAGTGATAAAGGGGTTTAAATTCCTTGTACCACATCGTATTGCGACGCTTATCTAACAGAGGAATCAGACGATCCATTTCCCCGGCCTGCATATTGATCGACTGGGCTATTTCTTTAATAAGCTGGACATCAAACCACTTAAAGGTTTCAACGTTCGCAAGAGCCTGACTTGAAAAATCACTGAACAGGTTATCGAAGTCCCAGCCATTTTCAATCACAGTCGAGACAAAATAGTAGGCATCTTCTTTATCTTTCGTATTCATCCAACGGTTCATAAAGACAACGATCGGATTGCTTTTCTCAAGGACATACGGTCTTATTGCTTTAGGAAGCGGCTGATCCATTTCAGTAGATAGATAGGTAAAGAATACATGCTGCATCAGTTCGTTCACTGATACAGCCCCAGATACACTTGTGGACTGATTATACCCGGTCAGCTGGTCGATCATCTGCCAGAAAAGTGATTCGTCTCCGAACTTGACCAGCTGGTCCCACTTTTCTTCTTTTCCTTGCACAGCTTCTTCAAATAATTCTATTAAAGTAGCCATCCAGTCAGCTGAAGGAGCTTTAACTAACGAACCAAAAACCCCATATTCGACTACCTCACTTGTTTTGAATGGGCTCTGATCAAACAGTCTCTTGAATTGCTGCATCCGTGATTTCGCTCTGAAAAAGATAGGAAACTGATCGACCACTTGCGTCAACTCGGAATTATCCGGATCAATGCCTAGGGTGAGATATAGCTGACTCTTTTCATCTACTTTGAGTTCCTCACTGTAAAGCAGGACATCTAGCAGAGGATTTTCTTCCAGCGCCGGACGGTTCATGCAGAAGTACAGAAAAAGATGAGTGTCGTTTTTTTCTACTTCAACCACATAGTTTGTCAGAAAGAAATTGTGATCAGTCACTTTGAGCAATTGAATGGTGCCGTTTGTCTCGCACCATTCAGAAATAGACTTTCTGTAGCTTTCTTCTTTATCGAACAGATACATTATTTTACGCTCTTCCCCGTCTTTAAGAGGCGATAAAAAGTACTGGTCTATTCGGGTTAATACGTCTTCAGACAAAGGATCCTCTCCTTTCTACAGTTTTTCAAACACATTTAGTTTCTTGGGTTTTGACGATGAATCATCACTAATTTCAATATCCTGAAACTTCTCGTAATTCACTTTGACCCCGTCATCCAAGTCCAGATCGATCTGCTGCTTGGCTACATGATCGATGACCTGATCGTATTGTGCCAGTTCCTGACGATCTTTCGTGTAGTCGTCAATCAGTTTTTGTGCACGTGACTTTTGAACCTGTGTGCTGGACTCGTCCCTGATAACCTGAGTTTCGTGCTGAATCAAGTTATCGATAACTTTTGCCTCGTGTAGTACATAATCCGTACGAAGCTGAGCCACTGTGTGCTTATGGTAGCGATGCAAGTACATCAGTCCTTTAAAGGCACCCCGCTTGCCACTAGTAAATTGCCAGTAAATGGGACGTTTCTGATAAATTTTGACATGGTCTTTATAGAATTCTTTCATGAAATAACGACGAATACGGTCACGAGAACTTTCTGTTGCTTTTTTAGTCAACGCTTCGGCAATGAACAGTAGATTCTCCTCTAAAGTCTCTTTACCGTAAATGACAACCAGTAACTCTTCCACTTTTTTCATGATGTCATCACTGAAGTACTGATCTTCTGTTAATGGAATAATATTTGTCTCGTCCGGCTGATAAGAAGTATATAGACTGTTGTCCCAGTCTCCACCAGCGTATGCTAAACCTTTAGAATCAAGTGAATAACGACCGAACATGACTCCGACTAGATAAGATAAGAAGCTCTTCACATCACGATCAAGTTTAGCTTTTCTAACCGTTACATCCTTCTCTTCCACTTCAGGTGTTAACTCATCTTGTAGACCATAGATATCAATAAAAATACGATTCAACTCTTCTTCGTTTTCTTTGAGTTGGCTGAAACGTTCATTAGTAACTTCTTTCCATTTTAAGAAACTATCATTCATTGAAGAAGTTTCTTTGTATGTTATGAATGGATATTCTTCAAAGTCCCAGGATGTCTCGAAAGAATCCCAGTCTCTTTTGGATATATTGCTATTTATGTCTACAAGTTCATAGACACTCTTCATTTCCGAAAAAATAATAGGCATATTTCGGATATCCTTAACTTGATAATTCAAAGTAGGATTAAAAAAATTTGATAATTTGAAATAAACTTTTGAATTTAATAGTCCCAAAATATAATTAAAGTTTTGTTCATCATTAATGAAAACTGAAGACCCGCCCTTATCGTATGTAGATCCAGTTGTAAGAATCCTGAAACTAGGAAAACTTGATGTAATTAATCCCCAAGTTATGCCTTTTTTATACCAATACTCTTTTGGAACTATTTGAGATGCATGTCCAGTTTGATATATTTTTCTTGCCTCCGGTGTCCAATTAACTACATTAGTTAGATTTCCATACCATTTATTATACCCTCCACCTTTCGCGTAAAAGATCCACTTATTTTCTTGGCCAACTGACAGATTTTTTACTTCCCAATGTAGTCTTAAAAATTTTGAATTATTCCCTGTAACATTTTGACTAGCTGTAGTAGTATACTCATAAATTGTTTTATTTCCATCAAAGATATTAAATATCTCTTCACTCGCCCAATAAGCTATAGGACTTCCTGGGATTTTGCTGAATTCACTGGAGTCTATAATATTATATCTATGCTCTGTAACAGGGAATTTTTCTGGATAATTATTTGAAATGTTTTCAATTTTTACATAGTTATAGATTCCTTTTAATCCAGTTACTTTTTTTCTAAAAACTGTTGCTGCTGTTCCAAAAGCTATTCCCATCACCATATTATCCATATGAGTCATTGTTACTAATGAATAGTTATCTACAATCTTCTTCCTGAATTTTTCATAAGAAGATAAAAACATCCATGACTGCATAGTAACGTTAGAAACTATTCCACTTTCTTTAATCAGATTAAACATCTGCTTCATCATAACTGCAAACAAGTCACTTTTCTCATCTGGATAATACTTAGTCAAATACTTTTTAAGTTTTGCATCCATGCCCTTGCTTCCCATATATGGTGGGTTAGTTACTACTACATCATAACTTTTTGCTAATAAGTAGTACTGATCAATTAAATCTTCGATGATAGGAAACAAATATTCAATTAGCTCTGTAGTTAGAAGATCTAAATCAGCCTCATCTCTGGTATAAGCGATCTGATTTCCAATTAATGAAATATCTATTGGAGGTACTTGAATGATAGAACCGTATAGTTTCGCATCTTCAAATACATTCACTAATTTTGATATTTCTTCTAAGACGTTCTCGTTATCATCAGCGAACAAAGTAAGTTGTTCAGCATTAATGGTATTACTCTCTTCTATACTATGCACATGAACATTATAGTCACGACTGAAAAGTCTGCGGTCGTATTCTCTGGCTTTCATGAGTAGAGCAAAAGTGGCCAGTTGTGCGGCACGTTTATCTATATCAAGTCCAAATAAATTGTTTTTTAGAATAAGTTTAGGGATCTCTCTTTCACGGTAGCCTCTGGACAAATATATTTTATGAAAGACTTCAAAGGCGTAGACCAGAATGTGTCCTGATCCGCAACTCGGATCCAGAAAAGAAACCTTTTCAATATCCAAATTCGGATCAGTTAATTCATTCAACTGCTCGAGTACTGATTCTTCCTGCTCCGCATCATCTAAGTAATAGCTAAGTGACGACTTAAAGCTCTCATCTGGATGAGACTCCAGCCATAACCTTCCTAGGGAATTGTCTACCATGTATTCTACTATCCATCGGGGTGTAAACAATTGAGTAGCTGGACCAATCTCTTTTTTGCCGATTTTTTTATTTTTCTTGAGATTCTTAAACACATCATCTTTTTCTTCAGAAATATAAAACTGATACAGCCACCCGACGATTTCAACTTCTTTCCAGCTTTCCTCGTCTACCATATCAATGATATCTCTAATGACACTGTTCTCGTTCAATAAATTATCCGGCAGCAGTAGTGCCATTGCGTCTGATATAGGTTCAAAGACGTTTGGTAAAATGTCACCCAGTTTATTACTTTGCTGGATGAGCAGGTACTGATAGAGATTGTTCAACTGATTCTCTTCTTTTAATTTGTAGACATGGTCTTTTTTCAGGTCCAGTTCATCTGTCAGCTGTAGTACATCTGTCAAGGCATCCGGTTCTTTTTTGCCTTCTTTTTCGGATGACAAGATACGCATACCTATCGGGAGAAAGCTATTTACTTCCATGTAGCGGAGAGCGACGAAGCGGTTGAACCACGTGTATGCCGCTTCGCTCATGACCGCTTCATAGCCGTCCATCGTAATCCGGTTCTTCAAGTGAGTGTATTGTTTACGTTCTCTTTCACCCATGACCGTTCCGTTAATAATCAAGCCGTCTTCCAATTCCTGCAAAGGTTTAATTGAATCGTTTGTAATACCGAAACTGTAGGCTTTCTGTCTAACAGCTGCTTCGATATCTCTGCGTGCTTTCATCGCAAATTGTTTTAACTGCGTTTTGTTCACTTTCATGCTCCTTTACAGTAATTTGATGACATCTGCATCGTTCAAATAATCGAGTAAGGTGTCACGAAGATTATTCACATAATTATTGATATCTTCTTCTGACCTTAACTCTGTATAGGCTGTCGGATAGATTTCTGCTTTGTCAATAATTGTAGACTTCTCTTGTTTGATTGGACTGACAGGTTTAACCAGTTTCTCTTCTTTAGCTTGATGAGCAGTTTCTGTGGCTGGTGCAGATTGAGTCGCCACTCTTGCATTCTCTTCTTCCAATTGTCTCGCAATCTCATTTTTCGTTTTTTCCACTTCTTTAAAAAGTGTAACTTTGACCGTATTACTTAAGTCTTTTGCGGATTTCAGATCTCTAACTGTTCCGGCGGAAGTCACTTCCTGTTCCAAGTTACTGAACTGAAACTTTACTTTCCGGTAAATTTTATGATAATCTTCATGACCATCCAGAGCTTCCAGCTGTTTAAGTATATCGGCTTGATCATTTTCAATTTCTTTACTGATCGGTTGAGCAACATTTTCCAGTTCATCCGTGTATTCAGCATTAAATTGACTGGACCACTCGCTCAGCTCATTCATCTTACGGTACGGACGGGCCATATCCATAATAGCTTTCATTTCATCATAAATATGTTTGAGCTCACCATTGTCAATGTAATTACGATCTTTTTCAAAACGCAAGACTTGAGAGTGTGCTTTATCGTAGATGTCACGCTGGTTCTTGAAAAAGCCTCTGACATCTTCCAGATCAGAAAAATCGTCTATCAAGTCTTCGCCTGTTTCTACGAAATGATTAAGGAAATCCCGCGAATCATTTATATTCCCCAGACGTTCGACATGATTCAGCGTTTCCTGAACCAATTGACGGTCGGGATAATGCCCTTCTCTATAGTAGCTCAATAGATTTTTTAATTCTTTTTCTTTCCCGCTTAATTTCTCTGATAAAGTCGCTGAAATTTCATCTTCTTTGTCACCGATAGAGGTAATGCCAAACAGTTCATTAGACACGTTTTTCACTTTTTTGATGAAGCCCGCATCCAGGGTCTGGCGTTTGATGACAAGCAGCTTTTCCTGAGTGGCTTTTCGTGTAATATCTCGAGTAAAGGCAGTTTCTTCCGGTTTCAGTTTGCGGTTATTAAGCGTGAAATGGACTTTTTCCAGCTTGATCATGCGAACGAGACTAGCCAGAATATCGAATTCTTTCCAGCCATAGGGTTCTTTAGTGAATCGTTGAATCAGTTCCAGTAATGTAATGGACTTGTTCAATTCATTCTGCATGTTCAAATAGCTTTCAATTTCATTCGTCGCCTGATTATTGTCATCTTCATAGTCTTCCAGCATCGAGACGTTCTGATCGACACATAAACGCTCCAGATCGTGGCGATCGAAGTTTTTCTCGATATACATCAATTTCGGATAAATAGTTGAAACAAGGGTCTGTAATCCCTGACTGATCCGCTGTTCAGGTGAGCCCACGGTTTCAACGACCGATCCATTGACGATTATATCCGCTTCACTTATGGCTTCTTGCAGTTTTATAAGCGATACTTTTTCCAGCTGGCTACGCTCAGCGGCTTTTCGGCTTCTGATACTGTCTTGGACAGGGGTCAGAGACTGAGTGTTCTGACTTCTTAAGTATTGATTGATTTTCTTCCACTGTCTGATTTCTTTAAATGTTTCTTCTTCCGGTAACCGGACGATCACTTTATCTGATTCCCGCTGGGATAATGCCAGTACGGCCGGTTCTTCATGATATTCAGAATAAGACGTAATGAAGCGCACGCCAAGTGAAGTCGGTGAATTTTTAATCGGACGGTCATCGATCCACTGAGACAAATCCATCAGATAGGATACTTGTGGACGATCAGCAAAGGGTTTGTAATCGAATTTCTTCAAGTCCAGGACTTCATTACTGAGTCGTCTGCCGGCATCGATTAAATAATCTGAAGTCGGAATCGATACATTTTCAATTTCTCGGTTGATATCCTGCTCTTCATTGGTTAAGAACAGGTATTTGTTTCCGATACGCTGAATCAGAAATTCATCTTCAAGTAAATCTAATGAATGCTTGATTTGCTTGTTCAACACAATCAGGTCCTCATCGATTGATGAAATCATCAGTGTGGTCAAGTTTTTCAGGGTGCCTGGCATTTCATCTACGTACCGTACGAGGAAAAGAAGTTTCAGTACCGCAACATCAAAATCATTTAGGGCATTGTTCTGCTCAGCTTTAATGATTGTCGAGCGGACAGAGTGTTCCAGAGCCTGCTCGATATTGTCATAAAAGACGTAGAACGGAATCAGTGTGTTCAAGTCTTGTTCTTTATGTTGAATCGTTGCCTGTTGAATCGCTTCAAGCAGATTACGTTCGCCATCAGACAAATGCTTTCCTGCAGATCCGTGCTCTCTTATGCCGGTAAAGACTTTCTGCAGAAGATTGAACTGATAAGGGACAAACGGATAAACTTTTGAGAAGTCGTCGCTACTCTGATAAAAATGCATGGTTGCGGCTTCTTCAAATTCCAATTTGTTTTTCAGGACGATTTCATTTTCATTATAAATGGACAGCAGCTTGGAACGTGCTTCTGCTTTTTTCTCCAGAAGTCTGATTTTAATGACCTCATCAGCATTCGCACTGCTTAAGCTTACACGCGTATTGAAACGTCCCTGAATTTTAGAAAAGTCAGTAGAGGACATCTCGTCACTCAAACTGTTGATGTCCTGCTGGGAAGTTACTAAGACCCAAACTTTTCCATGACAGTATTTGCCCAAATCTTCAACAACAGTCTGCATGTTAAGCATCAGTTCTGTGTTTTCGGCAATGTACTGCCCGACTTCATCAACTGAAAAAATCAGACGGTAATCGTCTTCTTTAGTCTCCACATAGTCTTTAATGCGCTGAGCAAAACGTTCAACTGAAATCGAATAGCTGTCTTCTCCATTTTCCAGCCAGCGAGCGGCATTCTTATCAGAGATACCTGCTGCTTTTGCTAATGCAATTTCTGTTTCATCGGAATGATAAAAAATCGACTCACGCTCTTCCAGCCAGGCTAAACCCGTTTCTTCTTCGAAGTAGGTTTTGAAAGCTTCGTACTGTCCTTTTTGATCTAATGTCTCTTCCAGCTCAGCCAGCCAAGGAATGCTTGCAGAATACCCGCGCATTTCATTGAATACTTTGTTGAACACTTTGACGATGGCAGTCTTATTCTGCTTGCTGTCAGAATCGGCTTTCGAATCGATATTGAACAAAACGACCTCGCTGGGATGAAGTGTGGCCTTTTCCATTTGCTTATGTAAATCGTTTCCGTTTACTTTATCTTTGAAGTAGTCTATGGGTCTCATACCATCCACTTCCAAATGTGACTGCAGAAGATAAGAAAGAATTTTCAAGAAGTGTGATTTCCCTGAACCAAAAAATCCGGAAATCCAGACACCGACTCTATCAGTTGGATGATCATATGATTTATTATACGCATTATAAAACGTGTCGAAATGTTTCTTTAATTCATCTGTAACGACGTATTCTTCAAGTTCCTTTTTCATCACCGCTTTATCCTGCTGGCCGATTTTGATGACCCCCTGGATATCTCGATTGATGTCTTTTTTAAACAGCTGCTCTATGTTCATCGAATGTCCTCCTTTTGTTTAATTTTCAATTAGTTTAAACGCTCTATAGTAATTATCATCCAGGAAACGGGAGAATAGTCTCAAGCTTCCGTTGTCGTACCGACCGGGATAGAATAGAATGAGTGGTTTCTTTTCAACAACAGTTTGAAGATTGTTTAAAATAGTATGTGAGCGAATAACAGGATAAGCTTTTCCGACACCGGTCAGAAAAATCATGGCTTCTTCATCCATGTGTTCCCTAATATAATTGACGACCCAATCGTTGTCAGTCGCTAACTTCAATGCTTTTTTCA
Source organism: Alkalibacterium olivapovliticus (assembly GCF_003003275.1). Lineage (GTDB taxonomy): Bacteria > Bacillota > Bacilli > Lactobacillales > Carnobacteriaceae_A > Alkalibacterium > Alkalibacterium olivapovliticum. The sequence continues at coordinate 219,897 of NZ_PVTO01000001.1, forward strand.
TTTTATCGTAAAGAAATTCACTGCCCTTTTTTTCTTCCATTTTAAAGTTTTTGTCCATAAAACCGCGCTGATGGAAAAACTCTAAAACAATATCATATAAATCAAACTCCTGGATTTTAACAGTGTTATCTTGAGACTGGATATGTTTCTTTATATACGGGATAGCGTTTCTGACAATCAGTTCGTCTTCAGGTTCGTAGTCAAAAATATAAAAGCCCACTTCATTACCTAATCCTTTGTTGGATAATACCTTCGGATCAGCCAATTTTTCGTTTAACTCTTCCAGTCTAACTGAGATATCTCTCACTGCATAACCTCCCCTAACAAAACTTCTACAAGTTGTTTTTCTTTATTTCTCTTTAAATATCGTTCGACATCAGGCGCAATGATAGGACGCTGCAGTCTGATTTTTTCATCTTCACTGCTTGCGTATTCCGCATCGACTAGTGTTTGATGATACGCATTGGCTAATCGTTCAATGGTACTGTCTTTCCATTTTCCCACTGTCTCATTTTGTTCCACCTTTTTATCAAAAAAAGTGAGTGTATCGTGTCTATGAATGACATAATCAAGTGTCAGCCATTTATCCAATACGACTTCACGCATCCATTCGTAAAACAGTGTGTCTTTACTTGATATGGCATATAGTAAAATAAGTTTGCTCGTCTGAGAATCACTGACTAAAAAATGTTCAAATAAAAAGTCATCTAAATGACCTAAACGTTTCTTTATTTCATGATAAAACCTGTTCCGTCTATCCTTACTTTGAAGGCCTAGCACGTTATCTTCTACAACTTTCACCTTGATCAAGTCTTCATCTAATCCTTCATCAATCAAGGAAGCAATCAGTTTAGTTTCTCTATACATAAATGGTCGAGTATTTAAAGTGGTCGTATATTTTTTGTTCACTATCTTCCGCTCTTTTCTAAAAGACTTTAATACCTTCAAGTATACCATTTTCTACTAACTCATTGAACCGTTCATAAAGAAAAATCACCTCTCTATTAGAAGTGATTTGACATTATTTGCAATTGATCAGAATAGTCTTTGATTTTGGCGTTCAGCTGAGTAGCGTTTCTCACAACAGAATCTCCATGTACTACCTGATTGATTTAGAGACTTTCAAATTATTTGAGTAGGCTAAGGCGTTCATTTGAAATGCCTGCCTTATTTGTCAGTTTCTTCGAGAGTTAATTGTTTTTTGAGCAACTCTGATACTTTCTTCTCATTCATCGTTCCTCTCACCTCCTGCAATTGATTTTTATACTACAGTTATACTAATTTGAAGCATAATTGTCATGAAAACTTTACCTTCTAATAAATGTTACTTCTACACTATTGACTATTATTACAAGAAGTAACTTTTTCTCTAGTTATAAAACAACTATCGAGATTCGTTTTTATTTGATTAAAATGATTCTTTTTAATCAAATAAAGTGGGATGATGAATTGGACTTAATTTTTAGGAGGACTAAATGATGGGTGCAATAAAGGGAATTGATTTTTTACCACCTAAAGTAACCCTTGCTCAAGCGCTTCAACTGTATAAGAAAATCGCAATAATAAAATCGTCTGTTGGAAAATTGAATTCAGATTTAGAGCATTCTGTTGTGAACTCTCAGCTAATACAGATGCTCAGTTTAAAAGAGTCTGTACAGTCTACTCGAATCGAAGGTACTCAAGTTACTTTTGCAGATATGATAGAAGAATCTACTAAGAAAAACAAAAGTAGTGAAGTAACAGAAGTAATGAATTATATGGAAGCACTCTCTAAAGGTATCGACATTATTAATACTGGGACACCCATTTCTTCTCGTTTGATAAAACAGCTTCACAAAATTTTGATGGGTAAAAATACAAGTGGAACGACTTCTGCTTCTGGTGAATTTAGATCTATTCAAAATTTTATAGGACCTTCTAATAAACTTGAAGATGCTGTTTATATACCAGTGGATGCAAACCAGATTGGTGATTACATGACTAATTTAGAATATTTTATTAATTCTGAAAAGCATCGTTCGTTTGAAAGAACATTTGATAGTGATTCTGAAGTATTACTCGACGAAAGTTCTGATACATTAATTAAAACTGCTATTATGCACGCACAGTTTGAATCTATCCATCCATTTTTAGACGGAAACGGTCGGATGGGAAGAATTCTTATTGTTTTGAATACTATGCAGGATAGTTTGATAAATAAACCAGTTTTTTTCGTCAGTGAAGAACTTGAAAAAGAAAGAATCAGATACTATAATCTTTTAAATGGAGTAAGAGGCGAGAATCCGGACTGGTTTGCTTGGATCAATTTCTTTTTAGATGCTTGTCAGCGGATGGTTGATAGTATGCTTGTTAAGCTAGAAAATATAAAAGATTTAGCGAATAATGGATTATCAAAAATCAAAAGCGAAAGTACAATAAATCATATCTGGCTTGCTACATTTTCCCACCCGTCTTTATCTGTGAGCGATGTAGCTAATAAATTAAATATTGCAGTTTCAACGTCTAGAAATGGATTGAATAGATTAGTTCAATTAGGATTGATAGACGTTGATCACTCGAAGAAAAAAAACAGAGTATATGTTAATAATGATTTATTAAGGCTGCTTTAAATAATTTTTACAAGCTAGCACAAATTTGCGAATAGTCTGCATTGTCTTACTCAAAAAAACTCGTATTTGTTATTAACATTGACCTGTTAGGTACCGTTAAAGAAGGTGACTTTATCCTAGGTCCGATTTTAGAATTGCAGAGCGGTCATAACCGAATTATAATCTGGGGTTAAACAGAATACGAAAAGAGCATCAGTCTGTTTTGACTGGTGCTCTTTTATGATGCACTGTTTAGAATTTATTACTTGTTAAACCGTCTGTTTTGTATTTCTTTATCCAGCAACTTATGCGCTTTTTTTGATCCGCGTTCCAAATCACGGTCACGTTTTCTGGTGTGATAGTCAGTAAACAAACTGTCCAGATCATAGCCTTCTGGATAAAGTTCGCTGGCTGAGCCTTTCAGCTCCACTCTTTTACGCTTAACTGACTGTATCTGGTCTTCCAAGAATACTTGAATGCTCGAACTCCCTTCATCAGAGTAAACCAACCCAATCTTATCTCTATCTTTCAGTAAGACACGGTCCCCTTTTTGGAACCTCATTTCTTTTGGAAGCCTCATCGCCAGTTTCTGTTTTTGAGTTGCAGCTGGGAAACTAATCTTTTCTGTAGCGTATGATTTGTTTTGAATATACTCAGCAGCTTTCTTTAATAATCCTTCTGGCATGTGCATCTTTCTAGCAATCCATAGTGCCTGGCTCTCGCCCACTTCTCCAACCTGCAAAATATATTTAGGCGTTAACGTGTCCGGATCGAAAGCCATGGCAGCTGGTAGAATATCAGCGTGACTTTCTGCAAACTGTTTGATTTCTCCATAATGCGTCGTGGTAACGACTAGCGCGCCTTTTTTGTAGAGAGTTTCCATGATAGCAATAGCTAAAGACGCGCCTTCATTCGGTTCTGTTCCGCTTCCCAATTCATCCAGCAGAACCAGCGTATACCGTCCAACTTTAGTTAAAATCTCTGATATATTTTTCATGTGACCTGAAAAGGTACTGAGTGCATTTTCGATCGCCTGCTGATCACCTATGTCCACAAAGAGGTGATCCATAATGGCGATCTCAGTGCCAGTCTGAGCCGGGATCTGAAGACCGAACATCGTCATGACAGTCAATAGCCCGACCGTTTTCAAGACGACCGTTTTTCCACCCGCATTGGCACCCGTGATGACCAGTCCACGGTAAGACGTACCCAGCTCGAAATCCAGTGGTACGCTCTCTCCTTTCAGCAGCGGATGCTTCCCCTGGATGATAGTGATTTTTTCATCCTTATTGACCAGAGGTGTCACTCCACTAATGAATCGGCTGTATTTCGCACGTGCAAATATGATGTCAAATACTGTGACCAGTTCAATGGAATCATCTATAGAAGCGTCCATTTCATTCAGATATCCTGTCAGTTCAGCCAGAATCTGGAATTCTTCCGCCTGCTCTTGAGTTTTTAACAAAGAGATCTGTTCGTTCAGCTTGGTCACTGCGGCAGGTTCAATATAGGCTGTCGTTCCTTTATTTGATTGTTCAACAATATTACCTGCTACTTTGTTTTTGTAAGATGCGTTTATGGGTATAGTATAGTGCTCGTTCTTATTGATGATCAAGCTTTCCTGGATCATGGTCTTGTTTTTAGGGTTTGAAAGGAACTTGGATAATCGGGTCTCTATTTCCTTTTCCTTATCGCTGATTTGCTTTCTTAATTTTCGCAGAGTGCTAGATGCATCATCTGCTATTTTTTGATGGTGTATCTTCTGGTAGATCATTTCTTCTATATTCAGAAAACTCTCCAGTCCTTTGCTGTAATGATACAAAAGCGGTGTCTGGAATTGGTTTTTCTCAAAGAACTTCTGAATCATTCGAGTACTCCGCAGAAAATCAGCGATTTCGATCAGTTCTTCTGGAGTCAGAAGCATCCCTTTTATGACATGCTGCATCAACCGTTTGATCTGACTTAAGCCCATAAACGGGACGTGCTGACCGCTGTCGATAATCAGTCGGGCTTCTGACGTTTCCTGAAGTTTTGTCTCAACAGCAGATAAATTGGAGTCTGGTAGAGTTTGACTGATTACTTCCTTAGTGTAGTTTCCAATCGCATAGCTTGTAACGTCTTGAATAATCTGGTCAAACTGTAATTTTATTAATGTGGTTTTATCGTTCATTCGTCTCTTCCTTTCTTGAAAGAGATACCTGTTCAGGAATAAATAAGAGCATAGTCTATTGTTTTTGGGTACACAAAAAGACGACAGTTAGTCATACTATCGCCTTAGAATTTAATATTCTATAGTTTTCGACAGGTATCACTTATAAGCATGCCAAATAAACCTTGGTAATTCGGGTTCTTTGCTATTCAACTTACGGGTTAGATACCTGCTACACTCACAAAATTATCTCCATTCGACTTGTCTTATTCATATCCATTTGTAATATATCAAGTACCGAATGATCTGTCAACTGCTTCTAAGCTTGAAGATTATTGTTTCTCAGTCCCTCTCAAAATCCCCCTGATCAAAGTAAGGCTGGAGATAATCTACAAGTTCATCGTACAAGGCAGGAAATGCATTCGATCCAGATTTTTCGACGGTCGCTCTGTCATCAAATTCCAGTCTCATTTCCCACTGCGTGCCGTCCAGTATATTCGGGTCGTGATAAGTTTCATTCCAGTATAAGACGAATAAGTCATAGAAAAGCATCGTTTTGATATCCTGCCATTCACTCAGCATGATCCGGAACCTCACGTCTACCCTGTCCTCCGTGTTGCCGTAAGGAGAGCTGACGATCAGATCAGCATACCCGTCCCTTTCTTCCACTTTTATAAACTGGGAGCCGCCAAAAAATCCGCCTTGAGAAAAGTAAAAGGTGTCGCAGTGTTTTTCAGGCGCGAGTGTTGAATCGCTTACGTTCACGCCAAATGTTTCAGAACAGTTCAGACAGATATATTTCTCTGAGTATGATTTTGTATTTTCGTTAGTCGCTTGTTCTTCTACTGCTGCTTGACCACAGTATGGACAGCGCTTGTCCGTCATAAAGACCACTCCTTCTTGGTAATCCTGTTAGATCTATTATATTACTTTGATTAGTAGGTTAGACTGTCGATTTGACTAGTCTCTAAGTCATAGCGGCGCATGTCCATTGAGCCATCGTCAATCTCCCTATCGTATCGGATGCGTGAACCTGCTCTGGTTGCGTTCCGGTATGATCTGTGACAAATACCCAACTGGTCGGATGTTAAAAGTTATCTTGTCCCAGTGTGTAAACCAGCGCATCATCCGTTGGTGTTTAGAGTGCTATCAGACTGGATAAGAAGGCCTCAGTATAGTCTGATAATGCTGTCACTCGGCATAATATACCGGTATTTATTACTGAATAGTATACCAGACAACCCGCTTACTTTAAAGGCTGTGACGGTCAATGTCGGTCTACCAAAAAAAGCCTACCCAATAGTACGGCAAGCTTGATTATTGAATCTCTACCTATAAACTAGACACATTAAAAAAACAATATTATGCAGTCCATAGAAGGTGATCCCGATAAGCTACTGGGGTCATCTTCTTTAA
>NZ_PVTO01000002.1 GCF_003003275.1 Alkalibacterium olivapovliticus
GTCTTGCAAGCTCATCCGTTCTATTAAGCCTTGGTATGAAGTTTCTGTTCGTCAGTGCAAGCATTTGCGTCCGACTTCCTTCAGATTCCGCCTCATGGCGGACACCCTTGTCTTTCGCTAACAGTTCCTACTGCCAAGTCTGTAGTGGACTTTCACCACCAAGTTATCGCCCATGCCGGGCGCACAAAAAAATCGCCTAAAGAGAAACGAATCTCTTTAGGCGATTGAGCGATGTTATGAGCGAAAATTTAGATAGTCTATCAGTTAACTATATTGCCTGGGTATTGCTGTTATTCAGTAGCTCTGTCTTCGTCAGTCAGGTACCAAGTGTGGATTCCAACACCATCAAGATCCGGATCTTCTCCGACAGTGATGTCGTATGCTCCTACACGATTGTTAACTGGGAAAACTTCATTACGGAATAATGTTGGGATAATAGGTAATTCTTCCATGAAGTACTCTTGCCATTCTCTAAATACTTCAGCACGCCATTCAACGTCGAAGCCTTGGTCACTAAGCATTTGTTCCATATACTCATCGTTTTCTTCTGTTGCCCAACGAGTGTAGTTAAATGGAGCAGTACGACCATATAATCCATCTGGAGTCGGGTCAGAACCTGTTCCCCAAGCTCCTTGGTAGATATCAATATTAGGATCATCAGCCTCTACACGGTCATAGAATGAGTTGAACTCATGTAAACGGCCGTCAAGAAGTTGAACATTAAGTCCAATATTTCTCCATGACTGCATATAGTACTCAGCAATCGGTTCAGCAACGTCTCCACCTGACATTGAAGCAAAGTTGATAACTAATTCTTCGCCTTCAGGAGTCTCACGGAATCCATCACCATTTGTATCTTCGTATCCAGCTTCATCAAGCAATTCAATTGCGCGGTCAGGGTCATTTGGGTATCCTTCCAGATCTTCGTTATAGTAGTCTGCGAAGTTAGGAATGATTGGTGAATTAGCACGGCTACGTAACCCTTGGTAGAAACGGGCACCAACAGCATCATTATCGATAGCATAAGCCATTGCCTGTCTCAAGTTTTTGTCAGCCATTTTTGCATCAGGATTTGGAACGTTTTGAGGTGGCTCTACAACATTGCCTTCGTCATCCTCTACAGCACCCTGCCATTCACCTAATTTAAATCCGATATAAGTGTATGAGTTTTCCGGTCTTCCTATTACAGTATAACCAGGAATATTTTCAAAGTTTTCATATTGGTCTGTTGGCATAGAAAGGAATACATCAAACTGATGATTTTCCATTGCTGCTACAGCTGTTGAACTAGGAACGGTTTCTAATTCAAGACGTTCGATGTTTGGTGTTCCACGGTAATAGTCTTCAAATCTTGTATAAGAAACAGACTCACCTGGGACAATATTATCAACCATGAATGGTCCGAATCCGATTGGTCTCTCACGAATTTCAGGTGAAGATTCTAATTCTGCAACTGGAATATCTTCCAGATAGTGACGAGGAGCAGCATATGCCCATACTCCACCACCAGCCTGAAGCATTTGCACTCCAACTGATTCATATTCAATCTCAAGCGTCAGATCATCAACCACTGTGATTCCTTCAATGCTGTCAGCTTCACCGTTTTTGTATGCTTCCATACCAATGATGCTTTGCATATCAGAACTGTAACGCACACCAGGATAGTCAGGGTGTCCAATGATTTCGTGAGTGAACGCGATATCATCAGCTGTTACTTGCTCACCGTCGTGCCATAACACGCCATCTTGAAGCGTAATCGTCACAATGTTTGTATCTTGATCCAATTCTACTGTGGCAGCTCCAGAATCATCATATTGATAGTTCTCATCTGTTCCGACTAATGCACCCATTGTATATTGCATAACGATTGCATCAGGATTTCCAGAGTATAACTCATAGCTGAATATACCTGTGAATGGAGAATCGGAAACATACCCAATACTCATTGTTCCTCCATCGATTGCTTCCCCTTCATTCTCCACTCGCGTTTCGAATTCAATCGGTTGAGGTCCATCAGCAGCAGTTTCGCCATCTCCGTTACCTTCAGCATCTTCGTCTACATCTACTTCTTCTTCAGTAGCCCCGTTGTCGTCTGTTCCGTTATCCGTGTCTGCAGTATCGCCATTCCCACACGCAGCCAAGATAAACGCTACAGCAGCAGTACTCGCAAGCATGCTATATTTTTTCTTGTTTGACATATTTTTTCTCCCCTTCTCTTATCCTAATCTTTGTTTAGCGTCTGCCGAACGTTGAAGCGCGCGACCGACGTAGTTTATACACAACACCAACACTAAAATAAGTGTTGAAGCCGGTAACCAAACCCATGCTCTATTTGCCAGAATATCTGGGTTTCTGGCAAGTGCTACTAATGTTCCCAAACTTGGTGTTCCGGTTGGTAACCCGAATCCAAGGAAGGTTAACCCAGTCTCTAATCCAATACTGCCTGCAAAGTTCAATGTCAAGTTAACAATGATCAATGAACTGATATTAGGCATCATTTCGCGAAGCATAATAACAATCGAAGGTGTCCCCATAGTTCTGGAGGCACTGATGAAATCTAAACGGCCTACTGTCAGAGCTCGGCCCCTAATGAAACGGGCTTGTCCATGCCAGTTGAAAACTATTAATATGAGTGCAAAGGTAAACACATTATAAGTAGGTACAATAGTTACAAATATAATAATGATCATCAACTGCGGAAGGATCATAATAAAGTCGATGATCCGCATAAGAATGTTATCAACCAGGCCAGCATAGTATGCCGCTAAGATACCAACTACTATCCCGATGGCACTTGTTATTAAGGCAACTGACCAGCCTAACATTAGAGAATTTCTGGCACCAATTAAAAGTAAACCAAATATATCTCTACCTGCTGAATCAGTTCCCAATAAGAATCGAGTGCCTTCACGAACAGGATCCTCACTGAAAGCCATAGGAGGTAAATAGGAATCCCATAAGCTGACGTTAGTTACTTGTGCCTGATCTAATAAAAATGACCAGATGAAAATTGTTACTAGTAAAACAACTAATAAAATTAATGAGGCTAGAGCGAGTTTGTCTCGCATAAATTCTCTTATAATTACTTTTATTCCCATTGGTGGTGAAGACGCAGCCATATCGTCTGACAAAACAGCTGCTTCAGCATCTTGATTCGTTGCCATAAGATTTACTCATTCCCTTCTATAAAATAAATTATATTAATCGATTCGAATACGAGGATCCACTGCCATCAAAATTAAGTCCGAAAGTAAAGTTCCAATTAAGCCCATAACACCATAGAACAATACTAATACAAAGATGACACTGTAATCACGTGTTTGAATTGATTGAAGGAATAAAAATCCCATACCACTGTAATTAAAGATTTGCTCAATAAAAATGGACCCGGTAAATATACTTACAATTGTAAAACCAAAGCCAGATGCGATAGGTAAAGATGCATTTCTGAAAATATGTTTAGTATAGACCTTTTGTATAGGTACACCCTTAGAACGGGCTGTTTTTACATAATCAGAATTTTTAGCGTCAATTATCTCACTTCTTAAATACTGAATGATAGAAGTGGTTCCTAAAATTGCTGTTGTGATAGCTGGAAGCATTAGATGATACAGCATACTCGTCCATCTTTCCCAAGTCGTATCGGCGCCTATACTGATTGTTCCTCTTGATGGGAACCAATTTAAATTATATCCAAATACCCAGACAAGGAGCAATGCCAAAACGAAAACTGGAACAGCGAAACTGACAAAGTTATAAACTAAAATTGTTTTGTCCAATACTGACTCGTTGTAACGCCCTGCAAGAATACCCAAAGGCAACCCTATTGCATAAGTCAAAATGACCGACACTACTGAAAGTCTGACTGTGTTGCCAAGTCTTCTGCCAATGACGGTAACAACTGGCTGCTGGTAATTAAAGCTTCGACCAAAGTCCCCTCGAAGTGCGTCTCCAACCCATCTAAAGTATCTGACAGGCAATGGATCATTTAAGCCAAATGCTTCGCGCTGTATCTCAAGTTGCGCCGGGTCAAGATTGGGATCAACTAATCCTCTGAATGGGTCACCAGGCATAAAGTCAGCAATAATAAAGATCAGAATGCTTAAAATAATAATTTGAGGAATCATTAATAGCAAACGTCTGAAAATTGTCTTCCACATATTTAACGTTCCCCTCCTGTTTGTACGTTTTCATTCTGTAAAGAGGCGTTCGGCTCATCCGGTTTTAAAGCAACCAAATGGTTTTCCCCAAAATTCTGTAAATCGTACACTCTTCCATCTGGATCGTAATAATTCGTTTCCTGTGCATCATAAGCAGCTTCAACACGCTGGCGTTCTACTTTATGAGCAGCTCTAGTCGTTGGATCCATATCTGGAATAGCCGACAGCAAACGTTTTGTATAGATATGCTGAGGATTAGTGTAAATTGCAGATTTTGACCCTTGCTCAACAAATCGTCCTTTATGCATGATGGCAATGTCGTCTGACATATGCTGGACTACACCTAAATCGTGAGATATAAATAAATAGCTTAAGTTAAATTCTTTTTGTATACGTCTCATAAAGTTCAGTACCTGTGCCTGAACAGATAAATCAAGTGCGGAAGTCGGCTCATCTGCAATGATCAGTTTAGGATCACTGGCTACAGCTCTTGCAACACCGATTCTCTGTCTCTGTCCACCTGAAAACTCATGTGGATACTTGTACATAGCTTCTGAGTTCATTCCTACGATCTCAAGCAAATCAACAACTTTTCGTTTGATCTCATCTGGAGTATAGTCAAAATAATTACGCATCGGCTCAGCAACGACATCTAATATCCGTTTTTTAGGATTCATTGAAGATGTCGCATCCTGGAAGATCATTTGAACATCTTTATTATATGCTGCGTATTTCTTTTGACGGCTTCTTGCTCTGTTTGTCACTTCTTGTCCTTCATATATAATCTGTCCTGATGTGGCTTTTTCCAAGCCGATGATCGTTTTACCGATCGTTGTTTTACCAGAACCGGATTCTCCTACCAGACCGTATGTTTTTCCGCTTTCAATAGTCAAATTCACACCATCTACTGCTTTAACATGATCCTGGATTGTATTTAAGACACCCCCACGTATAGGGTAGTGAACTTTTAGATCTTTAACTTCGATAAATCCCATTCTATTTTTCCTCCCCTTCAAAGTGGAAATGCTTCCAGCATGTACATCTCACTTTGTGGTTTGGACTCACTTCATGTAAAACTGGATTTTCCTCATGTGCCTCTTGAGGTATCCAAGGAATACGGGGTGCAAATCTGCAGCCTTTTCTTGGCAGTTTAGATAATGAAGGAACTGTACCATGTATAACATGCAGCTCATCATCATCACTTTCCAGTTCGTGAGGGATTGAATTAAGTAATGAACGGGTATATGGATGTTTAGGATTTGCAAACAATTCTTCCACCGGAGCTTCTTCAACTATTTGTCCAGCATACATTACCGCTACTCTGTCAGCCGTTTCTGCAACAACCCCTAAATCATGAGTGATCAGGATAATTCCAGATCCTGTTTCATTCTGGATATCAATCATCAAGTCCAGAATCTGTGCTTGAATGGTCACATCAAGTGCTGTTGTTGGTTCGTCAGCAATAATAATCGGTGGTTTGTTAGCCAACGCAATTGCTATAACGACCCTTTGTCTCATCCCCCCAGATAATTCATGAGGATAAGCTTTCATGATTTGCTCAGGTCTGGGAATACCAACCTGGTTAAGTAACTCTAGTACTCTTTCTTTACGCTGATTTTCATTTAAATCTGAATGATATTCAAGTGATTCTGATATCTGATTATAAATCGTCATCAGTGGATTAAGTGATCCCAGTGGATCCTGAAAAATCATTCCGATGTCATTTCCTCTTATACGGTTATACAACTTTTCGTTTAGATCGAGAAGGTTTAAATCTTTATATAATACTTCTCCTTTAATCTCAGTGTTTTTATGATCATGTAAACCCATTATTGAAGTTGCCAATGTTGATTTGCCGCAGCCGGATTCTCCAACTATTGCTAAAATCTCATTGTTTTTCAGTGTCAACGACACACCATCAACAGCATTATGATAAACGTCTCCAAATCTAAAACCTGTTTCTAAGTTGTTAACCTCTAACAAACTACGTTCGACGGCCACTACTTAACCTCCTATGCTCTACTTCTCTTGATTGAGAAGATTATTAAACTTTCATGTATTTCTAATTAAAAGCTTAATAATATAAATCGAATTATACACCTGTTTTCTTAACATATCAATACTATTCTTTAATTTTATAACAATCAGTTAAATTTTCAAGGGGTATTTCTAATTTAATTCTAATTAATCTGACAATGACAAAATTTGTTCAAATTAAACTATTGGGTAGACTGTATATAATCGACAGCTTTTCCGACTGTAGTGATCTGTTCAGCATCTTCATCTGAAATTTCTTTACCAAACGTATCTTCCATTTCCATAACCAATTCGACTATGTCCAGAGAATCGGCACCAAGATCGTCTTTGAATGTAGTATCTCGAGTAATTTTATCTTCGTCTACTCCCAGACGCTCTACAATAATTCTTTTTACATTTTCAAAAATTTCATTTTCGCTCATTTTTCTCTACTCCTCTATTAATTAGATAAATTCGTATAGCATTAGTAAGATTAATCTATTATTAAAATATCATTTGATTCACAAAGATAATTGTATCGCATTCAAACTAATATTTCCATGTTTTTTGAAATAAAATTACAGTATAAAGTCTATTGTTACACTTTGTACATCAATCCCGTGTTTCGAAATGCTGGATAAGATCTTCCAGCAAATTAGATTCTAACATTCCTCTAATCTGCTTAATTGTGTGATACACAGGTTCTTCAGTAGCAGATCCGTGTGTTTTTATCACTGGTGCCTTGAGTCCAAAGAGTACAGCACCACCATATTTCGAATAATCCAGCAGGTTTTTAATATCACCTAAGCTGTCTTTAAGTAGCAGTCCGCCTAATTTTGATTTGATACCGTTATCCATTATAGCACTTTTGATCACGCCCATAAGCGAGAGAGCTGTTCCTTCGATTGTTTTCAATACTGCATTTCCAGTAAATCCGTCGGTTACAATTACGTCAGCTACTCCATTCAGCAAATCTCGTGATTCGACGTTACCAATAAAGTTAATTGCAGTATTTTCTTTCAGTAATTTGTAAGCTGCTTTTGAGAGCTCACTTCCTTTGTTTTCCTCAGTCCCGTTATTTAATAACCCGACTGTCGGGTTAGACACTCCGTGAACATGGTTCGAATAATAAGATCCAAGTGTTGCGTACTGATCGATATTCAATGGTTTTGAATCAGAATTTGCGCCAACATCAATCATATTGAAAACAGCCCGCTCATTTGAAAGAGATGGAAATGTAGCCAGAAGACCAGGTCGATCTATTCCTTTCATACGCCCTATTATAAGCGTCCCAGCAGCTAGCAGCGCTCCAGTATTCCCTGCTGAGAACAGAGCATGATTCTCACCGTTTTTAACAGAATAAGCCGCTTTTACCATAGAGGATTCTTTTTTTCTTCTGATTGATCTGACGGGGTCATCATCGCTTTTAATAGTTTCTTCAGCGTGAACGATTTCAATATTTTCATATGTCTCAGTCAGTTCAGCCCGGATCGCATCCTCTTTTCCATATAACACCAATGTAACATCCTTAAATTCTTTAGCCGCTTTAATACAGCCTTTTACTATTTCTTTTGGGGCATGATCTCCACCCATTGCGTCTACTGCAATTCTCACTCTTTGTTCCTCCTAATTCTTTTAATCTAATATAGGTTGCTGATTAATTATGATCCCAATTTCTTCTCTTAGCTTAAGATACTGATCCTCCTGATAAAACGAGTCACTGTTAAGCAAAAGGATAGCCTGTGCCCTGGCCTCTTCCAGTATAGGAGCATCTTCAACTAAATCTGCCACTTTAAATTCAGGGATACCGGACTGTTTAAACCCAAACATATCTCCAGCACCTCTCATCTCCAGATCTTTCTCACTTAAGACAAATCCATCAGTCGTTTCAGTCACGATTTTCATTCGTTCCGCCCCTTTTTCGCCTTTGGGATTAGCGATAAGGATACAATAGGATTCCTGAGAGCCTCTCCCTACTCTGCCTCTCAATTGATGCAGTTGAGCCAGACCAAACCTGTCGGCATCATGAATAACCATCAAGGTCGCATTAGGAACGTTAACGCCAACTTCTATAACTGTAGTAGAGACCAGAACATTCAACTTGTTCTCCTGAAAGTCAGCCATTACTGCTTCTTTTTCTGAAGAAGGCATCTTTCCGTGCAGCAGCCCTACCTTAACATGAGGCCCCAGAGCCTTCTGATAAGTCGCATGTAATTCTGTTACATTTTCCAGATCCATCATTTCGGATTCTTCTATCAAGGGACTGATGACATAAATCTGGTGTCGTTTGTCCAGTTCTTTCTTGACAAAGGTCAGCAACCGCTCAAAATGCTTGGGTCTGATCCAGTATGTCGAGATAGCTTTACGCCCTTTTGGCATTTCGTCAATCACTGAAACGTCCATTTCACCAAATGCAGTAATGGAGAGTGTTCGAGGAATTGGTGTAGCTGTCATGAATAATACATCTGGGTGCATCCCTTTTTCTCTCAATGCTTTGCGCTGATTAACACCGAACCGGTGCTGTTCATCTGTGATAACTAAGGACAATGAGTGATAATTCACTCCTTCCTGAATCAGAGCATGGGTCCCGACAATACAGTCAAGCGTTCCTTCTCCTAGTTCTTCCAGAATACGGTCTCTTTCCTTTTTCTTAGTGGACCCGGTCAGCAACGCAACCTTTATGTTTATATATTTAAACATGTCCTCCAGTGATTCTTTATGCTGCGTAGCCAGTATCTCAGTTGGCGCCATGAAGGCGGTTTGTTTTCCATCTGTTTTGGCAGCCAGTATAGCAGCCGCTGCAACAACTGTTTTTCCGCTTCCCACATCGCCCTGAATCAGCCGGAACATTTGCCTAGGCGATTTTAGGTCTTTACACACTTCATTGACGACTCTCTTTTGAGCATCTGTCAGTTCATAGGGCAACGTACTAAAAAATTCTTTTAACGCCTCCACATTATAGTTCAGGCTTTTACCTAACTGAGCATTTTTCAGTTGTTTTTTGCGCCAGCCCAGCTTAAGCTGATAATAGAAGAATTCTCTAAATATAACAGAATAACGTGCCTTTTCCATGAATACATCCGTCTCCGGGAAATGCATGTGATAAATGGTGTCTGCCATACTCAACAAATCAAATTCTTTTAGCAGCAGATCTGGTAGAGTATCGTCAATTACTGAATGATAGCCATCCCATGCCTGCCTGATAAGCTTTAATAATGTCGACTGTCTGATTTTCTTGGTCGTATGATAGATAGCTTCTGAATTCTGATTGTCACCACTGACAGCTAATAATTTCATTCCATTGAGCTGTTTCCTATTGACATCCCATTTTCCAAAGATTTTCAGTTCTTTTCCGGCTTGTATCTGTTTTTGAAGGAAAGGCTGGTTAAAAAATGTGACGGTTACAATAACATGGTCGCAGTTGATTCGAAATGTCAGCCTGTTTTTCTTTCGTCCAAAATGAGACACAACACCGTCAGAAATAGCAACACCTTCCAAAACAACTTTTTCGTTGTCCTCAATTTCATCTATGGCTTTGACCGTCAGATCCTCATATCTGAAAGGATAGTGGGTCAGCAGGTTTTCTACTGTGAAAATACCTAATTCATTAAGGGCTTCTACTCTTTTTTCTCCTACACCTGACAGGACGGAGACAGGGTCTTGAATAGTTTTATTCAATTGCTCTCTCCTTTCTATAAAAATAGGAATAGAGGAAACAACAGAATAACAAGTCGTTTCTTCTATTCCTCTAGTTAATCCTTATTCCACAGAAATCAGATAAGGGTATACCGGCTGATCGCCAGCGTGAATTTCTACTTCTATTTCAGAATACGCTTCTTCAATAAAAGCCCCGATTTTTTCTGTTTCTTCCATCGTTCCTTCTTCACCAACCAGCAGTGTGACGATTTCACTTTCATCATCGATCATTTGTCTGATTGTTTCGACCGTTACATTATACATGTCTGACTCGGTTACTTTTATTTCACCGTCGATCAAGCCCATGTAATCATCTTTACGAATAGTCAAGCCGTTAATCTCTGTGTCTCTAACTGCAAAGGTCACTTGACCTGATTTTACGAGACCGAGTTCATCTGTCATGCTAGATTTATTGGTGTCCAGATCCTGTGCAGGATTGTATCCAAGCATTGCTGTTAATCCCTGTTGAATCGTTTTAGTTTCAACTACTGTTGCATTTGCCTCAATAACTTGAGCCGCCTGCTCTGCAGCCATGAATATATTTTTATTGTTGGGTAAAATGATATAGTTGTCAGCCGGAACACTTTCCATTGCTTTCACGATATCTTCCGTACTCGGATTCATTGTTTGTCCACCCTGCAGGACACAGTCAACGCCTAAACTTTCAAATAACACTTTCAGGCCTTCACCTGGTGCAATAGCCACTACTGCAAAATCTTTTTTAGCTGCTGCTTTAGTGGAATTGTCAGATAGTTCTGAATGCTGTTCTCTCATGTTATCTACTTTGATTTTCATAAGCGATCCGAATTTCTGCCCATAGTTCATGACATCTCCAGGTTTTTCGGTGTGCACATGCACTTTAATGATTTCATCATCCGCTACAACTAGAAGGGAGTCGCCCACTTTATCTAAGTAATTACGAAACTCGTCATAATCGAACTCTTTTTCAACTGTTTCGCCTTCTCCGATGTGTACCATGATTTCAGTACAATAGCCAAACTGAATATCTTCACTAGAAACATGCTCATGTACTCCGCTGCGGTGGTGCTCAGCGCGGACCAGTTCAGCCAGTTCATGTTCTTCTTCGACAGGTTCTTCTCCAGTCAAGGAAGAAAGGAATCCTTCATATATATACACTAATCCTTGACCTCCACTGTCGACTACGCCCACTTCTTTTAAGATAGGCAGAAGATCAGGTGTCTTTTTAAGAGATTTTTTAGCAGCACTTAATACAGTCTCCATGACTTCGATGACATTATCCGTGCTTTCTGCTTTCTTCATCCCTGCTTTCGCAGATTGTCTTGCCACTGTCAGAATCGTTCCTTCGACAGGTTTCATAACTGCATTATATGCAGAATCAACTCCGCCCTGGAAAGCTTCCGCAAGGTCCTGAGCATTTATTTCATCTTTTCCTTCTATTGCTTTTGAGAATCCTCTGAAAAGCTGAGATAAAATCACTCCTGAGTTTCCTCGAGCACCCATAAGCAGTCCTTTAGCGAGTGCCTGAGCTGTTTCTCCCATTTTTTCGCTTGTTGATTCTTTAACTGAATTGACTCCACTTGTAAATGAAAGATTCATGTTAGTACCTGTATCTCCATCCGGCACTGGGAATACATTCAGAGAGTTGACATATTCAGTTTGTTCATCCAGACGTTTTCTACCCAAAATCACCATATCTTTAAACTTTTTTGTTTTTAAACTCTTAACATCCACTTTTTCAAATTCCTCCTTTGCCACAAAGACTACTGTGACGTTGGCTTAAATATCATTTTGAACTCTTACGCCTTGAACAAATACATTGACCGATGCAGCTACAATACCCAAATCATGTTCCAGCTGGTATCTGACACGTTCCTGAACATTTTTGGATACTTCTGTTATTTTTGTTCCATAACTGACTACGATATAAACATCCACTGCAATTCCATCGTCTTCTTGACGAACCACTACGCCTCTGGAATAATTATCTCTATTTAATATTTCATTAATACCATCTCTCACATGTTTCCGGCTGGCCATTCCCACTATGCCGAAAATTTCTGTAGTTGCTCCACCCACTACAGTTGAAATCACATCACTAGACATTTCTATCGTTCCAAATTCGTTATTCATTTGTACACTCATCCTTTTTCCCCTTTCTTATACCATATATATTCAGAGTTTTTAAAAGGTATTCTTTGATAGTCAAACATATTTTAGCATATCGACGCGCATAAAAAAAGACAAGTTGCTACAGAGCTTGCCTCTTGAAGATATCGATACGATTTATATACATACTACACTCTAGTATACACTGTTCTGACTTACTTTTGTAGATTTTTTCTGTCTTAAAGGTCTAATCCTTCTTTTATTTCTTAATTTCCGATTCAGATTCCCGTACCTGATGCCTCTGTAAAGTAAAACTCCTTGAAACTATCAAAAAACACTTGCTTCATGACCTCAAATATGATACTTTATATAAGTATGAGTTAGCTTTGAACGATAGAGCTAAGCACGAAGGAGGAGAAAAAATGGCTAAAGAATGTTTTGTAACTGGACGTAAAGCTAGAAGCGGAAATAATCGCTCTCACGCTAATAACAAATCTAAACGTACCTTCAGTGCGAATTTACAAAAAGTTCGTATTATGGTTGATGGTAAACCTAAAAAAGTCTGGGTTTCAGCCCGCGCTTTGAAATCAGGTAAAGTTGAACGCGTTTAAAACGAAAACGATAAAAGAACGGTAAGGTCTGATTTTTTAAATCTGACCCCCGTTCTTTTTTAGTTTATTTTTCACTTTGTATGACTGCTAACAGTCCCTCATCCAGTGATACTCGACAGGTATCTCCTATTATTTCATTACTCACCAGGGTGACGGGATAATCTGTATCCAGCTTGTCAACCGGATACTTCACATCTTCAATCGTCAGACCCTTCAAAGCTGTCATCCCAATAATTGCCAGGTAATACTTTCCTTCTTCCTTCTCCAGTACATAATGTCCCTCTTTATAAAAACGAATCGTATTGATGCTATTTTTAAACACGACTTTTTCAATTAGCTTCTCAAACCTGGGCTGATACACAAAAAACAGAAGATTCAGCAAATGGTCCATCCGTCCACCAGTCCAGTTATGTATGACGATTGTTTCAGGGTCATACAGGTCTTCTGCCCATTTTAAAGCAATTTCTGCATCTGTATCATCTTTTTCAGGTTGAAACTGCCTGAAGTCCTTTGCTCTTGCCTTTATATCTTGTAATTCAGCAGAAGTAACGGAATCAAAATCGCCTATTGCCAGATCCAGCCGACTGTTCTTGTTCAAAACGAGTACTGCTCCGCGGTCCACCCCGATGACTCTATCATTATCCATTAGATTGAATTTCAGTTCATCGTTTTCGGGTGATCCCAGTATGATGTGAACTGTATTGATCACTGTCAGTTCACCGCATCTTTTAAGCTCTGGATACGCTCTTTTGCATCTGGTGCATTATATACATATGATCCTGCCACTAAAACTGTTGCACCGGCGTCCGCACAGGCTTTGGCCGTTTCGGCGTTAATGCCTCCATCAACCTCTATCTCGAATGTCAGCTGCTGAGTCTTTTTCAGTGCATCAAGCTGTTCGATTTTTTTTAGCGTTTCCGGTATGAAGGTTTGTCCCCCGAATCCAGGATTGACAGTCATCACCAATACCATATCGACCATCGGCAAACTGTCTTCAATCATGGAGACCGGCGTCCCGGGGTTAATAACGATTCCCGCTTTCACTCCGTTTGATTTGATCATCTGCAGTGCCCTATGGATATGCTTTGTACTTTCTACATGAACTGATATCACATCAGCTCCAGCTTTTGAAAATTCCTCAATATAGTGTTCAGGATTTTCGACCATCAAATGGCAATCTATCGGTAAAGTAGTGTGGGGTCTAATGGCGCTGACAATTTTAGAGCCAAAAGACAGGTTTGGAACAAAGTGACCATCCATTGTGTCGACATGGATCCAATCTGCTCCTCCTTCTTCCACTTTATGAATGTCGTTTTTCAATTCCGCAAAATCAGCGCTTAATATTGAAGGTGCTATCTTCATCATTTACTTTCCTTTCTTCTTACCATATCTTGGTTTTCTGTTTTGTATTTCGTCCAGAAGAGATAAATAGTTCGTATACCTGAATTTAGCGATCAGCTGGTTCTCCACAGCTTCTTTAACTGCACAATTCGGCTCATTCTGGTGAATACAGCCACTGAACCGGCACTGCTTCCCTGTTTCCCAAATCTCCGGGAAACACTCAGACAAGTCCTGTACGGCTAATTCATCGAACTGTATGGCACTAAAGCCTGGGGTATCTGCAATCAAGCCGCCTAAAAGCGGGACAAGTTCTACATGCCTTGTTGTATGACGCCCTCGACCTAAAGACTTTGAGGTTTCCCCAATTTTCAGATCCAGATTAGGATCCAGCTTGTTCAGCAAAGTCGACTTCCCTGCGCCTGACTGACCCATAAATACAGCCAGTTTTTCCTCGACCAGTTTTCCGAAAAGCAATTGTGTGTCCTCTCGTGACAACACTGTTTCCCGTTCAGGCATGATAACCTCATAGCCGATGGTCCTGTACTGATTAACTAATGCTGAAACGTTATTGTATTCTTCTTCATTAGCGATATCAGTTTTAGTAATGTAAATGATCGGACGGATATCGTACTGTTCTATGGATACCAGGTAACGGTCCAGTAACGATGTTGAAAAATCAGGATCTACTATAGACATAATGACAAATCCGATGTCCACATTTGCTACAGTTGGCCGGGTCAGCTCATTTTTACGTGGACTTATTTCTTCTAGAGTGCCTTCTTTTACTGAATCAAAGGTAAATTTAACTTTGTCTCCTACTAGTGGCGTTTCATTCCGTTTTCTGAATATCCCACGCGGTCTTGTCTGGTACACTTGTTTTTCTTCAGTCTGGATATAGTAAAATCCACTAAGTGCTTTTATGATTCGTCCCTGTTTCACATATCCCATCCTCTCTAGTCATTTGGTCCAATACCCGTTTCTTCAATAATAGTCTCACCATTGCGGACTACTCTATAACTTGCCGTTTGACCTTCTTCCACAATAAATGTGATGATCTCAGGAGTATCTTCAAAAATATCGAACCTTCTGTAAACCTCATCGAATGTGTTTTCTGCATCTTCAACATAAATTTCAATTTCATTGGGTTCTGTATTATCTGGCGCACTTTCGTCTTCTTCATCTGTATCTGTTTCTTCATCAGCGTCACTTTCCGTATCCTCTTCATCAGTATCGGACTCATCCGGTTGCGATTCGACTGGCTCATACTCGATAATGATGCCTTTATCGAAGCTGATGAATTCCGGTTCTTCAGGGCCTGTTGAAAAGACAACTGAAATACGTGAGCCTGGATAAACGGTTGTACCCGGTTCAGGAGACTGGCTGGCCACTTGACCTTCTGGAATACTGTCATGAGGCTCATTAGTGATCGTGACAGACAAATTCAGATCATTGGCATAATCGTCCACCCCAATTGAGGAATATCCAATCAGTCGTCTAAGTGCAAATCCTTCTGGTCCTCTACTTACTGTTAAAGTCACTGTTGTTTGACTAGGTACAATTTCTTCTCCAGCTTCAATAGTCTGGGACATCACATTTCCTTCAGCAGTATCATCACTGAAGGCCTCATCTCTTTCGACTGTAAATCCTAATTCAGTCAGTTCAGCTCTAGCATCTTCATATGATTCATTTTCATAATCTTCCATCAAGACCAGTTCTTCTCCAAGACTAACGATCAGGTCAACTGCTGCATATTCCCGCAGGATTGCATCAGTGCTAGGGTTCGACTGGATAATTAATCCGCTCTCGATTTCTTCATGGTGGCGTTCTTCGATATCACCGATCTGTAGATTTAATGCCCCAAGCTCGTCTTCCGCCTCTTCAATAGATAATCCAGCTAGATCAGGTACCGAAACTTCTCGTGGTCTCGTCATACTGAAAACCAAAAGTGAGCTGATCAGAACCAGCAGCAGAATAATAACGAACAGTAAGCCTTTGCGTCTTCGTTTCCTTGACTGACCGTTTGTCTTATCCGTTTCCTTTTCAGCAGAATCTGTTTCACTTTCTTTTTGATACACTTTAGTATCAGTTTGTTTTACAGGTTTGATAGGCTCTAGCATACGCGTTGTGTCGTCTGTTTGTGGAACAGGTACAAATTTAGCTTCCTGGCTCCGTTCTTCAGAAAGGGATGTCATCAGATCCGTTTTCATCTCTGCGACTGACTGGTAACGCACTGATGATTCTTTTGCAGTCGCTTTTAACACAACGTTTTCAAGTGCCTGCGGTAAAGAGCTGTCCCTGTCTTTCAAAGAAGGCATATCATTTTGAAAGTGTTTCAGCGCAATAGAGACAGCCGATTCACCATCAAAAGGCACTTTACCGGACAATAATTCAAACAGCAAAATACCTAGAGAATAAATATCAGACTGCTTCGTTGCCATGCTTCCTCTCGCCTGTTCCGGGGAAATATAATGAACAGATCCAAGTAATGAGTTTGTTTGAGTAATAGATGTTTCAGAAAGAGCGACCGCTATTCCAAAATCAGTTATTTTAACATTTTCATCATGATCGATCAGAATATTCTGCGGTTTTAAGTCTCTATGAATAATATTGTGATTGTGTGCATATTCTACTGCATCTAAAATTTGAGACATGATTTCAATCGATTTTTTGTAGGGGATCGGTTGATTCTGCTTAATAAACTCCTTCAGATCATAGCCGTCTACGAATTCCATAACGATATACGGTGTGTCGTCTTCTCCTACATCAACAACGTTGACGATATTCGGATGTGTCAGTTCAGTTGTAGAGAGCGCTTCTCTTTTGAACCGTCTAATACTGGCCTCATCATTATGGAAATTATAAGCCATCAGCTTGACAGCAACATGTCGTTCCAGAATCAGATCTTCTGCAAGGTAGACATTAGCCATACCGCCGGACCCGATTTCTCTTATGATTTTATACCGGTTGCTTATTCTTTTTCCAGGAATCAATTACTCTCCCCTCCTTTCTAATAATGATGTATCCAGTTCGATCAGACAGACCGTAATGTTGTCTGTCGATCCATTCTTCAAGGCGGTTTCAATCAGTCGATCTGATATGCCTTTCAAATCCTTTTCCATTAACACTATGTTTTTCATCTCTTTCTCTTCGATGCCGTTAGACAGTCCATCTGAACACAGCATGACCAATTGAGTGTCTTGTTTATTTAATTCAAAAAAGTCGATACTGACTTTATCAAAGACCCCTAATGATCGGGTCAGTGTATGTCTCTGGTGATGGATTTTAGCTTCTTCTTCTGTAATCTCGCCTGTCAGTCTAAGCTCATTGGCGAAAGAATGATCTTCCGTCACGACCGTCATCTGTTTGCTGTCTCTGCTGAGCTGGTAAGCCCGACTATCTCCAATATTCCCAATGAGAATACCGTCGTCTATAAACGCGGCAGCAACCAGAGTTGTTCCCATACCTTGAAAATCACTGTATTGTTTAGCTACTCTGTAGATACGCTGATTAGCCATATTGATATGGACCTCAAGCCATTCCTGTGCTTCTTCAGGCGAAACAAAGGTCGTTCCTTTCCAGTGATGCCCCAGCAGCAGCACAGCCATTTCGCTGGCAATGTCTCCCGCTTTGTGACCGCCCATTCCATCACACAATACAGCCAGTAACTGATTGCTTTTATTATAAAATAAGTCTGTATAATCCTGATTAGAGTTTCTCATTCCTATATGCGTCTGTTTGTAAGTATCCAATTTAAATCACTCCAAGTTTACCCTATGTAGGCGGCAGACAAACCAGTAGAACACTGACTGCCCTTCGCAATAATTAGTTGATTTCTGATTTTTTTAATGATGCTATGAAAAAGCCGTCAGTATTATGCTGATGCGGATATAAGTGCAGGAAATCATCTCCTGTCACTCTTACCTCTTCATTTACAGTATATACTGGTTCAATCTCAAAGTCTTTATGCGTTTCTAAAAAGGCGTTAACAACTTCATCATTTTCTTTTTTTGTAATAGTGCAGGTACTGTATACCAGTCGTCCACCCGATTTTAACAAGGGCGCGACAGACGATAAAATATCGAGCTGCACTTTCTGCAGCGCTTCTATATCTTTTAGTTGTTTCTGATACCTTATATCCGGTTTCCTTCTCATAAGTCCGAGTCCTGAGCAAGGAGCATCAATCAGTATTTTATCGAAAGAATTCAACGCAAAATGATTTACGCTGTCTCTTGCATCCATTACATGTGTCTCGATTACATCAGCCAATCCTAAACGATCGGCATTTTCAGTCACTTTTTTTATCTTCTTCTCGTGCAAGTCTAAAGCAACCACTTTTCCACCCCTATTAGTGTCAAGGTAAGTGGCAATGTGCGTTGTTTTTCCACCAGGTGCAGCACAAGCATCCAATACACGATCTTCCGGTTTTATCTGGAGTGCCTCAGCTACGAGCATGGAGCTTTCGTCCTGAACCGTAATGACTCCTTCTTTAAAAAGAGAAGAAGTAACGGGCAGACCATTTTGAGAAATCAGCCCGCTGCTGGACACCTGGCTTTTTTTCGTCTGAAAGCCTTCTTCAGTTAACTGTGACATGACCTCATCGACTGATTTCATGTGCGTATTGACTCTTAAACTGACTTTAGCCCGAGAAGCTAATGATTCAACGATCTCTGTCGTTTCCTGAATACCCACTTCATCGACCAGCAATTCTATGATCCAAGTCGGATAGCTGAAGGATACAGATAGTTTTTCGATTGGATCCTGGATATCGTCAACTGATCTGACGCCTTTACGGTCGATCGATCGCAGTACGCCATTTACAAATCCGGCGATTCCTTTATGTCCTTTAAATTTTGCTATCTGAACAGCTTCGTCTACTACAGCATGGGTCGGTATTTTATCCAGCAGAGTCATCTGGTACAAGGACAGTCTAAGTAATTGCCTGACCCAGCTTTCAATTTTTTTCTGTTTCTTAATAAAGGGTTCAAGCTGAAAATCCAGCTTCAGTTTATTTTGAATGACACCATAGACCAGTTCAGTCAAAAAACCAACATCTTCTTTAGATAAATTTTGTTTGTTGATTGTTTCATTCAAGACTATGTTGCTGAACGACTGATTCCGTTCAACTTTTTCCAGTATAACTAAGGCGAGGTATCGACTATTCTCGTTCATTTTCTGATTCTTCAAATTTTACTCCTTCTGTTAAATGGTTGATGGCTCCGGGCAGATAATCTTCGATAGCCATCTTCGGTTTTCCAAATGGCTGTACCAGTAATAGTGACAGTATTGTAGCCTCTCCGCATTGAACCCACATTTCTTTGTTTGTCAGTTTAACGATTGTTCCAGGTTGTTGATTGTTTTGAGCCTCTATAGCTTCAGCAAGCCAAATCTTGAACCGCTTGCCATTTAACATCGTGTAGGCTCCCGGAAAAGGATTCATCCCACGAACTTTTGCTTCTATTTTATCAGCACGTGTCTGCCAGTCGATTTTTTCCTCTTCAGGAGAAATCATTGGCGCAACGGTAACATCTGCTACATTCTGCTCTACTGATTGATTGGTCCGACTGAAAATAGCTGGTAGCGTCTCTATCAGAAGGTCTTTTCCTACTAGACTCAACTTATCAAAGAGTGTTCCGACCGTATCGGTCTGATCGATCAGAATCGACCGCTGAGAAATAATGTTACCGGCATCCATTTCTTTTTCCATATACATGATGGTTACGCCGGTTTCTTTCTCCCCTTCTATAAGCGCATAATGAATCGGCGCAGCCCCTCTATATTTAGGCAGCAAAGAAGCATGAACATTGATCGCTTTATAAGGGGGGGCATTCAGTAATCTGGTCGGAACATATTGACCATATGCAGCTGTAATCAGTAGATCAGGCGCCATCTCTATAATCTGATCCAGTTCAGGAGAGCCAGACAATCTTTCTGGCTGCAGGACAGGTATATCATATTCCAACGCTTTCTGTTTTACTGGAGGAGCAGTCAGCTTTTTTTTTCGTCCGACCTTTCGATCGGGCTGAGTCACTACTGCAATGACCTGATAGTCATCCTCTTGTATTAATCCTTCGAGTATTGGAACCGAAAATTCAGGTGTTCCCATAAATACAATTTTAGGCATATGTTCCTTCCTTTCTAATTAGATGAAATCGATCGGTTGATAGTCGATCGATATAAATAACCCTTTCGCCTGTTCTCTTTGAGTAGATTGTAAGAGTTCATGGCAGGCTTCTTTCAATTTTTCTTCATTTTTATATTTAATTAAGGTCTGAAAATGATAGCGATTATGCGTCCGGGCAATCGACTTCGGAGTCGGTCCAAGGATGATCGCTTTTTCAGATAGAGACGGCTTCAAAAACTGGACAAATTCATGGATTTTTTTTGCTGCTGTCATCTCATCTTCATGACTGACGGAAAGCTTCAGCAGAAAATAGTACGGACTATAATCACTCAGCCGCCTTAAATTCATTTCTTTCTTGTAGAAAGCGTCATAATCATGGTGTTTGGCCAGCTGAATAGCGTAATGATCCGGATTGAAGGATTGCACAATGACTTCTCCGGTCTTTTCACCTCTTCCGGAACGTCCGCTGACCTGCGTCAGCAGCTGAAACGTTTTCTCAGCCGATCTGAAATCGGGCAATCCAAGGGACGTGTCCGCATTGATTACGCCAACTAAAGTAACATCTGGAAAATCCAAGCCTTTAGCTATCATCTGTGTTCCCAGCAGTATATCTGCTTCCTTCTTTTCAAACCGCTTGAACAGTTTTTGATGAGCGCCTTTTTTTCTGGTTGTATCCACATCCATTCGAATAATACGCGCATGTGGGATCAGCTCCTGCAGCTCCTCTTCAACTTTTTGTGTGCCTGTTCCGTAATACCTGATGGATTGACTCTGGCAGGCCGGACAAGTGCGGGGAATCTGTTCCTCATGGCCACAGTAATGACATTTCATCTTTTTAGTATCCATATGAAGTGTTTGAGATATATCGCAGTTTGGACACCCCAATACGAAACCACAGTCTCTGCACATGACAAATGAGGAATACCCTCTTCTGTTCAGCAGTAACACTGACTGTTCATTTTTCTCGATTCGCTTGAGGAGCTCCTCTTTTAAAGTGACTGAAAAAGTAGAGCGATTTCCATTTCTGGCTTCATCTCTCATATCCACGACCTTCACTTCAGGCATAGACGCATTATTGGCACGTTCCTTCAATTCTAGAAGCGTATAGACCTTTTTAGAGGCACGTGCGCGAGATTCTAGAGACGGAGTAGCACTTCCCAGTATAACTGGACAGTTATGATACTGTCCACGCCATATTGCCACATCTCTCGCATGGTATTTAGGAAACTCCTCCTGCTTATACGTGGTCTCATGTTCTTCATCTATAATAATCAGGCCAATATGTTTTAGAGGCGCAAAAATACTGGAGCGTGCACCAACGACTACTTTCGCTTCTTCTCTTTCGATTTTACGCCATTCATCGTATTTTTCCCCATCTGATAAGCCACTATGGAGTACCGCTACTTGATCACCGAAGCGACTTTTAAACCGTTCAACCATTTGAGGTGTCAGAGCAATTTCAGGAACCAGCATCAATGCCCCCTGCCCTTTATCGATCACTTCTGAAATCGTTTGAAGATAGACTTCCGTCTTACCGCTTCCTGTGACTCCTTTGAGCAGAAATACTTTATGCTCATCAGACTGCACTGACTCATTTATCGCTTCAAAAGCTGCAGACTGATCTGGCGACAAGACGAGCGGGGATGTCGTTTCGAAAGTGATTGCCGCAAAAGGATCACGCAGCACCTCTTTTTCAATAATCTCGCACCACCCTTTTTTCTCACCCGTTCGCAGCTGAGCTAAAGACAGATCATATTCCTTAAATTTGGATACTTCTACAAGCTCTTCTTCTGCTATCTGCTGAAGGAGATTCAAAAACAGGACCTGTTTATGGGCATTTTTTGAGATACTCATCTTTTCTTCTTCCAGCTGTTCAAACGTCATCAACGGTTTAAGATACTTGACTTTTTTAGTGGTTGTTTTATCTTTTACTTCATAATCGATATGGACTTTATTTTCTTTTTCCAGTTTGAGAACCAAGTCCAGAGCCTTTAGCTTCTCCGCTTCCTCCCAGGTGATACTGTCTTTTCCTTTGAAAAGATCGAAAAGGATTTTTTCATCAACCTCATCTATCAGATGAATTTGCCTGACATATTTCGCTTTAAGAACTGCAGGAAGCATCGTCTGATAGCACTTGATCCGAAAACTGAATGTCTTGTAAGCCAAATCTTTTCCCAGTGCTATCAGCTCATCACTAAGAACTGGTGTATTGTCCATTAAAGACTGGATCGCTTTCAAATCACCTGAATAATCTGATTCCTTATTGAATCCGACAACAAACCCCTGAACTGTTCTCCCGCCTTTTCCAAAAGGAACGACTACACGCATGCCCTTTTGGATAAACTCGGCGAACTGGTCGGGTATTTTATAGGAATACGGTTGATTAGTCTGTAGTGTCGGAACATCTACTATAACATCTGCAAGTAGAGACATATTAAATATCCTCTCAGTTCATAAAATTAATAAGCCATTCGATTATTTCAGCAGAAATGTCTGATTTATTACGAAGACTAATAGTGCGGGGAGGATTATTTTTAGACAACAATGTGACTTCATTTTGATCTACATTGAATCCTCTATCTTTCACGCCGACCTGATTGGCTACAATCAGATCAGCATTCTTGGCAGTCAGTTTTTCTTCAGCATAATTCAGAAGTTCATGAGTTTCAGCAGCAAAGCCTATAAGAACCTGCCCGGTCTTTTTCTTCTGTCCCAGATCTTTTAAGATGTCCGGGTTCTTTTTAAACTGTAACGTGAGCTCATCTTTTTTCTTCATTTTCTGCTCTTCCATTTTAACAGGAGCATAATCAGAAACAGCTGCTGCCATTATAACAGCATCTGCGTGATCAAACTCTTTTAAGACAGCATCCTGCATGTCCTGTGCTGATTCGACCTGTACCCGGGCGATATAAGCTGGGCTTTCCAGTTGACTGGCTGATACAAGCGTGACATCTGCTCCTTGTTTCCAGGCTTCTATAGCGAGCGCATGGCCCATCTTACCTGAGGAATCATTCGATATATACCTTACAGGATCGATTCGCTCCTTCGTTCCACCCGCAGTCACAATGACCTTTTTCCCTTTTAGGGGAAGGGCGTTGGAAACACTGTGTATATAAGATTCCAATTCTTCAATGATGCGACTCTTTTCAGGATAACGGCCTTGTCCGCTGTATCCTTCTGCCAAAAACCCAGTATCTGGTGTCATAACCTTATAGTTTCTAGTTTTAAGCCGTTCAATGTTTTCCTGCGTCACAGGATTTGTATACATATTAGCATTCATCGTCGGGACTGCGAATACCGGGTTGGTCGTCGCCAGTAAAGCAGATGTGACAAAATTATCAGCAATGCCGTTTGCCAGCTTTGCCAGCGTATTAGCAGTCAGTGGAGCGACAACAGAAAAGTCAGACCAGTCCGCAATATTGATGTGATTAACGACTTCGGGATTATCTTCTGTAAAGGTGTTAGTGTAAACCGTGTATTTACTCAGTACCTGGAACGTCAAAGGAGAAACGAACTCGCAGGCACTGGTCGTCATTGCCACTCGTACTTCAGCTCCCTGTTTGATCAGTTCCCGCAGTAAATCCACCACTTTGTACACTGCAATTCCACCTGTTACATATAAAGCGATTTTTTTTCCTTCTATCATTTCTCCACCTCATCAGTCTTTTTTCTATTTTACCAATTATCTGCTGCGAAGTCTTTATAATAGTTAGACTTGCGCAATCACTAGAAAAAACCTCTGAACTTGCCTGCTAAAGAACGAGTCTTTAACAAACAGATGAACAGAGGCTTCAACCTTTTTATTTTGTAATGCTGTCAGGATCAATAACTAAATCGCCTGATTTTATTTCTTCTAATGCTTTACCCACATTTTTTTTGCTTTGATAAGAATCCAGCATCAATGCTTGTTTATTATTGTGTAATTGTCTGGCACGTTTAGCAGCCAATATGACAAGTGAGTATTTTGAATCGATTTTTTTCAATAAATCATCCTGTGAAGGGTATAAAAGCATTTATTCCATCTCCTCTATAATTTCAGCGTATTCTTTTAGATTTCTTGTAACCTTGAGGTGTTCGCTTTCAATAATGTTTCGAATTTTACGAGCCGCATTTTCGACTGTATCATTTTCCACTACATAATCGTAATACTGAATGAGTTTCAGCTCTTCAGCAGCTTTATGCATACGCTTTTCGATCATCTCATCACTATCAGTCCCGCGATTAACAATACGTGACTTCAATTCTTCCAGATCAGGGGGAGATAAAAATACAAATATACCTTCCGGCATTTTTTCTCTCACCTTTAAAGCGCCCTGCACTTCGATTTCGAGAAAGACATCTCTTCCTTCATCAAGTGTTTTATTGACATATTTTAGGGGAGTCCCGTAATAGTTCCCTACATATTCGGCAAATTCCAGCAGTCCATCTTCGGCGATCAATCGTTCAAATTCCTCTTTGGTTCTGAAAAAATAATCAATGCCTTCTTGTTCCCCAGCACGTTTATGACGTGTAGTCATTGATATAGAGTAGTCAAATTCATTTGAATAATTATCAAAAATAGCTTTTCTAACTGTCCCTTTACCTACTCCTGAAGGTCCAGACAAGACTATCAACAATCCTCTATCTTTCATCTGTACTTCCTTCCCGACACAATTTCTCAATGAAAACTTATCCTCAATTCTACCATATATATCCAGTAAAATGAAATGTTATTTTAACTAATATATCTTTATATATCTTGCTTCTCCAGTAAGTATTTACAGTATAGAGCAATGACAAACGGAAACGGCCGAGTCATGATGAGCAATCTGTAGAAAGGGTTGTCCCAGTTCATTGTGTCATCTTCCAATTTATCCAGTATTTGACTGATCAGGGATCTGTTAGATATCATGGGCAACCCTTCAAAAAATTCTTCTGACCATTCTTTTCCGCTCAAAATAAAGCGGGGCTGAAATTCTTCAACTGGATCAAGGTGTTCTTCATCTCTCATTTTAGTTAACCGATGACGGATCTCATCCTGAAAGTCAGCCACTTCATACTTTCGGTCAGGAATCATATTAAATACTTTACCCGTCAGTTCAAGCATAGCCAGCGACATATTCTTTTCTGTAATCTCTGTTTTCCATCTTTTGGTCAGCTCTTTCAGTAAAGGGAGCTGATGGTCCTCTTCTTTGATGAAATGATAGAGGCCACGAGTTCTATGTCCATTCAGCAGTTCATGCAGCACAGTATAAAAAGGGGCTCTCTCTTCCTGAACACTCTCATAAGAAAATGTATACCAGACACCTGCGTATTTTTCAGGCACAGCCAGTTTCAGTGTTTCATAGTATCCTAGTTGGATATTAACTTCTGTCCGGTGGGTGTCAAATAATAACATATCCCCCAGAGGCCATTTGGTTCTGATCCATAACGAGTCGCATTCTTCGAACCGATTGTCATATTTCAAGAGACCGGGTCCATGAATATCGACCACAATCACCTGATCCGGTTTTTTATCCAGTGCCATGTTAATGGGAATTTGATTTCTATAGCCGCCATCAACATACGGGACACCATCTATCATTTTTTTCTGAATAGCCGGGTAAGCAGACGCACTGGCCAATAAATAGTCATTTAACTTCCCTTCTTCAATATCATCTAAGAAAAAGTATTCGACTGCCATCGTTTTTAAATTGGTCACAGACAGTCCAAACTCAATGCCGCTTTCTCTAATTTTTTTTTCATTATCGACAAAGGAATTGACCATATCCTCGAGCGGTTTTGAACTGATTCCTTTTTCTCTGATAATTTTGATCAGAAACCCTGTCAGAGTCCGCCTATAATCTTTAAAGCTTCTAATGTTCAATGGGCCCTTAATATCTAGTACGTTACCTGTCTCAATTTGCTTCCACATCTTTTCTGCTTCCGCTACATTTCCCAGTATAAATAATGCGCCGTTAAGAGCCCCTACGGAAGTCCCTGTCACAATGTCCGGTTTATACTCCAGTTCATCCAATGCTTTCCATACGCCGATCTCATAAGAGCCTTTAGACCCTCCGCCGCCAAAGACCAACGCTCTTTTTTTACTGTCATCTAAGAAAAAAGAATGATTCATCAAACTGAGCCACCTTTCACGTTATCTTAAGTATATCTAAGAACTGACCGGTTACAAAGCGTTACACTATGTACAACCGTAAAAACAGAAGAATAGGTTTTTCAACCTGTTCCCCTGCTTTTACTGTTTTATTTAGTTATTGACCCATATCTTTAACTTTCATTAAACGAGTAATGGCCGAACGTTCACTTTCATCAAGCTTCATTCGAATAAAGTAGATTGTTTCATCCAGTTGAGGAATCGTCATATATTCTAATGCATTGACTCGTCTTCTCGTTTTTTCAATCTCATCAGCCATTAGCTGACACGTTTTTTCAATCTCTGCGAGCTCAAGCATTTTCGGCATGACTTCAGTCAAAGCCTCGAATGTCAGATCCAATTCACCATTGGAGTTTAAATAACCATAGCTCAAATCATTAGAATCACTCGTATGATCATCATAATGAAAGTTCATCTGAGGCACACGAACGCTCATGATATTTTTACGATCGATATTCAAAGACACTGTTCGACTAGGCACTGCCATCAGTTCTTCAATATAATTTTCGTGTAATAATGATTTTGCCATCGCAAATGACTGCATGGCTTTTTCAAGCTTTTCTTCAACTTCGATTCGCAACTCATTATTTTTTCTAATTAACTGAATAAACTGACGCATTAGTTCGTCTTGTTTATCTTTTAACAATTTATGTCCTCTGGTGGCCAATTTTAATCGTTTCTTTAAATTGGCCAGTTCCATACGAGTGGGGTTGACATTTAATTTAGCCATCTACCTCACTCTCCCTTTGGCAAGTATTTGTCCAGCATATCATCTTTAATACGTTTTAATTCACCACGAGGCAATACTTTAAGCAGATCCCAACCTAAGTCCAAGGTTTCCTGGATCGTACGTTTAGTGTAGTTCCCCTGGTTAACATATTCTTTTTCAAATTTATTTGTAAACTCAACATATTTTTTATCTGTATCGGATAATGCAGCTTCACCTAAGACCGCTGACAACTCTTTCGCTTCTTTCCCCTGCGCATAAGCAGAGAAAATCTGGTTCATCGTTGGAGCATGGTCTCCTCTTGTTTTTCCTTCACCCGTCCCTTTATCTTTCAATCGGGATAGAGAGGGCAAAACATCGATTGGCGGCTGATACCCCTGGTTGTACAATTCTCGAGACAATATGATCTGTCCTTCAGTAATGTACCCAGTCAAGTCAGGAATCGGGTGTGTAATATCATCTTCCGGCATAGTTAATATCGGAATTTGAGTAACAGATCCTTTTGTTCCTTCCAGACGTCCGGCACGTTCATATAATGTAGCCAGGTTTGTATACAGATAACCAGGATAACCTCGACGTCCAGGCACTTCACGTCTAGCAGCTGAAATTTCACGTAAAGCTTCTGCATAGTTAGTCATGTCTGTCATGATAACCAGAACATGCATGTCTTTCTCAAAAGCAAGGTATTCAGCAGCTGTTAATGCCATTCTTGGTGTTGCGATACGTTCGATAGCGGGATCGTCTGCCAAGTTGATAAAGAGTACAGAACGATCGATCGCTCCAGTTTTCTTAAAGTCGTTCATGAAGTATTCGGCTTCTTCAAAGGTGATACCAATTGCCGCAAATACAACCGCGAATTTTTCATCCGCATTAGTTACACTCGCCTGTCTGGCAATCTGAGCAGCCAGTTCTTTATGAGGAAGTCCAGAACCAGAAAATACAGGTAGTTTCTGTCCACGGACAAGCGTATTTAAGTGATCAATTGTTGAAATCCCTGTCTGGATAAATTCATCAGGATAATTTCTGGCGATTGGATTGATTGCCATACCGTTAATATCCAGGCTTTTTTCAGGAATCAAATCAGGTCCACCATCATTGACTCGTCCCATACCATCGAAAGTCCGTCCGATCATATCTTCAGAAACATCTAGTGATAATGGTTTTCCTAAGAAACGAACTTTGGTGTCTTCTAAGTTGATACCAGTAGATCCTTCAAATAACTGAACAACAGCTTTATCTCCATTGATCTCCAGTACCTGACCTCTTCGGCGTTCACCTGTCTGTAGTTCGATATCTACAAGCTCGTCAAATTTGACTCCTTCGACACCCTGGACAGTCATCAGTGGTCCAACGATTTCGGTTACTGTTTTATATTCTTTAAGCATCTGATTCTACACCACCTTTCTCTAATACTGTCTGGATATCTTTCTCTGACTGATCTCGAATACCTTTGATCTTAGTCATTTCTTCTTCTGGAATAAATTTCATTCGGCCTATACGTTCA
Source organism: Alkalibacterium olivapovliticus (assembly GCF_003003275.1). Taxonomy (GTDB): domain Bacteria; phylum Bacillota; class Bacilli; order Lactobacillales; family Carnobacteriaceae_A; genus Alkalibacterium; species Alkalibacterium olivapovliticum. Next base: position 28,398 of record NZ_PVTO01000002.1, read on the forward strand.
ACAACGTTCTCAGTGCCTTTGGTAATCTCATCAAAGTATGCACCTAATTCCATTGCTCTAGCAGCCTGATCTTCAAATGTCAAAATAGTGTGGAGCATTTCATACTGCTTGTCACGAGATGTATAAGTATCAACATCGTCAAATGCATTCTGCTGCAAGAAGTCTTCTCGTATCATACGCGCAACGATCAGTTTCAACCGATCACGTTCAGATAATGATTCTACTCCTACAAGTCTAACTATTTCCTGAAGTTCCGACTCATCCTGAAGCAATGCTTTTGTACGTGTGACCATCGTATTCCAGTCCACATCCAGTTTTTTACCGACATAGTCATTCATTTCATTACTATATAATGAGTAAGAATTTAACCAGTTGATTGAAGGGAAATGACGACGTTGTGCTAATGCACTGTCCAGTCCCCAGAATACTTTGGCTACGCGCAATGTGTTTTGAGTAACGGGTTCAGACGTATCTCCTCCTGGAGGGGATACCGCTCCGATAGCTGTGATGCTCCCTTTACGCTCAGTAGAGCCTAAAGTAACGACCATTCCTGCACGTTCATAGTACTCAGCAAGACGTGATCCCAAGTATGCTGGATACCCTTCATCACCGGGCATTTCCTCAAGACGCCCTGACATTTCACGAAGGGCTTCTGCCCATCTTGAAGTTGAGTCAGCCATAACAGCTACAGAATAGCCCATGTCACGGAAGTACTCAGCGATTGTGATTCCAGTATAGATAGAGGCTTCCCTTGCAGCTACGGGCATATTAGACGTGTTTGCTATCAATACAGTACGCGCCATGATTGATTCGCCTGTATTAGGGTCGATCAGTTCTGGGAACTCATTGATAACGTCCGTCATTTCATTTCCGCGTTCTCCACACCCAACATAGACAACTAAATCAACATCAGCCCATTTAGCGATCTGGTGCTGAACAACTGTTTTACCGGCTCCAAAAGGACCAGGAACTGCAGCAGCTCCACCTTTAGCTACAGGGAATAGTGTATCGATAACACGTTGTCCTGTAATCAGTGGTTCTACAGGGTTCAATTTACGTTTGATTGGACGACCTCTACGTACAGGCCATTTCTGAGTCATTGTAAACTCTTTGTCTCCATCTTCTGTTTCCAGAACATAAATCGTTTCACTAATAGTGAATGAACCGCTTGCTATGGTTTTAACTGTTCCTTTAACACCATGCGGAACCATAATACGGTGTTCAATAACGTTAGTTTCTTGAACTATACCAACGATATCTCCTTCAACGACTTCAGTTCCTTCTTCTACTGAAGGAGTGAATTCCCATTTTGTACTGCGGTTCAATGGTTCGATAGTCATTCCTCTTTCAAGGAAGTTACTAGCCGTTTTTCTCATGAATTCATCTAAGGGTCTTTGGATACCATCGAACATCTGTGAAATCATTCCTGGAGCCAGTTCAACAGATAACGCTTCTCCTGTCGTTTCAACTTCTTCTCCCGGTCCAACCATAGATGTTTCTTCATAAACCTGTATAGACGCGACATCGTCTCTCATTTCAATAATTTCACCAATCAGTCCTAATTTCCCGACTCGGCAAATATCTTGTATGTTAGCTGTTTGCATCCCTTTTGCTGTAACCAAAGGGCCTGAAACACTGACAATTGTTCCTTTACTCAAATTCGTACCCTCCTATAAAATATTTTGACCCACTGCTTTTTCGACATTCTGTTGCACACGTTTTTTACCAATCCCACGTGAGCCTGCATGATTAGGGATCAAAATGATGGCAGGTTTCATTTTAGCATCATAGCGCGTAATCGTTTCTGGAACTAATTCTGCCAATTGTTCCGTCAAATAAATCACACCATAATCTTTATCCGCTAAGCTATCGATCAATCGGCGTGTTTCTTTCGCTTCTGATGCGAAAAAAACTGAGAAACCAAGCATCTTAAATGCCAGTACGGATTCTTTATCCCCTACGACTCCAATTTTACTAGGCATAGTTCAATCGCATCCTTTCTCTTACTGCCTCTGATGACACACCATTTTCTTTACCGGAAAGAATCAGACGAAGATTTTTGACCTCGATCTCTTTGGCGTATAAATAAGCCAATACGGGCTTCGGTCCAAATGATTCCAATCTTGCAGTTCTCATAATTTCCATATAGGCATCATCAGTTTCCTGATCGACTTTAACCGTGGAAATCTCGTTAGTTTCACTATCAAGCGAGCGTTCCATCAGTTTTCTGTAATCTGTGCTTCTGAAATACTGCAAAGCATACTGATGTCCATTCTCTGCAATATCCAGTAAATCGCTTTTTGGAATAGATCCTGAACTTGAAAGAACAGTATATAAAAAGTTCCTATTCTTATTCTGCTTCATTCCTCTGATCAATGTGGAGAAATTGTTATAATCAATAAACGTCTCGATCAACTCAGGAATTTTGTCTTCCTTTGTCTGATCAGCCAGAAGTCTCAGGTGAGTAAAATACCGTCTGTCTAGAATGATATCCACTGCCTGTACATTATGGTACTCATTGTAATCTTCCAGTACTTCATTGATACTATCCAAATATTCTACTGGCAGGACTTCAGATTCGCCTGTACGAACAGCTTGTCGGAGTTCGGAAATAGGGTATCGACCGATAGGAATAAGAAGATGATCCAATTCCTGTTCAGTAAATTCTCCCTTAAACAATACTTTAAGATTGTGGTATGCATATCTTAGGCCGACCAGCTCAATCAGTTCTTTATTGGGTACGATATCAAAGAGTTCGTCGAACGTCTGGTGCAGTTCGTTCATGAACATTGAATCATAGTTCTTATCTTCCTTGATTCTTTCTACATCATTACGGTAAGGTGTCTCACGCAGGACATTAACAGCTTCTTCAAAAGTATCTGCTGTCAGCATCCTCTCAAAATGAGACCGTGTGAGGAGATCATTCTCATAGATACGTATGAGAACATTACTTGATCCATAAGCGCTATCTTTCAATTCAATACTCCTCCCTTAAAACAGTTCTTTAGAAATTTCTGGTAATATATCGATTTTAGCATCATCTATTAAAGCATCGAATAAGAAGTTATATTCAATACCATCCTTTTCTATCAGTAATCCTGATTGTTTTGGTACAGACTCATCTGCAAGGACAACAGTTAACTGGGCCGGTTTATTTGAAGCCAGCCAAGCACTGTCAATTGATCCAACAGATTTTTCTCCGAGTTTGAGTACAATCTCTTTTTCATGCTGAAACTGTTTCAGTACATTTGATGTAAATTGTTTGAATGACTCTGAATTTAATGTGTCCAGTTTATCTTTAGCTTCCTTGAAAACGTTAGTCAGAATAACTTGCTTACCCGCTAACACTTCATTTCTTCTTTTAATTTCAAGGGTATTTTTTTTAATTGTGTATTCCTGTTCATATGTTGCTTTAATATCATCTTTAGTTTGTGAGCGTTTTTGAACCTCTTGTGCTTCAGCAGCTTGAACATCATCTTCAGCCTTGTTTTTGGCCTCTTCAACTTCTTTTCTGATGACTGCTTTTTCTTTTTCAACAACACGCTCTGTTAGTAATTTTAAATCTGCCATGGTTTCCCTCCTGTTCAGAGTAATAGTATAAAATGAAACAAAGGAATTTAGTTTCAATCGTAAAAGGATTACTATCTTTCACTGAATGCCAAATTCCTTTTAAATCATTTTTTACATGAAGATGATCATCATCAGGGAGATAACGAAACCTAAGATAGCGTACGTTTCTACCATAGCTGAGAATATAATCCCTTTAGTTGTATGTTCAGGTTTTTGTGCCAGTATCTGCATAGCAGCAACTGATACTCGTCCTTGTAAAGCTCCGGAAACCAAACCAGTGAATCCTACAGGTAAACCAACCATCATGTAATACCACCCTGTTGAAACATCCAGATTAGTAGACAGGTTGATGATAATCAACAGCCCGATAACGAATCCGTAAAGACCCTGTGTTGCCGGTAGCATCTGAAGTACTAATGCCAGACCAAATTTTTCCGGTTGCTCTTTAGTCAATGCAGCTGCTGCTTCACCAGCAGAACCTACACCTCTAGAAGATCCGATACCTGACAAGATTACTGCCAGTCCAACACCAATTGCACCAAATACAAATCCTAAATTGTCACCAAAAAACATTTCAAAGTTACTCATTATCCTATTCCTCCATTTAATTAATTATATTTTTATTAATTGTTGTTATCTTCCATCCAAATATGCTTTTCAAGCATTTTAAGCGGAGTTAGTGGTTTCCCGCCACCCTCGTAAAATTTCCCGAAAAACTCAACATACTGTAATCGAGAAGTATGCACGTATGCACTTAAGAATGTTAAGGCAATATTTAACGTGTGTAAGGCGATGATTATGAGTATCCCCACTGTAAAGCGGGCTACAGGAGGTAAGAACCCTATGATCATATTGAAAGCCATAGCGATATTCGCACTTGCGACTCCTAGAGCCATTAATCTTGTATAACTGACAATATCTCCTACGTATCCTGAAATGCCATACAAATTATAGGCACCCAGTCCAAGGCCAAGCGCTTTATTGGAACTCGACATGGCTGATACAGCTAAGATTCCAACTGCATTTAATACGACCAGACCGATACCTACTTGAGTAAGCAGCTGATTGTTGAGCAGCATTGCTCCGGCTATCCATAAGATAAACCCGATCAGCATCAGGAACCAGGCATAACCATCAACATACGCTGAGGCTCTCTGCCCTTGTCTGTTCTTGATTTTTCCGTTTAATATTAGTCCGTAGAGAAGATGGATTAATCCTAACACGACAGAAAACGCCATGATTTCCAGAACATCATCCTGCAGTGAAAAGACTTGTATGGGAAGTTCGATCCCAAAGAAACTTCCGAAGAACACACCAAATGCCATAGTCGGATAGGATAATATATGAAGGAACTTAACAAAACTTCCCGTCGACCCTTCTATATTTAGAGCCTTTAATGCAAAAAGTGTCACTCCAAACAGCAGTAGTCCATATCCAAGATCCGCACTCATTATTCCAAAGAACACCATAAAGAATGGCATCATCAGAGGTGTTGGATCCACATCGTTATATTTTGGATAACTGAACATTTTTGTGATCATTTCAAAAGGACGCACCAGATTGTTGTTCTTCAATACAATAGGAACATCTGCGTATTCTCTCATTTGAATATCATCAGATAGGATGACAACTTCGTTATCCCCAATCGTCCGTTCAACATTCTTTTTCAGCCCGGCTACCTTATCTTCTTCTATCCAGCCTGATAACAGGAAGAGATGATGACTGTCGATGAACAGTGACTGAGCATTCTGCCTTTCAGAAATATTATAATAATATTCTTCCGCCAATTCTAAATCTTTAAATCTGTCTTTCCATTTACTCATGGTCTCAATAGTCGACTGTCTTTCTTCACGTCGTTCTTTTTGAGAAGTCAGATTATTATATAAGGCATCTTCCGGCAGGAGATCATGTTTATAATTTAATGCTCTGAAACTATACTGGCCGATCACCTGATCAAAATGTGCTTTTTCTGCTTTGGGTATAATGATAAGATAAGCAACTTCATCACTTCGTCTGTATATTTCATCGAAATACATCTTACCGTTTTCTTTAAGTGATTCTACTAATTCTTCAGCATGCTCTTTATCAACAGAGCCTACAATAACGTCCATCAGCTTGAATCCTTTAACTTCTTCCGGCATGAAATTCAGTGCACGCCATTTTCTGAGAAAGGCTTCTTCCTGCTTCAAATCTTTGATCTGCTCATCCAGCTGATTGATTTTAGTTTCCATTTTTGAAACGTCATCTAAAATAACCTCAATATCTGCTTTTTCTACATGCTTCTCAAGATCTTTCAGCGAGTATACTTCTTTTTTAGATTTCAGTTTTTCAAACAGTCCCGGCTGATCGATATACTCCTTCAGGTAATTTATTGAATATTCAATATCCTGTAGACGAGTATCCATATCTGAAGCTGCTTTATTTGAGATATTCGTTTCAAAGTCTTTCAGCAGTTCGTCTTCCATGTCTTCAGCTAACGGGATGATTTCTAGACTTTGCATTTCCTGAACGCTTTTCAACAGCGCTTCTTTATTAGCGTGTTCAGCTAATAAAGTCAGCTTTTTCATTTTGGCTATGGCCATATCGATGCAATACCTCCTCTGCTATTCGATTGGCTAATCTTTCTTTATTTTGTTCGTATGCTTCATTAAATCGTTGAACGTCTGTTGCTACTTGCTCTTCCAGAAGATCTTCATCTCTTTTTAGCTTTGTTTCCAACTGTTCTTTTTGTTCGTTACGGTAGGCGGCAAGTTCATGTTCAGTTTGCTCTTTTATTTTATCGATTCTGAGAGCCTTGCCTTCTTTGATGTCTTTTATTTCTTTTTCTGCATCGGCTCTGAGTTCTTCAACTCTAGCTTCTGCTTCTTTCACATAATTAATAGCTTCACGATTCATCTTTCTCCCCCTTTCGACAAAAAGGGCGCAGCTAACAAGCTTTCTTCTCGCCCTAGAAGAAATAAACCTTGAAAGCTCACGCCCAACCGCATTCATATTATTTGTACTAACAGATTTTATAATAGCACACTCGCAAAATTAGTGTCAACTAGAACATATTTATATAATGGGATATAAGGGCATAATAAAATAGATGCTTTGTTTAATTCTGACGTATTTCTCCGTAACTGAAGACTGCTAATGATCCAAATCCAGTGTGAGATGCAACTGTTGGACCGTAACTCGAAATAATACATTCTCCAGGGCTCAGTTTTTCGAGTAACTGAGTCTTGATCAGTTCAGCCTCTTCCGGCACTCCGACATGCCCAATAAAAATCGCATGTTCTTCTTCATCCTTGATGTTATTAATCGTCTGATCGATCAGATGCTGAATAGATTTCTTACGTCCTCTTATTTTAGCGACAGGAATGAGTTTCCCTTCCTGATTCATGACAATAATCGGTTTCACACTCAGCAAAGATCCCACTGTAGCAGCAGTGGCTGATATGCGTCCACCACGCTGCAGATGTTTGATGTCATCTACAGTCACCCATGAATGGTAATTGAGTTTATTCTCCTCTACCCACTCAATCAGCTGTTCTTTACTGTAGCCTTCGCTTTTACGTTTAGCAGCCTCATAGACTAATAAGCCTTCTCCAAGACTGGCTGCCTTCGTATCTATGATGGATAAATCGATATCACCATACTCTTCCTTGAGCATTTCTCTGGCCTGAAGAGCATTATTGTATGACCCAGACAATCCTGAAGAAAAGGCAAGGTATACAGCAGGTATTCCTTGGTCCACGTAGCTCTTGAACTTCTCAATATATGAGTGTACATTCACTTGAGATGTCGAAGCCGTTTCTCCATTTTTCAAACGCTGAAAGAAAGCCGCCTTATCAAATGTTTTCCCCATATCATCAACCAGGTCTTCTCCGCCTATATTGGTCGTGAAATTGACAATGTCCAAGTTATACTTGTCTACTATGTCTAAAGGCAGATCGCTGCAGGAATCTGATATTAACTGGTACTCCACTTTTCATCCACTCCTTTATTGTATCCATCTATTATTATACGTTTAATTCAGCTAAATAGAAATAAAACTTGTCCATTTAGAGAAAAAAGGATGGGGTTATGAGTGACATCATCCAATTGAGTTCATTAAAATGACGGTTTTCTTCAATTATAACATTTCAGTACGGTGGTTCATTACATAGCCTTCACTTTAACCTCCATGTAAATTAAGCCTGCCTGCTGGATAATTTGCAAAAAATATCGGCTTTTCGGATTGACGAATGTATGTTCGTAAGATATAATAAAGGTAACATATGTTCTGGGAGGGTAATTATGAGTAAATTAGCTATTGAAACACATCATATATTTGACGTTTTTAAAAAAGGATACGGTTCACTTTTTTCAAATCTGTCAAAAGTTCAGCCGCAGATGCCCAAAAATCAGTTGTTACTATTTTTAAAACAGGCAGTGAGAAAACAGCAGCGTATAATCGTTCAGGTCAATCCTACCGCTTATTCGGATCAGATCAACGAATATAGAGGAACAGCTTCATTCTCTCCTCGATCAGCCCAAATCATACTGAAAACCACCAACAACCACACAACTTATCTGTTAAATGCAAAAGACATCAGACATATCAGAATAGTAAACTAAATAAAACACTCTATAGGAAAATTCAGCCTTCGCTGTCCTATAGAGTGTTTATTTTTTATGTTCTAATGCGACTTGATGGATCTAATTTTTTCTCCAGCCAACCGAGTACTAAATCAGCTGCGACTGCCATTAAAGCTGTTGGTATTGCACCAGCCAGTATAATTGCGCCACCCTGTGAAGCATTAACTCCTCGCTGAATAATATCTCCTAAACCACCTGCACCGATAAAAGTACCTATCGCTGTAACACCGATGGCTACGACTAAAGCATTTCTAAGTCCTGCCATGATAACAGAAATGGACATGGGCAGCTCAACTTTGTACGTCTGCTGCCATCTAGTCATTCCCATACCTTTAGCAGCATCCATTAATGCATTGTCTACATTCTTTACCCCTGCATATGTGTTTTTAACTATAGGTAACAGAGAGTATAAAAATACTGTAATAATAACGGTCGTGACGCCTATTCCGAATCCCAGCATCAGTATAGACAACATTGCCAATGATGGGATAGTCTGGATTACGTTTGCCGCTCCCACTACCCAATCAGCCAGTTTACTGTGCCTTGCAATATAAAAGCCTATTGGAATAGCCACAATAGCAGCAAACAGGACACCATAAATCGAGATAAGAAAGTGTCTGGAAAACTGTTCCCATAAATAAGATCCATTTTCCTGAACATAATAAATCAGCTGTTGCAACGTGTTCATTTGAGTTAATTCATCTAATCCTTCTAAATTCAGCATGCTATTCCCCCCCTACTGGTTCAAGATATGGTTCGCTGTCTTCAAAATAATTGTTGGCTTCTAAGAATTCTCGAGCAACTGTTGCAGGCTCCAGCAAATATTCGTCAGCTATAAAGTTCATTTCCTGCATGACCTCTGTCTCAATAACGCCTTCCATTTTCAATAAAATGTCATCCAGTAAAGGATACTCTTCTACTGTTTCAAATAGGGCAGAAGGACTGGCATCGTAAGGTGGGAAAAAGTTCAAATCATCTTCAAGGAAGACTAAATCATAGCTCGCAATTCTACCATCAGTAGAATAGCCTAATACGACATCCATGTTCCCTGATTGAACTGCATCATAAACCAGTCCGATTTCCATTGGATAAACGGTATCAAAATCAAACTGATACGTATCGAGAAACGCTCTGTAGCCATCCCCTTCTCGTTCCATCCAGGAGTTATCTACTCCAGCAGTCAAATCTTCGGAAATAGGTTCAAGATCACTGATGGTCTCCAAATTGTTTTCTTCTGCAAGTTCTCTTGTCACTAGAAATGCATACGTATTTTCAAACCCGTATGATGGGTAATATTTCATATTATATTGTTCTTCGAATCCTTCTGTAACGGCTGACCTTGCCTCGTCCGGATCAGTTATCGGGTCCATACCCAAATCGCCGGTCAATGCCGTCCCAGTATAACTCGCGGCAGCGACATCCGCATCTCCTTGAGCAAGTGCCTGAGTGACCATTGTGGATGACCCAAGATTCTGGATAACATCTGCATTGATTTCAGAATAATGGTTAACCATGCCCTGGACGGTATAACCCAGAATGACCATTTCTGTAGAAGATTGAGTCGCGATGGTGATATTACCTTCTTCTGCAAGCCCTACTCCTAATCCAGGAAGAGAGCAAGCCGTGGTGAATGCTGCTGTAGTCATAAGTGCAGCGACTTTAACATTTTTTGTCAATTTCATCATTATCAGCCTTTCTCTTATCCTGAGATTTGATTTCTCGGAGTGACCTTTTTCTCTAGCATTCCCAGCCCGAAATCGACAAGCAATGCCAAAATCGTAACAGGAATCGTTCCGCCTATAATTAGTTCGGGTATATATAAATTCAGTCCATTAAATATAAAATCGCCTAAACCGCCTGCTCCGATATACGATGCCAAAGCTGCCCATGCAATAACATAAGTCCCTGACAAACGGATACCAGCCATGATGACGGGAGCTGCCTGTGGTAATTCAACTTTTCTGATTAACTGTATTTCAGTCATGCCCATGCCTCTTGCGGCATCAACAAGTGACGGATTCACTTTTCTCATTCCAGTGTAGGTATTTCTTAAAATTGGAAGCAATGAGTAAATAAACAGTGCGACAATAGCCGGTAGCTGTCCAATCCCGAAAAGAGGGATCATTAAAGCGAGTAAAGCTAGAGAAGGTACGGTCTGCAATATCGATGCAAGCCCTATAACGACCGTAGCCAGCTTACTCGTTCTAGTCAGTGCTACACCTAATGGGACAGCAACTATTACACCGAGTCCAAGTGCGATCATTGATATATATAAGTGTTCCCAAATCAAACGCATCATTTGGGATCCATAATTAGCAAAAAAATCTGCCATGTGTTTCCCTCCTATTCTGATTCTTGATATTGAGTCGTTTCTAGTGGCATACTTTCAACTTCTTCATCGTCTCCCCAGATGGTGTCGTACACGATATCAACTAGCGAGGCTCTGGTGACAAGCCCTTCAAGTATACCCTCTTCATTAACGACTGGTATATTTTTGTACCCGCGTTTCAGCATTTTGTCTGCAACACTGCTCAAAAGTGTCCCCGATTTAACGTAATACACATGCGACATGATTTCGTCAACAGTAGCTGCTTTCTTACGATTTTTATTAATGCCTTCAAAATCAACGACGCCTTGAAGGACATGATTCGTATCCGTTACAAATAACGTATCGACTCTGCGGTCACGCATAACCCGTATCGATTCGGCTAAGGTCATATCAGATGTCACCGTGATCGGTTTTTTAACCATCACCTGGTCGACCGTCTGCATAGTTGAACGCTGTTGAAGGCGATCTTCACCTAAGAAACTTTCTACAAATTCATTTTCTGGAGCTGCCAGTATATTGTCTGGTGTATCGTACTGAATAATCTGACCTTCTGACATAATAGCTATCTTATCAGCCAGTTTTAAAGCTTCATCCATGTCATGCGTAACAAATACAACGGTTCTACCCATTTCTTCCTGCAGATGCTTCACTAATTCCTGCAGAGAGTCACGAGTGATCGGGTCAAGTGCTCCAAAAGGTTCATCCATGAGGATAATGTCCTGATTAGCAGCTAATGCACGGATTACGCCAATCCTTTGCTGTTGACCACCAGATAATTCTTGTGGATAGCGGTCCAGAAACTCTGTGCCCATGTCAACTTTATCCAGCAGACGTTCGGCAGTTTCACGCATTTTGTCTTTATCCCATTTCAGCAGCTTCGGTACCATTACTATATTTTCATAGACGGTCATATGAGGCATCAGACCGGTCTGCTGAATCACATATCCGATTCGTCTTCTTAACTCGACCGCATTTTCATCTTTAATATTTTTCCCGTCAATCAGTATTTCACCAGATGTGGAATCAATCATTCGATTGATCATTCTCATCGTTGTCGTTTTCCCACTTCCGGAAGTTCCGATCAGGACGACAAACTCACCTTCGTTAATTGTAAAAGACACTTCATCTACAGCCTTTGTTCCATCACCATAGATTTTTGACACATTTTTGAATTCAATCATGATCTTGTCTCCTTTAATAGTATTCCGCCTATTATCTGAGCGGTAGTTAATCTCACAAAAAAACTGCATGAGATACAAAAGAGCTAAACTCTTTATCGATCATACAGACTTAAATGCAAAACAGTTGTATGTATCAATCGAACTCTCACCTGATTTTAATTTAAATCAAGTCCCAATTGACATCTATAGTTTCAAACAGCAATTATATGCAAATCTCTATACATAAAGATGCAATATGAAAGGTCCTTATTTATTATTACAGAAAGATGACAAAATTGCAAACGCGACGGTTTCAGCTATTTCCAGCTAACCTGATCGCGTTGAAACCATTTTAAAGATTTTGCATATTATAAATTACTTTACATTAATATATTATAATTCAATGTGAAAATAATCAGATAACAAAAAAAGCTGACCCGGAAGTCAACTTTTTCTTAAAGGATGGGAGAAAACAGACGACTGAACTGCTGCTTGAAGACTTCCCATTTAGAATAGTTTTTGATCATTTCTTCAGTGAGTGGATACGATACTTTCATATCGTCATTAAATAACCTGACCTGCTTTTTAGCAAGGAAACGATCATATATAAAGGCATTCACTTCAAAATTCAGCTTGAAGCTTCTGATATCAAAATTGGCCGTCCCTACAGAGAGAATCTCGCCATCGATTACGATCACTTTCGAATGAAGGAAGCCATTGTCATATATATAAACCTCTGCCCCACTCATGATCAATTCTTCAGCGTAGCTTAGAGTTGCTCGGTAAATAAAAGGATGATCAGGTTTGTTGGGAATCATCAGTTTCACATTGATCCCTGATAAAATAGCCACTTTAATGGTCTCCATCAAAGCCTCATCAGGTATGAAATACGGGGTCTGGATGAGAACGGATTCTTTTGCCATACTGATCATTTTGATAAACCCTTTTTTTATCGACTGCATTTCATTATCTGGTCCACTTGAAACGATCTGCATGTCAGTTGATCCTATTAATGAAGAGAACGGGAAATACTGTTCCTCATATTCGACATTTTTATCTTTAACAGACGCGTTCCAGTCCATCAAAAATCGAGTTTGTAAGGTTAAGACCCCATTACCCTCAATTCTTAAATGTGTATCGCGCCAATATCCCATTTCTTCGTATAAGCCCAGGTAATCGTCCCCTACATTAAATCCGCCGGTATATCCCACTTTACCATCAATCACGACGATTTTACGGTGATTTCTGTAGTTGAGTCTCAGGTTGATCAGGAAAAACTTTGATCCGAAAAACGGTTCCGCTTTACCTCCATAAGACTCCAGCTGATCAAAGAAATGTTTTCCTAATACTCTAGCACCCACAGGATCATATAATACTTTTACTTCAATTCCCTGCTTAGCTTTTTCTTCTAAAGCTTTCAGCAGTTTCAACCCTATGTTATCTCCTCTGAAGATATAGTAGGTGACATGAATGTGATGTTCTGCCTTTTTAATGTCGTCAATCAACTGATTGAACTTATCTTCACCATCACTGATAATGGAGACTTTATTCCCTTTAGTCAAAACAGACTGACTGCTTTCCAGAAAAAGTCGCACCATTTCGAATGTTTTGTCCTGATAATTTGATTCCGGTACATCCAGATTTTCAGATTCAATCAATTTTTTTTGAGATTCAACTAATTGCGGCATTCCGATTCTATCCTGACTCTGCAGATCAAAAATAGACTCTCTGGAAATTTTACGTCCCAAAAACATATAAAAAAAGATCCCTACTCCCGGCAGCATAGTGATAACCAGCAGCCATGCCCATGTAGCGGCAATATCTCTCTCTTTATCTTTAAAAACTGTGAAAATAGCTAATGCAGAGTTCAGGAAGATAAATCCCCAAATCAGCGAACTAAAGATACTCATAGTTGTCTCCTTTACCCTTTCGGGGATATTTATCTAAGTGTACATTAGCTTATAATAAACTGTCCACTATCTTGTATGAAATAGTGCTTATTTTGATTTTGGTATAAATACTAATGGCGATCTGCTATACACCATCAGCAGAACCATAACAGTGACGAATGCGGTAGAAATCATACTTAGACCGTTCATGATCAGGGAAAAACTCATGGCACTCAACCCCCATAAAGCATAATCTCCCCAGAAAATCCATCCCGCTATAAAATGCCAGAAATACCTGCCTAGGGCTCCCGCAAATACTGCCAAGGTGATATGCATATTAACTCTACTGGACTTACTGGACTGTATTTCCTGGACAATAGCGCCTGAATAAAGACCAGCCAGCCCAATACTTGCATAAGTGATCGTGTATTCAATGATAACCTGGTAAACATTCAGCATGTAGACAGACCCTGTTACAAAGTGCAGAGCTCCCCATAAAAAACCAGCAAAGATACCAGGTCCAAATCCTCTTCTGATCGCAAAAAACGTCAGAGGAATCATTCCGAGTGACACACTGTAAGATGATCCGATACCAGAAGGGATAAAGGACAGCACCATTGCAAGTGCCGCAAACAACGTCCCTTCCAGATAAATTCTTAATTTCCTGTTACGCATAAAAAATCTCCTCCACTAGTTAGTTTACTGAACTAGGGAGGAGACAATAGAAGACACCGAAAGCGTAAAACGGCATACTTCAAGTATTTAGTCTCATTTAAGTACTCTTCCTACGCACGAATGAACGTACAGGTTCAAAGGGTCTGAACTTAAAGTTCACTCTCAGCCAATGCCATTGACTCCCCTAGTACAGTATCTGTTTTAATTATATCGTAATATCTTATCTTGTAAAGCGTCTGTTTTGATTAACTTCCATAATAACTGGAAGAATGATCGGTCTTCTTTTGGTTTTCTTGAATAAATGATTGTTCAGACCTTCTCTGATGTCCTGTTTGATAGAACCCCAGTCAAAGTCATTGTGCTTCAGATTTTTCTTCACGATGTTTTTAACAATTTCAGATGACTCATTTATCAGGTCCTGACTTTCTTTAACGAAAACAAAGCCACGAGTCACAATATGAGGATCTGAAACGATTCGCTGTTTCTTGCGGTCAATGGTGACCACTGCTACAAAGATTCCATCTTCAGAGAGCAGACGTCTATCTCTGAGAACAATATTCCCGATGTCTCCAATGCCGATTCCATCTATAAGCGTATTATCTGCTGAAACCTGTCCACTTTGAGTCATTTTGTTTTTAGCGTAACTCACGACATCTCCATTACTCAGAATAAAGATGTTCTGATAAGGAATACCCGTCTCGTGTGCCAGATCAGCATGTGCTGCAAGCATGCGGTACTCTCCCTGTATCGGAATGAAATAAGTTGGTTTCAACAAATTGATCATCAGCTGCAGATCATTTGGTGTTGCGTGGCCAGAAGCTTTAAGATTGCCGGACAGCTTAACTACCGTTCCACCTGCTCTATATATCAGGTTTTCTGTTTCTGCTACCATCACTTCCATAGCCGTTGAAGGGCTTGTTGCAATAAAGATCAAATCGCCTTCTTTAATGTTGACTTGGTCATGATTACCAGTAGCCATACGGTTTAAAGTTTTAATTGGCTCTCCAGCAGATCCTGTTTCTAATATCAGGATCTGGTCATCACTATATTTACCGATTTCACTGATTGGCGAGATGAGCTCTTCATCTGGTAAAGTCAATTTGTCTAAGTCCATTGCTGTTTTTAAAATAGCTTCCAAATTGCGTCCAGTGATAAAGACTTTTCTGCCAGACTGGTGAGCAGCATTCAGGACCTGCTGAATTCTTAGTATATTACTGGCTACTGCAGCGACTATTATTCTATTATCCGTATCCAGGAATGTATCCAGCACTTCTTCCTGTACTTTGATTTCTGACACGTTTTCAGTAGGACTTTCTGCTTCTCCTGAATCACTCAGCAAAGCTAGTACGCCTTCTTTACCTAAATCAGAAATTTGGGATAGATCTGTACGATAAAGATCCTGAGCACTTTGATCAAATTTAAAGTTACCCGTATATACGATATTTCCTTCTTCCGTATGCACAGAAATACCCATTGAATCCGGTATTGTATGAGTCGTACGGAAAAACTTGACGGTCGTTCCATTAAAATCGATTTCTGTATGTTCATCTATCACATGATAGTCATCAAAAGTCGTTTTGAGATTAGACTGGTTCACAAATAGTTTAGCTAACGCAATCGTTAACTCAGATCCGAATACAGGTACATTGAATGTATCTAAAAAGTATGACAATGCTCCGATGGCATCTTCGTGTCCATGTGTTAAAAATACGCCTGCAATCTTGTCTTTATTCTCTTCAAGATAACTGAAATCAGGGATAACTGCATCTATTCCAAATAGTTCGTCCTCAGGGTAGATCAATCCACAATCCAGAACAAAAATATCTTCTCCCGATTCTATTACGTACAAATTTTTACCGTTTTCTCTTACTCCTCCAAGAGGAATGATTTTGATATTACTCACTATTTTCCACCTCTAATAAGCTTTTTAAAGCATTTATTTTATAGTATTTTTCACCTATGTAGTCTACCGTATTCTTACATAACAAACTTAGTATAGCATAGATATAGGCAAATTCCTACTTATCCGGTATACTCAAACTATTCATAAATTTTATAAAGGAGTCTCTTATGACCTACTCTTCCCACCTTATAGCATTACTGAAATCCAAGTATCCAGACTGTATTCCCTTAGATGAGATCGGTCGTACTTTAACCTTGAAACAAACAGATACATCTGATTTAATCGCAGATTTGGGTGAAAAAGGCTACCCACTGAATCAGTCAAAAGAGGGTATTCGATTTGAACTTCCTCTCATAAACAGTGATTCCATTAAAGCTGATCTGAGGACCCGTCGTATCGGTCGAAACCTGATCTTCAAGGACCGTATCCCTTCGACTAATGAGCTGGCATTAAATAAACTAAATTCATTTTCCCATGGGGACATTATTCTGACTGATTTTCAGACCAATGGAAAAGGAAGGATGGGCAGGAACTGGCAGGCCAGTTTAGGAAAATCCATTGCGCTTTCAATTGTTCTAAAACCGGCTATCGAAAATAAGCAAGCTGTGCTTCTTACACAACTAACAGCTGCAGCTCTATCCAAAGCTATTGATCAGATTACACACAGCTCCATTAAATGGCCGAATGATATGATTGTTAACAGCAAAAAAGTGGCTGGGATTTTGACCGAGTCACATTTCAGCGGATCTTCTCTTGAGGGGATCGTAATCGGTGTAGGTATTAACACCAATATGTCAACTGAAGATATAGATAACAATCTCCGATCAAAAGCCACCTCTTTACTTATCGAGACGCAGAAAATAGTAGATCCCAATAGTCTGATTACGTCTTTCATCCAGTGGTTCGACGAGTTATATTCCAGCTGGGAACTGACAAATGACAGCTCTCCATTTATCTCGATATGTAAAGAAAAATCGATTCTAATGAACCGGGAAATTATCGTACGCAGCGGTGAAATGAACAGACCCGGCAAAGTGGTGGATATCAACCCTCTTGGAGAATTAATTATAAAGTACGCAGGCCAAGATTCTCTCGAAAGTCTTCAGACTATGGATTTTTCTATCAGAGGAAAAGACAGCTATATTTAATGCTGAGAACAACAAAAAACACACTTCCTCAGATTCCGCCATTCCCGAATCTTAAAGAAAGTGTGTTTTAGTGTTTAACCTATTTAAACGTTGTCCGTGTCACTATTATTATTCAGTTCGTCTAAAACAGCTTTACGAGAAAGGTTGACTCGCCCTCTGTCGTCAATTTCTGTAACCTTAACGTCGAAAGTATCTCCTACTGAGAATTCTTTAGCCACGTCTTTGATGTATTTGTCAGATAATTCAGAAACATGGACTAAGCCATCTGTCCCTTTAATAATTTCAACAAATGCACCGAATTTTTCAATTCGTTTAATCGTTCCAGTATAAACTTTCCCGATTTCAACTTCTTCTGTTAATTCTTCGATAATTTCGATTGCTCTCTTGATGCCTTCAGCATCTTGACCGTAAATCGACACATTACCTTCTTCATCAATGTCAATTTTAACATTCGTCTCATCGATGATGCTGTTGATCGTTTCTCCACCTTTACCAATAACCACTTTGATTTGAGTCGGCTTGATTTTAATGGATTCGATCTTCGGCGCGTATTGATTCAATTCTTTACGTGGTTCGCTGATAGCTTCCTCGATATTATCAAGAATTTCCAGACGGGCCTGTTTGGCTTGAACAAGTGCTTCTTCTAGAATGTCTTTAGTGATTCCTTCTATCTTGATATCCATCTGTAAAGCAGTGATCCCTTTTCTGGTACCGGCTACTTTAAAGTCCATATCTCCAAGGTGATCTTCCAGACCTTGTATATCAGTCAGTACAGTATAGTTACTGCCTTCCATAACAAGCCCCATTGCGATTCCACCTACAGGTGCTTTAATTGGTACTCCGGCATCCATCAATGCAAGCGAACCGGCAGAGATACTTGCCTGAGAGGAAGACCCGTTTGATTCCAGTACTTCAGCAACTAAACGAATTGTATAAGGGAAGTCAACCTCATTAGGAATGATATAAGATAACGCTCTTTCACCAAGTGCTCCATGCCCAATTTCACGACGGCCTGGTCCTCTGACTGGTCCAGTTTCTCCTACCGAGTACTGAGGGAAATTATAGTGATGGATAAATCGTTTACTGTCTTCACTGCCTAATCCATCGATGATCTGATGTTCGTTAAGCGGTCCTAGAGTCGCAACAGACAACGCTTGAGTCTGACCTCTAGTAAATAATCCTGATCCGTGAACGCGTGGTAAAATAGCTACTTCGGATTCAAGTGGACGGATTTCATCTACTTTACGGCCATCAGGTCTCGTATTTTCTTCAGTAATCAGGCGACGGACTTCATCTTTTTCCATTCCGTCAACGATTGATTTTACATCTTTGATAACAGAATCAACATCAGGTGAATCCAGATATTCTGATTCGTACGTTTCAATTATATGCTGCTTCAATGCTCCTGTTTTTTCGGCTCTTTCCTGTTTATCAAATGTCTGAATCGCTTCTTTCATCTGATCGTTGAATTTACCGACAATTTCATTTTTGAGGTCTGTGTCAGGTAATAACAATGTGACTTCCATTTTTTCCTGTCCGACCGCTTTTACGATTTCTTCCTGGAATGCACATAATTCTTTGATTGCTTCATGACCGAACATCAATGCCTCTAGCATATCTTCTTCAGCTACTTGATCGGCTCCACTTTCGACCATGTTTATCGCATCTTTAGTTCCGGCAACGATCAATTCGATGTCCGTTTTTTCTGTTTCTTCTTCTGTTGGATTAATGATGAATTTTCCATCTACGCGTCCAACCGTTACTCCTGCAATAGGTCCGTTAAATGGGATATCAGAAATGCATAGAGCTAATGATGATCCGAACATGGCTGACATCTCCGGAGAGTTATCAGGGTTTACAGACATAACAGTATTATATACTTGAACATCATTTCTAAATCCTTCAGCAAACATCGGACGCAGAGGACGGTCGATCAGACGAGCAGTTAGTGTTGCATTTTCAGAAGGGCGGCCTTCACGCTTGATAAATCCACCAGGAATTTTACCAACTGAGTACATTTTTTCCTCATAAACCACCATTAATGGGAAAAAAGGCATTGAACTTGGTTTCTTACTTCCAACAGCTGCAGTAAGGACTACAGTATCTTCATATCGGACCAAAACAGCTCCATTGGCCTGCTTAGCCATTTGCCCGATCTCAGCAGTCAATTCTCTGCCGCCAATCTTAGTTTTGAAAACTTGTTTGTTTGACATAGTACTCTCCTTTGTTTTCAGGAAGCCTAACCTACTAGACAAATGTCAATAGACTTGTTTAAGCCTTCTCACATTTGTATAGTAGACAAATAAGCTCCTGAATTTTATTTAAATTATAAAGAAAGCGAGATTCCTAAGAATCCCGCTCTAAATATCTTAGTTTAATTAGTTCAATCAGATGTATTCATTCCAGACGATAATCTATCGTCCCGGAAAAGACTATATGATTTAAACAAATTAACGACGTAAACCAAGTCTTTTAATCAATTCACGGTAACGAGTAATGTCTTTGTTACGTAAATAAGCTAAAAGGTTACGACGGTGACCAATTTTTTTCATTAGTCCACGCATTGAATGAAAATCTTTTTTGTGTCTTTTAGCATGTTCATTCAATTCATTAATCTCAGCTGTCAATACTGCGATTTGCACTTCAGGTGATCCAGTATCCCCTTCATGTCGTGCGTAATCTGTAATGATCTGTTGTTTTTCTTCTTGAGAAACTGCCATTTGTTCCACCTCTTTCCTGATTATGAATCCATTTACTGAGTAAGCGTTGGTGAAACGACAAACCAAGTAAAGGTCTTTGTGTAAGATTGCTCTCAACACTGTATAAATGTTACATGATTATCAAAGAAAAATCAAGCCTCAAGACCAACTTTCAGGACTGTTTTTCCATTTCTCCAAAGCATCCAGGTCTTCTTCCTCTATCATGCTGGACTGTAATGCTGCCTGTACCAGACTTGTATAAGTTGTAACAGTGTGGAACTCAATATTTAAATCATCAAATGCACTCTGGCCTAAAGATAATTCATAAGTAAATATAGCAGCAACTCCCAGAACATCTGCTCCTTCAGTTTTTGCAATGTTTACTGCATCTATAACACTTTGCCCTGTTGAAATGAGATCTTCGATCACAACCAGTTTTGCTCCTGGTTCAAACGTTCCTTCTATCTGTTTTCCCGTACCGTGTTTCTTTGCTTCACTTCGAATATAAACCATAGGAAGGTTCAGTCGATCCGCAACCCATGCCGCATGTGGAATACCTGCCGTTGCCGTCCCTGCTATAACTTCTGTATCAGGATAGTATGTCTTTATCATATTAACAAGGGCATTAATGATCTGATTTCTCACTTCGGGAAAGCTCATAGTCAATCGGTTGTCACAGTAGATAGGGCTTTTCAGCCCACTTGTCCATGTATATGGCTGTTTTGGTCTGATATTGACCGCACCGATTCTTAATAACTCCTGAGGTATAGTCTGATTCTCTGTCATAAGCTTAATTGTCCCCTTTCCATTGTTTTAAAACTTCTGCATAGGACTCAACTGGATTTGCTGACTGTGTAATGGATCTGCCGACAACAATATGTGAAGACCCGATTTTTCTTGCCCTGTATGGCGTTGCAACGCGATGCTGATCATGTGCACTGTCCGTCACTAAACGAATACCTGGTGTTACACGTAAAAAGTCTTTTCCCAGCTTCCTCTTTATAGCATTTGCTTCATGAGTAGAGCATACCACACCATCTGCCTGAGCAACATGTGCCAGACTCGCATAATGAAGGACACTTTCCTCCATCGTCAAGTCAGAGTGCTGTTCTTTCCTGAGCATCTCTTCTGAAGTAGAGGTCAGCTGAGTGACAGCCAGCAGCAAGGGCCTTTGTTTATCAGCGGGAGTTCCTATGACCAGCCCTTCTCTGGCATCTTCCATCATTTTTTTTCCGCCAGCCGCATGCATGTTTATCATATCGACTCCCAGACGAGCAATGCCCGTCATCGCTTTCTTTACAGTAGTCGGGATATCATGGAGTTTGATATCCAGGAACACATCGTGTCCGGCTTCTTTAAGAGAGTAGATGATGGATGGCCCTAGCTGATAAAAAAGTTCCATTCCCACTTTTACATTTAATTCCTGAGTCGAAAATAAGGTTAAAAACTCGTTCACTTCTCTCTCGGTGGAAAAATCCAATGCTATAATCGGCTTATTGTCCATGGCGTTTCCCTTCTTTCACTTCCTTAATCAGTTCTTCAAGGGACTCCATTCCAAGTTCTTTCATTCGCTTAGGTAACTGGGCAATTATGTCATTCATGACGACCGGATTTTTATAGGTTGCAGTCCCTATAGCTACAGCTGAAGCACCTGCCAGGAACATTTGGATGACGTCATCCGCTGTCTGTACCCCACCCATACCGATGATCGGAAGGTTTACGTCGTTAGAAACCTGATAAATCATTCGAACCGCAATGGGGAAAATCCCTTCTCCCGAAAGACCTCCCATTGTGTTCCCTAGTACCGGCTTTCTAGTCGTCACATCAAAGTTCATACTTAGTACTGTATTGATCAGACTTAACCCATCAGCTCCACCAGCTTCTGCTGCTTTTGCAATAGTCACTATATTGGTAACATTAGGCGTAAGTTTTACATAAACTGGAACTGTTACTGCCTGCTTAACTCTTCTGGTAATACGTTCAACACTAACTGGATCCACACCGAAGGTCAGTCCACCTTCTTTTACATTTGGACAAGACACGTTCAACTCTATTGCACTAATAATATCAGACTGATTCAGTTTTTTAGCTACTTCTACAAACTCTTCTTCTGTTTCTCCTGCTACACTCCCTATTACGGGTGTTGAAAACCTTGCTAAACTGGGTAATTTCTCTGAAACAACCTTGTCAACTCCAGGATTTTTAAGCCCTACTGCATTTAACGCGCCATTTTTCAGCGGATGATACTTGGGATCAGGATTCCCTATACGAGGGTTTAAGGTGGTTGATTTCAGCACAATAGCTCCTAGAGAATTATAGTCATATAAATCATGGTACAGTTCACCGAATCCAAATGTTCCACTTGCTGGCATGATTGGATTTTTCATTGATAGTCCCGGTAAGGAAATAGTCATATCAGTCATTCGATTGCCTCCATTTAATTAGTTGTCAAAAGTTTATAAAGCAGCAGTCATGAATGTTTTGGATTCTAAAACGCTGATGATGGCTGATACAGTATCCAGTGAAGTCATTAATGGAATGCCTTTTTCAATAGATGCTTTTCTTATGGATACACCGTCTTGCATGGCATCGATATTTTTACCCATGGTATTGACTACAAGGTCCACTTGATCCGACATGATGACTTCTAAAATAGACTGGTCACTGTCATTAGCTGATTTATGAATGGCTTCAGCTGGAATGCCAGCCTCATTGAATGCGTCCGCTGTTCCTTTAGTCGCTACAATCAGATACCCAATTTCATGGAATCGTTTTGCCAAATCGACTGCTTCCTGTTTGTCTTCATCTGATACAGTAAAGACTACTTTCCCATGATCCGGCAAATGCATATCACTTGCTTCAAAAGCTTTATATAAAGCTTTTTCAAGCGTACTGTCACTCCCCATCACTTCACCAGTTGATTTCATCTCAGGTCCAAGTGTCGCATCTACTTTATGCAGTTTAGAGAAGCTGAACACAGGTGCTTTAACGTGGACAAGATTTGGTGTATTAAACAATCCGGGCTCATACCCTTGTTCTATAATTGACTCGCCTAATATGGCCTTTGTCGCGACCTGAGCCATAGGAATCCCTGTTACCTTACTTAAAAAAGGCAATGTTCGACTGGCCCTTGGATTTACTTCGATTACATAAACGATCTCTTCATGTATAACAAATTGAATGTTCATGAGCCCCAAGCAGTTGAGGCCTGCACTTAATTTTTCAGTGTAGTCGACTATTGTGTCGATTGTTTTCTGTGTTAATCGCTGCGGAGGATAGACTGCCATTGAGTCACCAGAATGGACACCGGAACGTTCGATATGTTCCATTATTCCAGGAATGAGGACATTCTCCCCATCACATATTGCATCGACTTCCACTTCTTCCCCAATCAGATAACGGTCGATCAGGACTGGATGGTCTGATGATATTTTAACGGCATCATTCATGTATCTTGATAAATCTTTGGCATTATCGACTATCTGCATCCCTCTTCCACCTAATACGTAGCTTGGACGAACAAGTACGGGGTAGCTGATTCTTTCAGCTATGATAAGCGCCTCTTTTTCGTTAGTTGCTGTGCTGCCTTCTGGTTGAAGGATGTTGAGTTCATTCAATGCTTTCTCAAAAGCATTTCGGTTCTCAGCTCGGTCCAGATCTTCGACAGTCGTTCCTAATATTTTTACGCCAAGTTTTTCAAGCGGCTCAGCTAAATTGATCGCTGTCTGACCGCCAAATTGTACAATGACCCCTTTGGGCTTCTCCAGTTTGATGACATTCATAACATCTTCTACAGTCAGTGGTTCGAAATAAAGCTTATCAGAAATCGAAAAATCAGTGGACACTGTTTCCGGATTGTTATTCATGATGATGGCTTCATAACCAGCTGCTTGAATAGCTTTGACAGAATGAACTGTTGCATAGTCAAATTCAACGCCCTGTCCGATTCTTATCGGCCCAGACCCTAATACTAATATGGATTCCTTCTCCGTTACCATGCTTTCTTGTTCTTCCTCATACGTACTGTAGAAATATGGTGTTGACGAATCAAATTCAGCTGCGCAAGTATCCACTGTCTTGAATACTGGTTGTATACCTTTTTCTTCTCTTAAAAGACTGATTTCTTGTTCCGTCATATCCCATAACCCTGCAACAGCTGAGTCAGAAAATCCGTATTGTTTAGCATATAAAAGCTGATCAACGTCATTTTTACTGTTTTTTAACTGGTCCTCTATTTCAACTATATGCAGAAGTTTGTCTAAAAAGAAGAGATCGATTTTTGTTAATTCAGCTAGCTCTTCGATTGAGTAACCTCTTCTAATTGCTTCTATCAGATAGAACAGACGATCATCCTGAGCTTTGACCGTTTTAGCAATCAGTTGATCCTCACTCAATGTTTTCAGACTTTCCAGTTCCAGATGACTGACCCCTATCTCTAAAGAACGGACTGCCTTTAAAAGGCTCTCTTCAATGGTACGACCAATAGCCATGACTTCTCCTGTTGCTTTCATTTGAGTCGTTAGAGTACGGTCTCCTGATTCGAATTTGTCAAATGGCCATCTGGGAATCTTGGCTACTACGTAATCAAGTGCTGGCTCAAATTGAGCATAAGTTGTCTGAGTGACTGGGTTTTTCATTTCATCCAGTGTCAGTCCAATTGCAATCTTCGCTGCCAGTTTTGCAATTGGATACCCTGTTGCTTTACTCGCTAAAGCAGATGATCGGCTGACTCTTGGATTTACTTCTATAATAAAGTAATTAAAACTGTCAGGATCAAGCGCTAACTGAACATTACACCCACCTTCGATTTTTAAAGCACGAATAATTTTTAGCGAGGCATCTCTGAGCATCTGATACTCTTTATCTGTCAAAGTCTGACTTGGCGCTATAACGATGGAATCTCCTGTGTGTATACCGACTGGGTCAATATTTTCCATATTACATACGACCATCGCATTGTCCTCATGGTCTCTCATTACTTCGTATTCAATTTCTTTGTATCCGGCAATACTTCTTTCAACCAGACACTGATGAGCCGGTGATAACTTTATCCCGTTAGCGACAATTTCTCTCAGTTCACTTTCGTTGTCACATAACCCTCCACCTGTGCCTCCCATTGTGAAAGCCGGACGAACAATCAGGGGATAGCCGATTTCATTTGCGAAGTCAACAGCCTCTTCTACGGTATGGATAATGTCACTATCCGGAACAGGTTCGTTCAGTTCACGCATCAGCTGACGGAACAAATCACGGTCTTCAGCCTGGTTAATGGCAGATAATTTAGTGCCTAAAAGTTCAATGTCCAGTTCTTCAAGTATGCCTGCTGCATCCAGCTGAATAGCCATATTGAGTCCCATTTGTCCTCCCAGAGTCGGCAGGATAGCATCCGGACGTTCTTTACGCAGTATTTTAGAAATAAATTCCAGCGTAAGTGGTTCTATATAAACTTTATCTGCTATTTCTTTATCTGTCATGATTGTAGCAGGATTGGAATTAACCAGGACAACTTCGTATCCTTCTTCTCTCAGTGCGAGGCAGGCTTGCGTTCCTGCATAATCAAATTCGGCTGCCTGACCTATAATAATGGGGCCGGAGCCAATAACTAGAATTCGTTTTATGTCTGTTCTTTTAGGCATCTCTGTTTTCCACCTTCCAAGCGTCCATTAATTCAATAAACTGATCAAACAATCCGGCAGCATCATGAGGCCCAGGAGCTGCATCAGGATGATACTGAACACTGAAAACCGGATGATGACGGTGTCTTAACCCTTCAACCGTTTCATCATTTATCTCAATGTGTGTCACCATCAGTTTATCTTTATCAACTGACTCTTCTGAAACGGCATAGCCATGGTTTTGAGAAGTAAAATCAATTTTACCCGTCGCGATTTCCCGCACAGGATGGTTAAACCCTCTATGACCAAAATTCATTTTGTACGTCTCAGCTCCATTTGCCAGAGCAATCAGCTGATGTCCAAGACAAATCCCAAAGATAGGAACATGTTTCTGAAGCTCCCTCACCATTTCGTGTGCATAAGGTAAATCTTTCGGATCACCAGGCCCGTTAGTGAGCATAACCCCGTCCGGATTCAAATTCAGAATCGTTTCAGCTTTTGTATCATGGGGTAACACTGTCACATGACAGTCTCTTTTATTCAGTTCGTGCAATATACTATGCTTCAGTCCGTAATCAACAACCACCACTTTCCGTCCATTTTGTGGACTGACATAGGGTTGTGTGGTTGATACTTGCTCGACCTGATTCGTTGGCAGCTCTGCTTGAGACAACTGATATGTAATCTCCTCGATCGGTCGTGAATCATCAGTTAAAATAGCTTTCATTGCGCCATGTTCTCTAATAACACGTGTCAGTCTTCTAGTGTCTACACCTGTTAGTCCGGGAATATCTTTTTCTTTTAGAAATTCATCAAGGTTCATCTGACTTCTCCAGTTAGACGGTCTTCTGGCAAATTCCTTGACGATCACTGCTCTCGTAGTTGGGAATATAGATTCGTAGTCATCTCTGTTTATTCCTGCATTTCCAATTAAAGGAAAGGTAAACGTCAATAACTGCCCATTGTAGGACTGGTCTGTAATAGATTCCTGGTAGCCTGTCATGCCGGTATTGAACACCACTTCACCAATCGTTTCTTTGTCGGATCCAAATCCATAGCCTTTAAAAACAGACCCATCTTCCAATACTAGTAGTCTTTTCTTCATTTAGATTCCTCCTGATAAATAACCTGGCCGTCCACTACAGTAAATACTGTTGATCCCTTAACCTTCCATCCCAAAAATGGTGTATTGGATGCTTTAGACTGAAAGTCCTCTTTTCTGATCTCTATGTCGGAAGTTAAATCAAAACAAGCGATATCCGCTGGTGCACCGACTTCAAGGTCCCCTTCTTCAAATCCGAAAATCTTTGCCGGACTTGCAGTCAGACTGTCTATCAGTTTACTTAATGACAACTTTCCCGTTTTCACCAGATAAGTGTACAGAAGTGAAAAAGCAGTCTCACTTCCGACTATCCCGAATGGAGAATCGATCATCGAGCCGTTCTTTTCTTCGTCGCTGTGAGGTGCATGGTCAGTTGCGATTATATCGATCGTCCCGTCAACCAGCCCTTCTAACAATGCTGTCTGATCATCTTTCCCTCTAAGAGGTGGGTTCATTTTGTACTGACTTGTATCCCCTGGTATGTCATCCTCACATAGCAGTAAATGGTGGGGTGAAACCTCCGCAGTTACATTGATTCCTGCTTTTTTAGCATCCCTTATGACTCGCACGCTTTCTTTAGACGACACATGACAAATGTGGTAATGCGCACCTGTCGCCTCAGCCAGCAGCACGTCTCTGGCTATTTGAGTCGATTCGGTCAACTGGAGCATGCCAGGCAATCCCAGCTCTTTGTTTCGTTTTCCTTCGTGCATTACTCCCCCATCAAACAGAAGAGAATCATCTTCAGTATGGGCAACAATCGTCGTCCTCAAAAGTGCTGCCTGCTGCATTGCTTTATACATTGTTCCAGCTGTCTGAACGCCTACCCCGTCATTCGTAAAGGCAAATGCACCTGCATCAAGCAGCGCCTTCTGATCTGTCAATTCCTCTGATGTCAGCCCTTTTGTAATCGGGACGTACTGTCTCACTTTTACACTGGCTTCTTTAGAAATGACCGCCAATATTCTATTGAGATGTTCAACTGTATCAGGTTCGGGATTTACATTCGGCATCGCACATATAGTAGTAAATCCTCCTCGAGCTGCAGCTTTAGTCCCTGACTCTATCGTTTCTTTATATTCGTATCCCGGCTCCCTCAGGTGAACGTGAACATCAATCAGTCCCGGCGTAACCAATTGCCCTTCTGCATCGATTACATTATCTGCAGTTTTTTTTATATTCTCAGCTATTTCGGCAATCTTTTTATCCACTATATATATATCAACTAACTGAGTCTTCTGATCATTCTTTATGATGGACGCATTCCTGATTAAAAGTGACATATGATTCCCTCTCCCTTATCTGTGCTTTAATACTGAATCAATAATAGCGATACGTGCATAGACCCCGTTTTCCATTTGTGTGATGATTCGAGACCGTTCGCACTCAACCAAACTGTCATCAATCTCTACTCCTCGATTGACGGGTGCGGGGTGCATGATTATGGCTGACTGCTTCATTCTGGATTCTCTTTCGCAAGTAATGCCATACTTCTGTAAGTATGTACTCTTTGAGAAGCGACTGTCAGATTCCTTATGTCTTTCGTGCTGAACCCTCAACAACATCATGACATCGACTCGATCGATCAGTTTATCAATGGCTGAGTATGTTCCGTATTCTTCAAAAGATGGATCATACCATTCCTGCGGACCAGTGAAGTATAGTTTAGCCCCTAATCTTTTCAGTATCTGCATGTTGCTTTTAGCGACTCTAGAATGAGTCAAATCACCCGCAATGGCTATTTCAAGATTTTCAAATGTTCCATATTCTTCATAGATGGTCATCAGGTCTAAAAGCGATTGACTTGGATGCTGGCCGGCTCCATCTCCTCCATTAACAATCGAGCAATGAATATGTTTACTTTCAATCAGCTTGGTGTAATAGGCTTCTTCACTGTGTCTAATGACAATCAGATTTACTCCGATAGCCTGAAGGGTGAGTACCGTATCATATAAGCTTTCACCTTTCTGAATACTGCTCATAGATGGCTGGAATTCAAGGACCTGCATGCCCATACGGCGTTCAGCCATCTCAAAGCTCTTATGTGTCCGGGTACTTTGTTCAAAAAAGCAGTTGATTGCATATTTGTCAGTGTAGGAAGGAAACTGACCGTTCCTTTTAAATTCGACTGCTGCTTTGATCATATTAATGATGTCTGTATTATCAAACTGCTCCAGTGATACAAAATGACGGTTACTCTTGGTTTGTACTTTAGTCATTGGATGTCTCCTTTTATCTTTGTCCTCAAGATCCTTCAAAGTTCTCTTCTTATTTCAAAAAAAGACCTGCTGCCATATCGGCACAAGGTCTGGAGGATTTGACTGATAGGATTGTGAGAGCGCATCAGTTGATTACACTTTCCCAGCTTATTCTGTCAGTTCCTGCGACCTTTAGTGTCTCTCAGGACACTACTTAAAGTTCACATATATTAAATTAATTTAGTTTAATGATATTGACCTGATCATAGCCGTCCGTCTCTTTTAATGAGACTTGAATGGTTTCTTCTTTTGATGTTGGAATATTTTTCCCTACAAAATCTGCTCTGATAGGTAATTCTCTGTTCCCTCGATCAATCAGAACAGCAAGGAATATTTTATCTGGCCTTCCTAAATCAATAATCGCATCAAGCGCTGCTCTGATTGTCCGGCCAGTATAGAGGACATCATCAACTATAACCACTTTTTTTCCTTTAATACTGATAGAGTCAGATAAGGGAAGTGGGTTCTCATTTTGTTCTGTTTCCCTGTCATCCCTGTATAAGGATACATCCAGTTCAAGAACATCTACTGTATTCCCTTCAAGCTGTTTGATTCGCTGAGCTATACGGTGTGCCAGAAATACCCCTCTGGTTTTAATTCCCGCCAGTAGAAGATGCTCGACCCCTTTATTTTTTTCGATAATTTCATATGTTATGCGAGTCAAGGCGCGTTCTATCGCTGCCTGATTGACGACTTCGACTTTAGACTGATTCTCCATGTATTCTCCTCCTATTGGAATGAACTATTGATCTGCTGCTTTTCGATCAATGGTGCTTATCTTGCTTTTCGAATAGATTCCATAAAAAAAGCACCCTTATCCATGTAAGATAAGAGTGCTGCCAATTGTTATGTTCAGGCAAATCAGGTAAAGTCAGACAACTCACCTGTTATAAGGTCTCATCCGTACTCACTGGTACGCATTGAGATCCTGCTGCTCCTTCTTAGCCTCACTGGACTATCTTTTAAAGGATTACTATTCAATTTAAATTCACTTTAAAGGTTTGCACTAAAAAAGTCAACCTCTTATTCTTAATCATTAATAAAAGTATGAGTTTAGCCGTTGTCTAGCTTCATGTACCAGCCTCTCGAGAAAAAGATAAATTTACCCATTGCGCAGTATGCTCATTCAGGGAAAATTTCCTATTTTCTTGTCGAGGCTAAACGGTACGTCCCGCTTTTCTTATCAAGAATATTTTGTCTTAAGCTCCATGACGACATCTCTCAGCTGAGCTGCTTTTTCGAAATCCAATTCTTTCGCAGCCTGCTTCATTTCCAGCTCCATCGTCTCGATCAGTTCTCGACGCTCATCTCTTGAGAGCTGCTTGATGATTTCTTCAGATAAATCTTTTTCCTCATCATCAATGACAGTAGAGATTCGGATAAGATCACGAACTTCCTTTTTAATTGTAGTCGGTGTGATCCCGTGTTCTATATTATACTGTTCCTGTATTTCTCTCCGTCGTTCTGTTTCACTCATGGCTTGCTTCATGGAATCGGTTATGCGGTCAGCATACATAATAACACGCCCCTGTTCGTTACGGGCAGCTCGTCCTATCGTCTGGATCAGTGAACGGGCACTTCTAAGGAAACCTTCTTTATCAGCATCCAAAATAGCGACCATAGATACTTCCGGAACATCTAATCCTTCCCGTAAAAGGTTGATACCTATGAGCACATCAAATTTACCCATACGGAGGTCTCTGATGATTTGGGTCCGCTCCAGCGTTTTGATGTCACTGTGCAGATACTGAACTTTGATACCGACTTCTTTCAGATAGTCAGTCAGATCCTCAGACATTTTTTTAGTCAAGGTTGTGATAAAGACCCGTTCGTCTTTTTCAACTCTCTGATTTACTTCATCAATCAGATCATCTATCTGTCCTTTAATTGGACGGACTTCTATAATAGGATCAAGTAACCCCGTCGGACGAATGATTTGTTCCACTACCTGACTTGATCGATCCATTTCATAATCGGCTGGTGTTGCCGATATATAGTTGATTTGAGGTACACGTTCTTCAAATTCTTCGAGACGAAGCGGTCTGTTATCCAAAGCACTCGGAAGGCGGAAGCCATGATCGATTAGTTGCTGTTTCCTTGCCTTATCTCCATTGTACATTCCTCTTATTTGCGGCATCGTCATATGCGATTCATCAATAATAAATAAAGAATCTTTAGGGAAAAAGTCAAGCAATGTGTAAGGGGACTCCCCTGGTTTACGGCCGTCCATATGTCGGGAATAGTTTTCGATACCTGAGCAATAGCCCATTTCCATCAGCATTTCAATATCATAATTTGTCCGTTGCTCCAGACGCTGGGCTTCAAGCAGTTTATTGTCCTTTTTAAACTCTTCAAGGCGGTCTTTTAATTCTGCCTGGATAGATTCAATGGCTGACCTTGTCTGTTCATCATTCGAAACAAAGTGAGTTGCTGGAAATACTGCCACGTGAGATAAATCTGCTTTGACTTCTCC
Organism: Alkalibacterium olivapovliticus; assembly: GCF_003003275.1. Taxonomy (GTDB): domain Bacteria; phylum Bacillota; class Bacilli; order Lactobacillales; family Carnobacteriaceae_A; genus Alkalibacterium; species Alkalibacterium olivapovliticum. The sequence continues at coordinate 59,842 of NZ_PVTO01000002.1, forward strand.
GGTGAGTACATCTACTTCTCTTATCCGGTCAATCTCATCTCCGAACATTTCAACTCTAACAGCTTCACTCTCTCGAGAGGCTAGAAAAATTTCAATAATATCTCCTCGAACTCGGAAACGTCCCCTCTGGAAATCAATGTCGTTTCGTTCAAACTGCATATCGACCAGCTTTCTGAGTAATTCTTCTCGGCTGACCTCCATACCTGCTCTTAGAGATAAAACATGCTCCGCGTAGTCTTTAGGGTTAACCAGTCCGTAAATACACGAGACCGACGCCACAACAATCACATCCCGTCTTTCCAGCAGGGAGCTGGTGGCAGAGTGTCTCAATTTGTCGATTTCATCATTGACACTGGCATCTTTTTCAATAAACGTATCTGAAGACGGAACATATGCTTCAGGTTGATAGTAATCATAATAACTAACAAAATACTCAACAGCATTATCTGGAAAAAATTCTTTGAATTCAGTATACAGCTGACCTGCAAGGGTTTTATTGTGTGCCATGACCAGGGTTGGTTTATTGACCTGCTGGATAACATTAGACATCGTAAAGGTTTTACCCGTACCCGTCGCACCCAGCAAAACTTGTTCTTTCTGGTTTTCCTTGATCCCTTTTACCAGTTTTTTTATAGCTTCAGGCTGGTCACCACTTGGTTGATAAAGCGACTTTAAATTAAATGATTGTTCGGCCATCATATTGCTCCTTTCAGACGATTACTTTAAATAGTTTATCATAAAAAAAGTATTCCCGAAGACTTAGAGTCTTGAGGGAATACTTTAAAAACTATTAAGCTAATTTTTTGCTTAAACGAGATTTATCTCTCGCTGCTTTGTTAGGGTGAATAATTCCTTTTGATGCAGCTTTGTCGATAGCTTTAACTGCCTGAACGTAAAGTTCGTTAGCATTTTCTTCGTTATTTTTAGCAGCTGTCAGGAATTTTTTCTTAGATGTTCTCATTGATGTAGCTTGTCCTACATTGTTAGCTCTCTTTTTAATGTCTTGTCTTTGTCTTTTAACTGTTTGTATCATATTTGGCATGGGTAAAACACTCCTTATTTTATCTCAATTATATTGGGTTTAATTTTACTGCATGTAATTACGCAATAATTGATTAACCTTCACAGTTGATTTCTTCAACATTCCCCATTTTACAACATTGAGACAATTTATTCAATGGTAATTTAATAATAATTCAGCTCAAGTCCATTTAGAGTGTGCAGAATTGCCAGATAAACAGCTCGATCTGCAGTTCCGGATCAACCTTACCGGTTTTGATATCATGGTCTGCAGTAATCAGCAGATGATGAGCTTTCGAGAGGATCTCCTGAGGAAACTTCTGCTCTTTCTGAACTGCAAGCTTCACTCTAAAAGGATGAACTTTTAGTATGGCTGCAATGTCAGACTGCTGATAGCCTTTCTTCTTCAATATCTTCACTTGGAGCAGCAAACGGAACTGGCTTATCATCAATGCGAGAATTTTTATCGGGTCTTCTTTTTGCGTGATGAGATCCTGATATAATTCAATGGACTCTTTCACGTTTTTGTTTAGTACCCTTTCATTCAAGTCAAAGATATTCTGTTCAAGTGACTTTGATACGAGCTTCGAAATAGCGTCTATCGTAATAGCTTGTTGCCCGTTATGGTAGATAGCTAATTTTTCTGCTTCTTTGATCGATCTAGTCAGATTATGGTCAGTTAACTGCAGCAGAAGATTCATCGCTTCTGGAGCTATCGAAAATCCCTTCTCGCTGAAATAAGATTGCAGGTAATTTCTAATCTCGCTTTCTTTAGCAGGATTAGCCTCAATGACCTCTGCCTTTTTCAGTATTGATTTAGTTATTTTTTTCCGTTTGTCCAGCTTGTCATACGGTGCCAGGAAGACCAGTGTGGAAAAGTCAGAAGGATCGTTCAGGTACCGTTCTAGCAGATCAATATTATGGGTAATGGAACTTGACACTTTTTTCCCACTGAATATAAAACTGTCATGTACTATAATCAGTTTCTGATCTCCAAAAAAAGGAAGACTTTCTGCTTCATGAATAACATCTTCTATTGGCGTATCTTTAAGATTAAAGTGGTAGGTGTTCATAGGGTCTTCTTTACCGGTTTCCATATGTTTATTAAATGCTTTAATGGCATTATCAAAAAGCAGTTCTTCTGTTCCCCAAATCAGGTAACAATTTTTCAGTTGTTTAGTTAATGTCGCGTTTAATTGAGTAAAAGCTGTTTTCATACATAGACCCCTTGTCATTTAATGATTGTTTTAAAAGACCCTTTTTTATTCAGCCACCGGTTGACCCATGTGTTATCTGTGTAGGTATATAGTATGCTTCCATCTGTGTCTGTCCGGTAATTCACACTATTATGCTCATCCAACCGACTGATCGTCCCATCGTCGGGATGCCCAAATCTGTTTTTTCCCCCTACTGATATCAGTGTGTATTCGGGATCTACTTGTTCGAGAAATGCAGCATGTGTTGATGTGGCACTTCCATGATGAGATACCTTCAACACATCAGCTTGTAAATGAGGATACTCAGACAGGATACTGCTCTCTCTTTTTTCTTCAATATCCCCTGTGAACAACCATATCAGTTTACCATATTTCCCGATCAATACCATAGATTGATTGTTCAGATTGGCATCATCCCTCCATTGGTCACCGATCAGTTTGAGATTTTTCGGTAAGTTCTTTTGAGTGTTCTTGTCTATTATGACAATAGGAATTGACTGATCAGTCACATTCATCAACTCACTTTTGAAAGCTTCATTACTGTATGTGAACTGATTTATGATCAGTTTGTCTATAGGGAATTCATCGGCTATATCAGCTAATGCCCCATAATGGTCAAAGTGAGCATGCGTAATAATAACAGCATCCAGCTTATTTATTCCGAACCCTTTCAGAACAGGCAGAACCACATCGCTACCCAATGAAAACTGATTGTCTCTTAACTGCCAGTCGTCTTTCTCACCCCATTGTATGGTACCACCGGTGTCAATCAGGTAATTTCCTCTGTTATAAGGTTCCTTAATCAGTATAGAATCCCCCTGTCCAACATCCAGCATAACGATTTTACCAAAAGGAGAAAAACGGTTACTGTAAATGAGTATTACAAGCATTGCCGTTATACTGATTAGATAAAGTGAAGACTTTCTGCTTTCCAGAACAATCAATGCCACTACCATCAGACCAATCCAGGCTATTATCACAGTTGCAGATAAGCGCCCGGAAATGAAAGTCAGTGACAAGGACTCGTCAATTATCGCCGTCAGTTTTTCCATTAATATCAGAAGCATCTCTACAATTTGTTCGATAAAGAACACTCCATCTATTAATGACAGGACTGGTGAAAGAAAAAACAATACAAGAAGTCCTGGCATCAGAAGATATGAGACAAAAGGAATGTACAACCAATTCAGTAGCAGCACACCCACTGAAAATTCGTAATAGTGAAAGCTTAGTATGGGAATGGATGCTGCAAATAGGATGAAATTCAATAAAATGAATTGCTTTAACTTAGTAGATTGGGTAAAAATAGGTAATTGAGACAAAAATATAATCAAAAAACTCATGGAGTAGCTTAGTTGAAATCCAATCGAGAATAGAATAGTAGGATTTATAAGAAGAGCTAAAACAAACGCCACACTCCAACAATCCAGAGAAGAAAATGACCATTTTTTCAAATCTGACATACACATGACCCACGTTTGAATGACCGCCCTGAAGACGCTGACACCAAATCCTGCAGCAAACCCAAAAACCGGCAGAAGTATTAGTAGTATAAGCCGATTTGATTCTCTGGTCACTGTCATTTTTGTCAATAGCTTATCCACGATGACGATGATCAGTGAGACATGCAGACCTGAGATACTAAGTAAATGAACAATACCCAAATTTTTAAAAGCTGAGGTGACGTCCTCAGACAGTTCTCTTCTGTCACCAAATATAAGGGCTTTGATGTAACTACTTGTATGTTGTTTAAACGTTCGATCACAGTAGGTCATTATGATTTGCCGTAAAGAATCAATCGGATACTCCCTGCTAAAAAACGAATAAGGTGCCTGGACCGTGGAAAGTTGTCTGCTCTGAAAAATAGACGTAATCTGTTGTCTCTTTAGATAAAGCTGGTAATCAAACTGGTTGTAATTTGTTTGTGAACGAGGAGATTCGAGTTCTCCTTCCACGGACAAAAATGAAGGCACAGTTGATAGAAGTTCTTCTTTCTCAATTTCTGAATTTATAGTATATCTGACCACGACTTCTCCCTGGTACTGATCAGTTTTAAGATACCCTTGAAATCTCAACTGATCTCCGTCTATCCTCCAGGTAGTCTGTTTAACTTCTAACACTCCGGTGATAGCCTGAACAGCAATCGCCGGTTCAGCCTGTTTACCATCATATCTGGAAATCAAGGCTAAGGATAATAGTGTAAAAGTAATTAGAATAAGAGGAGTATTTTTAGAACGACAAATTTTCACAAAATAAAACATGGTGAGGGTAATCAAGATAATATGATTACTCTGAATAGACAAAACAAACAGAAAAAGGAGGAACGAGGGGAATATCACTCTTCCTTTAAGGATTGACAAAATTAACTTTATTCTGGTTCAGTGTACACATTTTCAATACTCTTAAAAAATTCAGTCGGAACCGTTATCTTTTCTGACAGAACACCTGCACGATTAAGTAATTCAACTGCATATTCGTGGTTATGATAGTCATTTAAATAGTATATTTTGTTTATACCACTCTGAATCAACTGTTTTGTGCACTGCAGACAAGGGAAATGGGTGACGTATAGATCGGCACCATCTGTCTTCACTCCGAACTTGGCACACTGTAATAGAGCATTTGCTTCTGCATGAACGGTTCTCACACAATGGCCATCAACAACGTAACAGCCTTCATCTATACAGTGGACATCACCACTTACTGAGCCATTATAGCCCCCTGCTATGACCCGTTTATCCCTAACAATCGTTGCGCCGACCGCCAGACGTGAACAGGTGCTTCTCATCGAAATCAGCATGCTTTGAGACATGAAATACTGATTCCATGGAATTCTTTCTATCATTATATTCACTCCAATCAATGTCCTAGTATAATAATCATGTTATTCAATTAGTATACAAGAGCGAAACTTACGACGCAATATAGTGCATCAGTTAACTGTGATCTGATCCTGAATTTTTTCAAAAGTTTTTTCCCCAATACCTGAAACATTTGTAATGTCCTCTATTGAACTGAATGGTCCATTTGACTCACGGTATGCTATAATCTCCTGAGCCTTCTGAGGACCTATCCCATTTAAACTCAGCAGACTGTTCAGATCAGCCTGATTGATATTAATACTTGCCTCGCTAGATGGTTCAGGTGCCCCTTCAAGCTCAACATATACTTCTTCCCCTTCGTGCGGGATATAAATCATCATTTCATCCTCCAGCTGCCTGGCAAAATTGATTGTATTAGAATCAGAATCCTCTTTCAAACCGCCAGCCTTCTGAATGACATCAATCACTCGCTGATGACTCTGCATTTCGTACACTCCAGGCATCTGTATCGCTCCTTTAATATCTACATACAAAGACTGATTTTTAATGTCAGAACCCTCATCCATTTCTTCATATACTGTGGACTCATCGTCACCTTGACTGACCATCGATTCCAAAGTAATATTTTCTGAATCATCCAATTGATCAGCAGCCTGATCCCAGACTGTCTGGTAAATAAATAAACCAGCTATAATAATTCCCAACCCGATTAATATAGTCGTTTTATGTCTTTCAATAACGTTCACGTTAGCCTCCTCTCTTTCTTATATATACATATTGACTAAATAAACAAAAACTCACGACAAAAACAAAAAAACTTATTTCCAGTATGGAAAATAAGTTTTACTGATCGGCGATATTATTCAAATAGTCAACAGCTTCACTGATGTGCCGTACAGGGACAATGTCCATTTCTGTACCGATATCTTCAGCTGTCTCAAGTGCAGCTTGATAATTCGATCTGTAGTCAGGTATGAGATCAAGAATGTCTTCGTCAACGAGATCATCAGGAACAAAGAATATATCAGCCCCTTCTCTATCAGCGGCAACTACTTTTTTCTCTACGCCTCCGATACGACCGACCTCTCCTGTTTCATTTATAGTGCCCGTTCCAGCAATCTGATAGTTATTCAACCTAAGGTCATTTAATTGAGAATAAACTTCCAGTGCAAACATTAATCCAGCTGAAGGTCCCCCAATATTACCGGAGTTGATTGAGACTAAAGGATCAGTTTCGACCTGTGTTCGAGTAACTAAACTGATCCCAATTCCAGGAAGGCCTGTGCTTTCCAGCATAATGAGTTCGCCTTCGATTTCAGAACGTTCATCATTTCGTTCAATAACCAGTGATATTGTGTCTCCTACTTCTCTTTCACTGACCAGTTCTACAAACTCATCAGTGTTCTGGAAAGGATGATCATTTATAGCAACTATACTGTCCCCCAGAACCAGCTCTGAATTAAATAATGATTCTTCAGCAATACTCATGACATAAACACCTAAATAATCTATATCATAAGAAAGTTCTGACGCATTAAACGCTGCCGCTTTGGCCATATCAATAGAGTTATCCATAAAATAACGCTGTAAGACACGGTATTCATCATAATTTTCAAATTGACCCAGCAACTGTTCTTCACCGACAATCGAGTGATAAGGAAGAAACTGGTAAAAGTAGGTAAAGGGCGTGGCTTTGAACATTTCAATGGTTGTCAGCATCAATCGTCCTTCAATGTTTTGAGATGCTCCATCAACTTCAATCAGAGGATTAATATCTACAGCATTGCCGGGTCGTTCTATATAATAAGGAATTGGTATAAAAAAGAAAAGATAAAGAAGCAGAGTATAACTAATCCACTTTACTATTTTCTTATTTTTCAATTATTCGGACCGCCTCTTTTTGACTGCTTCTTTTAATGCAATTGAGACATTTTCAGGTACTAATTTTTCAATTTTCCCATTGTAAAATGCAATTTCTTTCACCATAGTCGAACTGATCGACCGATAGCTTTCGTCTGAAATCAGAAAAATGGTTTCTATACTTGAGTTCTGAGTTTTATTAAGCGTTGCAATATCAACTTCGTACTCCATGTCCTTAATCGTTCGAATCCCTCTGATAAGGACAGTCGCTTTTATTGATTCAGCTAGACTGACGGTCAACCCGTCATGGGCCATGACAGAGACATTTGAAATACCTTCACTCTTCAACGCTTCTTCAATCATATCCACTCGTTTATCAGCTGAAAACCAGTAACTTTTTGCAGTGCTGGCACTGACGACCACGATGACTTCATCGAACAGTCGTGAAGCCCGCTGTAAAATATTGAGATGTCCCTTAGTGACAGGATCATAACTGCCAACATACAATGCTTTTCTCACTTATTTATTCACCCATTCAAAAAATGTGATTTTAGATGCGCCGTAAACTTTTTCCTTATACAGTTCGAGTGACTCATCACCGAAATCTATACTCACTCTTTTGTCAGTTTCGCAAACGATTAGGGCCGATTCATTCAAAAGATCAAAATCAATCAGCTTCTGCAGGATACTGTTCAGTTCTTCGTGAGCATAAGGCGGATCCAATAGAACCAGATCAAGCTTTTTATCAGTTCGTTTCAATTCTGCTAAAGCCTGATGATCGGTTTTTCGCCAAACGACAAATTTGGATTCTTCTTTAGTCATCCTGATATTCTCATCAATGACAGAAATTGCCTCACCGTTTTTATCTACAAGATAGGCCGTACTCATTCCTCTAGAGACCGCTTCAATCCCCAGCGAACCGCTGCCTGAATAAAGATCCAGTACAGTTCCACCATCAAAATACGGGCCAATGATATGAAATACCGCTTCTTTCACTTTATCAGTGGTTGGCCGGGTAGTAGTTCCTTTCAGCGATTTTAAAGTTCGTCCACCATATTCACCTGATATTACTCTCATTTACGTCATCCTTTTTGTCAAATTAAATAGCCTGACCTGTTGTTTCGTTATCCGCTTTTTCCTTAGCTAAAGCGACGACCTGGTCCAAAATCCCATCGAATGTTTTTGGTATTTCGCACTGATGAGAATCTTCAACTTTTCTAACAAAGTGCTGTTTACTAATTGTTTTGGATAACGTTTCTCTTTCATCCCGATTGACATACATGATGACATAATTCATATTTTTAGAGACATAGTGAATTAGACCATACCGTTTCAGTTTATTTACATATTTTGTTGTATAGAGCCATACGACTAGACCGGCTCGTTCACTTAATTCCTGTTCCATGCTTTTCACCTACAATAGTTTTTTTCATTATAACAAAAAAACCCTCTCATGAAGAGGGTTTTTTGAAATAGTTTAATCGTTTTTAGTTGAATTAAAAGCTTCCGAATAGACATCATTTAAATGTTTTTCTAAGGTACTCAACATCAAATGACCTTCTTCTTCTTCGATCATACCCATAGCAGTAGCGAATTCCACTTTTTTAGAAAAGCCGAACATCTGAGTATCAATCACTTCTTCAAATGCAGGACACGACACACACAAATGTTGCTGATTCTCAATTAACGATGCAATCTGTTTAGCATCCTCGTTTAAAACGTCTTTTGCTAATGCAATCTGCAGCTGATCCATAGGCATTTCCTTCCTTTTTCATCCTTCAATAGTCTATACTTTAGTAAGTATAGCATATAGAAAGTGAATATGAAATAAAATATCGCTCTTTTAAAACAACCTAGTCAAATTAACCATTTGATTTTTTAGTTGCTTTTTCTCTAACGTTTTTGTTTAATATTTTCTTTCTCAATCTAATAGATTCAGGCGTAACTTCACAGTACTCATCATCCGCCAGGAATTCAAGCGATTCTTCAAGTGTCATTTTACGCGGACGTTTGATGACGTTGGTCTGGTCTTTGTTTGCAGAACGGACATTTGTTTTCTGTTTCTCTTTTGTTAAGTTAACAGCCAAATCGTTATCACGGTTATGTTGTCCAACGATCATTCCTTCATAAACCTCAGTTGCAGGTTCTACAAAGATAACACCTCGTTCTTCAATATTCATGATACCGTACGTTGTAGCAACACCGTTTTCCATAGATACAAGTGCACCATTTCTTCGTTCCCCAAATTTCCCACCAATCATTGGAAGGTACTGATCGAATGTGTGGTTCATAATGCCGTATCCACGAGTCATTGACAAGAACTCATTAGTAAACCCGATCAACCCACGTGCAGGCGCCAGGAAGATCAATCGAACTTGTCCATTACCCGTATGGATCATGTCCTGCATTTCTGCTTTACGTGTTCCCAGGTTTTCAATAACTGCACCCATATACTCTTCAGGTGTATCGATTTGAACTTTTTCAAATGGCTCATACTTCTTGCCATCAATTTCTTTAATGATTACAACGGGTCTGGATACTTGTAACTCATATCCTTCTCTTCTCATATTCTCAATAAGGATGGAAAGGTGTAATTCGCCACGTCCTGAAACAACCCATTCATCAGGTGATTCAGTTTCATCGATTTTTAATGATACATCCGTTTGAAGCTGCAGCATTAAACGTTCCTTGATTTTACGGGAAGTGATCCATTTTCCTTCTCTACCAACAAAAGGAGAGTTATTGACTAAAAATGTCATCTGTAAAGTCGGCTCGTCGATGTGCAGGATCGGTAGTGGATCTACATGGTCAACTGGTGTAACAGTTTCTCCAACGAAAATATCTTCAAAACCGGAAACGGCAATCAAGTCCCCAGCTTTGGCTGAGTCGATTTCAACACGGCTTAATCCGAAGAACCCGAATAATTTAGTGACACGGAAGTTTTTAGTCGATCCATCAAGTTTACTTAAAGTAACGTTGTCTCCAACTTTGATTGTTCCACGGAACACACGTCCGATACCAATACGTCCAACGTAATCGCTGTAGTCAAGAAGCGACACTTGGAATTGTAACGGTTCGTCACTGTTGTCTACAGGAGCAGGAACTTCTTTTAAGATGCTTTCAAATATAGGTTCCATTGTATCTTTCTGATCTGCTGGATCTGCAGAATAACTGCTTGTTCCATTGATCGCTGAAGCGTAAAGAACTGGAAACTCTAATTGATCTTCATCTGCTTCAAGTTCAATCAGTAAATCAAGTACCTCATCCACTACTTCAGATGGACGTGCAGTATCTTTATCAATTTTGTTTACAACTACTAATGGGCGCAATTTCATTTCTAAAGCTTTTTTCAATACAAAACGGGTTTGAGGCATTGTTCCTTCATAAGCATCTACAACTAAAATGACACCGTCAACCATTTTCATGATACGTTCAACTTCGCCACCGAAGTCAGCATGTCCAGGTGTGTCCAAAATGTTGATACGGTGCTCTTTATAGTTAACAGCAGTATTTTTTGCCAGGATCGTAATGCCACGTTCTTTTTCTAAATCATTTGAATCCATTGCTCTCTCACTTAACTCACCGTGAGCAGATAATGTATCTGACTGTTTTAACAGTTCATCAACTAGAGTCGTTTTCCCATGGTCGACGTGGGCAATTATTGCAATATTTCTTACATCTTCTCTTTTAATCATATATTTCCTCCAAATTTCTTAATTCCTTTGTCTAATAGCAGGCATCAATTGAGTTTTCATAATATTTTCATATTCTTTCACAAAAAAAACACTTAATCTTGAAATGTATAACTCAAGAATAAATGTTCCTCAGATATCCTGTCTTGTTGCACACAACATTATAGCAATAAAAGTAAGTGAATTACAACTTTTTTTTATTTCTCTAACATATCTATGATGTCTTTGTGAGCATTTTTTGTCGCAAAGACGATATTATTATTTTGCAGCAGGTCTATTGGCTGATTATCAAACTGCGTTCCCGTCATGCCTAATTCTTCCATGAATAATAACCCCGGGGCAATATCCCATGGTTTTAGGTTAGATGCAATATAGGCGGACACGTTGCCTTTAGCTACTTCGATCGTTTCCAATCCAGCTGATCCAAGCATCCGAACCCCAAGACTTTCTGCTCCAATTTTTCTGACAGCGGGGTATTGATCTTTACACATTAAAGCAGAACTAGACGCTACTAAACCTTTAGATAGATTCAGATCAAGAGGTATTTCCAATTGTTGCCCGTTACAACGAACGCCGTCTCCTTTAGTTGAAGAATACAATTTATCGTGTGTAATATCATAGATATAGCCTAACTGACCTACACCCTCTGTATAAACAGCAATCATAACTGCAAAGTTCTCCTGCTGCATGACAAAGTTCAAAGTCCCATCAATAGGATCAATAAACCAGACCGTCCCGGTCAGATCTTTGACATCATCTCCGTACCCTTCCTCGCCAACTATTTTATCTTCCGGAAAGGTCTCTCTGATTTTTTTTACTAACTGTTCTTCGATTGATTTATCCATACGTGTCACTAAATCATTATCTGCTGTTTTTTCCTCAATATTCAAATCAGTATTTTTTTGTTCAATAATATACTCTTTAATTTCAACCAGCCATTTTTGGATCAGACTGTCTCTGTCTTTTAAATTCATTACATTCATTCCTCTTTTCTTTATCCTATTAGTGTAATAAAGTCCTGGTAAAATTGCAATATATAACTATGTATAGAAAGAAAGACCTCTAGTAAACTAAAGGCCTTTCTTTTGATATTACATATGAATAGGGAAACCTAGAGCTGCTTCAGCAGCATCCATAACTGTTTCACCTAATGAAGGGTGTCCATGAATAGTCATAGCCACATCTTCAGCATTCATTCCACTTTCAATAGCTAATCCTAATTCAGCGATGATATCAGACGCGCTGATTCCAGCCACTTGTGCACCAAGAATCACGTGATCATCATCTTTAGTCGTGATCAGACGAACGAAACCTTCAGTCGCGTTAAGTGATAACGCGCGACCATTTCCGCCTAATGGGAATTTAGTAACTTTAATGTCTAAGTCTTGATCTTTAGCTTCACTTTCTGTTAAACCAACAGAAGCGATTTCTGGATCAGTAAAGGCTACTGCAGGAAGCGCACGGTAATCTACCGCAACTTTCTTACCAGCGATAGCTTCAGCTGCTATTTTTGCTTCGTAGCTTGCTTTGTGTGCTAATGCTGCTCCAGGAACCACATCTCCGATTGCCCAGATACTTGGAACATTCGTACGTCCCTGATTGTCAACTTTGATTAAACCGCGATCAAGCATCTCAACACCAGCTTGTTCTAAGCCAAGCTCATCAGTGTTTGGACGACGACCGACAGTAACTAGAACGTAATCAACATCAAGAGATTTTTCTTCTCCTTTAGCTTCATACTTAACAGTTACACCATTGTCAGAGACAACAGCTTCTTTAGCAATAGCATCAGTGACAATGTTAACACCACGTGCTTTGAAGTTCTTCTCAACTAATTTAACCATGTCTTTGTCAAATCCGTTAAGAATTGAAGGTAATCCTTCTAATATTGTAATTTCAGTTCCCAAGTTAGCATAAACGCCTGCTAATTCAGACCCGATGTACCCACCACCAACAATTGCCATCTTAGCTGGGATCTCAGATAAGTTCAGCGCGCCTGTAGAATCTAATACACGATCACTAAATTTAAATCCTGGAATTTCAACCGGACGGCTACCAGTAGCAACAATCGCATTGTTGAATGAATAAGTCTGAGCATTATCTTCGCCCATTACACGTAAAGTGTTTTCGTCAACAAAGAATGCTTCTCCATCAAGAATTTCAACTTTATTCTTTTTAAGAAGACCTTCTACACCTTTAGTCAATTTTGAAACGACTTGAGTGTTTTTCCATTCTTGCGTTTTAGCAAAATCGATTTTAACATTTTCAGATGTTACTCCAAACGCTGTAGAATCTAATGACTCCTGGTATTTGTGACCAGCAGAAATCAATGCTTTTGATGGAATACATCCAACGTTCAGACAAACGCCGCCGATGTATTCTTTTTCAATAATAGCTACCTTCTGTCCCATTTGGGCTGCTCTAATTGCAGCAACATATCCTCCTGGGCCAGCTCCGATAACTACTGTGTCTAATTCAATTGCGAAATCTCCTACTACCATTTACGTTTCACCTTATCCTTCCATTAATAATAATTCAGGATCTGCTAACAGACGTTTCAATTCGTTCATCGCTTTTTGACCAGTTGCGCCGTCAATAACACGGTGATCGAAGACTAGTGACAATGCCAGCATTGGAGCAGCAACAACTTCTCCTTCATCATTTACAATTGCTTTTTTAGCAATACGACCTACGCCTAAAATAGCGACTTCAGGATAGTTGATGATTGGAGTGAACCAACCGCCACCGACAGAACCGATATTAGAGATAGAAATTGATCCATCAGCCATATCACTAGATTTCAATTTACCTTCATGAGCTTTTCCGCCTAATTCAGTGATTTCAGAAGCAATACTGAACATTGATTTCTTGTCAGCATCAGTTACAACAGGTACATATAGACCTTGCTCTGTATCAGCAGCAATTCCGATATTGAAGTAGTTTTTGTAAACAACTTCATCTGTTGTATCATCGATTGAAGAATTTAAAGCTGGGAATTTTTTCATTACAGCAATAACTGCTTTAACAACATAAGGTAAGAACGTTAATTTAACATCCTGCTCAGCTGCAATCGTTTTGAATTTCGTACGGTGTGCCATCAATTTAGTCACATCAACTTCATCGAACAGTGATACTGAAGGAATAGTCAATGAACTGTTAACCATCGCTTTAGAGATAGCTTTACGCGTTGTTGACATTTTTTCTCTTGTTTCTTCGTCAGAGCGTCCGGATTTGAAAGGCTTAGCTGATGTAGAAACAGATGGTGCTGAAGGTGCTGATGATTTAGTTGCTTTGTCTTCTGCTTTATCTTCAGAAGTTTCAGCTTTAACGCCTCCACCTTGCAGGAAGTTATCGATATCGTCTCTAGTTGTGCGTCCACCTTTTCCAGTTGCTTCAACCAGGCTGATATCTACATCTTTATCACGGGCATGCTGTCTAACTGAAGGCATAGCCAAGACACGTTTGCTTGGATCAGACGTTTTGACAACATCGCCAGAAGTTGCTCCTTCTGATTGAGCAGGATCCGTTTTTTCAGTTCCAGCAGCTGCTTCTTCAGAAGACATTTCAGTTTCAGAAGCTGCTGCTTCTTTAGAATCAGTTTCTTCTTTAGAGTCAGTTCCTTCGTCGTCGCTGCTTACGTCACCTTCTGCGTCGATCTCTACGATCGGATCTCCTACTGAAGCAACTGTACCAGGTTCTACCAAGAATTTTTTGATTTTTCCATCTACTGGAGAAGCTAATTCCTCAACTGATTTATCGTTTTGAATCTCTGCAATCGAATCGCCTTCTTCAACTGTGTCTCCTTCAGAAACTAACCAGCTTACGATTTCGCCTTCAGCCATTCCTTCCCCAACATCAGGGAGTTTAAAAGTAAAAGCCATTATTTTTTTCTTCCCTTCTATATTAAAATCTTTTGACATAGTAAAGTACTCAATAAGGAACAGTCTTTCTAATTACTCGAATGAGTTAAAAAGAGTGTCCCTTTTGAGTTTGGATTCAATTAATATTTAAAATTCCACAGTTTCTTTGATAGATTCTGTAATATCTTTAGCACTTGGTAACCAGATGTTTTCAACCTGTCCAAATGGATAAACGGTATCCGGTGCAGTAACAAAGCCGATTGGTGCTTCAAGTGACAAGATTGCGCGTTGAGAAACTTCAGAAATCACTGTATTTCCAACACCTGCTTGACGTTGAGCTTCTTGAACCATAACCATACGTCCTGTTTTCTGTACGGAATCTACAACTGTTTCATAGTCGATTGGAGAAACAGTACGTAGATCAATAACTTCTACTGATACGTCGTCTTTTTCTAACTGTTCAGCAGCTTTTAGAGCTTCACGAACCATGTAGCCATAAGCAACGACTGTTACGTCCGTTCCTTTTTTAGCGACATTAGCTTTGCCTAGAGGAATAGTATACTGTTCTTCAGGTACTTCATCACGGAATGAACGGTATAGCTTCATGTGCTCCAAAAACACAACCGGAGTTTCTTCACGAATTGCTGCTGTCAGTAACCCTTTAGCATCGTAAGGATTTGAAGGGATAACGACTTTAAGTCCTGGAGACTGAGCCATTAATCCTTCTAAACTGTCCGCGTGCATTTCAGGAGTGTGTACTCCACCGCCAAAAGGTGAACGAATAACAGCAGGCAAGTTTAATTTTCCACCCATACGGTATCTAGTACGAGCCATTTGACCAACGATTGAATCCATTACTTCGAATACGAATCCAAAGAATTGAATCTCCATTACTGGACGGAAACCTTGAACAGCTAAACCGAATGCCATTCCTCCGATTCCAGATTCAGCAAGTGGAGTATCATTGACACGGTCTTCACCGTATTTATCGAAAAGGCCTTGAGTTGCACGGAAGACTCCGCCGTTTTTACCTACGTCTTCTCCGAAAATCAAGACTTTTTCATCACGAGCCATTTCTTGATCAAGTGCTTCGGTGATTGCTTGAATCATTGTAAGATTCGCCATGATTATTTACTCTCCTTTGCTTCGTATTTCTCAATCTGCTCTGTAATATTTTGACCAGGCTCTTCAAACATGTTTTTCAGGAAGTCTGAAATCTGCATTTTAGGCGCTTGGTCTGCTTCTTTAGCAGCTTGTTTAATTTCTTCTTTAGTTTGTTCAATCAATTCTTCTTCTTGTTTTTCTGACCATAATCCTTTTTCTTCCAGGAATTTACGGAAGCGGATCAATGGATCTCTTTGTTCCCAGTAATCGAATGAATCTTGTTCACGGTAACGTGTTGGATCATCACCAGATGTAGAGTGCGGTCCGAAACGAGATGTGATTGTTTCAATCAATACAGGACCGTTTCCAGCTACAGCCCAGTCACGAGCTTGTTTCGTTACAGCGTAAACGGCTAATGGATCCATTCCGTCTACTTGAATTCCCGGAATTCCTGCAGCTGCAGCTTTTTGAGCTAATGTCATAGCAGCAGACTGTTTCTCACGAGGAGTAGAAATCGCATAGCCATTGTTTTGAATAAAGAAAACAACAGGCGCTTTGTAACGTCCGGCAAAGTTCATACCTTCGTAAACATCACCCTGTGAAGATCCACCGTCTCCAGTATAAGTGAATGTCACTTCGTCTTCTTTATTTGCTAATTTTTGTCCAACAGCATTACCCATTGCCTGGATAAATTGTGCTCCAATAATAATTTGAGGTGGAATTGCATGTAAATCATCTGGGTAGTTATTTCCTTCTACATGTCCACGAGACCACAAGAAAGCTTGAGATACTGGTAAACCGTGTTGGATCAATTGAGGTACATCACGATACCCAGGGTAGAACCAGTCTTGTTTTTTGAATGCGAAATGACTTGCTAATTGAGATGCTTCCTGACCCATAGTAGGTGCATAGAAACCTAATCTCCCCTGACGTGCAAGGGCCATCGAACGGTCATGAAGAACACGAGACCATACCATTCTTTTCATTAATTCTACTAATTCATCATCAGATAAATCTGGCATAATGTCTTTGTTGACGATTTTACCATCTTTGTCTAAAATTTGAACCATCGGAAATGAAGCTTCTACTGAACTTAGTAATGCTTCATAATCAACTGGTTGCTTTGCCATAGATTACCCATTCCTCTCTGTTTGTCTAATTAAATGTAACAGATGTTTTTTACTGTTACAATTTTATCCATTCCTTTATAAATCTATCATGATTAGGGTAGAAATGCAAGCGATAATCCCTAGGCAGGCCTAAGAAAAACCTTGATATAAAGGCGATTCCAGTTCGTTGTGACTATATGCACAATACGACTGTTACACTCTGTTTTCAGTCAAGATATTTAATCCTTACAAACAAAAGTAATACAGTGAAAAAAACTGTTATATAAAAGAGCTCTACTGCATGATTTTGTACTACTAAGATTTTTCTCAAGGAATTAAATGTGATTGTTTTCACTATCTATTATTAGAATAGTTTTACTTTATCTGTCATTGTATTTTAAGATGCGACTTGACTCCAAACCTGTTAAAATAATAAAAGAGTTCTATAATACGAGGAGGTATGATGATGATAACAATGAATGAAGTTATAAGAGAAGGACATCCAACACTTAGAAAAAAAGCGGAACCCCTGACGTTTCCACTGGATTCCAGCATGACTGAATTGGGAGAAGAACTGCTGGCGTTTCTAATTAACAGTCAGGATCCTGAAATAGCTGAAAAATACGAACTAAGACCGGGTGTCGGTATAGCAGCACCTCAAGTAGATGTTTCAAAAAGAATGGTTGCTGTGCATGTACCGTCACAGGATCCTGAAAGTTCTGATCCTGAGTTCAGTGCAATACTCGTTAATCCAAAAATTGTCAGTCATTCTGTTCAACAGACTTGTCTGTCAGATGGTGAAGGGTGTCTATCTGTCGACCGTGAAGTACCCGGATATGTCCCCCGTCATAAAAGAGTAACTTTAGAGTATTATGAACTAACCGGAGAAAAGAAAAAAGTGCGTTTAAGAGACTTCCCGGCTATCGTCGTGCAACACGAAATCGATCATTTAAATGGTGTTATGTTTTACGACCATATAGATCCTGAAAATCCTCTGGCTCTTCCTGACAATATAGAGGTCCTGGGATCTGAAGAAGAGTAGAAAAAAGAAGTGCGAGAATGATCCGCACTTCTTTTTATTTGCTTACTTTGATTTCTTCTGCAGGATCGACAGGTTCTCTCAACTGTTTTCTCTTCTCCTGCTGGTATTGTACAGCTTCCAGCAGCGGAATCATGATGGCTGCCACGAAGCCTCCTGCAAATCCATTATTGTATAAATTAATTCCGCCATGCAGGTAACCAGTGTTACTCACGACGCTAAGGTGCAAAGCCCCAGCTAAAATACCAATCAGTGTCCCGTACCGTCCGGCTATTGGTGCTATAGTAGTTCCAAACAACCCTGCTATGACAACTGATGTTGCACTCATATCATAATCATTTAAAAATCCCATCAATGTAACACCGATCAATATCGGCAGTACATTTCTGATATGTTTGCCGAAAGCTCCAAAACCGACCACAGTCAATATTCCACCGATAGAAGGACCGTTTAACTCTCCCCCGTGAAACAGGACATAGAGCGTAGATATATAGCCCAACAGTGCCATATTGATAAGCGTAACACTAAAGCCATTCGTTTTCAGGAAGTCTGTCGACAATTGACCTGAATGTTTTAAAAGGGCACTGTAACCATTTAAAGTCCATGAGTTTAAGTATAAGCCGCTTATGAGCATAAATGTAAACAAAGATAAAAATATAATGGTAAAGGCCTGATTGTTACCGCTTGAAATTACTGAAACGGGTTCAATATTTCTACCTGTACTTCTGAGTAAGGATGTAAACATAGTCCCTACAACTCCACAGGTAAACCCTACGTTGTAGACACTAAACCCTTTGGTAAATCCGACAAAATGTTTAGCTAATGGAGGGATGACGAATCCGGCGATAAAGCCAAATAAGTAGCCATAGAAAATACCCAGAGGAAACGGCAAGCCAATATTAAAGGTGATTTCACTGACAAGTGGACCTAAAGCGGTTCCAAACAAGGCCGCGAGAAGTGATTTTTCAGCCGGTACTTCTGTAACTCTAGCATAAGCAAAAGCTCCAATTACGATCGGCATCGAATTATATAGATTCTTTCCGAAAAAAGAAAACGCGGCAACAGTAAAAACAGCCGCAATGATAGGACCGTTGACTTTTGCTCTGGTCATTCGTATAACGCCAATGGAATGAACCGTCAATAGCGCAGAATTGCATAATGTTGCGCCTACATTTGCTAATGCAAAATAATCAGTTGTCAAATTAGCTGGTGAAGTCAAAATAGTGATCATACCGGAGTAAATTTCCAGAGGGGTATTAAAAACAAAAGCTAATGAAGCAAACAGTAAAGCAATACTCAATAAAAAACCATATTTCACATTTTGAGAAATGACATCATGCTGTGTAATATACAACTGGTTTTCTGAAATCACTTATGCTTCTCCTTTTTTTAGCGTACAGGACACTTTGATCTTGTATGGAGATAGACGGGCTCGAACCGACGACCTCTTCGCTGCCAGCGAAGCGCTCTCCCAACTGAGCTATACCCCCAAAATGACACTTTTTAATTATTACTGAAAGACAGTTAAAAGTCTATTGTTTCAGTAAAATAAAGTGTCTTTATAAAGCGCTTTTTCACAAGTTTGACACAATTATCTATTCTTTTAAATAAAACCTAACTCTTTCAGTGCAGCATGAATTCCATCATCACTGCTGCTTCTTGTAACCATGTCAGCGACCTCTTTCACTTCCTCCTCGGCATTCCCCATAGCTATTCCCATACCCACGTTTTTTATCATTTCCATATCATTAAAGCCGTCACCAAATGCCACTATATTTTTATTATCTATATCCAGATGGTTCGCTAACCTTTGTATAGTGAGATATTTTGACCCATCAACCGGTAAAACATCAACTCCAGATTTGTGCCATCTCACAAACCTAAATTGGTCAAATCCGCGTTCTTCGTATATAGAGGCCTCTTCTTCGGTATAAAAAAGCAGACATTGGACAAGTGATTGTTTCTGATAAAACTTTTTATCGTATTCTGGTACGGGGAAACCGACAAAAGTCATTCCTTTTTCCACTCGCTGATTAGGTTTTCTGTTTCTTCTCTTCAGTTCGTCAACCGTTTCATAAACCATCTGATGTTGATGTTCATCAGCTAGTTCTATCAAGTCATCCAATTCTTTTTTATTTAAATAATTTGTATAGATCGAGTCATTTTTGTAGTATGCAGCTGCTCCATTACAGACAATATAGTTTTCAATATTCAGTTCTTTAATCACATCTGAAGCCATCGTGCGGTTACGTCCAGTCGCTATGGCGACTTCGTGTTCAAGGGACAATAGTCTTACTGCTTCCTTGGTACTCTCAGGTATAGTCTTATTCTCATCTAGCAGTGTCCCATCGATATCAAATACAAACAATTTATTACTTTTCAATTCTACACGTCCTTTTCAATTTAACTCCTCCCCTACTATATATAAAAAAAGTGTTCTTCTCAATGACAAAACTTGCAGGCGACACCTCTTTCATGAAATTTCCTTTCCTATACTTATTATTTTCATTATGGTAAAATATTTATAGCAGTGACTATTCGTCACTAAACAGACCTGATGAGATTAATCATGATTGAATAGATTCATTAGCAAACTGAAAATTATATTAAATAAGGAGACCAATGATGAAACCAAATATTAAGAACAATGAAACTGCCGTATATGCACTCGGTGGTTTAAATGAAATAGGCAAAAACACATACGCTGTGCAATTTCAGGACGAAATCATTCTGATTGATGCCGGTATTAAATTCCCCGAGGACGATCTGTTAGGCATCGATTATGTTATTCCAGACTACTCATACCTGATTGAAAATCAGGACAAAATCAGAGGTTTATTTATCACACACGGTCACGAAGACCATGTTGGCGGTATCCCTTTCCTTTTAAAACAATTAAACATCCCGATATATGCTAATAAATTGGCACTTGCTCTGATTAGAAATAAATTAAATGAACATAATCTCCTCCGTTCTGCTACTCTTCACGAAGTTAACGAGGATTCAGTGATTAAATTCCGTAAAACAACTATCTCATTTTTCAGAACAACTCACAGTGTTCCGGAGTCTTACGGAATAGTAGTGAAGACGCCAAATGGAAATATTGTTCAAACCGGAGATTTCAAGTTTGATTTCACCCCTGTCGGCGAGCCAGCCAATCTTCACAGAATGGCTAAAATCGGTGAAGAAGGTGTTTTGGCTTTACTGTCTGATAGTACAAATGCTGAAGTCCCTAATTTTACTAAATCCGAACAAGTTGTTGGTGAGTCAATCCGTAATCTAATGAACAAAATTGACGGGCGTATCATCTTCGCAACGTTTGCCTCCAATATCTCCAGAAGTCAGCAGGTTGTGGAAGCAGCTGCCAAAACGGGCAGAAAAATTGCTGTATTTGGCCGAAGTATGGTTACTGCAATGGAAACCGGTCAAGAATTAGGGTACATCCAAGCTGAAGAAGGCACGTTTATTCATCCAAACGAATTAAAAAAATACAAAGCAAATGAAACGCTGATTTTATGTACTGGCTCTCAGGGTGAACCTATGGCAGCGTTAAGTCGTATTGCTAACGGAACGCATAGACAGATATCCATCCAACCTGGTGACTCTGTCATCTTTTCTAGTTCTCCTACCCCTGGTAACACTGTTAGTGTCAATCGTGTCATTAACCAGCTACTTGAGGCAGGAGCAAATGTTATACACGGTAAAATTAATAATATTCATACATCGGGTCACGGTGGACAGGAAGAACAGAAACTGATGCTTCAATTGATGAAGCCCAAGTACTTTGTTCCTATTCACGGTGAACACAGAATGCAGAAAATTCATTCCAAGCTCGCTCAAGACACTGGTGTTCCTGAAGAAAACTGTTTCGTCCTGGATAATGGACAGATTGTTGCGTTCACCGAAGAATCTGCGAGACGTGCTGGAGATTTTGATGCTAAAGACGTTTACGTAGACGGCAGTGGTATTGGTGATATTGGCAACGTCGTTCTCAGAGACCGTAAATTATTATCAGATAACGGATTAGTGGTTGTCGTTGCCACCATAGACGTCAACAAAAAAGAGGTTTTAGCCGGTCCAGATATTATCTCAAGAGGATTTATTTATATGAGAGAATCTGAAGAGCTGATTCAGACTGCACAAACAGTTGCCTTCAAGAGCATTCAGAAATCGTTCGAGCATGATCAAGTTAATGAATTTAAAATGAGAAATGATTTGATAGATGCTGTGAAATCATTCCTGTTTGCAGAAACTGAAAGAAAACCGATCATATTACCAGTTATCTTAACTAATTAAAACCAAAAAGGTTAGAAGGAATAGTTCGTTCATTCCTCCTAACCTTTTTTCTGTTCTCTATTCGTCATTACTCATTGAACACTTTCCTTAAAGAGAACAATTGACTGATGCCGGTCAATTTAAGGAGAATGTTGGATTCGACAGGTAGTTCCTTAGTCTTGTACTAAATCGTGTCTGAACGCGTATATAGCTACTTGAGTACGATCTTCAACATCCAGTTTAGATAGTATATTCGATACATGAGTTTTGACTGTTTTTA
This sequence comes from Alkalibacterium olivapovliticus, assembly GCF_003003275.1. Taxonomy (GTDB): domain Bacteria; phylum Bacillota; class Bacilli; order Lactobacillales; family Carnobacteriaceae_A; genus Alkalibacterium; species Alkalibacterium olivapovliticum. Next base: position 82,120 of record NZ_PVTO01000002.1, read on the forward strand.
ACGTAATAAACAATTCATCTGCAATCTCCTGATTAGTATAACCTTTTGCTATAAGCTGAAGGACTTCATTTTCTCTATTGGTCAGTAATTCATGAGGGTATTGTTTAGATGATTCTTCCTTCTTTTCTTCCATAATCGAATTGACTTCTTCTTCAATGTAATTCTGTCCATTATATGTTTCTCTTACCGCACGTGCAATTTCCTGAGCGGTAGATGTTTTAAGAATATACCCACATGCACCAGCCTGCATAGCAGGATACACTTTTTCATCATCAATAAAGCTGGTCAGTATCATGATTTTAGCTTCTGGCCATTTCTTCATGATAATCTGAGTAGCTTCGGTCCCATCCATTACCTCCATTACCAGATCCATTAAAATGATATCCGGTTTTTGAGACAAGGCAAGTTCTACACCGATTTCTCCATTTTCAGCTTCAGCTACTACTTCGAAATCTTCCTGAATTGAAAAAAATGACGATAACCCAAGTCTCACCATTTCATGATCATCTACCAATAATAATCGAATCATTCCTTTATCCTCCTGATACTATAGGCACGTTTATTTCGATACGTGTTCCTACATCCTTTAATGATATGACTCTAACATTTCCACCCATGCCTTCGATTCTTTCTCTAATATTATGTAACCCGTAACTACCCGTTCTTTTATCTTTCACATCAAACCCAACCCCATCATCAATTACACTTAATTGGATAGTATTGCCGTTCTGATTTAAATAAACTTCCAGTTCACGTGCTTTTGCATGCCTAAGAACATTAGATAATAATTCCTGAACGATCCGAAAAAAATGGTCTTCCATTGCTTGAGGCATTGTTAGCGATTCAATCGTAAAGTGCACTTTGATATCTATTTTTGAAGACAATTCTTTTAAAAGCTGTTCAATTCCCTGCTTAAGTGACTTTCCGTCCAGTTGAATGGGACGTAGATGTAAAAGAAGCGCCCTCATTTCAGTTTGAGAAGCATTAATAGTCTGTTCAATCATCTTTAACTGCCTGATGATGGGCTCGGGGGTGTGATCGATTTGCTGATTAACTGCAGACAGCATCATAGAAGCCGCAAATAATTGCTGGCTGACAGAGTCATGCAGTTCTCTGGCAATGCGGTGTCTTTCTTTTTCAAGAATTTCTTCTTTGGTTTCGTTATCGATTCCAATCGATTCCTGTACATTCTTCAATGCCTGATCTGCCATGAACATCAGCTTTTCATGTAAATTCAGAAACTGTTTATCGATTTCTTCATTGATCTGTAACGGCGTATCCAGTGAATACATATCGAGAAAGATAGAGGCAGAATAGTGCCCTTGGCTCATCATACGCAACCCTTCTGCTACCTTTCTCAACTTCTTCTTTTCGAATACTTTAAGATAAGACAGTGTTACAGCCGACAAGATAAATGAAAATAGAATCAGGTAGACAATCAGAGAGACACCTACAAAATTAGCCTGATAGAGCACTGTAATCCACTGATTTTCTGATAATGAAAGTAAAATAAAGACGGTAATGAACAACAAGGTGAAAAAATAGAGAAAGAAAAATTTACTTAAAATAGAAAAAGCCTTTCTCATAAGTAAATCACCTCTACTTCGCCGACTAGCGTGTTTGATACTATTCTCAGTTTTCTGATCGACGAATGATAATGGTCACTCTGCCATTTCACCGTTTCATTTTTCATATCATACTCTTCTTTGTCTATGACCAATTTACCAATAGCCAGACTAATGTCAAGAGATAATGCAATATCTTTGGGGACGATAATCTTGATGTCGCCTATTCCTTTTCTAATGATAATGGTGTTTTCTCTTTTAGGAATAATGGTGTTTCCCAAATCAAAAAATGAATCTCCCATTATTTTGACAAAATTTTTATCCTCCCACTTGAAAACATCTTTTCCAACGGAATCATCACCAAACCATTTATTTCTGCTGAATTTCAACTTAGACTCTTCTTCCAGATGACTAGTTAAGTCGACAGAAACGAAATCTTTTTCCCGCCAGTACTGTTTACGTCTAAAAAGGGGGTCTCGCACCGTTCTGGACAGTTTACTGTCAGTGTTCATTTCAACGACTAGAAATACGCTGATGATAGCCCAAAATGCATTTGTGAAGACAACTGATGCGGTGAAGAGGATCACACTGATAATCAACTGCTGTGATTTAGATGCTTTAGTCCCAGGAGAAGTTTTATATAAAAACAAAAAAAGTAATGCTGTCAGTAAAAATGTCAGCAGCATCCAACTGTTAAATATTTGATAAAACAACCATACAAATAGTAATATCATGACCGATTTATATACAGTTGAACTCATGCGTAACTCCTCCTCTCGATGGTATATGTTAAGTATATCTAAATTCAAACTTAATAGCACTAACATACTGACAAAATCAGTCTCAAGGACTACATAAAAAACGGCCAAAAGAAGATAACTCTTCTTTTGGCCGTTCAACTTATTATTAAAATACGTTAGTTACTTCAACTTCCATTGTTCCACCAGGGGTGGTAATATGGACGCGATCACCAATCTGCTTGCCTAAGATTGCTTTAGCAATTGGAGATTCATTGGAGATTTTACCTGAAAATGGATCTGCTTCCGCTTTACCAACAATCGTATATTCTTCTTCAATACCATCAGGCAATTCTTTAAAAGATACAGATTTTCCTAGAGTTACTTCTCCATCTTTGGAGTTAGAGCTGTCTATGATTTGAGCGTTCTGGAGCATATTTTCAATTGTACTGATACGTCCTTCAATAAAAGCCTGCTCATCTTTAGCTGACTCATATTCAGAGTTCTCTGATAAATCACCGAAACCACGTGCGATTTTGATTCGTTCCACTACTTCTTTACGTTTAACTGATTTTAAGTGTTTTAATTCGGTTTCTAATTTTTCTTTGCCTTCTACAGTCATTGGGTATACTTTTTCTGTCATCAATACTTTCACCTCATAAAAATAATAGGATTCTGATTTGTGCTCATTGTTGCAAATGTTAAAATAATTTAAGAATAAACTGTCAACTAAATTCTCAATGGAATTAAGATACCATGAACATATCATGATGTAAAGCGTTTTTAAAAATTAAGCGTCCCTTACTATAAGGCACGCTCTTCAAATATAGTATGAATCTTTGTAGTCATTAAATCAATAGCCACTTGATTGCGGCCGCCTTCAGGAATAATGATATCAGCATATTTCTTGGTTGGTTCTATGAATTGGGCATGCATAGGTTTAACCACTGTCAGATACTGGTCAATAACGTTATCCAAGGTTCTTCCCCGTTCTTCAATATCTCTTTTGATCCGTCTGATGATTCTTATGTCATCATCGGTATCAACATATAATTTGATATCCATAAGTTCTCTCAGTCTGATATCTTCCAGTATCAATATCCCTTCGAGAATAATGACTTCTTTCGGATCCTGAAAGATCGTATCGCCGCTTCTAGTATGCCTTGTATAATCATACACCGGTTTTTCAATACTGTTATAGCCTAGCAACTGATTCAAATGCTCGATCAGCAAATCCGTATCAAATGCAAAAGGATGGTCGTAATTAGTCTTTAAACGATCTTCGAAACTAAGATGATCCTGATTTTTATAATATGAATCCTGTTCAAGCATCATGATTGATTTTCCGGGAAAATAATTATAGATGGCTTGACTGACACTTGTCTTTCCGCTTCCAGATCCTCCCGTGACGCCAATAACTATCGGTTTGTTAACCTTACTCATGTTTTTTGAATCCTTCCATATTTAAGTTTAAATGTCTCTCTCAACAAAAGCACTGAGCTCAGTGATGAACTCAATGCTTCATGCTATCTTAGGTATTCATTTTGATATTCAAGGTGCTGTTCGTATGTTTCTGAGAAATATATTTGCCTGGTAGAAAGATCTGCAAGAAAGAACATATAGTCTGTCTCAGCCGGATACATGCTTGCCCTGATCGATTCTTCATCCGGGTTGTTAACGGGGCCAGGACCCAGACCTCTATGTTCGTAAAGGTTATAGAGAGAATCCACTTCCAGATCATCATAAGTGATACGCTCCTGATGCTCACCCAGTGCATAGGTCACACTGACGTCTGTCTGAAGCGGCATGTCTATTGCCAGTCGGTTATAAAATACACCTGAAATGACTTCACGATCTTCGTAAGTGATGCCTTCTCTTTCAATAAACGATGCCATAGTGAGAATCTCATGAACAGTTGCTTCATTCTGTTGGATTTCATCATAATAGCCGGCAAACACATTGTGCATTTGAGATATCATTTGTGTCACCAGCTCTTCAAGAGTTGTTTCCTCAAAAAATTCGTAAGTCGCAGGATATAAATACCCTTCAAGCGTGTAAAGAGTCTCTTCTCTCCGTTCAATAGCGCCGGAGAGTAATTGTGGATAATCTTCCGCTATATCATTTAAGAACTCTTCGCTTTCAACCAACTCAAAGAAATCTTCGATAGAATAGTCTGTCTGATTTTCAATTACGATGGCCACCTGTTCTATGGTATACCCTTCAGGAATCGTTAATCGGCCAGTGGATTCCTCAGTAATCGGCGTACCACCTTCCTGAAGATACCAGACGATTTCTTCGGTTGACATCGCAGGAGAAAACAGATAATAGCCTGCCTGAAAACCCTCTTCACCCGTAAATCTCAAGTGATAATTGAATACAAATGCACTTCGGATAATATTATTTTCCTCTAAAATACGCGCTATGTCTGTTCGGGAAGATCCAATCGGAATCTCCACCGGTAAGTCTTCATTACTTTCCGGATCTAAAGGCTCTAAAGACGTCGTATAATAATGATAGCCGGAAACAGCTAATACGATAAGTAAAATTATTAATATAGAAACAATACTCAGAACGATTTTTCTTACAGTATGAGTAGATTGTCTATTGGGCATATACTGTCCATCCTTTTTTCTTTGTAAGTTATCTTTATCATTATACACAATCTACTATCTAATCGAAAGATATTTTTAGATCGCATAAACATTTCTTAATACAGTCCTCCCATACGAACCCTTTTTCATAGTCATTAAAAAAGGATGGAGAGTCTCTCCATCCCTTTGCCTTTTAATTAATCAGATTCTTCATCACTAATAAATGTATTCAAAACTTCTTCAATCATTTCCCACTCTTCATCTGTTTCGATAGCACTAAGTGTACCTTCTAAACCGCCGTCAGATTCAGTGTATGAAAATGCAGATAGTTCAACTTCTTCTCCTTCAGTTGTTCCAGAAGGGAAAACCAGCACGTACGATTTATCAAAATCCTCTGAATCAAACGTAAACAGGATTTCGTATAGCTCTTCATTGCCCTCTTCGTCTATAATCGTAATGTACTCGTGTTCGTGCTCATCTTCGTGGTTATGATCGTGATCATGGTTATGGTTATGCTCTTTTGTCATTATATTGCCTCCTTTATTTATTTGACTGCTGGTCCAGGTAGTTTTGTAAAATCATTACGGCAGCCAGCTTGTCGATAACTTTTTTTCGCTTTTTTCGGGACGTGTTTCCTTCTTCTATCAGCATACGGGTTGCCTGCATTGTTGTTAAGCGTTCATCTTGAAAGATGATAGGCAGAGCAAATAGTTCTTCCAGTTTTTCACCATAAGTGAGAGACAGTTCGGCACGTGGTCCGATAGACCCATCCATATTTTTTGGCAATCCAACGACTATAGATTCAACCTCATATTCTTTAATCAGCTCACCCAGGCGTTCAAACCCAAATTCGTTTTTAGATTCGTTTATCTGAACCGTTTCAATTCCTTGTGCAGTCCAACCGAATAAGTCACTGACGGCAACTCCAACAGTTTTGGACCCCACATCAAGACCCATTACCCGCATTTATTTTTCACTCTTTAAATAGTGTGTAACAAGCTCTTCGAGTACTTCATCACGTTCGTGTCTTTTAATCAGGTTACGCGCATCATTGTGGCGCGGAATATACGCAGGATCTCCGGATAAAAGATAACCAACGATCTGGTTGATGGGATTATACCCTTTTTCTTCCAAAGCTTTGTATACAATTTTTAATGTCTCTTCTACACTGTGCTCGTCTACATTTTCAACATTAAAACGAACGGTATGGTCATTTGAATTCATTAGTTATTCCCTCCATACTTTTTCCGTAAAACCTTATTGCTCAATTCTCAATAAGTTTCTATTTGATTATATTTTACTAGAAAACGAGTCAAAGTACAATGTAATCTGAACATGATTTCCCTTTTTGCCTTAGGAGGTAAGATGACTGACTGCTTTCGATCAGCTGTTTTTTTGTTCGATCCAATCAGTAACAGCACTCAACGCATCTTTTAACCCTTCAGGCTTCTTACCGCCTGCCTGAGCAAAATCAGGACGTCCACCACCGCCACCGTTGACGAAAGGTGAAATATGCTTAATCAGATCTCCTGATTTCAAGCCCTTTTTGACAGCAGTCTGATTCATTGAGACGATCAAATTCACTTTTTCATCGTCTTTTAATCCTAAAACGAGGACATCAGAGTAATCTTCCTGTTTCCATTTATCTGCCAGCTGTCTTAACTGATTCATATCCTTAGCTTTAATTTCTTCTGCAATAAAGGATACACTGTCAACTGTCTTAACATTGGTGAAGACCTCATCAGCTTGCGCATTTGCCAGTTTTGCGTGTAATGACTCATTCACCTGATTCGATTCTTTCAATTCTTTTTGAAGCAATTTAATTCGTGAAGGAACTTCTTTAGGCGATTGAACTTTCATTAACTTAGAAGCATCGTTTAAAATACGCAGCTGCTCTTCCATCCACTGGTAGGCACCTTCGCTGGTCAATGCAGTTATTCTTCTTGTTCCAGCACCAATACCAGCTTCTGAGGTAATTTTGAACATGCCGATTTCTGCAGTTGCTTTAACATGGGTTCCGCCACAGAGTTCTTTGGAGTAGTTGCCAATCATGACCAGACGGACATGCTCCCCATACTTCTCACCGAATAATGCCATAGCCCCTAATTCTTTTGCTTTAGCCAGTGTCGTTTCTACAGTCTCCACTACATAATTTTCCTGAATCTTCTGATTCACAATTCGTTCCATTTCAGCCAGTTCATCTTCCGTTACTTGACCAAAGTGAGTGAAATCAAAACGCAGGTGATTTTCTTCGACTAGAGAACCTGCCTGTTTAGCGTGATCGCCTAAAACATCTTTTAACGCCTGATGCAGAAGGTGAGTAGCCGTATGATTACGTTCGATCAATCTTCTGCGTTTTTTGTCTATAACAAGGGTGTAATCCTGGTCAGCAGTCAGTTCTTTTCTCACAGTAACAATGTGAACTGGCTGCCCTTCCGGACCTGATTTGACCGTATTCACTTCAGCCAGAACATTACTGTCGTTGTCCAGAATCAATCCACTATCGCCAACTTGTCCCCCTTTTTCAGGATAAAAAGGAGATTCCTCGAATAAGAGTTTGACGTTGTCACCTGAATTTACAGTTTCAACAAACGATTCTTCTTTGATTATTTTTACTAAAGTGCTGACTGTTTCATCTTTTGTATAGCCTGTGAATTCACTCTGAACAGTCAAATCACTCAACAAAGATGACTGTACGGCCATGGACCCTTCAGACTGACGGGCAGCACGAGCACGGTCACGCTGTTTAGCCATTTCTTCCTCAAACTCTTTATAATCGATAGTCAAGTTTTCTTCACTGACCACTTCTTCTGTCAATTCTATTGGGAATCCAAATGTATCATACAATTGGAAAACGTCTTTACCGGATAATGTTGACTGCTTTTTATCCTTAGCATCTGCAATGATTTCATTGACCCGCTCTAAACCGGCAGCAAGCGTTTCAAGGAAACGCTCCTCTTCATTCAAAATGACTTTGGAAATAAATTCACTATTCTGTTTAACTTCAGGATAGTGTTCTTCCATAATGTCAGCTACTACTGGAATACACTCAGTTAAAAATGGCTTCTCAATTGATAAACGGCGGCCGTGCATGACACTGCGTCTTAACAGACGTCTTAAAACATACCCTCGTCCTTCATTCGAAGGGAGTGCTCCATCACTGATTGCGAAAGCTAATGCACGCACATGATCGGCAATGACTTTAAAACTCACTTTATTTTCAACTGTCTCTCCGTATTTTATGCCAGATAGTTTTTCGACTTTTTCAATAATCGGTAAGAATAAGTCTGTTTCAAAGTTTGTCGGAGCATCTTGAAGAATGGATAACATTCTCTCCAGACCCATCCCTGTATCAATATTTTTATTCGGAAGCGGATCATATACATTATTGGGTTTGTGATTGAACTGAGAGAAAACAAGGTTCCATATTTCCAGCCATCTTTCATTTTCTCCGCCAGGATAGTTTTCTTCATGTCCTTCTGGAAGGTCATTAAATGATTCCCCACGGTCATAGAAAATTTCAGAGTTAGGTCCACATGGGCCTTCTCCGATATCCCAGAAATTACCTTCTTCTTTTACAATATGAGACGCCTCTAAACCTACTTCTTCTTTCCAGATCGTATAAGCTTCTTCATCATCTGGATACACTGTTACATACAGTTTTTCAGGATCCAGATCCATCCAGTCAGGACTGGTCAGGAATTCCCATGCCCACACGATGCCTTCTGTTTTAAAGTAATCTCCAATTGAGAAATTACCCAGCATCTCAAACAGAGTATGGTGTCTAGCTGTAACGCCGACATTTTCGATGTCGTTCGTTCGAATACTCTTCTGAGAGCTTGCGATTCTGGGATTAGCTGGTTTGACTGTTCCATCAAAATATTTTTTCATTGTTGCAACACCTGAGTTCACCCACAGTAAAGATGGATCTTCTACAGGTACCAAAGAAGCACTTCTTTCAACCTTATGTCCCTTTTCTTCAAAGAAATCAAGAAAAAGCTGTCTTAATTCTGTACTTGATAATTGTTTCATTTTTTTCACCCTATTCCTCTATTTTAGTCCATATAAAAAGACCGAACAAGCTCGTTACATACAAGGACGTCAGTACGCGGTACCACCTTGTTTGCAACAACTTATTCGGTCAGTCATTACCTCTTTAGTCTTGTTAACGCCAAGAAACGGCATAATTTCTTATGCTTGATCAAAAGGGAGCACCAAAGTCTTTTGACATTCTTTCACCACCGCGAATGTCTCTCTAAAGGTTTCTTCAGCTTATCCTTTGTGAATGTTAAAAGTATAGCGCAGTTTAGCCAGCTAGTCAATCTTTAATCCCACAAGCTGACTATTCTTCTTCAGTCCAGTCCGTTTCGTGTGTTGGAAAATATTTTTCCAGCGAGAACCCTCTTCCGAGCACTTCACTAGCAGGCATTGCCACTACGAAGGCATCTGAATCGGCTTTTAAAACGACCTCTTTTAAGAGGGTAAACTCTCTCTCTTGTATGACGACCATCAGCATATCTTTATCAGTATTGCCGTAGCCACCTCGAATACCTAAATTGGTCACTCCTCTTTGCATAGTGTGAAGGATCTCGGTGCGAATATCTTGTGGGCTGTCTGAAATAATAAAGACATTTTTATTTCGATGGAAGCCTAACTGAACCAGGTCGATCGTTCGCGAGACGATGAAGAGTGCAATGAGTGAATACATGACTGTTTCAACATCGAAGACCAGTAAGGCAATCATAATGACGACTCCATCAACCATTATCGTACTAAGACCGAATTGAAGGTGTAAAAACTGGTATAAGATTTGTACAATGATGCTGGTTCCACCTGTAGATGCTTTTGCCCTGAACACGATTCCGATACCAAGTCCTGTTATTCCACCACCAAACAAGGCAGCAAGTAACGGGTCACTCGTTAAAGCAGGAAAATGGCCAATAAAAATCAAGAAAAAGGGTAAGAGTATGCTTCCCAGTATTGTTTTATATCCAGCTGCTTTTCCTAAAAGGATAAAACAGAGAATCAGCAGTGGTATATTTACAGCATATTGAAACAAGGCTGGACTCCAACCGAACATGGCGTTAGCGGCAATAGATAGTCCAGAAACCCCACCCGACACGATATTGTTGGGTAATAGAAACACCTGGAATGCTATAGCTGTAAGGAATGAACCAAAAATGATATAGACGTAGTCCACCGCATTTAATGTATAGCGTTTTGCAATTCTTAACATTTTATTCCTCCTTCGACTTATTTATTATTCATTATTTAATTTATTTCTTTTAATTAAGCAACTGAGCTATTCTAACACCCAGCATAACAACAATACAACCCTTTAACAGATTATTTTTTTTTAATTTGCTAAATTTAATCTTCGGACTATTATTTCTTTGTTTTTCACGTATACTATAGCTATTAAAAGAGAATTGGTGATTAATATGTCAACTAACTATACCCACCTGATATTTATAATAAATGAACACTCGCGTAAAGGAAAACACACAAGAAAGTTATTGACTAGACACATGAAAGAACACGCTATGAGCTTTGAATTACATACGACAGAATACAAACGACATGCAGTTGAATTAGCCTGCGAACTAGCTCAGAGTGAACCTCAGGAATCTCTAATCATTGCCGTCGGAGGTGATGGCACGCTGAATGAAGTCGTAAGTGGCCTGTATCTTTCCAAAATAGACAGACCTGTTTCTTACATCCCTACAGGGTCCGGTAATGATTTTGCGCGTTCGCATGATTTATCTAAGTCTATCCAGATGTCTCTGGAGCGGATCATAAATAAGAACAGTCCGGTTGAACTTGATATATTGGACTGTCATACTGACGAAGAGAATCTCGTTGCTGTTAACAGCATAGGCTTTGGAATAGACGGGATGGTTATTTCGAAACTGGATCAGACCTCAAGTAAAAAGACAATCGGAAAATCGTCTTATCTGCTTTCCGTTTTATCTGCTTTTTTTTCGCAGAAATCATTTTCTCTATCTCTTGACAGTAAGGATCTTACAATCAGTCATCCTAGTGTGCTCTTAGTTGTCTGTGCAAATCATAAGTTTTTCGGCGGTGGAATCCCTATTCATCCTCTGGCCGATGCGACTGACTCCTACATAGATGTTGTCGTAGCTGAAAAAGTCAATTTTTTAGAGCTGCTTCAGATACTCTATATGCTCATCACAAAAGAGTCACACCTCAGTCATAAAAAAATGCATTCGTACCGTGTCTCTTCCTGTAAATTGACCCTGGATTCCCAACAGTACGGTCAAAGAGATGGGGAACTGATTGATAGAAATACGCACACTCTTTCCATATCTACTGTCAAGCAATTATTCTGGTTATGAAAAAAAGCATTAAAACTGACCTTGTGTCGAGTTTTAATGCTTTTTTTAAGGGGTAATTGTGTCCATCCCGATCATCGGATCGATTCTGGTCAATTCGACATCATCAGGTGTCAGGACATAACCTTCGCTCAGTTCACTGCTGCCAGCCTTTTCGATACCAGCTGCGTGCTTAGCGGTATCTGAATCTGATGATTCTATAGAGTCGTCAGTTTCTTCAGACAGACTTTTTAGCCTGAGTGTCAGAGACGTTTCCCGAGCGGTTGTATTCTCAGTAATACTTTTTTGAAAAGCATTTATCTCACCACATAAAAGTAACGTTTTGCTGGCTCTGGTAATGGCCGTATAAACAATATCTTTTTTCAGCATCCTGCCGTATCCAAATACAAGAGGCAAAATAACCATATCATATTCAGATCCTTGTGACTTATGCACAGAACAGCAATACGATAACGTGATTTTTTTCCATTCGTTTCTGGGGTAGGATACTTCTGTGCCATCAAAATCGATCACTAATTCTTCCGCATTCAATTCTGATTCTTTGGCAGATATTATACCCACAATAAACCCCATATCTCCGTTAAATACATTTCGCTCCGGGTCATTTACAAGCTGGAGAACTTTATCTCCTATTCTGTAAACCCCTTCCTGCTGCTGAACTTCTTTTTTATTTTTAGTCTTTGGGTTAAAAAGGTTCTGCAGCAGTTTGTTCAACTCGTTAATGCCAGCAGTTCCTTTGTAGATTGGCGCGAGCACTTGAATATCTTTAGATGTATAGCCTTTTTCTATTGCTTTAGAGACCAATAAAGTCAGGACCTCCTGAACTTTTCCTGTGCTGCAGGGAAAGAAATTACGATCCTGCTTCTTCTCAGTGAAATCTGCCGGCAATCCTCCCATTTTGATTTCATGAGCTAGCGTTATGATTGAAGACCCATCTCCCTGCCTGTAAATTTCAGTCAGCTCCTGATAAGGAATAGCCTTACTCAGAAGGATGTCTCTCAATACCTGGCCGGGTCCAACAGAAGGAAGCTGATCCTTATCTCCTACCAAAATAACTTTCATATCATCCGGCACTGCTTTTAAAAGTTGATACCCCAGCCACGTGTCCACCATTGACATCTCATCAACTATCAGCATCGAGCCCTTCAGAATTTTATCAGATTCCTGCAGCTCTTCCTCATCATCGGACCCTGTTAATCCAAGGAGACGATGGATCGTGGAGGCAGGAAGTCCCGTTGTTTCTTTCATCCGCTTAGCTGCTCTCCCAGTTGGCGCTGCCAATAAGATGGGAAACGGTTTATTGCTGTAATCTGCAGGGTCCAGACTAAAATCATTCAGTTCAGCATAAACTGAGACGATTACTTCCAGTACAGTTGTTTTTCCAGTACCCGGACCCCCAGTCAGTACAAACACTTCAGATTGAATAGCGTTTCTGACGGCTTCTTTTTGTGACTTTCCTAAATTTATGCCTCTTCGCTTCTCGAAGTCCTTTATTTTCTTACTGATTTCTTTTTCACTGAAATCAGGCTGATCTGACTCATTAACTAACCGGTCAAAGGCGTTGGCTATACCCCACTCCGACACATATAAAGAAGGCAGGTAAAAACGGGCATCATCCTTGATGATAGCCTGTTCTCTGCTTAATGTGATAATGCTCTCAGCAACGAGATCTGGATCGATCAGAAATGCCCTGCTTTTCTCCAGAACGGCTATGCTATTATTTAATAAATAATCGGCCGCCACAAACGTATCTCCACTTTTCATCGTCTTCTCTTCAAGCGTATAAAGAATACCGGCTTTGATGCGTTCAGGAGAATCTCCTTCTATCCCCATCTCTTCCGCTATTGCATCAGCTCTATTGAACCCGATCCCATCGATTTCTTCTATTAATATATAGGGATTATTTTGAATCGTGGTCAGCGTCTGGCCTTCAAAGCGCTGATATACTTTATAAGCTAACTGGTTGGATAATCCCATGTCATTAAGAGCAATAATGATTTTTTGCATGCCTTGCTCTTTTTCCAATACAGTCATCAGCTGCTGCCTTTTTTTACTGTTTAGTCCTGGTACTTTGTCCAGTTCAGTCTCATCATTTAAAATTTTATCGATACAATCGATTCCTAAAGTGTCCACAACAGCCTTCGCACTCTTTTTACCTATGCCTTTAAAACGCGGACTTGATAAATAGTTTATAATGGCTTCTTCACTCGATGGTTTTTCTTTCAGATATTTTGTCGACTGAAACTGTACACCGTACTTCGGGTGGTCTGTCCACTTGCCGTTAAAGCGATACTTATCGCCTTCTTGAATCTGACCAAAATTTCCAGTGATAACGACTTGCTTTTCCTTTACCTCTTCATCCGACTCTTCTATCTTAACTAAAAGAACTTTGTAAAAGTTTGAGGGATTGGAATAATAAATAGTCAGAACTTCTCCGACTATATAATTTTCTGTTTCATTTTTAAATAAGTTTTCCTGCAAGACCATCCCTCCTCTCTTATCAGTTTATCTGACTCCTGTGCTTTAGGCTAGTAATAATTATAAGTTTTTTCGATAATGAGAAGGTGAACTGGCTTTGTACTGTCTAAAATTCCGATTGAATGTTCTCAAATTATTGTAGCCACAGGAATGAGCGATTTCTTTAATGGTCAATTCGGTGTTCTCCAGATAGTAAGTCGCCTGGGTGATGCGGTAACGGTTCAGGTAATCAGTAAAGGTCAGTTGTGTATACTGATAAAATAATTTAGACAGATAAGCGTAATCATACTGCAATGTCTGTGCAGCTGTCTTTAGAGTGCATTCGTTAGCATAATGAGTATCGACATACAGTAAAATATTTTGAATAATCTTTCGCTGGGGTGATAATGTTATGCCTTCAAAACTAGTCTGCTTTATCAGAGCGTCACAACAGTTGTAGAGCAGACTTTTCTGAGCAAAAACTGTGTCCAAATGAGTCTCATTTACGTCAAACAGTATGGTGAATTGATTATTTATGGGTATCGATCGTTTATAGGAAGAATAAAATTGTCCAACCATTTCAGGTGAGAAGATCAGTAGTTTACAAACTGAATGGGTCACAGTGACCAGCTCATGAAGCTGATTTGGAAATATGAAAACTGCTTCATGAGCCCTTAGTGTATACTGCATCTCTTCTATTTTGATTGACATTTCACCGCTTTCGACCAGAATTATTTCATATGCTCGATGAAAATGAAGAGGGAAAGAGATGTTTTCCAAAACAGAGTAATTAAATGTCTGTTTTTCGTCCAGCCCGTGTTTCTCAAAAAAATACATGCGTCTTCTCCTTCTCTGAGACTAATTTTGTCTATAAGTATACTATAATCCTGCCAGCTTAATCAATCAGTCCTATTAGTCTTAGCATCAAAAAAAGAGCCACTTTAGACTAAGCTCTAGAGTGACTCTTTCTGATAAATCAGACGTATTGTAATAATTCAGATTCTTTAAATGCTTTGTCGATTGTGCCTCCGCCAAGACATTCATCGCCATCATAAAAGACAATGGCTTGTCCTGGTGTGATGGCTCTAGCTGGTTCATCAAATTCAACACGTGCTGTGTTATCTTCTTTATTTAGATGAACGGTGACGCCAACATCAGATTGACGGTATCTAAACTTAGCTGTACAACTGAAAGTCTCAGGTCTTTCTTTTTCAGTTGTGAATGTAAACTGGCTGGCGGTCAGATGCGTTGCATACAAGTGAGTATGTGTAAACCCTTGTCCGACAATCAGTTCATTGTTTTCCATATTTTTCCCAATAACAAACCAGGGCTCGTTAGATGTTCCGTTACCGCCAATTCCCAGTCCTTTTCTTTGACCGATGGTATAATACATCAATCCGTCATGCTTACCCATTACTTCTCCGTCTTCTGTGACCATATTCCCCGGTTGAGCAGGCAAGTAATTCATCAGAAATTGTTTAAAATCTTTTTCTCCAATAAAACAAATACCTGTAGAGTCTTTTTTCCTGGCAGTTGCCAGATCTGCCTCTTCAGCAATCCGTCTTACTTCACTCTTGTCCATTTCGCCCAGCGGGAACATCACTTTAGACAACTGATCTTGAGAGAGTTGGTTCAGGAAATAGGTTTGATCTTTATTCGAGTCTACTCCTCTTAGTAAATGAGTCGTGCCATCCTCATCTCTACTGACTCGCGCATAGTGACCTGTCGCTACATAGTCCGCTCCCAGACTCATTGCATAATCGAGGAAGGCTTTAAATTTAATTTCTTTATTGCACATGACATCTGGATTAGGTGTTCGCCCATTCTTGTATTCTTCCAAAAAGTATGCGAACACTTTATCCCAGTATTCTTTTTCAAAATTGATAGAATAGTAAGGCACACCAATTTTATTGGCCACCAGTGCTACGTCTTTATAATCTTCTGTAGCTGTACACATGCCATTTTCATCAGTGTCATCCCAGTTTTTCATGAAGACACCTACAACATCGTATCCTTGTTCTTTTAATAACAATGCCGTTACAGATGAGTCTACTCCTCCACTCATACCGACAACGACTCTTGTATTTTTATTCGTCATCACTTCACCATCATTTCTGTTATAATTCTGTACGCTTGTACGAATTTGAAGGTTCGTAAGTTTCCAGTCTGTTTCATTATACTTACTAAAAAGAAGAAATCAAGACCTGGCTGCCTATTTTAATCATTCCTTAAAAAAGACTCTCTTAATTAAGAGAGTCTTTCATCTTATTTTACTATTTTAAGCACATGTCCTTCAACTAGCGTTAATAGAACATTCTCAGCAAATGCTCTCTCTTTTTCTAACTGATCCGACTTGTACAGATCGATTTTCTTAAGCCCGTTGGACGTGACGGCTGACACCTTAAGTTCATCGATTTCTTTAGAGATGACAATCTTCAACTTTGGTGCTTTTTTATCCACAGCATGAATACTTAATGTTCTTTCATACTGGAAAGCCCCGTTCTTCGTTTCTAAAAATCCATTGTCTCTTAGTGTATAGCGCTTAGCTTCATCACTTACTGCATACCTTGTTTCACTACCCAGTAAACTATCTGTCTTGAATGTGGCCATGCTTTTCATCCTCTCTAACTAACTGATATCTTCTGTAGAAAGTGGTCAGGCTAAAAATTTGACTGCTTTTGCCAGTTTTTGGACTGCAGCTTCTATATCGGCTTCTGTTACGCCGTAGCCAAAACTGAACCTGATCGTTTCTTCTATCGCTGGATGTGCTTTCGAGTGAATAGCCTGCAGCACATGACTCGGCTCTACATTTCCAGCAGAGCAGGCAGACCCGATTGAAACCGCAACACCGGCCAGGTCCAGATGAATCAGGAGTTTATCGGCCTCTACACCTTTAATGTGCACGCTCAAGATGTGCGGCAAACTGTTCTCAACTGATCCATTTACTTCAAATTTTAAATCTGACTCTTCTAATAATACTATACATCGATTTTTCAGTTTCTGATAGTCTTTTTTTAATTGCGGTTTATTAGCCTGTCTGATTTCCACGGCCCTCTTGAATCCTGCAATGCCGGGTATGTTTTCAGTTCCCGCTCTTCGCTTATTTTCCTGTTGTCCTCCCAGAATCAAACCTGGAATGGATAGTTCATCGGACACATATAAAAAACCAAGGCCTTTGGGTCCGTTTATTTTATGAGAAGAAACAGATAGCATGTCGATATGCTGATCTTTGACATGGATATCTTCCGTCCCGTAAGCTTGAACTGCATCGGTATGAAAGACCACTTTATGATCCAGTGTGAGCAGGTATTCTCCGATTTCCGTAATGGGCATGAGTGTCCCGATTTCGTTATTCCCATAAATAACAGTAACCAGTATAGTGTCTTCTCTAATCGCCTCTTTTACCTGCTGAATGGTAATTGATCCCTCTTTGTTAACAGGTAATACGGTCACTTCAAACCCATTGCGTTCCAATTGTTTTAAGGGCTCTTTCACAGCGGCGTGTTCAACATTAGTCGTAATGATATGTTTTCCAACCGAGCTGTACTTTACTGCTGTATTAATAATCGCCATATTATCGCTTTCGGTTCCCCCGCTGGTCATCACTATTTCGTTTGAGGCAGCGTTAATACTAGCAGCTAATACTGCTCTAGCCTCTTCAAGTATGCCTTTACTCACTCTACCGATGCGGTGCGTACTTGATGCATTTCCATAACTACTTGTCATCGCTTCCGTCATCACATCAATTACTTCAGGATGCATCGGAGTGGTCGCGGCATGGTCTAGATAAATATAATTTTCCATGTTACTTCCTTTCTAACGTTCAGGATAGTTCAATAGACGGATACAGCATGTTGATTACTTTCTCCGAAAGATTACGTCCCTTGCCCTTTTGAACAAATGCATGCATGTGCATAGCCGGATTGAAATTTGCTTCAATCACGACATACCCAGGTTCATTATCTGTACTGGGAATTTTGATATCAGGAACAATCAGATCCAGCCCTGTCACATTAACTTCAAGTGCCTTAGCCATAGCTACAGCGACTTGCTTGTACGATTCATGCATCTCATCTGTCATGTCTATCGAATCTCCGCCAGTAGATATATTCGAGTTTTCTCTTAAAAATACCTGTTTTCCTTTTTCCAATACACTGTCGAAAGAGTATCCTTGTTCTTTTAACATCAGTTGTTCTATCTCGCCCATTTTTATTTTTTCAAGAGGCGCCCTATGTTTTACGCCTCTATACGGGTGCTGGTTCTTTTCAGAGATCAGCTTTTTGATCGTATCCTGTCCGTTCCCGATTACATTAGCAGGTTGTCTGAGTAGAACGGCTTCGACTTTTCCATTGATCACAAAGAACCGGTATTCAGTCCCTTCTATATAGTCTTCGACCAAGATCTGCTCATCTTCTTGGAATGCGAGACGGACAGCTTCGGAGTATCCTTCAAAAGAAGCCGGTTTTTTGAATATCGAGATCCCAATACCATAATTTGTACTTTTAGGTTTAATGACGATGGCTTTTTCTTTAAACTGCCCGTAACTGTCGATAGCTTTATCAGCAGAAGTAAATTCTTCTCCACCCGGCACTTTAAATCCAGATCGTTTCAGCAGTTTTTTAGTCACTGTCTTATTTGCCATGATCCAGTGAGAAATATAAGTATCCTTGGACGTCATATTCCCATTTCTGACATATTCGATAATGTTATTATATTTAAACTCAAGAAACTGATCATTAAAATCAATGACAGACGTCTCAACACCCAGTTTCAGGGCATCAAATAGAAGGAGCTGTGTACTCATTTCCATTTGATTAAAGCCGTCTAGCAAAAACGGTTTTTCGAATGATTTTTCCTTGTATTTTCTGCCTAATTCGATACCCAGTTCAACATGGGATTTCCCTTTTTCAAGTTCGCTGACAATTCTTGCTGCCAGTGTTTCTTCAGGATTGTTCAGCAAGCGCTCTGCTTCTTTAATGACTTCATGGTATATCTCATCCATTTCAAGTTCCGAAGCTACTGCAGACATTTGACTTAAAAGAGAAAGGCCTTCTTCTTTATATTGTGAGGGGCTAAACGGATTTTCCATAGATGTTTCTTTGTTCATTACTGCTCCCCATTTTATATCTTCCTCAGAATGCTCTGTTTCCATCCAGATCATCGTCAATAGGAATAGATGGGTGAAAACTGATTGCTGATAAGAGAACCCCATACTGTCAAATGGATTCAAGTCAAACGAACGGAATTCCACATAACGAGTCCCTTTACTGATCAGATTACGTACAGCTTTTCCTTTCCCTCTTAATCGGGCAGCACCATAATATTCACGTTCTTCAATAAGCGTTCTATCTGCTACAAGCGATTCAATATCCTCTACGTACTGTTCGACAGTCTGATAAGAGACCTTGTTACTGAACGTATTATGATACCCTAACGGACTGTTTCTAATACTTCTATAATAACGTCCAGCAATGTCGCTGTCATACGTTTCATCATTAACTGGAGAGGCTCCAAATAGATAGGTCAGCAGCCACTGGTACCTTAAATAATGACGCGACATCGTAAGATACAGGCCGTTACAGAAATCAGTCACTTCCTCAGGGCTCATCATCCTATCTGCTTTAAGTGCCTCGACAAATTCTTCTGATAATGAAAAGTTGAAATGCACCCCACTAATCATCTGTTTTTTCTTGCCATATTTGAATGCCAGCTGTTCTCTGTACTCGATCTCACTCTGATCAGATACGTTTATGATCGGAATATCTTTTTCATCGGGCAGACGATTAGGCATACTGAATGGCCATATGAATTCATCCTCATCAATCGTCCGGTTCACAACATCGTGTAAGGCCCTCAACCATTGATACTGTTCTTCAATAGATTCCCTGGGAGGTGTCACTAATTCCAGTTGAGACTCACTGAAGTCAGTTTGTATATAAGGGTGATGATTTCGGCTACCAAATCCCTCAGGATGTAGACTTAAAGCCAGTTGCCCATTCATTTCGGTTCTCAACCCTTCTTTTTCGATTCCAAAAGAAGCTTTTTTTAATAAGTGCTGCAGGTTATTTTGTTTGATTGTATTTTTTATAGTCATTCTTATCTTTCCTTATATGTGTGATTTTACTTACTAATATCAAGTACTATCTTATCATAAAGGTTTCAATCAACCTAGAAGAAAAGTCGGCAACTTAAAGCAAACAATCGTTCGAATCAGTTTTAAACTCTTTCTATAAATGCTATACTTTAGTTAGTTCACTCAGTTCTATTATAAAGGAGTCAGACATGAATAAACCATTAGCGTATCGAATGCGCCCTTCCGTGATCGATCAGATCGTCGGTCAGGAACATTTAGTCGGAGAAGGCAAAATAATCTGGCGAATGGTAAAAGCAAAACAGTTATCTTCAATGATTTTATACGGTCCTCCTGGAATCGGTAAGACAAGTATTGCTAGTGCCATAGCAGGTTCCACTAAGTACGCTTTTCGGCTCTTGAATGCCGCAACAGATACCAAAAAGGATCTGCAAATCGTGGTCGAAGAAGCAAAAATGAGCGGTACTGTTGTATTACTTCTAGATGAGGTTCATCGCCTGGATAAACCTAAGCAGGATTTCCTGCTTCCCCATCTCGAAAATGGCCGTATTGTCCTTATTGGAGCAACAACAGAAAACCCCTACATTTCGATTCATCCCGCAATCAGAAGCCGTTCACAGATATTTGAATTGCAGCCATTGACTGAGCAGCAGATTACAGAGGCTTTAAAAAGAGCCCTTGCCGATAATGAAAACGGTCTGGGGCAGTACCCTATAACCATTGAACCCTCTGTTTTGAGTTATTTTTCAAGGGTCACGAACGGCGATTTAAGGAGTGCCTTGAATGCTCTAGAATTAGCTGTCAAGTCAACAAATAAAGATGAATCTGGAAATATCCCTATAACATTGGCAGTAGCCGAAGAATGTCTTCAGAGAAAATCTTTGACTCATGATAAAGACGGAGACGCGCATTATAATGCGATTTCTGCTTTTCAAAAATCAATACGCGGTAGTGATGTGCATGCTTCACTTCATTATCTTGCCAGACTCATCGAAGCTGGCGAACTAAAAGTTATTATTAGGAGGCTGCTAGTGACTGCCTATGAAGACATTGGACTGGCTAATCCTGCCGGGGTTTCACGCGTCGTGCAGGCCGTGGAA
This sequence comes from Alkalibacterium olivapovliticus, assembly GCF_003003275.1. Classification (GTDB taxonomy): domain Bacteria; phylum Bacillota; class Bacilli; order Lactobacillales; family Carnobacteriaceae_A; genus Alkalibacterium; species Alkalibacterium olivapovliticum. The sequence continues at coordinate 103,014 of NZ_PVTO01000002.1, forward strand.
ACAGCTGAAAAAATAGGGCTGCCGGAAGCTCGAATCCCTTTAGCCAATGCAGTGATCGAAATGTGCCTGTCGCCAAAATCAAACAGTGCAATCAGTGCAATCGATAAAGCCCTTCAGGACGTTCGAGACGGCAAAACGGGCGATGTTCCAGCACACTTGAAAGATACTCACTATAAAGGGGCAAAAGAACTCGGCAGTGGTGAAGGATATCAATACCCTCACAGCTTTCAGGAGCATTGGGTACGTCAGCAGTACCTTCCGGATTCTATAAAAAAACGAGAGTATTACGCCCCTTCCCTGACATCAAAATTTGAAGAGGCTTTGAATAAACAGCTGAAAAAGTTTTACAACAAGTAAACGCCTTAGTGGTCAAATTAATGTCAGGACGAGCTATCTGCATTGACTAATTACCCTCTCTGTGCTACTATAAAGATAAGAATTCTGAGGTGTACGCGATGCCAAACTACGTGTTGACCGAACATTGTATTAAAACACTGGGATTCAAAAGGGAAAATTGATGACATGCCTTATCACTTGGAAGTCAGATATTTTTCTGGTGAAACCCACCTGCTACTTGCGGGTTCAACCTAAACTGGCGTTCTACCGGCACCATCGGATTTCTTATACTTAGTCTTAAATTGGAGCGTGGACTTATGTCCCCGCTCTTTTTTTGTGAAATCGTTTCTATTAGCTATCACGTGCTTGTTTTAGTATACTTAAGGTACTAGAAGAAGGAAGGACGTGTTTAGTATGATGCAGGAATATAAATCTATACTAGTCGCTATCGACGGCTCCTCTCAGGCTGAAAAAGCCTTTAAAAAAGCTGTTGAGGTAGCTAAACGTAATAGTGCAGTACTTGTTTTAGCTCATGTGATCGATACAAGAGCCTATCAGTCATTCTCAACTTTTGACGGATCAATCGCTGATAACGCGAGAGTTGAAGCTAAGAATACGTTGAACGAATACAAAGAATACGCACAAAAAGAAGGCGTTCAAGATATAAAAATCGTTCTCGAGTACGGTTCGCCAAAGGTCATGATTGCTAAACAAATCCCTGAAGCAGAAAATGTGGACCTGATTATGCTGGGAGCAACCGGTCTTAATGCAGTCGAACGCATCTTTGTCGGATCTGTTTCTGAATATGTCATCAGACAAGCTAAATGTGATGTCATGATTATCCGAACTGACTTGAATAATAAACTGTAACAGTAAAAAAGGCATCCCCAGTCAACTGGGAATGCTTTTTTTAGTCTACTAATTATCTGAATTTTTCAACGTCTCTTGCGATCATGACTTCTTCATCAGTCGGAATTAGGTAGACTTTAACTTTAGAATTTTCAGATGAAATTTCTCTCTCTTTCCCACGTACGTTGTTTTTCTCTTCATCGATTTCAGCTCCAAGGAACGTCAATCCATCAATTACATTTTTACGGGTATCTGATCCATTTTCACCAATACCAGCAGTGAACACAATAGCGTCCACACCATTCATTGTAGCGGCATATGATCCAATATATTTTCTGACTCGATCTTCAAAAATACGCAACGCCAACTCAGCTTTTGGATCTGTCGCTTCGGCATCTTCCAGATCTCTCATATCACTTGAGATACCAGACAGTCCTTTTAATCCAGATTCATTATTTAAGATATCAATCATACCACCAATTGTTTTGATACCTTCTTTTTCCATTAAGAATGGAAGTAATGAAGGATCGATATCTCCAGAACGTGTTCCCATTGTAACACCAGCTAGAGGTGTGAATCCCATTGACGTATCAACGGATTTTCCGCCGTCTACAGCCGTTATTGATGCGCCGTTACCTAAGTGACACGTAATGATTTTTGTGTCCTCTAAAGGCTTGCCTAGAAGTTCTGCTGCTCTTTGAGAGACATACTTGTGGCTTGTTCCGTGTGCCCCATATTTACGTGCATTGTGTTTCTCGTAATATTCAAGAGGAATACTATACAAGTAGTTTACTTTAGGCATTGTCTGATGGAATGATGTATCAAAAACAGCCACACTTGTAATATCTGGTAAAATTTTACGGAATGCTTTGATTCCAGTAGCATTTGCGGGGTTATGAAGTGGAGCAAACTCAGATAAATCTTCAATCTGCTTGATAACTTCATCTGTTACTAATGCAGAATCCTTGAAAATTTCTCCTCCAGCAACGACACGGTGTCCCACTCCAGTAATTTCGTTAAAATCAGCTAAAATATTTAACTCTTTTAATTGTTCCAGAAGCATTTCAACCGCCACTTCGTGATCATCTATGTCTACGACTGTTTCGTATTTTTCACCGTCGTTATATTTTATAGTGAATATAGAATCGTTTAAGCCGATTCTCTCTACGATACCTGAAGCCAGTACCTTTTCTTGAGGCATGTTGTATAATTTCCATTTTAAACTTGAACTTCCTGCGTTGATTGCAATTGTTTTTGTCATATCGATTGCTCCTTTAAATTTAGTGTATTCCTTGTTCAGACTTCCAGTTAGTGATATCTGACAAGAATGTTTTAAACGCTTCTTTATTAGATAAGCTTGGAGAAGTAGCGATAAGTACTTCTTTAGCCTGTATGCTCTTATCGCCTTTTTTCTGTGCTATCAATATAGATTTTTTGGATTGCTCGTTCTTGAACCATTCACTAGGGAGATGGATGATTCCCTGAACATGGCCAACGCTTTGAATATGTGACAGCAGTGATTTTACTTCTACTGCTTCAAAGGTGCTGGTTGGTAATAAATAAAATGCAAGGCCATTGTCTTTCAAGTAATTCAAGCCTTGTTCTATCAGCAGAAAATGACTATAAGACTGTCCTTCTTTAATAGCCGTCTTGAATGCATCATCTTTCAGTTCCATTGGGTAATAGCCTACAGGCAGATCCGATACCATGATATCCACAGGATCAATCAGTAATGGTTTTAACGCATCCTGATGCATCAACTCGATCGGCATGTCCATCAAAGCTGAAAGTGTTGAGGTCAGTGAAATCAGTAAGTCGTCATTCTCAACACCAGTAAACACCAATTTCCTGTCAGCTGAATGAAGAGATGTATACAGTGTATACAGTAAATTACCAGTTCCTACTGAAAAGTCAGCAATATGAGCTGGCTGATCAAACGAGTAAAACAAATCGATCAGATAACTGAATAAAACGCCGATAGCATCCGGGGTCGGCTGATGGTTCGGTTGAAGTAGATCTTCTTTTGCCGCTTTGATAAGAATAAGCTGAATCGCCTGTTTTCTATCTTCGGCAGACAATGTCCGGTAATCGATCCGACTGTAAATATCTGTCAACTGCTGCTGGGTTTCAGCAGTCGGCAATCCATTTTCAACATGAACTGTCCCGTCATCAATAATGTTTTCACCTGTTTCTATTAAAGCTTCTATAAAAGTTGAATCGAGTCCCTCTTTGATCAGCAAGGATGATTCAAGTAATACAGAATAAAATTTTTCTACATTAATTGTGTCCAAAAAAAATTATCCTTTCATCTCTAATTAGTTTGACCATGACATATACAAGATACTGGGATAAAAAGTATAAGTAGTTTTGGTTATAAATAGTAAGGGTATCTCTATTCATTTTAACTCATTTACGCCATATTCACAAGATTAATCCTTTGTATATCCTGACAGTTGACCGGTGTTTAACTGTCAGAGAACAAAAAAAAGGAATCATATCAGCAGATGTGATTCCTTAATTATTTGTAATTAGTTAGCGACAGGGTAAACTGAAACTTTCTTTTTGTTTTTTCCCATTCGTTCGAAGCGTACAACTCCGTCAACTTTTGCATAAAGAGTGTCATCTCCACCACGGCCAACATTTTCACCTGGATGAATTTTAGTTCCTCTTTGACGGTATAAAATTGAACCTCCAGAAACGACTTGTCCATCTGCACGTTTAGAACCTAAACGTTTAGATTGAGAATCACGACCATTTGTAGATGATCCACCAGCTTTTTTATGAGCAAAAAGTTGTAAATTCATTTTCAACATAATTATTGCACCTCCATTACTTTTTAGATGAGGAATTGATTTTTAAATAATCTGTGTACTCTTCCTCGATACTGCTAAGGGAGAGATACAAGCTATTCAGTAAGATCTGAGCTGTTTCCATCTGCTTGTCATTTAATTTCCCGGGTAGCGCAAAGCTTAAGTAACCGCCTTGATCATTATCTGAAACCACTTCAAGTGGGACTTCAGCTATTTTGATCAGACTGTTAACTGCTCCAATACTCAAGGCAGACACTGCCGAACACACAATATCCTGACCATACGGACCGGATTCTGCATGACCCGTTATTAAGACAGAAGAAATATCTTCCTTGTCCAAATAGAAATGAATATCAATCATTTGAGAAACGCTTCCTTATCACTATTAGTTAGATTTGATTGATTTGATTGAAACTTTTGTATATGGTTGACGGTGACCCTTTTTAGTGTGAGAGTCTTTTCTACGACGATATTTGAAAGTCGTCACTTTTTTACCGCGACCTTGTTTTTCGATAGTAGCTTCTACTGAAGCACCTTCGATAAATGGACTTCCGACAACAGTGTCGTCTCCTCCAACAAACAATACTTCTCCAAATGTTACTGTATCGCCAGCTTCTCCGTCTAATTTTTCAACGTAGATGTCTTGACCTTCTTCAACTCTAAATTGTTTACCACCAGTTTTGATGATTGCATACATACTTGTTGCACCTCCTTCAAATTTTGAATAAAATATGACTATTTTATTCTTGCACTAAGACTCGCCATTATAAGTGGCCGAAGCACTTAAAAACTTATATTTGAGCGGTTGTAGCTGTGGTGCTCACAAAGACAACATTAGTATAATAACAATAATTACTCAAATAGTCAATTCTTTTTTCCGAAAAGCTTTTTCCAGAAAGACTTCTTTTCTTCTTTCAGTTTCATTAATGGAACAGTATCGCCAAGTAATCGGCGGGCAATATTTCTATAGCCTTGAGACGCTACATGGCTCGGATCAAGCACCACAGGATTTCCTTTATTAGATGACCGAACGACTTCATCATCTTCAAAAACGATACCCAGTAATTCAACTGATAAGTGACGGGTAATTTCGTCAATATCCATTACATCACCATTTTGCATCATTGATTTTCTGATACGGTTTATAATCAATTTCGGTGCGCCAATATCTGTCTGTTCGATAAGACCTATAATTCTGTCGGCATCTCGAATAGCAGAAATCTCAGGAGTCGTTACTAGAATCGCATCATCAGCAGCAGCGATTGAATTTTTAAACCCCTGTTCAATTCCTGCAGGACAATCGATAAGGACATACTCATAATCTTTTTTCAGCTCACCGATCAGTTCGATCATTTGCTCTTCATTGATCGCATTCTTGTCTGCATGCTGAGCAGCAGGCAAGAGGAACAGCTGGTCATTGAACCGTTTATCTTTAATAATTGCCTGATGCAGTTTTACTCTACCTTCTACGACATCTATAATATCGTAAATGATTCTGTTCTCCAGTCCTAAGATGACATCCAGGTTTCTAAGACCAATATCCATATCTACCAGACATACTTTTTTGCTCTGAAGCGCCAAAGCAGTTCCTATATTTGCTGTAGACGTTGTTTTACCAACGCCACCTTTTCCTGATGTCACAACTATTGCTTTTCCCATTTAAAATAACCCTCCTGAATGTTTCCCTATTTCCGGTCGAATCGTTTTCAGATTGTGTAGAGGTGAAACCTCGATAATATGTAAGTCATTTACATAAACAAATTTCAGTTCATCTGACTGTTCACTACTGTTCTCTGTTTTTTCGACGACGTGTACATTTCCACCAATTCTTACTTGAGCATTGTGTCTGAAGTTCGCCAATACAATTGCATTTTCATTCCCATTGAAACCTGCATGTGCGATCCCTTTCAGTTCACCAATAACAAAAATACTGCCTGTGGCTCTTACTGTGCCCCCCGGGTGTACTTCTCCAATGAGCAGCAGATCGCCTTCAATGTCCAGTATCTGTCCGCTCCTGACTGTTCTCACCTCAAGCTTTGGCCGGGATGCCTTATGCAGCTTAATTGCCTCATCAATAAGAATGACTTCAGACTGAAAAGATGAAATAGTGAAATGGTCATCTTCGATTATCTCTTCTATCTGCTTTTTTTCATCACTCGACAACTTTCTGATACCAGATTTGACGAAAAAGGTTAATTCATGCCCCGTTTGGGTGTCGTTTTTTAGTTGTACTTTGAGTTCTTTAATTTCTTCAAGTATTGAGTCAATAGAAGCAGACGCATCTAAAATAAGTTGGAATCCTTCTTTTCTGCCCTTCAAAGTAACAGCTTTATTCATTAAATTCACCCCACTATTTATCTATAAGTGATTCTGGATTTATCTGATTTTTCTTTATTTTTGGATTGAATCAGCTGAATAGCCTGTTTTATCGGAAAAACAAGTACTATTGCACTAATCGTATTGAACAGTAATGATGCCGATAGACGTGTCGCCAAAAATTCTTGGGTCGTTAACGCGGTCAAATCGATTCCTTTATGAACGCCAAAGACAAAAAATTCCAGAAAAGTCAGCATAATGACAGACATTAGAATCATAATCAATACATTAGCATCAAAAATTCTTCTCAGCTGAATAACGAAGTAAGCGACTAATGTTAAACCAGCCATATATATACCCAGTATTCCCGAAAAATAACTGTCATAAATAAAGCCAAAAACCAATGTTAGAGTGTACATATGTCTGGGCTCTAAATAAAAGGCCAGTATGATCACCACTAGAACTAACAATCGTGGAGACATAAAGCCAAATGAGACAGACAATTGCTCGTAAAATAAAGAAACAATCAGTCCATCCAGTAAAAGTGAGAAGAATAGTAAAACAATCGGAATGATGACTTTCTTCCATTGCTCCATATTATTCCCCACTTCCCGCTAGTCTGTTGATAATCGTTACATATCTGATATTCTCAAAATCAGCTGCAGGTCTAACGTGTACCTGCTGAGCTAAACCGTGCGCATCCATAGTAACCTCTTCTACTTCTCCTATTACTAAACCTCTAGGAATAACGCCTCCTAAGCCGGATGTCGTAATCAGTTCACCTTCGTCTATTTCAATCGTAGAAGTGATCTGAGACATGACCAAGTGTTCGGCACTGTTATCATATCCACTGATCAGCCCATAAACGATTTCTTCATCCAAAATAATTTCAGATGAAACCTGATTGGCTGTCTGCTCTATGTTAGTCAGCAGAACTACTTTAGAACTGGTTGGATTCACTTCTGAAATACGACCTATCAGACCATTTCCAGACATGACAGGCATCCCAACTTCTACTCCATCCTGACTTCCTCTGTCAACGATGATCTGATCTACCCAGTTGTCGGGACTGCGGGAAATCACGGTACCTGAAATTGTCTGGAACTCCGTTAGCGAATTCTGCAGTTCCAGTTCTTCACCCAACCTCATGTTTTCATCTCTCAGTACACTGATTTCTGCCTGTCGCTCATAAATTTTATCTATCTCTGTTTTTAATCTCTGATTTTCTTCATAAGTATTCTGCAGATCACTGACTGATTCGAACACAGAAGTCAATGCATTTGCAGGGCGTGAAAAAACACGTCCCATTACAGCTGTAATATCATTAGATGCTTGCTGCAGAAAAGGAATACTGTCTCCACTTCTAATAGAAAGAGAAATTAAAGACACAAACATAATGACACTGATCAGTAGGACAATCATTTTTTTATTAGTAAAAAATTGGTTCAACTAAAACACCTCTTATAATTAACTTCGCTTATTTTACCATACATTTTACGTCTATCGTAGAGGCAGTTCGCTAAGAATATGTCGAAATAAGATCTATTATTTCATGAAATAAGCGGGAAGTCGCCTTCCCGCCCATTTTACCTAGATTGTTTTTTATACATGTCTATATGGTTCAATGCTTCACCAGTTCCTATAGCTACACAATCAAGTGGATTGCTTGCTACAAATACCGGAACCTCTGTTGCTTCAGCAATGATATCACTTAAGTGATTCAGCAATGTGCCTCCACCAGTCAGGACGATTCCTCTATCAATAACATCGGCAGAGATTTCTGGTGATGTATCCTCTAGAGTGGATTTGACAGCAATAATAATGGCATCTATCACTTCTCTGATTGCTTCTGCAATATCTGTAGCCGGAATAGATATCGTTTTAGGGAGACCAGTCAGTAAATCTCTTCCTCTAATATCCATATTTTCCAGTGTTTTAGATGACTCAAAGGATGCACTGCCCAACTGGATTTTAACGGCTTCAGCTGTACGTTCTCCGATAAGCAGATTGTACTTGTTTCTTATATAATGAATGATGGACTGATCCATCTGATCGCCTGCCATTTTAATCGTACGACTGCTGACGATTCCACCTAGAGAAATAGTTGCGACATCAGTAGTCCCACCACCAATGTCCACTACCATACTACCGGTAGGCTCATTTACTGGTAATCCAGCTCCAATAGCGGCTGCAAATGGTTCTTCGATCAGATAAGCATCTTTTGCTCCTGCCATTCTTGTCGCATCAATAATAGCTCTTTTCTCAACTTCCGTTCCGCCTCCAGGTACACAGACCAGTACGTTAGGTTTAGATGCTCTCTTCCCAAGCGATTTACCTATGAAGTATTCCATCATTGCAGCTGTTGTATCAAAATCAGCGATTACACCATCTTTCATCGGCCTGATGGCTACTATACTGCCTGGTGTTCTTCCAATCATTTTTTGGGCATTTACACCTACTGCTACGACCTCATCAGTCTGTCTGTCTTTAGCGACTACAGATGGTTCTCCTAAAACAATTCCTTTACCTTCAACATACACATTAGTATTTGCTGTACCTAAATCAATTCCAATATTTTTTTTTCTAAACCAAGACACTCGGAAAATCTCCTTTCAAAATTAAAACCTTACAAATTTAATTACTATAGAATAGTATTCATTATGCTATTGTACCTTTTTAAAACAGATTATGCACTATCTGTTATTGACTTTATTTTAATTTTAATATTTGCAACGATTCGTTACACTGTCATTTAAGCATTAAAAAACCGAGTAAGCATCATGCTCACTCGGTCGAAACTAATTTTAAAGTTGATTAAGCTTTTTCTACGTTAGCAGCTTGAGGTCCGCGTGCGCCTTCTTCAATATCGAAAGTAACAGCTTGTCCTTCTTCTAATGATTTGAATCCTTCTTCGTTAATAGCTGAGAAATGTACAAATACGTCATCTGCACCTTCGCGCTCGATAAATCCAAATCCTTTTTCTGCGTTAAACCATTTTACTGTACCATTTTCCATGTTAAAAATTCCTCCTCGTGCCTTTTGCACTTTATATTTCACATTATTGCTATAGGTACGGATTGGAATGTTACTACACATTACGTCTTTCTTTCCCCTAACAAAATGCTAATTACATATTATCATGATGAAATCAATAGCGCAAGCAAATAAACTCGGCTTTTATATAAAAGAAGATAAATGCACAAATTATTACAGCTCGCCCATTTCCTTCAAACTGATGTAAGAATCTTCCCCAATGATGAAATGATCCAAGAGTTCAATTCCAATCAATTTCCCAGCTTCACTCATTCTTTTAGTAAAAGATAGATCCGCTTCAGAGGGTTCTGGATTGCCAGATGATAGCGATAGGTAAGGTTTTGAAATTATCTCCACTTTTTCCCCCGCTTCACACCGTGCATGCAACTTTCATCGCACACGGCGTTCCATCGATTGTCTATCTATTTCATTTACCTCAATCTTGTCTAATTATTTGTAATCCCCGTTTGCAATTACTTTGTTTCCAACCAATAGACGCAGTTTGTTCAGTTTTCCCAACTGTTCCTTATTTAAATTTAGTATCCTGATATATTTCTGGATAATATCATTTTCTGTTGAATGTACTAGCCTATGGACATCCCTAGTTATCAATACTAGGTTGGAATAGCTGTCGTCTTTTGTGACACTCCACAATGTCTTATGATGGCAGTCCATTTCAGTCAGAATTAATTCTTCCCCAGTTACCGCACACATTCCATTTTGAGCAATGAAAAGTGAAATTCGATTGTCATTAAACTCAACTGTTGCTCGTCCGTTAGCGACTGGGTGTTTTCTAATCCATTGCACTTTCCAGTCTGGGACAGCTTTTTGTTCCTGATGCATCAATTCCCGTCCTTCTTTGGTGAATTTATTTACACCATTTTTGGGCATTAACGCATTTTTTGTTTTGACAAATCCAATTGGTATAATGGGATACCCATTAATATATCTGGTCATTTTTGATTTTAAATAAGGCTTGATTCCTTTGTCTTTGATTGAATAGTTAGATGTTTTCCTAAGCGAAAACTGTTTTAACCTATTACGTTTAACTAACGTCAGTTGGTATTGTACTGGCATCAGACTATCGTTTACCTGTGTTGCAATTTGGTAATAATTGTGAATGCCAATTACCATACTGTTGTAGATTTGAACGTTTTTAATTAGTTCAGTTCCGCTTGGAGCTTTTTGCATAAGTTTGATTTGGTCTTTAAGTTGCTTTTTAATCCTCGTTCGTGCTTTTTCTGCTATATAGGACTGACAGACAAACTTTTTCCGCCCAGAACGGTCGGTTCCTTTTCGTTCCATCTTCAGTTCAAACCCAAGAAATTCACTGCTTTTCTTTTTCAGGTTTGTGATTTGAGATTTCTCTTCAGAAATCGGAAGATTTAAACGTTCTTCCAACCACATTCTACTAGCCATAAATATTTTATCGGCGTTGGAGCGTGTTGTCGTAAAAATTTTAAAGTCATCAGCATAGCGGACAATGTACATTTCTTTCAGTTTAGAAGTTTTACGTAGCTGATTATATCTATATTGATGGCTATACAGTCCCGTTTTCTTATTAAGGTAGTCGTTTATGTTACGACACTTTTTACTTTCCCATTGGTTAGCAATCCACCAATCAAATTCATTCAGATTGATATTGGCTAGCAAGGGGGAAAGTATACCGCCTTGCGGTGTCCCCTTAGTTGGATAAACAATTTTACCGTCTGGTAGGACGACTGGAGCTTTGAGCATTTTCCGAATAATAACGAGTAACTGTTTATCTCGGATGCCCATAGTCCATATTTGTTGCATCAGTTTTGAATGTTTTACTTCATCAAAGAAACCTTGAATATCAACATCCACAACATATTGCATTTTGTTATTGTTTATTCGGCCTGCACAAGCGGAAATCGCATTTTCGGCAGATTTGGTTGGTCGGAAACCGAAACTGTATTTATAGAATTTAGCTTCACATATCGGTTCTAAAACTTGCAAGATACATTGTTGTGCTATTCTATCCCACATAGAAGGTATCCCAAGAGGTCTAATTTTTCCATTAGGCTTTGGGATTTCCACTCGTTTTACTTTTCGAGGATTATAATGCACGAATCGTTTCTTTACAATGGCAATGAAATCGTTGGTACTTAATTTTTCGATATCATTGATTGTAACTTTGTCTTCCCCTGCCGTAGCACTCCCGTTATTTCGCTTAATATTACGGTAAGCGAGTAGAATGTTGTCGTTTGAGGTGATAATCGACATTAGATTCGTAAATTTTTTGTTTTCTTCACTTTCTGCAAAAAGCTTATCCAACTTTTCGGTCATTCCATAATATTCAGCATGGCGTAACCGTGTGTTTTTCATTCTTGGGATTTTCTTATAATTTTCTTTCAAGGTTTATCACGCTCCAAACTGGACTCGTGACCTTTTTAGTCATACGAGAATCCTTGAGGTGATTGAGTTGAAATATTTGATAGACATTCGACTTGTGGCTATTGCTCGGTTCTCATTACAAGAACTTCAACGCTCATGCCACTACTCTCACTACCGTTAAAGGAAGTTATGGATGAATCCTTTCCTCCCTACCACTTCATCGAGTGTGTACTCTCCATGTCGATAGCTTTCCACGTTCCCTTCACTCTATCCATATCTAAACGTAGGTGCTAGCTCTTGCCTGACGTTCTCTCCACCGCCTTTAACGGTGCATGGAGCTTTCGAAACCACCATAGGTACTCGCCCACGGAACGCACTTGACTCTTTCATCAAGCACACTCATTTCTGAGTGTTCGCCACTTACAGACATTTCATTCGCTAGTTCGTCAGTGTTTTACCACATTCTCACCATATTAAGCTTTTTACGACTCCCGACCTATCAGTTGTACCAACCACCTCTGGTTAGCTTTCGGTTACTAAAATTAGCACTACGACAACTTTCAGCCGACTTTACCGAGCTTCACACAATATTCATATACACATTCGAATATTGCATGTCGGAGTATCAGAGTAGGCACTTCAAGGCGTTACCCTATCATTTTACCTATCGAGCGAAGAGTTCACGACTCTCTTCCAGTCATTTGACTTTCAGACAGTGTGCGTAACCTTTTCAGTTACGAACGTGTCACACGATGATTGTGCGCAATGATGATACGGGCTGATGAGTATTTGATTGCAGCTTTATATATTTCTCTGGGATGCGCCACACTGGAATTGAGTGATCCTTTAAAGATCGTTTCCTTCTTTATAATCTCATTTTTTGTATTCAGAAATAAAGCAACTACCAATTCCTGCTGAAGTCCATTCAGTTCCGTCATCAGCATTTTCCCCACGTATTGACTTGATGTCACCGCGCCTTCCTTAAGTAGAGGTGTTTTAGCCATCCGTTTCCCCAGTTCGATAGAGGCGAGCAATTCGATTGCCTTCGCTTTTCCGATTCCAGGAATAGTGAGTAACTCCTCAAGTGACGCCGTCTTGAACATGTACAAATCATCAAAGTGTGAAAATACCTGCATGCTTAACTGCAGTACATTGTAATCGCGTGTTCCTGTCCTGAGTAAAATAGCCAGTAGTTCATGATTTGCTAAAGCAGATGGTCCGAATTCCTCCATGCGTTCCCTTGGTCTTGAGTGAGTCGGTACTTCTGAAAATTTCTGATTCTGCATATTATCTAATCCTCCTTATAAAAAAGAAGAGAAAGGGAGTCCCCTTCTCTTCTATAACATTACCTTTTAAATTAATTTCTCACTTTTTATTTTGTTAAGAACTTCATGAAGATCATGGCAAATATCTAATGTCATTTTCTTCATGTGACTATCTGGCTTGATTAGATCGGGAACCATTACGACCGGAAAGTTCGCTGCATTAGCTGCCTTGATTCCATTGATTGAATCTTCCAGTACTAATATATCTGATATCGGACCATCGATCAGCTGGCGCGCCTTTTCAAAAATTTCCGGATGAGGTTTTGAGTGAGAGACTTCATCTCCCCCAATCACCCCATCAAAGTAATGAGTCAGTCCAGCATTTTCCAGCAGCTCAAGCACGACTTTCTTTTCGGAACTTGAGGCTACAACTGTTTTGTATTTATTCTCTTTTAAAAAGTCTAACAGATCGACTAACCCTTTTTTTAATACGGGTGGAGCCGAAAACAGTACTGATTTCAGATCTTCTACACTGTCTGTAATGAACTGGTCTACTTTTGATTCATCAAAGTGATCATACATGGCACTGAAAAAATCCTTTTCGCTGGCACCAATATACTTTTCATAAAAAGAGTAGTCAAAAGGAATCCCTATTTTATCAGCAGTCTGCTGATTCGCTTTGTAATATAAGGGCTCTGTGTCAAACATCAGCCCATCCATATCAAAAATAATCAGTTTAGTCATTCATTACCCTCATTTATCGTTTTCATTTTCTCAAGTTGTCTGGATACTGACTCATACTTATCTTTATAATCTTTTTCTTTGGCTTTTTCTTCTTCAACTATCTTATCTGGAGCATTGCTGACGAATCGTTCGTTAGACAATTTTTTCTCCACACGGTCGATTTCACTTTGCCATTTAGTCAATTCTTTTTCAAGACGCTCGATTTCTTCCTGGATGTCAACTAGTCCGGCTAAGGGAATGAAAATTTCGGCTCCTGATACGACCGATGTTTTCACTTCACTTGGCACGGTGACTTCCGTATCGATTACCAGCTCGTCCGGGTTACAGAAACGAATCAGGAATGACTGGTTTTCTATAAGGAACTCTTTTTCCTGCGTGCTTTTAGTTTTGATCAGCAAATCGATTGGTTTAGAGAGGGGTCTATTTGCTTCAGAACGGATCGTTCTTACAGAGCGAACCAGGTCGATCAGCATTTCCATGTTGTTCACTGCCTGTTCATCTTCAAAGGCTTCATTTGCTTCTGGGTAAGAGGCATTTACTAATGATTCTCCTATATGAGGAATATGTTCCCAAATTTCTTCAGTTACAAAAGGCATGATAGGGTGAAGGAGTTTCAATGTCTGATCAAGGACGTGAATAAGTACAGACTTCGTGGTCTGCTTCTGTTCATCAGTTCCCTGAGTCAACACTTCTTTAGTCATCTCAATATACCAGTCACAATAGTCATCCCATATAAATTTATACAGTTGTCTTCCGGCTTCACCAAATTCGAAGCGTTCAAACAAATCTGTGACTTGAGTAATCGTTTCATTTAAACGTGCCAGAATCCACTTATCTGCGATTGATTTTTCTTTAGTCAAATCACTTTCTTCAATTGAAAAATCGCCGACATTCATAATAACGAATCGACTTGCATTCCAGATTTTATTGATGAAATTCCATGATGCATCCATTTTTTCATAACTGAAACGAACATCCTGTCCAGGTGCTGACCCATTTGACAGGAACCATCTTAAAGTATCTGCTCCATACTTGTCGATTACATCCATCGGATCGATCCCGTTACCGAGTGATTTGCTCATTTTTCTACCCTGTTCATCTCTGATCAGTCCATGCATCAGGACATTTTTAAATGGCGCTTTTCCAGTGAATTCTAAACTCTGGAAAATCATACGACTGACCCAGAAAAAGATAATGTCATAACCTGTTACCAACGTACTGGTCGGGAAATACTTTTTATAGTCGCTGCTCTCAACGTCAGGCCAGCCCATTGTAGAAAAAGGCCATAGTGCTGAACTGAACCACGTATCCAGTACATCATTGTCTTGCTCCCAGTTTTCACTATCAGCAGGAGCTGTTTCACCTACATACACTTCACCTGTTTGTTTATGATACCACGCTGGTATCCTGTGCCCCCACCATAATTGTCTGGAGATGACCCAATCATGAACATTTTCCATCCAGGTGTTGAATGTTTTTTCAAATCGTTCAGGTAAAAAGTTTACTTTGTCATCTGTCAACTGATTAGCCAGTGCTTTGTCCGACAGTTGGTCCATTTTTACGAACCACTGTGTGGACAATCTCGGTTCAACTATGACGCCTGTTCGCTCAGAATGACCTACACTGTGCTGCATTTCTTCTACCTTGATCAGCAAGCCATCTTCTTTCAGGTCTTTCACCAGCGCTTTTCTTGCTTCAAAACGGTCCATCCCTTCGTACTTACCTGCCAGGTGGTTCATTGATCCGTCATTATTCATCACGTTTACTTGTTCTAAATTATGACGTTTACCGATTTCAAAGTCATTAGGGTCGTGTGCTGGAGTAATTTTAACGACTCCTGTCCCAAATTCCATATCTACGTAATCATCTGCGATCACTTCAAGCTCTCTATTAATGATGGGAAGGAGAACTTTTTTACCTATTAAATGCTGGTAGCGTTCATCATCCGGGTGTACCGCTACAGCAGTATCTCCTAGCATTGTTTCAGGTCTGGTAGTGGCTATCTCAACTGTCCCCTCCCCATCAATCACTGGGTAGTGGATATGGTAGAAAGCGCCATTAACTTCCTTATGATCAACTTCGATATCTGAGAGCGCAGTCTGTGCTTTAGGATCCCAGTTGATGATGTACTCTCCTCGGTAAATCATTCCTTTATTGTATAGATCAACAAACACTTTATTAACTGCTTCATTAAGCCCTTCGTCCAAAGTAAACCGTTCTCTTGAATAGTCGACAGAAATACCTACTTTAGCCCATTGATCTCTGATGTTTTCAGCATATTCTTCTTTCCAGTCCCACACTTTTTCAAGGAATTTTTCTCTCCCAAGATCATGGCGTGATATGCCATTCTGAGCCAGTTTTTCTTCAACTTTAGCCTGTGTAGCAATACCAGCATGATCCATTCCCGGCAGCCATAATGTATCGTACCCCTGCATGCGTTTCTGTCTGATGATGATATCCTGCAGCGTTGTATCCCATGCGTGGCCTAAGTGAAGTTTTCCGGTCACGTTCGGAGGCGGAATAACGATTGAGTACGGTTCTGCACCGGATTCACTTGGCTTAAACAAGTCTTTATCTAACCATTTCTGATATCTTCCTTCTTCAACTTCTGTTGGGTCGTATTTCTTTGACATATCCTTCATTTCTTCCATCTTTTTACCCCTCTTTTTTAATTTTTTATATAAAAAAAGCATTCCTCCTAAATTTGTTAGGACGAATGCTTCGCGGTACCACCTATTTTACGACTGCGCTACCGGTGTAGGCACAGTCGTCTCTCAGTAACAGTTATAACGGTCCGTTGATCCGATTACAGGTACTTTTCTGATTCCCCATAATAGCTCACAAGCTACTTCACGATTTTTCTTATCAGGGATTCTCAGCTGGCACCCATTCTCTTGGATAAGTCGAATCGTTACTCCTCTTGTTCTTCACTAGTCGTTTATTAAGTTAATTCTGCTTCTTCATGACGAGCTGCCGATAGTGCCGCTTCGTAATCCGGGTCTTTAGACATTTCTTCTACGATTTCTCTGTAAACGATTTGACCTTTACGGTTGACAACAAAAACGGTACGAGCCATTTTATCCAAATCATCAATATACAGGCCATAATCTTTTGCAAATGTACGATCAGTGTCATGCAGTATATCAGATGACAACACTTTTGACTGTGACCATTCACTTTGCTGATCAAGGGTATTAGTGGAAATAGAGATGACTTTTGTATCCGTCAGTTCCTTAGCTTCATCATTGAACTTATTGGTTTGTCTTGAACATGTGCTTGTTTCGATATCGGGTACTGTACTGATAATCAATACATCACCAATATACTCAGAAAGCTTAACATCCTGATCATCTAGATTCTTTACAGTAAAGGAAGGAGCGTCTTCTCCTACTTTAGGGGGTTGCCCATTCGTCTGGAATTTTTCGCCTTTTAATGTAACGTCCATGCTATTCCTTCTTTCCTATAGGTTAACTATAGTGTACTTTTCAAAGGAGCGTATTGCAACCAAAACATTAAAATAAAGAATCAAAAGTAGTTTGGTCGGTGCTTTCTGAATTATCGTGCCGGGTGATTGTCTGGATTTTCAGCCTACTTAAGGTGTCTGAAATCAACTGATCAATAGCCAGACTCTCTTCCATCTCCAGTACTTTCTTTAACTTGGGTTTCGTCTTTGGCTTGGCAGGTGCGAAGACAGTACAACAATCCTCATAAGGCTGTATGGCAAGATCAAAGGTGTCGATTTTTCTTGCAACTGATATGATGTCCGTTTTGTCCATTGATATAAGAGGACGCAGAATCGGTGTTGACGTCACTTCATTAATCGCCAGCATGCTTTCAAGTGTCTGTGAAGCCACTTGTCCCAGCGATTCACCATTCATAATGGCCAGTCCGCTTCGTTTTCCTCGTATTTTATCCGTTATTCTGAGCATCATTCGCCTAGTGATGGTCATGGCGTAATCTTCAGGTATCTGTTTTTTGATAGCTTCCTGTATTTCTGTGAAAGGCACTTCAATAAAAGTGATCTCACCAGAATAGTTTGCCAGCTTGGACGTTAAGTCTATAGCTTTCTGTAAAGCCTGCGGTGAGGTATACGGTGGACTATGAAAATGAACGGCTTCTATCTCCATTCCTCTTTTCAGAGATAAATACCCGGCTACAGGCGAATCGATCCCGCCTGACATCATCAGCATCCCTTTTCCCGCTGTCCCAACTGGAAGACCTCCAGCCCCTGACAGTGTCTCCACCGAAATGAAAATACCATCCAGACGGACTTCAACGCGTACATCTACATCCGGTTCTTTCATCCTGACCGAGATAGGCTGAACAGCCCGTTCAACCTCTGTTCCCAAAATACGATTTAAATCATTCGTGTCATATTCGAAATCGTGATCTGCCCGTTTTGTATTGATCCTGAATGTCATATTTTCTTTGAACTGTTTCTTTATCAGCTGGACCACTGCATGCTTAGCTTCTTCAACTGATTTATCCACTCTGATTACGGGAGAGAATGAACTGATCCCGAAAACGTCTTTTAGTTCTTCCATAACTGCTTCTCCATTTTCACCATTCAACGTGATGTGGAGCCGATCTCTATTCGCTACTATGTTTATTTTTTTAAAGGCTGTGAGTTTCAATCGAACATTGCCATGCAGTTTTTTTATAAAGTACTTTCTATTTTTTCCCTTTGTCGATAGTTCGCCATATCTGACCAGTATTTCAGTAATTTCCATGCTTGACTCCTTCACTCTATTTCTTTCATCTGATGATACACTGCATTAAACACGTCTTTAAACTGTTCTACTTCTTCCAGAGTATTATAGTGACTCAGACTGATTCTCACTGCGGACTCTGCTTCATTTTTTGAATAGCCCATATCCTGTACTGTAGGCGTTTTGGTTTTCCGTTTACTCGAACAGGCACTAGTCGTCGAAACGAATATGCCCACTTTTTCCAGAGCATGTACAATGATTTCTCCTCGAATATTATGAACACCGAAACAGACTATATGTGGGGCACTATTTTCAGGAGTAAATAATGTTACTTTATCAAAAATGGACAAGTAATCTGTTAGTTCCCTTTTCAGTCTGTTTAACTCTCTTCTTTTTTCAGCACTTTGATCCAGCAGTATCCTAAGTGCTTTAGCCAATGCTACATTGCCCGGAACATTCTCTGTCCCACTGCGCATCCCGTTTTCCTGTCCTCCACCACTCATGAGAGGCGCGAGCTGTCTTCCTTTTTTCAGATAGACAAAGCCAGTGCCTTTAGGAGCATGAAACTTATGACCGGAGAATACCGCAATATCGATTCTTGATTCTGCTAAGTGTAAATCAAGTTTACCAACCGCCTGCACAGCATCGACATGAAAATGAATAGTCGGGTAGGCCTCCAGTACCTTCCCTATTTCAGTTAAAGGCTGGATACTGCCCATTTCATTATTCACCGCCATGATCGAAACAAGGACCGTATCTTTTCTAATGGATTCTTTCAGTTCCTCTATATCTATTCGCCCCTCTGCATCAACCGACAGATAGGTCACATCCCATCCCAGCTTTTCCAGTTGATCGAGAGATTTGATGACTGCAGGGTGTTCGATTACTGTGGATATTATATGCTTCCCAAATTCGACTTTTTCAATTGCAGTTCCTTTAATTGCCCAATTGTCGCCTTCTGTTCCCCCACTGGTGAAGAAAATCTCTTCAGGTTCGACAGCCATGAGAGAGGCAATCTGCTTTCTTGATTGTTTCAAAAGACTGTTTGCTTCTTCTCCTTTAGAGTGCAAGCTGGACGGATTTCCATAATACTTTCTGCTGACCTGCAGATAAGAATCAAGGACAGACTCATTTAATTCAGTAGTAGCTGCATTGTCAAAATAGATCATAATAAACCCTCTCTGCGATAATAGACTTTTACACATTTTCTTATTATAACAAACTTCTATTGAGAGCAAAACGTATCTCTAGTATTTCTTCTTTTAACCGCTAAAAAAGCCAGTCTTAGACTGACTTTCAGCGTTCTATTATATTAATCGTAAGACTTGTCTTTCTTATAGCTATCCAGCAACTCCGGGTACGCTCCAGACTCAATTGACTCCAGTTTTTCCCTAACCATCTTAAGTGCCGTTTCGAAATCATATTCTTCAAGAAACAGCAATTCACTGTACTTGATTGTTTCTATGACCTCCGGATGTTCTTCTCTGTGACGGTAAAGCCTCTGACTTGTTAATTCAGTCAGTAATGCATTATCAACAATTGAATCTGTCTGTTCTGCCAGATTTTCGATATCATCTTCACACATCTTATGCAGTGCCATAACTTCTTTCAAATTCAATCTTGGTCTTGCCAGTTCTTTAGAGAGGCTTTCTAAGTGATCTGTTGTATAGAAAAATAAATTTAAATACTCTTTTGGCAGACCTGGAAGATGTTTGCTCTCAAGGTAGCGTTTCATTTCTCTAAGGGCATATTCCATTTCTTCAATATCAGTTTTGATTTCCATTTCTTTTTCACGGTAAGAGTAAAGATTTTGAGATAACTCCTTGAATGAATCGGAAATCTTTTCTAATTGTTCAAAACTCTCTTCAAGCAGGTCGTTCGCAGTTGAATACGGTATTTTATTATTAGACAATTTGGTTTCAATGTCATTGATCAGTGTGCTTTGTTCATTCAGAGCGGTTCTTAATTGCTTAAATGACTGCTCTTCATTTTGATAAAGCGTATAACTCTGATTGATCCGGTCGATTTCAAAGCTCATTTCTCTATTTTGATCGTGTATATGCAGGGCTATTTTCTTCAGTTTTTTTACTAATTTAGTGACCTTGCTTTTTGCTTCTATCTCGACCTCCATATAATCATAAAGCTGATTGATCAGTTGTTCAACATCTTCAATCTTCTGATCAGCTTCCTTAATCTCAAGACGTTCGACATATGACTTCAACTGATTGATTTCATTATCTAAAGCATCCATTTCCTTTTCCATGCCGATTGTTTCAGGGAATAGATAACCTTGATCGATCAATGTGCTATACCCTTCTTCTATTTCTTCTTTTTGCTGAACATAATCTGAATTGATCAGTTTAATCACTTTTGGTATACGTGCCATCAGTTCTTCCATTTCAGATATATCTTTATCCAGTTTATTGACTATTACTTTGGCTTCTTCATGATCTCCCGAAGCAGTCAAGTCGGAGAACGACGTGAATTTGTTTTCTACCTCGCCTAATTTATCTTCAAGGCTGTTAATGCTGTCTCCAAATGTGAAACTGCTTGTCAGTAATTCTTTCCTGATTTTGTGGTATCGTTTTTTTATTAAATCCACTTTTTTCAAGTTTGCTTCTTCTCGCTGAAGAAGCTCATCGATTGTACTGATCAGTTCTTTTGAATCATTCTCGATCTCTAAAAGAGCTGCATTGGCTTTCTCTTGGTATGTGCTTGCCTGTTTGAACCGGTAACGGTCAGTGGCCTGTTCTGCTTCAAACAAAACGGCTTCTACCTCGGTCAGCCTTGTCTGTTCGATTTCGTTCACCTTTTTGACAGCCAGATCAGCAGCCGCCTTAGACTGTCCGGTTATTGTCATTTTGTTTAACTTTTCAGACTTATCCGAAGGCAAGAAATCCAATACCTCTTTTTTCTTATTATCTAATCGATCAATGTCAGTATAGTGTGTCTTTTTCAAGTAATATGTAGTCAAATATACAATGATCGCAAGTATAATGATGCTTAATATTACGACAACTTCAATTGTCATTTTTTTCCCTCCAACTATAGTTGCGTATGCTTAACTATCTCTCTCTTATATAGTATATCAAACTTATATCAATTATGTTATACTAGCAAGCAAATTATATTAAATAATAATGAACATGAGAGGACAGTTTGATGACTACGGAACTAAACTATATGATCAGCAAACAATTACACGCACTAATAGCAGATGAACCTAACTTAATAGCCATTTTGAGTAATGCGTCTGCTTTGATCAATGAACAGTTTGATGATATCAACTGGGCAGGATTTTATTTATGGGATGAAGAACAGGATGAGCTTGTTCTCGGTCCTTTTCAAGGAAAGGTAGCCTGTGTTCGCATCAAAAACGGATCAGGTGTGTGTGGAACAGCCTTTAATGAGGAACGGACTATAATCGTTCCTGATGTCCACCTATTCCCCGGTCACATCGCCTGCGATGCTGCCAGTCAATCAGAGATTGTAGTACCGTTAGTGAAGAACGGGAAAAAAATAGGAGTGTTAGATATAGATGCACCCGTTAAAGACCGCTTTTCTGAAAAAGATAAAGAAGTCCTTGAAGAGTTAGCAGCAGTATTACTGCAGGCAATCATTTAAGTTCCCTCTACGAAAAGACCCTTATCACAATGTGATAAGGGTCTTTTCGTTTAAGTCCATTCAAAAGGCAATTAATGTTCCTATTATCTGTTGTAGTACTCAACGATAAAGGCTTCATCGATTTCAGCAGGCATTTCTTCACGTAATGGTAAGCGTGTAAGAGTTCCTTCAAGTTTTTCATCGTCAAATGACACGAAGTCAGGACGACCAAAAATAGATTCTACTGATTCTTTGATGATCTTAAGATCTTTAGATTTTTCACGAACACCAACAACATCTCCAACAGAAACGCTGAATGATGGAATATCAACACGTTTACCGTTAACAGTGATGTGGCCGTGGTTAACTAATTGACGAGCTTGACGACGAGTAGTCGCAAGACCCAATCTGTAAACAATATTATCCAGACGTTGTTCAAGTAAGACCATGAAGTTAACACCGTGTTTACCTTCACGCATTTTACCAGCTTTGTTGAATAAATTGAAGAATTGACGTTCATTTAATCCATACATGAAACGCAGTTTTTGTTTCTCTTTAAGTTGTAATCCGTATTCTGATAATTTGATACGGCCAGTCGGTCCGTGTTGACCCGGTACGTAAGGACGTCGAGCTAATTCTTTACCGCTTCCAGTTAAAGAGATGCCTAAACGTCTTGATTTTTTCCATGATGGTCCTGTATATCTTGACATTATTGAATTCCTCCATTAAATATGATTTTTCATCCCTTTTTAATCGGAATGACTATGGAGTAAAATAACGTTTGGAAGTTCAGTAGTACGTGCAGTTGCTTTTCAATCTTCACCAATGCAGCCGCTGGTTACACAATTGCGCTCATACGTTTATATGGCAAGGAACTGTTGACGCGATTACCACTTCCTGCTGCGGTATTTTACACAAATTCAAGTATACCTTTTTATGTGTTCGAAGTCAATGTTTTTAAAATAAAGAACGGAGAAAACCCGACAGTCATAAAGACTGCCGGGTTTCTAAAGCTATTCAGTCTTTTAATATCTCAAAATTGCTGCAATACCTGTATCTGACGGCATACTGGCTTTATCCAGAACATATACCTTGCCGTTAGTTTTCATTATATTGTGAACGAGTTGATTGACGTAAACATTCGTTTCAGTTCCTTCATGATACTGACCGTTCTCATCGATCGTTCCATTAACCTGATAGTCATCTTCAATTAGAAGAACCTCAACTTTACCTTGAATACTGGCCATTGCCAAGTCATGATACTGGGCTTCCAGTCTGAATTCAGGGGTGGTCTCATTAAATTTTTCTACAAGATTCTTGTATCGGCGATTGGCGATCTGATCGACCACTTCCTGCGTCTGATCTTGTATCTGATTGAATGAGAGTTGAGATGGAGATGCTTCAACACGTGTTTCATCCAAGTACTCATTTTTGGATAATTTATCAAAATCAGCAATGTTTTCTTTTAGCGCAAATAATACTAAAGGCAATTTTGTTGGTTTAGAGAAGTGTTCAAAGACATATTTATCCACTACTCGGAAATAGTTTTCCTGGTCTATTTGAACTTCATTACTTTTCTCATTATGACCATGGAATGCCCCTGGAGCTCCTCCGCTTACTTCTCCACCATTATAAGAATCAACATTAAGTTCGCCGCCTGTTAGTTCTTCTCCCAAGGCTTTAGTCAATGTGTCAGGTGCCTCTTCGGGCAAATCGACTGGCTGAACTTTATTACCTCTACCATTATATATACTAAATTTATCGTGATTCAGTGCCAGCAAATGATAGTAACTGACATACTGGAAGTTGGCAATCAATGGAAGAACATACGGTTTATTGGAAACCACTGTCCCTGTATGAATAGGAACACTCAGTCTATAATAATAGGCTTCTTCTGGCGTTACATAAAAGACCGCACTCTGAGTCATCTCTCTCCAGAAGTCGGAATGATCAACCAATGATTTCACTTTATCAAGCAATTTACTGGCATACTTATCATCATATTGTTCACTTAATTTTAATTTAGCTTCTTTCAGTAAATTTTGAAATTGAATCTGGTTTGCCTCTGTTTCGACAGCATTTGATTCCGAGTTCAAAGATAGTGATACTACTACCTCGTGTTCCTTAAGCAGTTCGTCCGTCGGGAATGTTAAAAGTTCTTGCATATGCTTCACCTTCCATTCATTATTTTCTTAATTAAGGCGGTTACATTGATTACCCCTTAACTAAGAGTGCTATATACATATCATAGCTAATAGACCTATAAATGTCTAAAGATATGCAGATGGTTAGATAATAATACGCGCTTCCTTTTTATCCTCAGCTCACCCATTTCTACTCAATTCTCTTAATGATTCGAGCGGGTACTCCACCAATAACGACATTATCAGAGAAGGATTCAGTGACAACAGCGCCAGCAGCCACAACACAGTTATTCCCCAGCGTCACGCCACCCACGATTGTCGCATGCGTACCGACCCAGCAATTATCGCCAATAGTAATGGCTCTGCCAAATTCCATCCCGGAGTTTCTTTCTTCAGAAGGTAGCGGGTGTTCAGCCGTAACGATGCTGACGCCGGGTCCAAGCATGGCATTATCCCCAATCGTAATAGGACAGACATCTAGAAACACACAGTTGAAATTAGCATAAAAATTTTCCCCCACATGTATATTGTAGCCGTAATCTACGCGCAAAGCAGGTTCGACGGTTATATTCTGTCCTGTCGAGCCGAAAAGAGTTTTTATGATCCCTTTTCTTTCGTCATCTGAATCGGCCCTATTGAATCGTTCAGCCGTATCATGTCCCCTCTTCCGTTCTTCCAAAAGCTGGGGATCTATAGGATCGTAAAGTTCTCCGGCAATCATTTTATTTTTATTAGATATCATAGGCTACCCCTTTGATTTTCACTCTTCATTTTTAAAATGGACTTGCAATAATCGAGAATAAATAGGCAACAAATCATCAAGCGTTTTTTCAAAGAAAAACTTCTGGCATTTCAAGTCACCGATTTCCTTGTTTTGAGGTTTCAGTATTCTACCGATAAGAAATTCTCCTTTTTTAACGCTAATCAGTCGGTCTAATGTTAAATCGATGTTCTCTTTAGTTGCTTTATCAATATCCGGCTTTGTGTGATCTTTAGATATGTAGTAATCCTCAGAGAGGTGATTGAACACACTACTATTCTCAATCAGATAGGTCCCCATTGCTTTTTCATGTTTTGGATTATCTATTAATGACAAAAACATAAACACGTAATCCTGATTGATCCCCACTTGTATATGAGGATACTTCTTATACCCGCGTTTATTCCCGCCAAATGCCGACCAGGTAGATTCCGGTGGGTTAGTAGTTCGTCTTCTGTGTTGAGCAATATGAAATGCTCCTTCAAAATCTGTTTTTTTGTTGACCTTCTCAATAAATGTGTCACCAATTGTTTGAAACACAGGTTGAATTCTATCTCTAATCAGCTGCATTCTGTCTTCAAGTCCATCAACTTGAAATAGAGTAAAATCTTCTTTTTTGAAATAATCGTCCATAGGGTCCTCCTCACAGATACTTGATTACTATTGTAGCAAAAAAGGGCAAAGAGTTCGATAATAGAATGACCGCTATTCGCCCGTGACATTATTCGATAGCTTCGCTAACTTCCTGCATCATAATTCTGAATGTTCCGACTCCGCCCTCAGCCAAATACCAGGCAGATGGGGATAAATAGTGAATGGAATCAGTCTGATAAGCTTGTGTTTCCTGGATAATCGGATTTTCCTCCACAGGTGCTGCAGATGTATCTCCACCAATAGCAGCTGTACGGTCGATGAGGAATAGAATGTCTGGATCCATCGATAAGACATACTCATAAGATATTTCCATCCCATGATTTGATTCTTCTATTTCATTGTCCACCGGCATAAATCCGAATGCATCATGTACGACTCCAAAACGCGAACCCGGTCCGTAGGCAGATAATGATCCTTCATTATACATAGCCATCAATGTCGTCATATCAGATTCTTCAGCTCGTCTATTTAATTCGTCCAGTTCACTTTCCAGTTCACTAATCAGTGAATCTACTTCTTCTTCCGTTTCAAAAATGGCAGCCAGACGATTTAAGTTAGCGCTGATCGAGTCAATATACTGAGTAGAATCATTACTTAAATCTATTGTTGGGGCAATGTCACTCAAATCGTCATAGGCGGAGCTGGAACGTCCAGCCACAATAATCAGATCCGGTTCAGCAGCATTGGTAACCTCAAGATCGATTTCGAAGAAACTGCCTGCTGCTTCAATAGCCTCATAATTCGATAAATGCTCTGGAAGATTCGGAGAAGCTGTCAGCACTACTCTGTCCTCCATCCCGATAGATGCCATATTATCCAGCTGTCCATTATCAAAGACGGCTACACGCTGTGGGTTTTTTGGTACTTCCACACTGTTGCCAGCAGCATCTTCGATTAAAACGACCGTTTCTTCCGGTACCTCCTGCTCCAGTTGACCTGTTGACGGAGCTGAAGTCTCCCCCTCCGTTTGACCGCACCCAACTAATGCCAGCGAGCTCAACACCATTGTCCATCTAACTAATTGTCTATTTATCATTCTGCTATCTCCTCTTTTTGTTTAATTTGTTGTATAGTACAGGCAGTATTTTGTCCCATTGCTTTCAATAATTTTAACATCCATATCGTATAGATCATCCAGGACCGTTTTATTGATCATTTCATCAACAGTTCCAGAGGCGAACAATTTCCCATCTTTCATAGCGACGATATTATCTGCATAACTAGCTGCAAAATTAATGTCATGAACGATCGTAATAACCGTTTTACCTAACTCATCAACCAGTCGGCGCAGCGTCTTCATCATCTGAACCCCGAAACTCATATCCAGATTATTCAAAGGTTCATCGAGCAGTATGTAGTCAGTATCCTGACATAAGACCATTGCAATCAAGGCTCTCTGGAGTTGTCCTCCTGATAAAGTATCAATGTATCTTTCCTGCAAAGCGGTCAGTCCCAAGTATTCCAGTGACTCATTAATCATCTCATGACAATGTGCATTCAATCTTCCTTTTGTATAAGGGAAACGTCCAAATGAAACCAGTTCTCTGACTGTCAAACGGACATTCATCTGGTTGGTCTGCTTTAAAACGGACAGTCTTTTGGCAAAATCGCCGCGCTTCCAGGTTTTCACCTCGTTTCCATCTATATAAATATCACCTGTATCTTGGGGAATCAAACGACTGACCATCTCAAGCAAGGTGCTTTTTCCGGCTCCATTTGGACCGATACAGGCTGTTAACTTTCCTTTTTCGATTGGAAGACTCACATTATTGACCACGATCGATTCTCCGTAACTTTTAGTAACTCTTTTTACTTCCATCATTATGTGCTGCTCCTTTCTTTCAATAGTATGAACAAGAAATAAATACCACCGATAAATTGAATAATGACACCCAGGGTCGTTTGAAGAGCAAATACATGCTCAACAAACAACTGACCTGAAAGGATGAAAAGAACGGATATCATCCCTCCTCCTATGAACAGAACCGAGTGTCTGTATGTATTGAATAAGCGATAAGCGATATTAGCCCCAATAAATCCAAGAAAGGAGACTGGTCCTACTAATGCAGTAGAAACAGATGTTAAGACACTCACTAATATAAACAGTTTTAGAAAATAGACATCCACATTTATCCCTAGTCCTAATGCATACGCCCTGCCCAGATGTAAAACATCGAGTTTAGAACTTTGGCTGAATAAATAGAGAAGGATTGGCAGTGTCAGAAATAGTGAGAAAGTGACTAACGATGTGTCTACCCTGTTAAAACTTGCAATTGTGCTGGCAAACAAGCTGTTAAATTCATTCGGATCAATCATCACTTGTAAAAAATTTGTGAAGCTGCTGAAAAATGTTCCCAAAATCAAACCAGTCATCAGCATCAAGTAAATTTTCCCGGGGTACTTTTTAAAAAATAGCCAAAACAACCCAAGACTGCTTCCAACCATTAGAATTAGACTAAAGAAAAAATTTAATTGTTGATTAGTCACCAGCAGATGATTAATACCAAGAAAAAAGAAGATGACCGTCTGAGATAGTATATAAAGCGAATCAAGTCCGATAATATTGGGTGTCAGTATGACATTTTGAGTCATTGTCTGAAAAACGATTGTGGCAATCGTTGAACTGAACCCGACTATAAAAAACGGAATAATCCGTTGACTTCGAAGCCGTAGTGCAAATTCGATGTTCCCACGAGTATTATAGGTCAGGTATAAAAAAAGAAACAAACCTATTGCAACGGTGAGCATAAAAAAAATCAGTCTGTTTTTTTGAACCTTCATTTTGATTCTCCTCGAAGAAGTAAATATAAAAAGAGTACACTCCCTATTACCCCAATAATGACACTGATTGGTATTTCATAGGGGTAAATAAGCGTCCGTGATAAGACATCTGAAAAAAGCAGAAACAATGCACCAAAAAATGCTGTTGGCATTAGAATTTTTCCGAAATGATCACCTTGTTTCAAAGACACTAGATTAGGAATGACGATTCCAACAAAAGGGATGCTGCCGACCGTCAGGATAATAGCTGAAGTGGCTAAAGCTACTAATGCTATACCAATGATTTCAAGCGTAGCGTAAGGTATACCTAGCTCAGTTGATACATCTTTACCTAGACCCATGACTGTGAAATAGTGTGCCAGCAGGTAAATCACACCAAACAAAGGAAAGGATAAAAACAGCAACTGGTAATTTGAAGAAGATATCAGTGCGAAATTTCCCTGCAGCCAGGACGATGTATTTTGAACAACTTCAAACTGAATGGCAAGGTAACTGCTGAGAGAATTGATAATGTTACCAAACATTAATCCTACCAAAGGAATCATCACAGCTTTTTTATTTTTAATCGTTCGAATGAACAGGATGAAGATGAATGTTCCCGTTAATGAGAATGCAAATGCCAAGCCTGTTTTTTGAGCCAGAGATGACTGTGAAAAATAAATCATCGACACAACGATGCCTAATCTTGCACTAGCCATAGTACCGGCAGTCGTGGGCGACACAAACTTATTTTGTGTCAGCTGCTGCATAAGGAGACCGCAGATCGCTAACGTGCTCCCGGATAAAATAAGACTAATCGTACGGGGAATCCGAGTCGATATCAGAACGAGTCTTTGAACCTCTGATAATTGAAATAGATTCATGAAAGATACTTCCTGCACACCAGTAAAAATGGATACTAGTGAAAAAAGCACAAGCAAGATTACCATTAAACTATTTCTCATCAAGGGAGTTTTCAGTTTCAAAGACATCTTTTCCTCAACCCATTTCCTCATTAAATATAGTTCTAACACACCTTTAATTGATAATGATTATCATTCTCAATAAAGATTATATCGGAATAATTATACAAATGCAATGTTTCACAAAATAATACTAGAACTTGATTCTATGGCGACAAAAAATAAGCTATTGCTGTTCTCAGTGTTTTACGCTGAAGAAACAACAATAGCTTTGTGGCGCCATTTAGCAATCATTTGGTTGAGTAGTTAATAGACGGATCACTTGATAATGACTTTTATACACATTCAATGAATTATTCTTTTTTCACAAGCTTCAGGAACTGAATGACCATATCAGCCGATTTTTGACCTGCCAGATCAATAAAGTCATTAAATGAAAGTGAAGCCTCTTCATCCGCCACATCTGAAACTGCCCTGACGACAGCAAAGGGAATGTTGAACTGATAACATGTCTGAGCAACAGCAGTTCCTTCCATTTCTGTTACCAGTGCTTCAGAGAAATGCTGGCGGATTTCGTTTATTTTATCTTTACTGCTTATAAATGAATCTCCTGTTACAATCAGTCCATTCTTCACACGCCAATTGCTGGCCTCTGCTGCTTCACCTATTATCCCTATCATATGAGCATCTGCATCATACAGTTCCGGCATTTGAGGGATTTGTCCAAATGAATAACCAAACGCTCTCGCATCTGCATCATTATAAGTCAATTCCGTAGCAATTACCAAGTCCCCCACTTTAAGACCATTGCCAATTCCTCCTGCAGAGCCTGTGTTTATAATACTGTCAGCTTTAAAAGAATTAATCAATAATGTCGTGGCAATTGCCGCATTCACTTTTCCTATTCCTGATTGAACAAGAACAACTTGTACTTGCTCGATCTGTCCTTCGTAGAAATGCTGATTGGCGATTGTTGTCTGTGTCATATTATCTAGCTGATCAGTCAGTACTTTCAGTTCCTGCTCCATTGCAGCAATAATCCCTAATTTCATACTATTCCCCTTTTATTAGTTGAAGTATCAAAAGTATTAGATAAAGAAGACAAAAGACAGCACAATAATCAATAGTAATAAAACGATCACGATCGCTAATGTCAATTGTTTTTCAATCTTTCTATACTTCTCCATTTCATTTAGTCTTTTTTTAGATGTACGTCCAACCTTTGAAAGCTTTCGCTCCTTTTTCCTATTTTGATTTTTTTCAATTCTCTGTTCTTTTCTCTCTTTTTTCATTTCCAGTTCTTTCTGCTTTTTAAGTTCGCTTCTAGAAGACATGCTACTCATCCTATTCTGTCGTCATCTGCTTTTTCATTTTCCAGTAAAATAAAGCAAATACTGTTTTTGAATCCCTCAGTAGTCCTTTCTCATAAAAGGCCCATGCTTCATCGTATGTAGCGATGATCATCTCTACATTCTCATCCTCATCTTGAGGCAACGGATCGTCTACTAAGTAAAGATCCGATGCTTCATAAATCTCCAGAAATTCATCTGTAAAACCGGGTGTACTATAGAAAGACGTTACAAAATCCCATTGTCTCGCTTTGTACCCTGTTTCTTCTTCCAATTCTCTTTTTGCCGTGTTCAATCCCGATTCATCATCTGCATCTTTCAATCCTGCTGGGATTTCAATACTCTCGCTCTCAATTGCTTTTCGATATTGCTTGACCAGTATCAGCCGGCCATCTTCAGTAAAGGGAATAATAGCGGCTGCTCCCGCATGTCTGACAATCTCCCTCTGAGCTAATTCTCCATTAGGCAATTTCACTTTCTGTACAGTATATTCTGTTACATTTCCTTTGTAAATTGAAGTTTCTTCAACAGTTTCTTCATAAAATTCCATACATTCACCCCTAACTTATGAGTTTATCATACCTCATTTTACTGTATTTTTCACCCTCATGCTTAATTAGTCCAAAGCAGTAAATCCATCTTAGGTCCCATGTTAATTATTTTATGATTTGTGATACTATATAGGTAGAATAAGTCATTGTTTCATAAGAATGGAGGATTACAAATGAAACACTCAACACTTAATAAATCATTAACGTATATCGTCACATTATTCACTACCCTTTTCCTATTTGTCTTACTCTTAGGATTCGATTTAAATGGGTTTGCAGCACTATTACTCAGTATAGGAGCCGGTGTCTTTATGTTAAAAAAATATAACAGCAGGTCTTCAAGCAGCAAGTCCGGCGGTTCTAAACTGCCTCGCCTCAGCCAGGAAAAAGAAGCCTTTTATACATCAAAAGGTCTTTCTAAAGAAGATATCCAGTACTTCAGAAAAACAATGCATAAAGCTAAAGAACAGGTCATGACTATTGAAACAAACATGGCTAAATCCGGCAAGCTAAAAGCGATTGAAAACAGAAACAACACTGTCGGCTTATCTAAGGCATTGTTTAAGGAAATAGCTAATGAACCTGACCGTTTGCACGAAGTGGATCAGTTTTTGTATGTTCACTTACCTTCCCTTGCTGATTTAGTTGTCAAATATGTCGAAATTGAAAATCATAAAGCTAAAAGTAAAGCGACTTATGACATATTAGATAAATCGTCTGCCACTATTGATAAAATGTGCGGTCAGATTGTAGAAGATTATGTAATGTTTAAAGAAGACGATATTCAAGATCTGGATGTTGAAATCGAACTGGCAAAACGTACTTTAGACAAAAATTTATAATATAATGTGATTTGAAGGAGCTGTTAACATGTCGAACAAGGAAACCGAAAACTTTGATTCAAATAAAACTGCCGAAATAGATGACTTATTATCCAACCCTTTCGGACAGACCTCACTTGAAAAACAAGTGTCAGAAAATGAAACGGGTATTGAAAAGCAAGTTGAAGTGAAAAAAATGATCGATAGTTTAAATGAAACCCGAAAAAAACAGGCCTACGAGCTTGCAAAACAAATTGATACGTCAAATACAGATGCTTTACTCAACTACGGAGCCCAGGCTCAACAGAAACTGGGCGATTTTTCTCACTCTGTGTTGAATCATGTGCAAAATCAGGAAACTAATCACATCGGTGAAACACTGAATGACCTGATGTTTCGTTTAAATGAAGCAGATCCAAATGAACTGAAAGCAGAAAATAAAAACATCTTCAAGAAAATGTTCCGTAAAATAAATCGCTCTATATATGAAACAACCGCCAAGTATCAGAAAATCGGTGCACAGGTCGATAAAATTGCGGTTAAATTAGATAAAGAACGTGAGCTGTTACTGAAAGATAATGTGATGCTTGAAGACCTCTATGAGAAGAATTATGATTATTTCGAAGCTTTGAATGTTTATATAGCAGCTGGAGAAGTAAAAATTGAAGAACTCTCTAATGAAGTCATTCCACAGGCCGTTAAGCATGCTGAAACAAGCGGAAATCAGATGGAAGTTCAAAAGGTCAATGACTTGAATCAGTTTCTCAACAGACTGGACAAACGCGTATACGATCTTAAAACAGCTCGACAGATGACTATTCAACAGGCACCACAGATTCGTCTGATTCAAAATACAAATCAGGCATTAAGCGAAAAAATCCAAACGTCTATCAATACGGCTATCCCGCTATGGAAAAACCAGATAGTTGTAGCCTTGACCTTGTTACGTCAAAAAGAAGCAGTTACTGCGCAAAGACAAGTTTCTGAAACAACTAACGATCTTTTAACTAAAAATTCTGAAATGTTAAAACAGTCCTCAATTGAAACAGCGCATGAAAATGAGCGAGGTATCATCGATATCGAAACACTCGAAAAAACTCAAGCGGATCTGGTTGAAACTCTCGAGGAAACATTGACTATTCAACGTGAGGGTCGATCAAAACGCAAAGAGGCTGAAGTTCAGCTGCAGCAGCTGGAAAGCCGCCTGAAAGATCAGTTGCTTCAATTAACCGAGCCGCAAAAAGATAATCGTTCCTAATTAGTAGTATCTTATCTGTTCGTAAGTGCTATTGTTTGAATAATCTGTGACTTTTTCCTATACTAGGTTTGTAAGTAATTTATAAGAAAGAGGAGAGATATTTATGTTAGGATTTATTTGGTCACTAGTTGTTGGTGGCGTTATTGGAGCAATCGGACAAGCGATTGTCGGTACAGACGTACCTGGCGGAATTATTGGTAATATTATAATCGGCTTTATCGGAGCGTGGGCTGGTCATGCTCTATTCCAATGGGGTCCTGAATTAGGTGGATTCTTTATCGTTCCTGCTATTGTTGGTGCAATTCTGATCGTATTTATTTATGATTTAATTGCCAGCAGATTATAATATAGCCTGAAGAATAAAATAAAAACATCCTCAAGATTTGACTTGAGGATGTTTTTTTATAGTTTAGTTACGTTAGCTGCCTGAGGACCTCTGTCTCCATCGACGATTTCAAATTCAACTTCTTGTCCATCATCTAAAGATTTGTATCCTTCACTGTCGATTGAACTGAAATGTACAAACACATCTTCATGTCCTTCTACTTCGATAAACCCGAATCCTTTTTCTGCATTGAACCATTTTACTTTCCCTTGTACCATTTGCTTATTCCTCCTACTTTATACTTGCAACAGAAATCTAATGCATTTAAGACTTATTTGTTTAGTAAGCTTTAAATCAAACCTCTATTACACATAAAATTATACAAAAGAAAACGCTTCAAATCAAGGTATCAGATTCTTTTTTATAAAAAAACTGATGATTAATCAGTGTATGATTTCTACACTGACTAATCATCAGGTTATTTTTACTTTTATTTAGCTAAAACTTCAGGATAATGCTTCTCGCATATCTCATGACACCGTTGACACAAGTACTCTTCATCAGAGATTTGAACTGTGTTTTCTGATGTGATACGACAGCGTGTGCACACTTCTCCAGACATGTGTTCTACTTTAATAGATACGCCCTCAAACTCCAGTATAGATTCATCTTCTGGTTTTTCGGACAGGTCTTTTATGATCAGATCAGAAGCAATCAGTATTTGTCTAATATCGCTGTTCAGTGACTCGAGCAGCTCTTTGACCTGGTTGGATGCATAAATAGTGGTTTTGGCTTCAAAATCTTTCCCGATAATTTTATTTTCTCTGGCTACTTCATTAGCTTTCAGCACCTTATCACGGAACTTCATGAATGCATTCCATTTATCCAGTACCTCAGCTTCGTTATCATATGATCTCACTTCAGGAAACTCAGCTAGTTGAACATAGTCTTCTTCTTCCTGCAGGTATGTCCACATCTCTTCAGCTGAATGAGGTAAAATAGGCGCCAGCAATTTAGTCAGGTCTCTTATGATATGATAAAACACAGTCTGCATCGCTCTTCTATTATAATCATCCGGTGCATCAATATATAATACATCTTTTGAAAAGTTAGCATAGAAATTGGAAACATCTACTGTACAGAACTGATTGATTTCTTTAAAAATATCAGAAAAAACATGACGCTCATAGCCATCGGTCACATTTTTAACCGTCTGATTCAAACGGTTCATCAGATACTGATCTACTGGACGCAGTTCTTCATAAGCTACGCCATCCTTATTGATGTCAAAGTCCTCTGTGTTCTGGATAAGGAAACGAATCGTATTTCTGATTTTACGGTAAATCTCGGAAACCTGTTTCAGAATATCCATACTTACTCTAACGTCAGCTTGTGTATCGACACTGGAAACCCAGAGACGAATCAAATCTGCTCCCATCTGTTTGATCACTTTATTAGGATCGATAACATTTCCGATGGATTTACTCATTTTCTTACCGTTGCCGTCTAAAACCATACCCTGAGACAGAACTGCTTTGTACGGAGATACTCCGTTAATGGCTACAGAGGTTGTAATACTTGAGTTGAACCAGCCTCTATATTGATCTGATCCTTCCAGGTACAAGTCAGCAGGGAATGACAGGTTCTCTCTTTTGCGAAGTACCGCATGATGAGATGATCCAGAGTCAAACCATACATCCATGATGTCTGTTTCTTTTGTAAAGACACCATTAGGACTTGATGGATGGGTGAATCCTTCTGGAAGCAACTCTACAGTTTCTTTTTCAAACCAGATATTTGACCCGTGTTCTTCAAATAGCTGTGCCACATGTTCTGTCGTTTCCGGTGTGATGATAGCATCTCCATTTTCACCGTAAAAGATAGGAAGTGGCACGCCCCATGCACGCTGACGGGATATTACCCAATCTCCACGATCTCTGACCATGTTAAATATTCTCTGCATTCCCCATGGCTGAAGCCAGTCAACGTCCTGAACAGCTTTAAGGATTTCTTCTCTAAAGTTGTTGATAGAAGCAAACCATTGAGGTGTTGCCCTAAAGATAACCGGTTTTTTCGTACGCCAGTCATGAGGATAGCTGTGGGTGAAGAAATCCAGTTTTAATAGTGCATCATTCTCTTCCAGCCACTCTGTGATTGTTTTATTTGCTTTATCGTAAAAAACACCTTCAAGTCCTGGTGCTTCAGCAGTGAAAAGCCCTTTTGCATCAACTGGTGATAATACAGGCAATTGATACTTCTGACACACAATAAAGTCATCTTCACCATGTCCTGGTGCTGTATGGACGAGTCCAGTTCCGTCTTCTAAAGTAACGTGATCTCCCAGAATAAGCAGGGATTCACGATCATAGAATGGGTGTTGTGCAGTAATGCCTTCCAGTTCTTTCCCTTCGATTTCATTGATAAGCGTGACATTTTCCCACTCTAATGTCTCGGCTATATCCTCAACCATCTCAGAAGCAACTACAAATTTTCTGCCATCCGCTTCAACAACAGCATATTGAGCATCTGGTTTTACTGCAATCGCGAGATTGGCGGGTAATGTCCACGGTGTAGTCGTCCAAATAACAAATGAAGTATCAGTATCTAATAGGGATTTTCCATCTTTAACTTTGAACGCAACATAGATATTAGGTGAGCGAACATCATGATATTCAATCTCAGCTTCTGCTAAAGCAGATTCGCTGGAAGGAGACCAGTAAATCGGTTTTAACCCACGATAGATATAATCTTTTTCTGCCATTTTACCAAATACACGAATTTGTTCTGCTTCGTAATCTTTAGTCAACGTCACATATGGATTATCCCATTCTCCAGCTACACCTAATCTCTTGAAATCGGTGCGTTGTTTTTCAATCTGTTTCCATGCATAGTCTTCACATAATTTTCTGAATTCTACAACTGACATCGATTTTCTGTCAACGCCTGTGTTTGTCAGCGCCTGTTCAATCGGTAAACCATGAGTATCCCACCCTGGTACATAAGGTGCCCTATATCCAGACATTGATTTGTACCTTACTATAATATCTTTTGAAATTTTATTCAGCGCATGACCAATGTGGATATTCCCATTAGCATAGGGAGGTCCATCGTGCAAAATAAATGAGGGCTTGTCCTTGTTTAACGCTTGTCTTTTATTGTATATATCTGATTCTTCCCATTCTTTCTGTCTTTCAGGTTCTTTGTTCGGAAGATTTGCCCTCATGGGGAATTCAGTTTTTAATAAATTTAATGTTTCTTTGATTTCCATTTTATCACCCTGCCTTTTTTATAATAAAAAAAGACCTCATCCTAAAGGACGAAATCTTCGTGGTACCACCTTAATTTGAAAAGCAATGAATTGTGCCTTTCCTTGGTCTCTTTAACGCAGAGTAACGCTGCCGCTTACTTCATTCAGCTACAGTTTGCTTGAAGGATAAGGTTAACTTCCACTTGTCAATGTTTCAGCGTTCATTGACTCTCTGTAAAGTATCCATTAAACTCGTGTTTCAAGTCACATTTACTATTTTACTTCCGGTAATTCAACAGCCGGTATCATGCCTTCTTCATACTCTTGAGAATCAGACTCTTCCAGCTCAGCTGATGAATCAGTATCTTCTACTTCACTTTTACTGTCAAGTTCTTCTTTTACCTCATTTAGTGTATCAGTATCTGGTTGTTCTGAGGTAGGTGGCTGCAGAATATCATTCCATTCGTCCTTTTTTACTAATTCAAGTTGAGATTCGATCATTAATTGCAATCTCTGTCTGAAAATACGACTCTGTTTCCTCAACTCTTCTGTTTCCTGCTCAATGCGTCTCGCTTTATAAACGGCATCTTTAAGCAATTCATCCGCATGGTTTTCAGCTTCATGCTGCACGTTTCCAGCTTCTGTCTTAGCTTCTTTCGTAATCATTTCCGCTTCTTTTTCAGCATTCTTCTTCAGTCGATCTGCAGCATCTTGAGCAACAAGGATCGATTTATTCAATGAGTCATGCATCTGATCGTAATTCGCCAGTTTTTCCTCAGCAAAACTTAATTTCTTTTCTGCTTCTTTTTTTTGTTTCAGAAGCATTTCATAATCTTTAATAATCTGATCAAGATAGTCATTTACTTCATCCTGATCATACCCTCTCATTTTGACAGGGAATTCCTTATTATGTATATCCAATGGTGTTAATGCCATGAAAAATACCTCCAATAATTATTAAGGCCTCAGTGCCTTTAGTATAATAAAACTGACTCATTAACTCAAGAAATAATTAGCTGTTTCTATCCAAGACGCCTAGAGAAAGTCTAATTTTCTCTTTCTTAGTCTTTCCTTCTATCGATTGCAGTCTTATTCTACGGTATCCTCTTATAGAAATAACATCATAAATACCAAGAACACTATCGGGGCGTTCCGTTTCGTTCCAGTTGACTTTAACTTTTCCGGATGAAATCAGTTCCTTTGATTTTTGTCTGGAGAAGTTGAATGCACTTGCGAGGACAACATCCAACCTAAGAGAGGAGACAATTACATCTCTGTCTTCCCAGGTATCCTTTGGCCTAATAATATCTGTATATGCAGTTTCTTCCAGTTGAATGGAAATATTTCCCACTTTATCTATAGAAGACAACAGAAAGTCCATAATGGCTCCTTCTGCAAAAAACTGCCAGCGTTCTCCATCTGTTATGATATCCCCTATCTTGTTCCGTTCAATGCCTGATCCCATCAACGTTCCTAGTATTTTTCCGTGTGATAAGTCTGCGAACTTTTTGGGGTACCTGATTTCTGCCAGTTTAATATCAAAATCTTTCTGTTCCGGTTCGAAGTATGACGGTGAAAGATAGAGGCGCTTGCGTTCAGCCGCCTCGTACCCACCATACTCATTAATCTGAACCTCTTCGTACTGTCCAATAACTGACTCTACTATATACTGTTCTCTGGGATCCAGAAATGGAGTCAGATAAGGAGTATACTGCATATCAACTTGCTGAGCCCAGTCCAGAGTCTGATCAATAAACCGTTTTTCTTCTTCTCTAAAGTGCTGATAAATATTCTCCATCGCTACCTCATCCAACCTGTTGTATTAGGGTTAAAACTAATTGAAATAGAGCCGTAATGCCGTATTCGATAAAATTCAGTGAAAAGAATGCAACGATTCCCGCTAAACTCAACATACCGATCGGCGGAACAAATCGTCTGAATATCCCAACATATGGTTCACATATCCGGATAAGGAATTGACCCAAACCGGACTGGTAACCTCCCGGCATCCAAGATAATAGAAAGTAAACGACCAGTGCTATTCTGTAAATCTGTAACCCCTGCATTATTAATCTGTATAAAGCTGGTATTAATTGAACTAACATCTGTTTTATGAAGCTCCATTCTCTTTAGTACTCATTATTTTTTAGTGCCTGTAATTCAGCTCCATCAACTTCAAAAGACTGAGGCGTACAGATGAATATTTCCTCACCTAATCGTTGAATATCACCTTTGATCGCATAGGTTGTCCCCATTAAAAAATCAATCATTTTAGTCGCTTGACCTTTTTCCATTCGCCTGAAGTTCAGAATAACTGACTGGTTGTTTAATAATATATCTGCAATAGACTGGACATCAGAATATAGTCTCGGTTCCATTACTTTGATCTTAGGCTTTTTTAAGGCTTGCTGATGATTGATCGCTACAATATTCTGATGAGATGATTTTCTCATTTCATTATTTTCTGATCTTTGAGGAGCAACAGCATTCGTACTTTTATTCATTTCCTTAACAGACTTTTTCTCAGATAATGCTTCTTGATTATCGTTGTCCGAGTCATTCAGAGAAAAGTAATCATTCAATTTTTCCTTTATACTCACAATACTCTTCCTTTCCAGTGACTATTATTTACGTCGTCGTCTGAAGAAAGGTGGTGTATCCATTTCTTCGTTAGTATTTTCTGACTCTTCATCTCTGGAAAACAGATTATTAGATGAATTATCTTTTTTCTTTTCAGCTTTTTCATCTAAATCAGCGTTGTGTCTGTCTCTCAGGTTCGGTTCTTTTCTAATATCCCAGTTCCCAAAAGGATCGTTCTCGCTGTCTTTGGTTGTAGCGGATTTAAGATTTTTTTTAGCAGGAGCTGGCTTCTGCTGCGTTTTACTTTCTGCATCGATACCTGTTGCAATAACAGTCACGACTACTTCGTCACCCAGTTCTTCATTGACAGAAGTACCAAAAATGATGTTTACATCATTAGTTGCTGCTGCTGAGACAATGTCGGATGCATCTTGTGCTTCGAATAAAGTCAGGTCAGATCCACCTGTTATATTTAGCAGTACATTTTCAGCACCATCCAGTGAAATTTCTAATAAAGGAGAAGAAATCGCCTTTTTAGTCGCTTCGGCTGTTCTGTTCTCACCAGTTGCAGTACCGATACCCATTAATGCAGATCCCTGGTTTTCCATAACGGTTTTAACATCCGCAAAGTCCAGGTTTACATATCCAGGGTTAGTAATCAAATCAGAAATACCCTGCACACCTTGTCTTAAAACATTGTCTGCTTCTCTGAAAGCTTCCATCATCGGTGTTTTTTTATCAACGATTTCAAGCAGGCGGTTATTGGATATAGTCACTAAAGTATCAACGTGTTCGCGCATTGAAGCTATTCCTTCAGCAGCAAAACGACCTTTTTTCGGGCCTTCGAAAGTAAACGGTCTGGTAATAACACCAACGGTCAGTGCACCCTGCTCTTTAGCTATTCTAGCTACAATTCCTGCAGCTCCAGTTCCAGTACCGCCACCCATTCCTGCAGTTACGAATACCATGTCTGCGCCTTTTAAGGCTTCTGCTAGTGCTTCTTCACTCTCTTCAGCCGATTTTCTTCCAACTTCTGGATTAGCACCTGCCCCTAGACCTCTTGTCAGTTTGGGTCCGAGTTGAATTTTAGTTTCAGCACTCATCATGTCAAGTGCCTGCAGATCTGTGTTGGCTACTATAAATTCTACACCTTGTACATCGTCTTCAATCATTCGGTTTACAGCATTACCGCCGGCTCCACCGACACCAATAACTTTTATAAGTGCTCCATTAGATATTGCAGAATCAAATCCTAATTCCATTCTTTTTCCTCCTGTATATCCTTCTCATTAATTATTCAAAAAAATTTGAAAAGATACTTTTTATTTTTTCGATTACTGATTCATTATCTTTGTTATCCTGCTGATGACTGTTTTTTTGAGTAGTCGAAACAGCTGGCTGAGTTTCCTGGGGTCCAGTTTCGGACAGAGCATATTCTTTATTTAAAATCATGTGATTTATAACTTTGGACAACTCATCCATCTTAGCTTTAGAGTGAACCAGCCCAATTGCATTTGAAAAGGACGGATAACGGACGCCCATAAAATCTGGTATATACGTCTTAACGTTCACTTCAAAAATGTCTTCTGCAAGTTCTTCTACTCCAGGAATGGCAGCAGTTCCACCGGTCATGATTATCCCGCCAGGCAGATCGAATGCGCCGATTTCTTCAAGCTCTTCCCGAACTTTCTCAAATATCTGAGAGAGTCTGGCTTCAATTATCTCAGCAATGTATGACTCCTTGACTTCGATATTGCCTTCCTGTCCAACGACATCAACTGAGATCAGCTGATCTTTTTCCTGGTTGTCGTCACGAAAAGCATATCCAACTTCCCTTTTAAGTTTTTCAGCGTTTCTGAGAGAGGTGTTCAACACCACTGATATATCTTTAGTGATATTTTCGCCACCTTCTTGAATAATAGTGGCAAACTTAACCTGCTCGTCATGAACAGCAGAAGCAGAGGTCTGTCCTCCACCCAAATCGATTTGAATGGTCCCAAAGCGACGTTCATCTTCAGACATGACCAGCTCCGACATTGCGTGCGGCTGGAATATCATATCACTTATTTCGAAACCAGCATTGTTCACACTTTTTTTAATGTTGTGCAGGACTGTTTTCGATACAGCTAAAAGTGTTCCGTAAAGTTCAACTTGTTCGCCGACCATTTTACGCGGATCCTTAATTCCATCAAATCCGTCTACTAAAAACTCTTCTACCATAATTGATAATAACGTCTTATCATTAGGCACTTTTTTTGATTTAATTAATTCTATAATCTTTTTTAATAACGAGTTATTGATTTCCTGTGACGCATTTTCTACAGAAACCGTAACGTGAAAAGGATTGATTTCAACATTTGTTGCAGGAACTCCTACTATTAATGATCCGATCTGTATACCGGATTTTTCTTCGGCTTGTTTGACTGCTTTCTTTACAGATTGAGCAGTTTCATCAATATCTATAATTAATCCTTTGTTAATCCCGTTACATTTTTCACTTCCAACTCCAATAACATTCATCTTGCTATTTAGCACTTCAGATACAATGACTTTTATTGAAGTGGTTCCAATATCTAAACTTGAATAAATTCCATCCTTCACTTTATTGAAACCTCCCATTCTTCAATAACTAAAACCAGCCTAAACTAACTAATTTCAAACTATTGATACTTTTTATTCTACCATAAACCGAACGCCATAATGAAGTCTATTTATTGATTTATCAGTATTTTTGATTACTTTTGTGTAACAGTATCTCACCTATGTCACTAGCTGTTTTGTATTAGTTAAAAAGAGTGCCTTATCTCTGATGATAAGACACTCTTTTATAATCATTTTGCTTTCGCTATTTGGTTATTCCTCTACTTCTAAAATTTCATCAGTCTCTTCAAATTCTTCATACTCATCTGAAGTAAACGGTATAAAATAAGCACCTGCTTCCAAATCAAACAGTCCCTTTTCACTACCGACAGTTTCTCTCATCTGAAGATAATAATTAAGGCGTTCAGCTAAAGTAGGTATTGATGCCAGCACTTCATTTCCATCATTCATAAAAATACGTACCAGCATGTCATTTCGATCACTATCCATGAGCTCTATTTCAGAAACGATAGCCTTGATTGACTCTTCTACTTCTTCATACTCCACCAGCATCCGATCTAAAACTGACCCTTGTGAAAAATTCAGCAGTACCGGCTGGTTCGAAGTGATTCGTGGAAGGAATTCATCTAATATGACTCCATTCTCAAGGATTTTATAATACTGGTCCTCATTTAAAAGATAGGCGACGGTTTCATATTCACTTACCGTTATGTTGACTGTCTGTAATCCGCTTAAGCTAACACTGGCTTCAGAAATTTGTGGAATGCTGCTTTCAATTGCCTCTTCAATTTCACTTCTATTTCTTAAAACAGTCACTATGGAATCACCCATCTGGATCGTACTGCCTTGATAGACGGCCTGGTCGTAAACTTCATTAGTCCCTTCAACAGAGACTCCGTTCACTTCGCTATACGGACTTATGCTATATGCTGACAGAATAATACTAAACATAAAAAGTAATACAAGCATACCCCATTTTATATATAGCCTGTTAAATGATGTCAGCCGTGAAAAAGAGGATGCTTTACCTCCGTCATTTTTCACTTCCTCAGTTTCCTCTTTCAGTGTCATAGTCACTTCTCCTATTTCAATCCTCTTTACTTATCAGCTCTAACATAAGATGAATTAGTCTGTCAGAAGCATCTGGAACCCCTAAGGCTTTAGCGTTCCGAGTCATTATGCTTCTTTTTGACTCATCTGTCATCAGTTTATTGATACTATCGATGAACATCTGCCCATTCAACTCAGTCTCTTTTATCAATACTGCTGCATCTGCGTCCGAGAGGCTTCTGGCATTGCGTGTCTGGTGATCCTCAGTGACATTCGGACTGGGAATCAATATACTTGGGACCCCCAACGATGTCAACTCCGCTAAAGTTGTAGCTCCACTTCTAGATACAACTAATGATACTGATGCAAAAACATTGGGTAAATCATCAATATAAGGAACCACTTTGACCGATGACTGCTCGCTTAGCTCCCCATTCATTTCTTTCCATTTGCTTAGTATTGATTCATAGTGGTCTCTGCCCGTTACAAACAGCACCTGATAATCCCCTTGCTCCAGAGCTTTCCCGTTTTTAATCACTGCTTCGTTAATAGCATATGCGCCTCTGCTGCCTCCAAATATAAGAACTGTAGGTGTTTCAGCCTTTAGACCATACTCTGTTAAACTGCTGTTTTTTTCTATATAGGCCACTTCCTGCGCTCTAGGATTACCTGTAAAATGAACCTTCTCCTCATGTCCCTGAAATTGTGCCCGGGCATCTTCAAAACAGATAGCGATGGCAGAAACATATTTAGCCAAAAACTTATTCGTGATTCCAGCTACACTATTTTGTTCATGAATAATTGTCGGAATATGACTTTTTGCTGCGGCATAGCAGACAGGTGCACTCACATACCCACCAGTTCCTATAACGACATCTGGTTCGAATTCTTTAATTATTTTCTTTGACTTTCTGATAGCTTTGATAAAATAGCCGACCGTTTTAACATTATAAACGATCCCCTGCATATTTAAACTTCTTTTAAACCCTTCAACTTTTAAGGGCTCAAAATTGATCGACTGCTCAGGTACAATAGTACTTTCCAATCCCCTGAACGTCCCAACATACAAGAATTCAGCATCAGAGTGCAATTCTTTTATTCTTTTGATCAGGGCTAAAGCCGGGTAAATATGTCCCCCAGTTCCTCCGCCGGTTACTAATATCCTCATAAAAAACGCACCTAGTGCTTACTCTCCTTTTAAATAGCCTTTTTTGATCAATTCAACATTATCTATAAAGTCCTGTCCTCTAGCCTCGAAATTGGAATAAGCATCCCAGCTTGCGCAAGAAGGAGACAGGAGAACAATGTCTCCTTCTTTACTTTCTAAATAAGCCTTTGCTACGGCGTCAGACAGCTTGTCATAAGCAGTGGCCATCTCAACACCTGCTTCAGCTCCTACCTCAGACAATTTCTGAGCAGTCTCTCCAAATGTAAATAAGTACTTTACATGCTTTCTAAAAGCAGGAATAAGGTCTTCAAAGCTATCACCACGATCCAGTCCACCTGCCAGTAAAATCACTTTTTGATTAAAACCTTCCAAAGCATTTATTGCTGCTAATGAATTGGTTGC
This sequence comes from Alkalibacterium olivapovliticus, assembly GCF_003003275.1. Taxonomy (GTDB): domain Bacteria; phylum Bacillota; class Bacilli; order Lactobacillales; family Carnobacteriaceae_A; genus Alkalibacterium; species Alkalibacterium olivapovliticum. The sequence continues at coordinate 147,630 of NZ_PVTO01000002.1, forward strand.
TTTAGAATCGTTATAAAACTTGCGATGATTGAACTCGTCGACAAACTGCAGTCGATGAGGAACACCGTTAAATTTACTAAATACTTTCTCGATTGCCTCGTTGCTTACTTTATAAAGTTTGGCTACAGCGATGGCAGCCAGTGCATTTTCCAGATTATGCTTGCCCGGCATAATGATAGATGCGCTATCCATTACTTTTTCATTATTGAAGTAAATGGTGCCATTATCTAAATAAACGCCTTTATCCAGCCGTTTTTTTCTGGAAAAAGGAATAAATGTGGCTTTGCTTTCACTTGTAACCAGTTCAGTCAGTTCGAACTGATCGTGATTATAAATTAGATAATCTTCTTTTGTCTGCTTTTTGGTTATGTTCATTTTAGCCATTACATACTCATTTCGAGATCCATGGTAGTCCAAGTGAGCTGAGTGAATATTAGTTATGACAGCTATTTTCGGCTTAAACTCAGAAGTCCCCATCAACTGAAAACTTGATACCTCCATGATTAGAGTGTCTTCTGTACCGGAATTTAAAGCTACACTCGCCGCTGGCGTTCCAATATTGCCGACTGAATAAATATGGCCGTTTTCATAATCAGCTTTTAACAATGACTCAATCATTTTTGTAGTGGTTGTTTTGCCATTTGTGCCTGTGATGGCTACTATAGGGGACTCGCTGATCGTATACGCGATCTCAACATCAGTAATGATCGGTATTCCTCTTTTCAATGCCTCCACGAGCAAAGGATTGGAGTACGGAATGCCAGGATTTTTAACGATCATGTCAGGCGTATCGTCCAGTAAACTTAAAGGGTGTCCCCCGGTCACGACCTTGATTCCCAAGGATGACAATTCATCTGCTTCTTTATTGTCTTTTAGATGTTTATAGTCATTTACAATGACAGATGCCCCTAATTGATGCAGAACTTTGGCTGCACTGTATCCACTGACTGCCAGTCCCAATACTAATATGTTCTTGTTTTTATAGTCATCTCTTATAGTCATTAAACTACTCCTCATTCAAAAGTTAGTCACCCGTACTGATTTTACACTGAATGTAAAAAAACTGGAAGTAGAAATCTACTACCAGTTCCAGCATTCAAATCATAATTAACGCTACTACACTCATAATCAACGTGATTGCGGAAAAGATAATGACAATTTTCCATTCTCCCCATCCACTCATTTCAAAGTGATGATGGATTGGACTCATTTTGAAAATTCGTTTTCCTCTTGTTTTGAAAGATGTTACTTGAAGCATGACGCTTGCTGTTTCGATAACGAATATCAGACCGATCAACAGGAGTGTCCACTCCTGATTTAAAATGATCGACGTCCCGGCCAATCCTGCTCCTAAAGCCAGAGAACCAACATCGCCCATAAAGATTTTAGCTGGTTTTTTGTTGAAAAGAAAGAATCCAATCAGCGCACCTACTATAGATACAGTGAACAATGCTACTTCCCACTGGTTCTGCCACACTGCAATGAGTGTATAAGTAATATATGCAATGGTTCCAGTGGTTGCAAGGAGCCCATCTATTCCATCTGTCAGGTTTGTTGCATTCGAAAACCCAACAAGCCAGAATAGAACGAATAAACCGTAAATCAATCCAAGATCTATGCTGATACCAAAAGGCAGCTGGATTACATTTACTGAAATAAGGCTGTTAACGCCTAGGTAGAACAGAATAGCCCCTGCTATTTGAGCAAGTAATTTCTGTAGGCTTGTGAGTCCCAGATTTCGTTTCATAACTACTTTGATATAATCATCAACGAATCCAATTACTGCAAATACTAGAAAAATGAAAACCAGTAGTGCATTCAGCCCAAGATTTACATCATAAATCAAACTGAACACTAATGATGTCGCCACCACGGATATCAGTATTGAAACTCCGCCCATAGTTGGGGTCCCTGATTTAGCTTCATGCCAGGACGGTCCTTCTTCTCTAGTTGTCTGACCTAACTGTTTCTTTTTGAAATAATTGATTACTGCCGGCATTAAAACAACTGCGATTACACTACTGATGATCAACGGCAGTATTAAACTTACACTCTCCACTTTTTATGTCCACTCCTAAGTCTTTATTGATTCGATGCTAATTGTACCACTATTTCAGTTCCCGTTTCAATAAACGACCCGGCAGTTAAACTTTGCTCTGTCACAAATCCTTCACCATTAATGGACAAATTTACACCAGTCAGTTCTGCCAGCCTCAACAAATCATTTCTGGACCAGCCGGTCAGGTCGGGTAGTGTCATAGCCCCGTTTGTCAGAAGCAGAATTCTTTGAGATTCATCGATTTGAGAGTCCACAGCTGGGGACTGCTGAACAATCCGGTCGCCAGTCCCTATAATACTATGTTCAACAAATGCATCACTTAACTCCGCTAGAGCAGACTGCGTATTTTCATCGATATAACTGCTCATTTTAGTCTGTTCTAACTCAGTTTCATCTAAGGACGTATCTTCAGCAGAATAGTACTCCAATGCGCGTTTCATAACGGGATTGAATATTTTCTGTACTGCCTGACTCCCATGAGTAATAGTATTCAATTCAGGTTGCTGAACCGTCACATAAAAAATCAGTTCCGGATCATCCGCAGGAGCCATTCCTACAACTGAGAAGACATGGTTTTCAGCACCAGTCAAGTATCTTCCAGTGTCTGGATCCGAAATTTGAGCTGTCCCTGTCTTAGCAGCTATCTCAAATCCATCAATGTCATAGCCTCTCGCCGTTCCATTTTCATTGTATACTGTTTCTTTCAAATAATGTAAAGTTTGTTCAGCAGTTTCAGGTGTTAAGACCTGTGACGTTTCATCTGCTTGTCCCTCTTCTCCATTCATAACAAGGTGTGGGTCGACCATCACTCCGCCATTCGTAACAGCTGAGAAAGCTTTAAGCATTTGAATCGGCGTAACGGCTATCCCTTGTCCAAAAGCTGTGTTTATTTTTTGAAGGGGCCATTCGTATGGATTGCTCCCGCTGGCTTCACTCGGCAGTTCAATACCAGTCCGCGTTCCAAAACCATAGTTGTCCAAATACGTTTTCCAGGTGTCATGCCCCATTTCTTCAACTTGATGAACAAAGGAGACATTACTGGAACGTGCCAAACCTTCCAGATGGCTGATCGTTCCCCAGCCTTCTCGTCTGACATCTCTAACTGTTCCGCCGCCCACTTGAATCTGACCTGATTTGTAGTAGTCATTAGGATGGAAAGTTCCTTCCTGAATCGATGCAGCCAAAGTCATTACTTTGAACGTTGAACCAGGTTCGAAAGTATACTCGACGAGCAGATTCTGCCAGGATTGATCTATTCCTTCCTTGGTTGTTGCGTTGAAAGTTGGACGCTGTGAAGTGGCTAAAATTTCACCTGTCTTAGCATTCATAAGGTTAGCCGTTATATACTCTGGATTATGTTCCTGATTAACTTCTTCAACTATGCTTTCTAAAAATATTTGAATTCGGCGGTCGATTGTCAGTGTAATATCTTCACCATCCTCCGGCAGGACTTCTTCTACTTCCTGATCAGGAATGATGTAACCGAAACGGTCGCGCTGATTTCTTATCCAGCCGTTTTCTCCACTTAAAAGATCGTCAAATTGTCTTTCGATACCTAATACACCTTGAACCTCATTATCTTCTTCATCATTTTTTTGCGCCAAACCGATAGTGTGAGAGGCAAAAGTCCCATTAGGATAAAGTCTGCTTCTACTTTCCTCGAAAGTGATCCCAGTCAACTCAGCTTCTGTCAGTTCATTTTCGATGGCACTCATCGTTTCATATGTTAAATTCGTGCCTGCATTACCAAACTCCACCTGTTTATTATCAAGAATCAACCGATTATAGATATCTTCTTCTCCCATAGCTATATGTCTGGATAAGACTTGAGAAACAGTTCTCGGATCTTCAACATGCTGTGGTCTGTTCGGTGTAGACCATTCATCAGTTAAAACAGCTACCATTTTGTATGTAGTTGCATCCGAAGCAATTGGATTCCCATTTCTGTCATATATAGTCCCTCTTCGGGCCTGAAGCACATTATTTCTAGTGTACAGTCTCTCTACGTTAAGACGAAGATCTTCACCATTCACTTCTCCCCTTACCATTATCCAGGTAAACCTGAAAAACAATGAACAGAAGAGAACAAAGCATAGAACATACATGAAAACAGCTATCGATTTTCTGTTTCTGAACGGACTGTTTTCTCTGACTTTTCTTTTAAACTGCTTCATCTGAATACATTCCTGATTTGGTCTTCATTCATTTCCAGATCAAAATCATTTGCAATAGAGTAAACTCTGTCATATCTAGACAGTTCCTGAACTTTCTGCTCGTAATTCTCATTTTCGATCTGAGTAACGACAGACTGCGACTGAACGTCCTGAATAGATCGATTGACTGTTGACACCTGCATAGATAATGCGATATGAGCAACTGCCAGTCCAAATAAGATTATACCAAAAAAGCTCATAACAGCTGATTCAAGTCGCGTAACACCTTTTGTCTGAGGATTTAGTTTATGTACTTTTTTCGGTTCCTGTTGTGGTTGTGGCTGCACTAGTGGCTGGTGTTCGGTTTCCGGTTGTCTGGCAAGGTTATCATTCATCATTGCACTCACTTCTCCTTTCTAAATTTTCTCTAGTAATTAATCCGTTTGTTTTTCTGCAATTCTTAATTTGGCACTTCGCGCACGATTATTCTCTGACAACTCTTCTTCTGATGGAATAATCGGTTTTTTATTGATCAGTTTCAATTTTGGCTGTTCGTGATCAGGAATCACCGGTAACCCACGTGGCAAGTCCGGCATCTTCGAATACCCTTTGAACAGTTGCTTGACGATCCTGTCTTCAAGTGAATGGAAGGTAATGATGCTGATTCGTCCGTTTATATTCAACACCTCTACAGCGGCTTCAAGCGAGTCCTCCAGGGAGCCTAATTCATCATTCACAGCAATCCTGAGAGCCTGAAAGATGCGTTTTGCAGGATGCCCTCCTTTTCTTCGTGCAGGAGCAGGTATCCCCTCTTTAATAATATCTACGAGTTCCTGTGTGGTATTAATTGTTCTTTCTTCGCGCGCTGCTTCTATTTTACGGGCAATCTGTTTAGAAAATTTTTCTTCTCCATATCTGAAAAATATCCTGACTAGATCATTAAAGTCCCAATGGTTGACAATCTCATGAGCCGTCAACTCTTGTGTCTGATCCATTCTCATGTCCAGTTGAGCATCATTATGGTAACTAAAACCTCTTTCCGTCACATCTAACTGTGGAGACGATACACCCAAATCGTACAGAATGCCGTCAACTTTGTTTACGCCTTTAGCTTCAAGTGCTGCTTTAATATTTCTGAAATTCGAGTGAATAAATGTAATTTTCCCCTGGCTGATCTCATCACTTAATACATCTTCAGCATGTGCGATAGCCGTCTGATCCTGATCAAAAGCAAATAAGTGACCCTGGTCATTTAACTGGTCTAAAATCAAACGAGTGTGACCGGCCCCACCTAGTGTGCAATCCACATATATTCCGTCAGGCTTTATATTTAGTCCCTCAACTGTTTCTTTAAGTAATACTGTATCGTGTTTAAATTCTGTCATGTTGATCCCCCATTATTAAAACCCAAAATCGATCATTACCTCAGCAATCTCTTCAAACGATTCATTGGCTTCTTGAGAAAAAGCATCCCATCTTTCTTCGCTCCAGATTTCTATCCTATCTGAAACACCAATTACGTAGCAGGCTTTTTCCAGTGAAGCATGATTTATCAAAGGATTAGGGAGATTAATGCGTCCTTGCTTATCTAATGAACATTCAGTAGCTGCGGAGTATAAAAACCGCGTAAATGCTCTTGATTCTTTTTTTGCAAGTGGCAATTGTTTCAGCTTAGACTCCAAAGTAGTCCATTCAGCCATAGGATAGCCAAATAAACACCCATCTAAGCCCCGGGTAACAATGAAACGTTCCCCCAGATCCTCTCGGAATTTGGATGGAATTATCAAACGACCTTTCGCATCGACATTGTGCTTGTATTCGCCTAATAACATTTCATTACCCCCTCTCCCCACTTATAAGGCTAAGTCTACCACAATGCCCCACTTTCCACCACCTCATTTAAAAAAAAATACACAATTGTAATCTGAGCATAAAATCCCTTTCATTTTAGACAAAATAAAAAAAGCCCCATCAGCAGGGCATCCCTACTGATTGGAGCTTTATTGAGGTAGTATGAAGACACTACACAGTTATCTGATAAAGAGCTATGAGGCCAACAGCTACATGTGTGACCATTAAGATGAGAAAGACATATCTCCACCACAACCTGAAAAAGAGATAAACGCTCAAAGAGCGCTTAACAAATGTCTGTTGTGTAACTAATGCAATACCCAGAACAGAAACAAGGATTATAATGTAGGGAACAATGTTGAACTGCAGTACCATTCTTCCAAACGCATAAATAAGTATGACGAGATAGGGTATCAACAAATCGACTACCTTAATCGGGATACTGACTAGTTTGAACTGCGCATTTAATCTTCTCGAGAAAAAAAGTACTGCAAATGGCGAGATATAAAAAAGAATCAACGATGTATCAATTGTCACAGAACCTATAGCGCTCACTTCCCCTCATTAGATTGATTGAAGACGATATCAGAAAAAGCGCTCATGAGTATTCTCATAAACGCTTTTTCCTATACTCTTCTATTCTTATCTGAAATTAGTGATAAAGATTATGCGTCTTTACTAATAACCTCTTTGCCTGCGTAAAATCCGCAAGATGAGCATACATGGTGGTTACGTTTAACTTCACCACAATTTGGACAATCGCTCATGTTTGGAAGATCCAATTTGATATGAGTACGTCTTTTTGCTTTTCTGCTAGTAGATGTTCTTCTTTTAGGTACTGCCATTTTCCAACACACCTCCTTAAAAGGTTTCATTTCTAGATTCAAATTCTACTCATCTTTATCTTTAAAAAGATCTTTCAATGCAGCAAATCTAGGGTCTCCTTCACTATCGTTTCCACTATGTGGCTGATTGTGATATTGTTCTTCGCCTAGAACATCCCAGTCCTTACCACTAGGCATTGTATCTGACTGACGTTCTTCTTCAGTATAAACCTGAGTAGGTTTATTAGTTAAAATAGCATCTTCGATTGGTTTCTGTAAGTCAAGAGTGTCAGTAGTCAATTCTTCGACTATTTCACCCTCTGTGAATGATTCAATAGAAACTGGTGAATCCTGTGGTAAGTAAATTTCAGAAAAAGGAATGGTCAATGTAACATCGACAGGTTCCAGCGAACGGGATGAAGGAAGCGTTAATAAAGCGGTAAGTACCAAATCAACGTAAAACACTTCATTTTTTTCGTTTGCAAGCGATCCTTTTACTTGAATAGACTCCACTGAAAGAATTTCTTTATCTCTATTTTTCAATGACTGTTCAAAATCAACCGATCCATCCAATTGTAGTGGATGATCCTGATATTTTTTTAATTCGTTTAGTGCCCATTTGGTTTTCATTGACTTTCACCTCAGTGTTTGTCGGTAATTTCTGCTGACTTTCATCAGAGTAACTGCTCATAAACCAAAGGTTCATCCTGATACTTGGACAACAAAAATAATTATACTAGTTTAAGTCTTTAATGTCAATAAAATTAATAGGTTTTGTATAAAAGTCTTGATCATCAATTCTGCTTTTTTCCGCCAGCCGGTATAGATTTCCAGCTCTGATATCTTGAGCCAGCATAGTTGCTGTTTTCTTATTTACATTTGATATCAACTGCACAGTAAATTTACTTTTGGACTGGTTGATATAGGCTTGTCCTGCGCTGGTGAACCCCAATAACCTGACCGCATCGATTTTACCCATTCTAACAGACATGCTTTCCCTGGAGTTATTCATCAGTATATGAAAACATATCCGCTGCAGACTGACCCAGGTCAACTGTTTTGTCTTCACTTTCTCAAGCAGTTCTTCCATATTAAATGCCGTACTTATTTTTTCTTTGAACCGGTATTCCAGACCTGTTTCCATCATATACATATTCCTGAGCTCTTCGGTGGGCAACAGTGTAATCTGATAATTTAAATAGGGAAAGAAATCATTCCATGACACTACTGGACGGCTCTCAAGAGAGTCTATCGTCCCTGCTGGAGCGAATCGCTTCAGTTCCTGCACAGTGCTGTCCTGTTTGATTAAGGCTGCCCGAATGGCTGTGGCACTGGCAATAGACTGCTGAGAATCAAGATCCCTGTCATGATACTGACTGTTTAAGCGTGATACCGTTTTGATTGCCATAGGATACTTATGTTTTCTGATTTCCTTTGCATAAGCGAAGCCGAGTATATTATTAGGTAATGAAAGATCCAATGGGAAATTACTGAAGTAAGTGCTAAGTACCTCATTAAAGTTATGTGCATATGTCTGATTCTTCTGGTGAGTCGTTTTAAACAATTTATCCAATTCACTTTCATGTTTAACATACAGATCGGCTGCTTTTTCAAAGGCTTGACTATCGCCATCCTCACTCCCAAAACACAGCACATCACAATTGAGGCTGTTCAGTATTGAAACAGCTCCTTCAGCAAAATAGTCTGCCGGCTGTACACTGAAATCCACAGGAAGCTCAATAACGATATCAGCTCCATTTTGCAGAGCAACTTTAGCTCTCGACCATTTATCTGAAATAGCCGGTTCCCCTCTCTGAAGGAAATTGCCGCTCATTACTACTATAATGACATCAGCGCCTGTTTGTTTTCGTGCTTCCTTAAGGTGATATAAATGACCATTATGAAAAGGATTGTATTCAGCTATTACACCGCATATTTTCATGGTTATCTCCCTATTTTCGCACTTCAAAGAACCAGCGTCTGCTGTCTGCAGGTAAATTGTCCTGGAAATCACCCGTTACATTAACCGATTCAAATCCGGCCAGTTGAAGCAGATCGGTATAGTCTTCCAGAGGATACGTACGTTCTTTATGAACTTCCTCAAACCGTTCATATTTATTTTCTTCAGTTTCTACAAAAAAAGTCAAATGGTGCTCAATTGACAAATCGTGTTCTCCCTCATAACTATCCCAAAGAAATACAATAGTATCCACTTCAGCATGATAAGAGGTGTCCATGAACACATCTATTTGGGCAGGAGCGTGCACGTCAAACAAGAAGACACCTTCAGCGCTTAAAACACTATGGACTTCTTTAAACACCTTCAACAGCGCTTCTTTATCCTTCATATAGCAAAGAGCATCACTGTAACAGACGACTGAGTCATACTCAGGTAAATCACTTAAATCCATCATGTCCCTTTGAATTAATGGAAACACAACATCACTCTGCAGCTGCCTGTCATAAGCGAGACTGAGCATTTCTTCAGAAAGATCCAGGCCTGTAATGGGATACCCTTTTTCTTTCAACATGATTCCCAGTATCCCAGTCCCACAGCCCAGTTCCAGCAGAGATTTATCCGTTGGAACATTTTTCACCGTATAATCCAGCCAATTATCGTACAGAGTATCATCCATCAACTGATCATACACTTTTGCAAACCAATTATAACTCATTAGCTGATCCATTCACTGACATCGACTTGCTCAGCATCTGACCATAGACGTTCGAGTCTGTAGAAATCTCTTTCTTCCTGACTAAACAGATGGATGATTACATCCCCTAAATCGATCAATATCCATTTTGAATCATCTTTACCTTCTATACGCTTGATTGGCTGACCATTTTCTCCTGCAGCATCAAGTATGCCTTTGGCGATAGCATCTAATTGTCGGTTGTTATTGGCGTGCATAATGACAAAATAATCCGCTAATAACGATACATCTTTCATATCCAGTGCCAAAATATCTTCTGCAAATTTTGCATCTGCTGCTTTTACTACGTATTCTAATACTTCAATTGACGAACGAGTCATCTTGGTCCTCCTTGTTTTTTACAGCCCAGGCATTGTAAGTTTCAATAGACTTGGGGTATATTCTAGTATTTCGTTTAACTAAACTACTTATCGTGTGTCGTGATATATAGGCGACTGCACTCTTTATATCAGTTTCAGCCAGTTCACGAGCATCCTCTACTCCCTTGAATGACCGATTGGGTTCTATAAAATCAGCGACGTAAATGATCTGTGCCACTTTGCTCATCCGCGGGGAACCAACCGTATGGTATCTGATTGCTTCTAAAATCTCATCATCTTCAATATTGTATTCATTTTTCATTAGTACAGCTCCGAGAGGTCCATGCCATATATTGCTTCCATATTGAAGCATGTCCAGGTCCAGATTCTCACTGATAATAAGATCACGCATTTCTTCATCCGGCTTTTCTTTCGCATAATCATGAGCAAGTGCAGCGATGCTGACCTTCTCATAATCTGCTTCATATCGTTCCGCCAGTTTGAGCGCCGTTTTTTCAACTCTTAAAATGTGTTTGAACCGCCTCTTACTAAGCGTCTGCTCCATAATATCAATGAGTTGACTTCTTGTAAGTTCACTGTAATTTTGAGAGTAAATAAGTTTATTATTCTTCATTCTTATAAAGACCTTCGCTTTCAATATACTTCTCAGTTTCTGAAGTCACTAGATACCTGATGGAGCATCCATCTGCAACTTTCTGTCTTATCAGACTGGAACTGATGTTAATATCAGGCACATCGATCATGATAACAGGATAATGTGTAATGTTACTGTATCCTGGTCTGTTTACAGCAACAAATTGAACCAGCTTAACCAGCTCATCGATCTTATACCAGTTGGGCAGATCTTCAACCATATCGGCACCAATTATAAAATAGAACTCTGTATCCGGGTCAGTTTCTTTTAACTGCTTAATGGTATCATAAGTGTAGCTTTTTCCTTTACGCTCAATCTCCCTCAAGTCGATTTCAAAATGCCTATTCCCATCCAGGGTACCTTTCAGCATAGCAACACGATGTTTAGAGTCGAGCGTGTTTTTCTTAGTCTTGTGAGGGGGGGTGTGTGAAGGTAAAAAGACAATCTTCTCAAGGCCAAGCTGATCCCTCACATGTTCGGCTATGATTAGATGGCCTATATGCGGAGGATTGAACGTCCCTCCTAACAGACCCACTTTCTCAGATGGATTGGCTTGCAATACCTCAGCTTCAGTGAGCAGTTCAGGTTCAATTGTCTTGGAAACAAGGTTACTCACTATAAACACCTGCCTTTAATTTGATTTAGGTAGTTTTGAGGAATAATACTGATACTTTTCTTCATCTGCCGGCATAAAGAGAACCAGTACTTTCCCGATTGTCTGAACAACAGTGATGTCAGAGTGTTCTTCAATAAATTCTTTTGCTTCAGCAGTTGTCCATTCAGTGTTTTGCAGCAGCTGAACTTTCATCAGCTCTTTATTTTCTAAAGATTCTTCAAATTCTTTGACCATTTCTACCGTCAACCCATTTTTTCCTATTTGGAAAAGTGGTGACATCTCATTAGCACTAGCTCTTAAGAATCGCTTTTGTTTACCTGTTAATTTCATAATTTCCCTCTTTCCAGATTAAATTAGTCTTTTTCTCATTAGTACATCTACACCCTTAGGTGCCCATGCCGCTATTTTAGTATTCGCTTCGTCGACTGATATCCATCCTAATCCTGAGAAGACGATATCAGCAGGTCCAGAAGTTGAAAATTCAACTCTTCTTAATTCCTGCAGATCACTGCTGTGAGATGGTGGAGACAGCAATTCCCCTTTTTGATTCGCATAAAGCTCGTCAGCTTTATCTGTTTTAGTACGGTGAATGTAAATGTCATTTGATACATATGACACAAAAGACTGATTACCGCTTCCTGCTAAATAATCAAATCTTGCCAACCCTCCAAGGAATAAGGTCTGCTGTTCATTCAGCTGATACGTTTTAGGCTTGATTTCTTTTTTCGGTGTGACTTTCTTAATGTCTTCAGGAGACAGATAATAGGACAATTGTGCCGGCTGGATCACTCCTGGGGTATCGACAAGCACACGTTTGTCATCTAACGGTATTTCAATTTTACCTAATGTTGTGCCCGGGAAGTAGGACGTTGTCACTACATTTTCTTCATCTGTTGCAATACTGATAATCTGGTTGACAAGTGTCGATTTCCCCACATTCGTCGTACCGACAATATAAATGTCTTTCCCTTTTCTCTCTTTTTCAAGTTCAGTCATCAGATTACTGACTGCTTCTTTATCAAGCGCACTGATCAGGTAAACACTTTTTGGTCTTAACCCTACTAAATGGGCTTGCTCAGTAATCCACTGCTTCATTTTTGATTGCTTTAGTGATTTGGGCAGTAAATCGACTTTATTCCCCACGATCACTAACGGATTACTTCCAGCAAATCGCTGAATACCCGAGATAATACTTCCATTGAAATCAAAAATATCGACCATATTAACGATCAATGCATCTTTATGACTCAGCTCATGCAGCATATTCAAAAAGTCCGCATCTGTCAGTTCAACATCCTGCACTTCATTGTAGTGCCTTAGACGAAAACATCTCTTGCAGTAGACGGCTTCTTCATTTGCAGCTTTTTCCAGGGTCTTTGCGGGTGCAAAACCTGATTTTTTTTCATCAATGTCTTGAAGCACTGCTCCGCATCCGATGCATTGCAACGCTTCATCATGTTGTTTCTCTGTCATGTAAGCTCCCTCTCCACTTCATATCGGGATTTTTTTTAATCAGATAATTCATTATCTTCAATTCAACAAACCGGTTCAGACGGGTATTCCATGCATCTGAATCAAGGATAGGTTTCACAAGGACACTTGCGATCCCTGCATGATTAGCGCCTTTTATATCAGTAATGATCTGATCTCCGACCATCAGCACTTCGTCTTTTTTTAGACCGAATTCATCCAGAGCTTTATTAAACCCTCTCTGGAATGGCTTTACTGCATTAGGAACAAACTCCAATTCTAAAATGCTGGCTACTTTACCTACACGTTTTCTCGTATTGTTTGAAAGGATAATGACTTTAATATTATTCTCCTTCATTAACTCAATCCACTCGATCGTTTCTTCAGTTGCCTGCGGATTATTCCAGGCTATCAATGTATTATCCAAATCTGTCAAAACGGCTTTAATATTTTCCTGTCTAAGCTGTTCTGGCGATATCTGGTATATGGATTCAACCATCCATGTCGGTTTAAAGCTTTTTAGCATTCACTTCCTCCTGTCCCTGAGCCTTGATATATTAGCCGGTGTTCTATTCTAAAAAAAAGGAAGCACACAAAGCACTTCCTTTTGTGCACTTCTTAATCTTCAGTAGATGTAGCAGGTTGAACAAGTTCTAATATTTCTACAGCAACATAGTCAATGTTGTCAAATTCATATGTCTGCTGAGCTGTGCGATCTTCCAGTTCATACATCTTTGATTTTGCATCATAACGCACGATACACTGTTCTTTTCCATCTTTTTCAAACCGGCGTACTTGTACCTCATCCGACTGATCTTCACGCATCGCTTCTAATCTACGAATTATAGGTATTAATTGGGATGGTTTCATATGCTTTCCCCTTCCTGCTTCTTTTAATCTTTACTTCCCTATTTTACCAGAATTCACCGCGAATTACAGTAATTGTGTTAGGGTTTCGAAAATTAGAGGAGCCCTAGTATACTCACAGAGAAAAAAGCGAAGTTTTATTAAAATCTGTTAAGAATTTATGATAAACTGGAACAAATCGAAAAAAGGATGATGACTATGAGCAAATCGCTTTTCAATACTGAAGTACTAAAATCTGAAATCTCGCAGATCAGACAATTTGACGAACAAGTGTCTGAATTCGGTGATTTAATCAGACTTACCTTGGGACAACCAGATTTCCCAACGCCTTATCACGTTAAAGAAGCTGCCAAACGTGCCATAGATGATGATTTTTCATTTTACACCCAGACCGCGGGTTATATGCTGCTGAGAGAAGCTGCTGCCGATTTTGTCAAAGAAAAATACAATTTATCTTATGATCCGAAAGACGAAATTCTCGCAACGGTTGGTGCTACCGAAGCACTGGCTGCTGTTTTATTAACGTTACTTAATCCTGGAGATAAAGTCATTATTCCATCTCCCTTTTTCTCACTGTATGAGTCACTAGTCCGCTATGCAAAAGCCGAACCCATATTCATTGACACATCGGATAGTGGGTTTATAGTAGATCCTGACGTTTTGGACGCCACTATGCATGAACATAGGGATAACCTGAAGGCCGTTATTTTCAATTACCCGAATAACCCTACAGGTACGACGTGGAATAAAGAGACTGTTGAACGCATTTCCACTATCTTTGAAAAGTACCCTGAGACAATTGCCATCAGTGATGAAATTTATAGCGAAATCGTTTATGATCAGCCATTCGTTTCTCTTGGAGAGCACTTGAGAGAACAGACCATCGTCATTAATGGATTGTCTAAGTCACACGCCATGACTGGCTGGAGATTGGGACTGATATTTGCTCCTCGTTACCTCACAGAGCAGATCGTCAAAACCCACCAGTCACTCGTCACGAGCGCCTCCAGTATTACGCAGTTCGCGGGTATAGAGGCATTGACGGTTGGTAAAGATGACGCACTTCCTATGAAGGAACAGTATCAGATAAGAAGAGACGTTGTGATTAAAGCATTGCGGTCCCTGGATTTTGAGATTGCTGAACCAACCGGCGCCTTCTATATATTTGCTAAAATTCCAGAAGCATTCGCTCAAACTAGTTTTGACTTTTGTTACGCCCTAGCTAAAGAAACAAAAGTAGCCATCATTCCCGGTAGTGCTTTCGGTGCAGCTGGAGAAGGGTATGTCAGAATAAGTTATGCTGCCAGTCTGGAAAACATTACTGAAGCTATGGATCGAATAACCCATTACGTAAACAGTAAAAGATAAAAAAGAGGATGAGACAAAAGTCTCCAATAAAAATGCATTCCCTTTCCATTTCCTATTTATAGGAATATAGTGGGGAATGCATTTTTTAATTATTTTTTTAGTGTATGTGGGTATAAAATTTGCTAAACTATTCTATTTCCACAACCTCTTTTTCATTCCCACCATAACCTGATCAAGGCCTGGGTTCCGTCATTCTCAAATCCATTATCCTGAAGTTGATCATATAGCGCTTTGGCTTTTTTAGTTCCTGGCAAATCAATAGCCATTTTCTCTGCTTCTTCCAGAACAATTTTCAAATCTTTTATGAAATGCTTTACAAAGAATCCTGGAGAATACTCTTCTTTTAAAATTCTCGGCCTGTAATTAGCCAGAGACCAGTTAGCGGCAGCACCACCATTTAATGTCCTGATGACTTTTTCCAAATCCAGTCCAGCTTTTTGTGCATAGACCAGCATTTCTGTCATTCCAGTCATTGTACCGGCTACCATTATCTGGTTGGCCATTTTAGTATGCTGTCCACTACCAGCAGGCCCATGTCGTTCGAGCGTTTTCGAAAAAAGAGACATGATTTTTTCAGCTTCAGTGAATGTCTGCTCGTCTCCCCCGACCATTATAGTCAAGGTCCCATTCCTGGCTCCTAAATCTCCCCCTGAAACAGGAGCATCCAATGCACTCCCCCCTTTTTCAGCGGCGGTATTGTATATCTTTTCAGCCAGTGAGGGGGTGCTCGTAGTCAAGTCTATCAGAATTTTGCCTTTCATGTCATTTTGAAATACGCCTCTTTCACCATAATAAACTTCTTCCACATCCGAAGGGTACCCAACCATCGTAAAGATCACATCAGAGTCCCTTGCTACCTCTTTTGGCGACTCTTTCCATTCAGCCCCCAATTGAACCAAGTGATCCGTTTTCTTTTTTGTCCGATTGAAGACAGTCACTTCATAGTCATTTTGAAGCAAATGCTCAACGATAGAGCTACCCATTACACCCGTTCCTATAAACCCGACGCGTTTCATAGTGATCCTCCTCGTATTATATGCTTATATATTAAAAACAGACTGAACCTAAGTTACCAGTCCAGTCTGTTTGATATTAAGCTAGGTATTGATTGACCAAGTCAACTACTTCTTCTGAAGTTGAACACTCCGAAAGAGCTTTGGCCGATAATTCTTTCATTTTGTTTGAATCCAATGTTTTCAGTAAACTTCTTGTTTTAAGGATGCTTGTCGCACTCATTGAGAATTCATCCAGTCCCAGACCAACAAGTAATGGAACGGCAATTTGATCGCCTGCCATTTCTCCACACATTCCAGCCCATTTGCCTTCGTTATGTGCAGCATCAATTACACCTTTGATCAGGCGTAAAATAGATGGGTTATATGGTTGATACAGATAGGAAACTCTCTCATTCATACGATCTGCAGCCATTGTGTATTGAATCAAGTCATTTGTTCCAATACTGAAGAAATCTACTTCTTTGGCGAACTGATCAGCTAATACCGCTGCTGCTGGTATTTCGATCATGATCCCCACTTGAATAGAATCAGAAACAGCTGTTCCTTCTTCGATCAATTTTGCTTTCTCTTCTTCCAGTATCGCTTTTGCTTCTCTGAATTCAGGTAAAGTAGCAATCATCGGGAACATGATACGTAGGGTTCCGTGAACAGATGCTCTTAATAAAGCTCTTAACTGCGTCCTGAAAATACCATCCTGATCCAGACTGACACGAATAGCACGGTATCCCAGGAAAGGATTCATTTCCTTTGGCAGTTCCAGATATGGCAGCTCTTTATCTCCACCAATATCCATTGTACGAACAACTACAGGTCTTTCTCCCATTCCTTCAAGAACTTTTTTATATGCTTCATACTGATCATCTTCAGAAGGCAACTCGCTTGAGTCCATGTACAAGAACTCTGTACGGTACAACCCGACAGCTTCTCCACCATTACTGTTCACACCCTCTAAATCTTTGGGCGTTCCAATATTGGCAGCCAATTCAACATGTTTACCATCTTTAGTAACACTTGGTTCGTCTTTCAGACGATCCCATTCCTGTTTTAACTGTGAAAATTCCTCAGCTTTTTTATTAAATGCTGCAGTATCCTGTTCTGAAGGATTGATGAATACTTCTCCTTCTATACCGTCAACAATTAAATAGTCCTCTTCAGTCACGAGCTCAGTAATGTTCTTTGTTCCAACGATTGCAGGAATCTCAAGAGACCGTGCCATGATAGCAGAATGAGATGTTCTTCCCCCAATGTTAGTTACAAATGCTTTAACATATTTTTTGTTCAACTGTGCAGTATCACTAGGTGTCAAATCTTCAGCAATGATGATGACTTCTTCTTCAATGGTAGCTGGTGAGGGAAGAGTTACATTCAGTAAACGCGCTAATACACGTTTTCTGACATCTCTGATATCTGCTGCACGTTCCTGCATATACGCATTATCTTCCATGCCTTCAAACATCGCAATAAATGTATCCGTTACTTGTTTAAAAGCAAAGTCGGCGTTAACCTTTTCATTGTCGATAACGGCATGAGTCTGGTCAATCAGATCAGGGTCTGACAGTACCATGGTATGTGCATCAAATACTTGTGCTTCTTCTTCACCTAATGATTCAGCTGCAATAGCACGAATCTTAGCTAACTGTTCTTTAGATTCATCGATTGCTTTAGACAGACGCTTTTTTTCAACATCTGTATCTGTAACGCTAGTTTTTTCAACAGTTAAGTCTGGCTCGATAAGTAAGTAGGCCTTAGCTTGAGCAATTCCGTCGCTCGCTGCAATTCCAGATACTTTAGAGGTCATTATTCAGCCATTCCCTCGTTTTTAATAGTCTGTTCGATTCCTTCGATTGCTTCAGCTTCGTCTGCGCCTTCAGCAGTGATAGAAACGTCTGCACCTTTACCAACACCAAGTGACATAACACCCATGATTGATTTCAAGTTAACAGATTTACCTTTATATTCCAGTGTAATATCTGAGTTGTATTTGCTTGCAGTCTGCACCAATAGTGTAGCTGGTCTTGCGTGAATTCCTGTTTCTGCTGTTACGCTGTAATCTCTTTTTTCCATTATGAATTCTCCTTTTGATAAAAGTTAATATGGTAGAAAACAATAATGCGTAAGCGCTTCATGAACATCAGATCGCTGCACCAAAATGTTCATAGCTCAACACACTGCCCTTTCTTCCTATACAGATTACCATTTTTTTCCTATAGCTACAACTATTTTTTACTAATTAATGATTTCATACTTGAAAGTCAAAATAGGTCAGAGTATACTGTTAGATGTAATAGTCAGTATTGGTCAAAAACTTGCTGTAATCAGGTAAGTGTTTCAACTGACCTTTTGCTAATTACTTTGTATAATAAACGTATAGATAAACGAAAGGTAGGTTCTATTTATGATATGTCAACGATGTATGGAACGAAATGCTACCATTCACTTAACCACTAGTGTGAATGGTCAACGACGAGAAATCAATCTATGTCAAAAATGTTACCGAGAAATCAAACTTCAGGAACAAAGAGGCCTTTCCAATCAGGCAAACCAGCCAGATCCATTTGGCTTTAATCAATTTGATGATTTTTTCAAAGCACTGTCTCAAGGAATGACTCCTCAAGGCACACAGCAGAATCCTAATAGAAATCAGAATGTGGCTGGCGGAAACCAACCCCCTCACAACGGTGGCAAACGTGGAGGCCTCTTAGGTGAATATGGAGTAGATCTGACACTAATGGCTAAAGAAGGTAAAATCGATCCAGTCATAGGTCGAGATAAAGAAATTGAACGCGTCATCGAAATCTTAAACAGGCGTAAAAAGAATAACCCCGTCCTTACAGGTGAAGCCGGTGTGGGTAAGACTGCAATAGTTGAAGGACTTGCCTTGAAGATTATCGAAGGAAATGTACCGCAGAAACTTCAAGACAAAGAAGTCATTCGCCTGGACGTTGCTTCACTGGTTCAGGGCACCGGTATTCGCGGGCAGTTTGAAGAAAGAATGCAGCAGTTGATGAATGAACTGAAAGACAACAGAGACATTATCCTCTTCATTGATGAGGTGCACGAACTGGTCGGAGCAGGCACTGCCGAAGGAAGCAGTATGGATGCAGGGAATATTTTGAAACCCGCATTGGCTAGAGGCGAACTGCAAATGGTTGGTGCGACTACTATAAATGAGTACAGAAAAATTGAAAAAGATCCCGCACTGGAAAGACGACTTCAACCAGTCCGTGTAGACGAACCCACACTTGAAGAAACCTTGACTATTTTAAAAGGAATCCAAAAGCAGTATGAAAATTATCACCATGTCCATTTCACTGAAGCGGCAATCAATGCAGCAGTCGAATTGTCGCATCGCTATATCCAGGACCGTTTTTTACCGGATAAAGCAATAGACCTGTTAGATGAGTCCGGGTCCAAGAAAAACCTGACCATTCAGACAGTAGACCCTGCCGCTCTGGAGGAAAAAATTAAAGAAGTCGAAGAGATGAAACAATCTGCTTTAGATGAGGAAGATTATGAAAAAGCTGCTTTTTACCGCGATCAATCGGTTAAATATAAGGAAATGATTGAACAGCAGACTTCAGATTCTGAAGAACCTGAAGTGACTGAGCAGGATATAATTAATATAATCGAAATAAAAACCGGGATTCCAGTTGGAGATTTAAAAGAAAAAGAACAGAAACAGCTGAAAGACCTCGATCAATCTCTCCGACAGCATGTTATTGGTCAGGATGAGGCAGTCACCAAAGTAGCTAAAGCCATCAGAAGAAACAGAATTGGACTGAGACAGAAAAATCGTCCAATAGGGTCCTTCATGTTTGTCGGCCCTACTGGTGTAGGGAAAACAGAATTGGCTAAAACACTGGCTCTTGAACTATTTGGAAGCAAAGAGTCCTATGTCCGATTAGATATGAGTGAATACATGGAAAAACACAGCACGTCAAAACTGATTGGATCTCCTCCCGGCTACGTTGGATACGAAGAAGCTGGTCAGCTGACTGAAAAAGTGAGAAGAAATCCATATAGCCTGATTCTAGTCGATGAAGTTGAAAAAGCTCACCCTGACGTTCTCCATATGTTCCTTCAGATATTGGATGACGGTAGATTAACAGATGCCCAAGGACGTACAGTCAACTTTAAAGAAACAATCATTATCATGACCAGCAACGCCGGCACGACTAATGTGGAAGCGAGTGTTGGGTTCGGTGCTCAAATGAGCGGTCAGCAGCAATCGATTTTGAACCATTTAGGCGACTACTTCAAACCTGAATTTCTGAATCGTTTCGATGGGATTGTTGAGTTCCACTCATTGACTAAAGAAAATCTTCTGAATATTATCGAATTAATGTTGAAAGACGTTAATGAGGCGCTAAATCTTCATTCCATCAGTCTGACAGTGGATCAGTCAGCTAAAGAAAAACTGGTAGATTTGGGGTATGACCCTAAAATGGGAGCTCGTCCATTACGAAGAGTCATAGAAGAACAGATTGAAGATAAGATCGCAGAATTCTATCTGAATAATCCTGAACCTGGTCATATTATTGCCACAGTAGATGATGATGGCTTAATACAGATTCAAAGAGAAGAAACAACAGAAAAAGAAGGAAATTCACCAAAAAATGAAGACACTTCTTCAGAAGACGGCGACTAAGTCCATTCGTCAGATCACATAAAACAAGCCTTCAATGCTGAAAGTGCAGCATTGAAGGCTTCTTTTTTTATAGTAATGCAGTTAATTCAACTTCAGGATATTTGTCACTGAACCATCTCATTGCAAACTGATTCTCGAATAAGAACAACGGGTTATCAAAGCGATCTCTAACTAGCATATTCCTGCTTGAGCCCATATTTTCATCCAATTGTTTCGGGTCGACCCATCTTGCTATACGACTGCCTATTGAAGTCATAACTACTTCTGAATTATATTCATTATTCATTCTGTGCTGGAACACTTCAAACTGTAATTGTCCCACTGCGCCAATAATATACGTTTCGGTATGATAAGACTTATACAATTGGATAGCACCTTCTTGTACCAGCTGATTGATCCCTTTATGAAACGACTTCTGTTTCATGACATTTTTAGCTTCTACTCTTACAAATAGTTCTGGTGTGAACTGAGGAAGATCTTTAAATGTAACATCTGTTTTACCGGAATAAATTGTATCTCCGATCTGAAAATTACCTGTGTCATAAAGTCCGATGATATCTCCGGCTACAGCATCTGTAACGGCCTCTCTACTTTCAGCCAAAAACTGAGTAGAATTGGATAGACGCATTTTCTTGTTTGATCTGGAGAGGGTAACATCTATCCCTTTCTCAAACTTACCTGAACATATTCTAAGGAAAGCTATTCTGTCTCTATGATTTGGATCCATATTAGCCTGTATCTTGAAGATAAATCCAGAAAATTCTTCATCGGTCGGCTGAATGATTTTATCCTCTTTCGTTTCTTGTGTCGAAGGTTCAGGAGCAAATTGGAGGAACGTTTCCAGGAATGTCTGAACCCCAAAATTCGTCAAAGCAGATCCGAAAAATACCGGAGTCAGTTTCCCTCTACTGATTGCTTCTTCAGAGAACTCATTACCCGCTTCTTTAAGGAGCAGGGCTTCTTCCAGAACCTGATCATATAAACTTTCATTTTTCAGTTCATGCTCGCCTTCTATTTCGCCTTCATCGTTTAAGTGAATGAACCGCTCTCCACTGTTCATTTCTTCCGGTCTGAACAATTCGATACGATTATGATACAAATCGTAAAGTCCCTTTAAATTCTTACCCGAACCGATAGGCCAGTTCAATGGATAAGCATCGATTTCAAGCACTTCTTCCAGCTCTTCGATTAGTTCAAGCGGTTCTCTTCCGTCTCTGTCCAATTTATTCATGAACGTGAAGATAGGGATGCCTCTCATCCGACAGACTTTAAATAATTTTTTCGTCTGTTCTTCTATCCCCTTTGCACTATCAACAACCATTACTGCAGCATCCACTGCCATAAGGGTTCTATAGGTATCTTCTGAGAAGTCTTCGTGCCCGGGCGTATCCAATATATTGATTCGCTTATCATCATATTCGAACTGCATAACCGAACTTGTTACAGAGATTCCTCTCTGTTTTTCAATTTCCATCCAGTCTGACTTGGCAAATTTACCACTTTTCTTCGCTTTTACTGTCCCAGCCTGTCTGATTGCCCCACCAAATAACAGCAACTGTTCAGTGATGGTTGTTTTACCGGCATCCGGATGGGAAATAATGGCAAATGTTCTTCTTCTATTAACTTCTTTTGCTAAATCTTTTTTATTTATCACACGTATACTTCCTTATTCTAATATAGTATTTCTTTATTTTTCTAATGATACTTTTGTCAATTTATGCTGTTTGACCATTTTAATGCTGTAAGTGACAATTGTTTTGATTATGGCAAACAATGGGACCCCGATAAGCATCCCCACCAGTCCGGCTATGTTAGCTGATGCCAGCAAGACCAGTATAACCGTTAGCGGATGGATTGACAGAGATTTCCCGACTAAAAACGGCGTAAAAAAATTGCTGTCCAGCTGCTGGACAATGAGCACAAAAACAGCAGCCAGGACTGCCCTTCCAGGTGATTCGATCAATCCAACTATCACAGCTGGCCCAGCCCCAATAAACGGTCCAACGTAGGGTATAAAGTTCGTTATAGCAGCAAATACTGACAGTAAAAAAGCAGATGGCATTCGAACAATTGAATACAGAATAAACAATAAAATACCGACTAAAAGTGAGGCCATCCCTTTTCCAGAGACATAGCTCGAGATTGTTGCATCTGTCTGAACGATCATTTCACTGACATTTTCTTTAAATTTCGCTGGTGTTAGATCCACTACAAATGGCAGGAATTTCTTTCCGTCATAGAGCATATAAAATAGAATAACAGGAACTGTAATTGAAATAAATGCAATTTCAGTAAACATTGCGATGGCTCCGCCGACACTGGAGACTATACCTGTAAGAAACTGAGAAGTGATTTCCCTTAACCACACTTCTAGATTGTTTAGAGCTGCCTGGATATCAATTTGCTGCATCCATGGTTCCTCCGCCAACCTTAAAGAATACGTTTCTAATTCTCTCACAAAATCAGGTATGCCGGAAACGAGGTTCGTAGTCTGTTCAATAAGCATCGGGATACCCATCAGAACAGTTATAACCAGCACGCCCATAAGCAGAATCATGACAATAGCTATTCCAACTATGCGTTTAACTCTCATTTTCTCTAAAACTTTGACAACAGGATTCAATAAATAATAAAGGAATCCAGCTATCAGCAGCGGCATAAACAAAGCAGTTAAAATACCGACTAGTGAGTTTAAAATAAAATCAATCTGTTGAAGAACAAATATCAGTACAGAAACAGCTAGCAACCAAATGGTCCAGAACATTAATTTAGATTTCTTCCAATCCACCACATTATTCTTCCTTTCATTTAGCTTTCCTTCTTATTATAGGTTACTCCTCTATATAATGAAAGGCTAGTTTCACCATTAAATTGACGAATTTATTAAGAATTGATATAGTTAAATCTACTTTTAGAGGGAGTTGACTGTCAATGATATTTAAAACCACTACCGATACTTCGAGCGCTATCTACTCAGATGCACTAAGTATAAGAAAGACTATTTTCATTGAAGAGCAGCATGTAGACGAATCTCTTGAAATAGATGAACTGGAGGAATTCACCTTACATATCGTCGGGTACCTGAATGATTCTCCAGCTTGTACAGCCCGTCTCTATAAAAAAGAGGACGGTGACATTAAGGTTCAACGCGTTGCTGTATTAAAAGCTTATCGGAATCAGGGCACGGGTCACCTCCTTATGGCTAAGATTGAGCAGATTGCTAAAACAGATCTTCAGGGCAAGAGACTAGTACTGGATTCTCAAGACCATGCTATTCCTTTTTATGAAAAGTGTCAGTTCACAGTTCAAGGTGATGGATTCCTAGATGCAAACATTCCCCATCACTTTATGCAAAAAGAAATAGACAAGCGGTAAAACGCTTGTCTATTTCTTTAAGGTCAACTGTAATTGCTCCATGTCCTGCGGCAGCGGTGCATGTACCGTTACTTCTTTTTTAAAAAATGGATGCATAAATCTGATTTTGTGACAATGAAGTGCCTGTCTTTTTATCAGCTCCTGCTTTTCATTGCCATAAAGCGAATCACCTAAAAGCGGGTGACCGATATGGGCGAAGTGCACTCTGATTTGATGTGTTCGCCCTGTATGAAGCTGAATCTTAATTTTAGTCGCTTTTTCAAACCGGTCCATCACCCAGTATTCTGTTCTGGAAACTTTACCATCAGGATGAACTTCCCGTTTGATAATTGAATCCTCGGCTCTGGTAATCGGTTCATCTATTAAACCATGCAGCGATTCTATGGTGCCTTCAGCAAAAGCAATATATTCTTTGTAGACTTTCTTTTCTTTAAACAGCTGATCCATAAAGGAATGAGCTAGTGTATGCTTGGCAAAAATCATCACACCTGATGTGTCTTTATCGAGCCTGCTGACAGTATGAATCGTCTGATGAAAATAATCTTTTCTCTCAATGTAGCCTTTAATCCTGTTCGCAACTGTGTGATCAGGATAAAGAGAAGACGGTACAGAAGCAACATTGCTTATCTTATTGATAAAAATATAGTGCTCATCTTCGTAGATGATATCTAAATTTTCATGAGATGAATTCAACTGCTGGCTTCCATCTTCTTTAGGAAGAACCAGGGATACTCTATCCCCCTGGTTCAACTCTTCACGCACTCTAACTGCTTGATCATTTACTTTTAAGCTTCCACCCTGAAACTTAACTTTGCTCAGAATTCGCTTAGAAATATGCTGCTGTTTAAGAAAAGATTTCAAAAGAAGTGTTTCATTTTCTTCTTTAGTTACGGTCCATTCAATTTCCATTATTCTTTTTAGCTCCCAGAAATGCGTCTTCTACCCTGTTCCAGAAATGGGTATGCTGATACTGCGCAAAACGGATCCGTTCATCAGCTATGCGAAATTTCAGGAACTCAATTTTTTCTTCATCTGATACCAACTGGTCCACAGTCAATGTGAAATTAGTCGGTTCAATCGGTTTGATTTTGATCCATTCATCTGGTGCTATCACAAGAGGAGAACTGAGTGTTCTAAATACTCTGTTATTTAGTGAGGCCATCTCTGTCAATTGCAAGGCTTCAAGGCGGGGGTGTAAAACTGCTCCACCTACAGATTTATTGTATCCAGTAGACCCCGTTGGTGTAGAGATACATAATCCATCCCCTCTGAAGCGTTCAAAATGTTCGTTTTTTATATAGACGTCACAGACTAATGTTCCATCTACCCGTTTGATCGTCGATTCATTCAGCGCCAGAAAATGTTTAGCCTTTTCACCGTTCTCATAAGTAACTTCTACGTCAAGCAGCGGATACTGGATATATTCTCCATTATCATTTTCAAGACTAGTGACCAGCTCTTCAATATTATACTCCCGCCAGTCTGTATAAAATCCCAAATGACCTGTATGTACCCCGATAAACCTGACCTGGTCCAGTAAATGAGCATACCGATGAAAAGCAGACAGCAGTGTCCCGTCTCCCCCTACAGAGATGACAATTTCAGGGTTCTGCTTTCCTACTTCAAAAGAAGCCTTTAACAACAAAGCTTTCAGTTTTTCACTGACCTTAATTGATTCTTTAGTATAATTGTGTACAACTGCTATCCTCACTGATAAACCCTTCCTTTAACTGCTAATCTTTTGTAAACCGGTAATTTTCCTGTATCCCTTTAATCTCATCTCTGATAGTGGACATTTCTTCATCAAGCTGGAAAGCTGATTCTGCAGCTTTTTGAAGTCGATTATTGATTTCAGAAGGATATTCACCCTGATATTTATAGTTCAGTGAATGCTCGATCGATGCCCAGAAATTCATAGCCAGCGTTCTAATCTGTATCTCTACCAGCACGACCTTCACTTCATCAATCAACTGCACAGGATACTCACATATTAAGTGGTAAGACCGATAGCCGCTCTCTTTTTTATGTGTGACATAATCTTTTTCATATACGGCGTTCAAGTCATTTCGACTTTTCAGCATATCGACAACATCATGAATATCCTCTACAAATGGACACATGATCCTGATTCCAGCTATATCTTCCATCTCTGTTTCAAGTTCATTCAATGGAATTTGTCTCGTTTTAGATTTGACTAAGATACTGTTTATAGGTTTGACTCTTCCTGTTACAAATTCAATTGGTCCATGTTCTTTCCTTAACACATACATATCTCTAAGGCCGCGTAATTTAACTTTTAATTCATCAACTGTTTGCCTGTAA
Source organism: Alkalibacterium olivapovliticus (assembly GCF_003003275.1). GTDB lineage: Bacteria > Bacillota > Bacilli > Lactobacillales > Carnobacteriaceae_A > Alkalibacterium > Alkalibacterium olivapovliticum. The sequence goes on from NZ_PVTO01000002.1 coordinate 173,867, forward strand.
GGAAGCAGGAAAAGTTCCCAATCTCTATCCATATCCTCTACCTTCTTTGCTGTTTTTTAATGTAAATTCTTGTTACTATTGTACCATACTCTTATTGAATAAAATAATAACGAGGTTCCCTACGGAAAGGAATGAACAGATGACTCAGGAAATTGAAATCGAATTTAAAAATCTATTGACCAAAGAGGAATACGATTTGATTCTGAATGACTACTTTACTGATCTTCTTGATTTTTATACACAGAAAAACGTCTATTATGATACAGCCTCTTATGAGCTAAAAGGTGCCAAGTGTGCTTTGAGAATCAGACTAAAAGACAATATGGCTGAATTTACATTAAAATCTCCTCATGAAGGTCATCATAAAGAACTGAATATACCACTATCTCAAAAAGAAGCTGAAGACTTAATCTCCTCCCAGTCGATCTCAATCCCTATTCAAATCAGTGCGTTTCTAAAAGCTGACTATCAGCTCGACATCGATCACGTTCTGAAAATAGCCGAGCTCACTACAAAACGGATCGAAAAGGATTATAAAGAGTGTCTGATCGTCCTCGACAAGAGCTGGTACAGCAACACTGTAGACTATGAACTTGAGGTTGAAGCACCTTCTATCGCGCTTGGAAAAGAAGTGTTCAGTTCAATTCTAAATCAGTATGACATTCCTGAAAGAGAGACGCTCAATAAGATAGCACGAGCCAGAAACGCTATAAAAGACGTGGAGTGACCCAAATGTGACGATTCTGTCACAAGGTTTTAGTTTTTTCAATGTATTTTAGGCAGATTATTATATATTATATGGTTTGTTTGTTAGTCTATATATTGTAATCAGCAATAATTAACTGGCTGACAATTAGAACAATCAGACGTAAAGCGTATAATCTTATATAAAACTAAAATACAAATTAGGTGAGTGTTGACTATGTTATTAAATGAAATTATTGAAGTGTTCTTGTTCGTAAATCCATTAGGTACAACTTGTTTTGAGTCAGAAAAACTGATTGAGTCTTTTTCAACTGAACGAAATGAAAAAGTCAAAGTCCGTTTTATCCCACTTTTAAATATTCGCTCAATTGGAAATATGATTAAAGGAGAAACAGACGGATCTCTGGAAAACAGAAATCAACTGTATACGGACTCCTATCACGCTAGCTTAGCATTTCAAGCAGCTTCTATGCAGGGTAAGAAAAAAGGAAGAAAATTCTTAATGACGCTTCAGCAGAAAGTTATCACTGAAGGCCGTCAGGTAACAAATGATTTAATTCTTCATATCGCTGACATGATTAACTTGGATATCGAAATGTTCGAAGAGGATCTTGAATCTGATTTTACTAAAAAAGCCTTCAATAAGGATCAGAAACTTGCTCTGGATATGAATATAACTGAATCGCCATCTTGTGTTGTCTTTTCGAACAAAGATACTAAACATGGCTACCGTATCGACACATCCATTACCAAACAACTTCTTCACGGGCTTTGTAATGATCAGACTAGCGCTATAAATGAATCAGCACCAAATCATTTATCCCTTTTTCAGATGGTATAAAAAAACGTCTTCCAGAACCTGGAAGACGTTTTTAATTTACCCTTCTTCTATTGCATTCAGTGCTTTTTCTAATTCGTCTACTCTTTCTTCAAAAACTGCCATCGCTCTTACCAGGTATTCCTTATCTGTCATATCGACTCCAGCTTTTTTCATTACTGCTATAGGAAAATCACTGCTCCCAGCCTTTAGATACGTCAGGTATTTTTCAAGCGCGCCTTCTTCTTTCTTCAGTAGTTTGTCCGCTAAAGCAGTTGCTGCACAAAATCCTGTTGAGTATTGATAGACATAATAGTTGTAGTAGAAATGCGGAATACGTGCCCACTCGTATTGAATCTCTTCATCTTGTTCAACTGATTCACCATAATATTTAGAATTAATCTCACTGTAGTTTTTACTTAAGAAATCAGCTGTTAATGGTGTTCCTTTTGCTGACTCGACATGCATGAAGTGTTCAAACTCGGCAAATTGAGTCTGACGGAAGACTGTGCCTTTAAATCCGTCAAGATAATGACTCAGCACATAAGCACGTGCCTTAGGATCCTTAGTTGTTTCAAGCAAATAGTCTGTCAGCAAGTTCTCATTTGTTGTGGATGCAATCTCAGCTAAAAAGATTGAGTAGTTTCCATATACATATGGCTGGTTATTTCTAGTGAAGTAGCTATGAGCACTATGCCCCAGCTCGTGCACCAGTGTGTATAAGTGATTTAATGAATCGTGCCAGTTGAGAAGGATATAAGGATTAGTATCGTATGCACCAGAAGAATACGCTCCACTTCTTTTCCCTTTATTCTCGACTACATCGATCCAGCTATTGTTGAACGCTTTATCCAGCACGCCCTTATACTCTTCACCTAGAACACTCAATCCTTCGAGTGTTTTATCTTTTGCCTCTTCATAACTGTATTTCAGACTTGCTTCTCCTGTAATCGGTGTATACAAATCATACATATGCAGGTCTTCCAGTTTCAGCACTTTTTTACGCAACTCCATATAGCGGTGAAGCAACGGCAAGTTTTCATTGACTACTTCAATTAGTGTATCATGCACTGCTTCAGGAATGTGATTATCCGCAAGTGCACTCTCTCTGGCAGAATTAAAATGATGAACCTTAGCCTGATAGTTGTGATTTTTTACTGAAGCTCCAAGTGTACTTGCAAATGTATTTTTGAAACTTGCGTATACCTCATACATTTTTTTAAAGGCTTCTTTTCTAACATTCCTGTCAGTACTTTCAAGCAATTCTCCATACATACCGTGTGATAACTGAACTGGTTTTCCATCTTCACCTTTTACTTCAGGAAACTGCAGGTCAGCGTTATTCAAAAGACTGAAAGTCTGGCTTGAAGAGCTAAGAATTTCACTTGCACCTGCCAGCAATGCTTCCATTTCTGACGTCAGTACATGTGCTTTGTTCGCTGTCATTTGTTCGATGTAATGTCTGTATTCAGTTAGCTCAGGTTCAGTGTCGAAATAGCCCGAGAGGACATCTTCTTCCAGTTCAATTACTTCAGGTTCAAACCACGAAGTCGCTTCTTGTGTTTGAGCAATAAGGTATCTCGCTTTATCATTCATTGCCTGGTAAGTACTGTTCGCTGTGTCCTGATCATTTTTTAAATGAGCATAGACGTATAGAGAACTGACTTTTCTTGATAAGTTCAGCATCGTTTCCAGCGCTTTTAAAAAGACGCCCGATCCGTTATTTAGTGTTCCTTGATAGTCTTTCACTTCGCTTATTTTTCCCTGTAAAGCATTAAATTCTTCTTCCCACTTCTCATCTGTTTTATATATAACAGACAAATCCCAGGTTAATTCTTTAGATAACGCTTCTCTTAAAGGTAATGTTTTGACCTCTGCCATCAAGCTTCCTCCTAATAATTTAAGAATAATTTAATGATAACATAATTTGAATTTGAATAGAATAATCAATAAAACTTATATTGTCACTTCCGGGACTGTTTCACAATTAAAAAAGGAATGATCCCTGTTCACAAGCCATTTCGACGAACTCAACGGGATCAAAAAGTGGTTCTGAATGAGTACTTCCATAAATTCATTAAAAGGATTCATATAATAATCACCAGTTATATTAGGACAGCGGTAAAGCGAAAGGGAGTGTTCCTTAATCATGACCTCTACCCGATTCTTGACCATCCGTCGAGTTACAACTACTCCCTTTTTCAGTTGTCTCAGCCAGATCATAAATCTTAATTTCCATTCAAAGGATACTGTTCTGATCATCCAGTCATTCGATAGACAATAGTGAATTTCGACCGGTAGTCTATCAAGTATCAGCCGATTGATATAGACATACTGAAAAAAGGAAAAATAGGATGGATTACGGTATGACCGCATTAAATGCAATTTAGATATGTTCCTTTTAATCTCACTTTGAGTGATCGTATGAATGAAGGGTTCATCCGCCCCGCAGATTTCTTCCCCAAGAATAGCCGATTTTATCAGTCGTTCAGGATTGTTCTCTATTTGACAGTGCAGATTTATACCTACCCTATAATATTTCAGCTGATGTTTTCCTGATTCATAAAGATAAAAGCAGTATCTACCTCTTGTAATTTCTCCGATGAGAGAACGCTGCAAGGCTGTCAGCTTATCCTTTACAGTCAACTTACTTCCTGCAATCCAGATAACACTGATGCCCAATTGGTGATACCCCATTGTTCTACTGCAAACTTCATCGATTGAAATTTTACTGCACTGGTATTCAACTGCAATAACTGTCTGATCCACCGTAATCAGAATGTCTGCTCTCTGACTGATTTCCGGAAGAAACACTTCCAGTTTTGCTTCTATCCCCTTGGAGAGGATCCAATTATATAAATTTAATTTACCCTGTAAGTGCTCAACTGTTTCGCCTTCTGAATACCTTGAGCAAATGCTGTTTTTCAGGTGTGCAAAATGTGCCACCTTTAGGTCACCTTTTTTTAAAACAACTTTCGCCCCGCACCCTGGACAAGTGAATCTATTTTTACGTTCAGCAAACGTGGCCAGTGTTGCTGTTCCTTCGTTGTTGATTGCGATTAACATATAAACAACCTCCAAGAAAAAGCTATACTTATATCATTAGCCATTAATTAATTTTCTCACTAAAAAAAGCCACAAAGAATTTAATCTTTGTGGCTTGCTTTATTTAATTAAAGTAAAAACGCGTCAATTCCAATGCATTTGTCTTCATAATTCTGTCTGCATATTCATTTAATACTTCTGATGAAATCGAACTTTTCTCACCGTACTCAAGTGCAATAGCCAACTCATCTTCACTCGTTTTCTCATTCATCTCATCTACAAAGAATACTAAGTGCAGATAGTAACTATTGTTGTAAGTGTATAAACTGGTGGATCCACTCTCTAAATAAAGCGCTTGAGCCAATTGAATCATTTGCTCAAAGCTTTTTAAGACGACAATAGCTTCTCTCGTCTCATTATCATATTCTTCCACTTCGTCAATCAAATCCTCGACAGACTGATCTGTAGGAGCGTCAGTAGATGTATGGTCACTTAAACCATCTATCTGGTTTAGGTCTTCCTTGAAATTGGCCCCTTTGCTGATGAATAATTCTAATCCATTATTATTGGGCATAACTTGAAATGTGACTGCTTCTGATTCTTGAAATTCTTCATCAATATCAACTTCTTCTAAAATGCTATAGAAGAATTTTTCAATCTGCTTCTGGTTTCCCAACAAGTCTAAAAATGTGATACCGCGTTCTTCAAGATCTGTATTTTCGATTATCACTCGAATAGTATCTTCATTGATATGTTCAATTTCCATTATCCCGCACCTCACAATTCTACGGAGCATCTTTACTCCATTTGGGATGGTTAATATTCTTCTGTAAATAAAAATAGTCCAGTCAGACTGCACTTAGATTATTATACAAAAGCTAGCTCTCAAATACAAGCTATGTATACAATAAATGTATGGCGTTAGAGTTAATTTTAAAAAGAACCGACAATTCTGCCGATTCTTTTCAGATTAACTATTTAAAAAACTGTCTCCGATCAAACTTGAGATAATGCTACCAGTTTTTGAGCTTTTTCTAGTTCCATCGCTCTCACTTCTCTCGGTACGAACTGTCTGATTTCATCTTCGTTGTATCCTATTTGTAAGCGTCTGTCATCTAGTATGATCGGTCTTCTAATCAGTGTAGGATTATTCTGAATAATCTCAAATAATTCTTTCATAGACAAATCATCTAAATCTAGATTCAACTCTTTAAAAACTTTGGATCTCTTGGAAATAATATCTTCTGTTCCATCTTCAGTCAGTCTCATAATTGCTTTAATTTCATTAATCTCTAAAGGCTTCAGATTAACTATTTAAAAAACTGTCTCCGATCAAACTTGAGATAATGCTACCAGTTTTTGAGCTTTTTCTAGTTCCATCGCTCTCACTTCTCTCGGTACGAACTGTCTGATTTCATCTTCGTTGTATCCTATTTGTAAGCGTCTGTCATCTAGTATGATCGGTCTTCTAATCAGTGTAGGATTATTCTGAATAATCTCAAATAATTCTTTCATAGACAAATCATCTAAATCTAGATTCAACTCTTTAAAAACTTTGGATCTCTTGGAAATAATATCTTCTGTTCCATCTTCAGTCAGTCTCATAATTGCTTTAATTTCATTAATCTCTAAAGGCTCATGTGCCATATTTTTTTCATTATAAGGGATATCGTACTCCTCTAACCATGCTTTTGCTTTTCTGCAAGATGTACAGCTGGGTGTTGTATATAATGTGACCATTATGTATTTCTCCCTTCGTTTGTGTAAGTCCTGAATACTTGTTATCAGTTAATTGATTACAATTAATACTATATATCAATTGTGAACACTTGTAAACCCTTTTCGACATATATTTGACTAAAATTTGCATTTTTATTCCGAAAAACATACAAATGGTTGATATAAAGCCTTTTATCAATATACAATTATATCGACTCAACATGCAGATTATAATCAATACAATCTGCATGTACTAAAAAACTCGCCACCAGCTTTAAGCCAGCGACGAGTTTCCAGTTCAAAGTGAAAGTTTATCATTAATAAAGGAGCTCTACAAGTTCCTGAATGTCGACCTGTCCAAAGTATTTCTTTACGTCAATAGTCTCAAATTTAGCAGTCAGTGCTTCGCGGGTATATGAAGTGCCTCGAAGTTCTTCTTCCACATCTTTAATCTCGCCTAATCCAAAGAAGTCTCCATATATTCTTATATCATCTATATTCCCTTTTCTTACATTCATTTTTACTTCCACGGTTCCTACAGACAGTCGTTCGCTTCTCTCCATATCAAATGCCGGTGATTTTCCGTAATTCCACTCCCAATTGGCTGTATACTGATCAGCAAACGCTTCTATCCTCACCCAGTCTTTTTCGGTAAGGGTATACTCTTTAATGCTGTCAGTCGTATCTGTATTGAAAATATAAAGCAACAGTTTATCTCTAAAATCTTTTGCGTTCATAAACTGATACGAATCATCCAGATAAGGCTTGATATTCGTAACACGACTCCTGATTGATTTTATCCCTTTAGATGCCAGCTTATGCTTTTTAGGTTTAAGTGCTTTTACAACGGCCTCTATTTCCGAATCGAACATGAGTGTGCCATGAGCTGTCAGGCGACCATTTTTAGCATACATTGCATTCCCGGAGAACTTTTTATCATCTATTACTAAATCGTTCCGACCGCGCAGTTCTGCCCCCTCAACACCCATCTGATGAAGTGCATCTATAACTGGAGACGTGAATTTTTTAAAATCTCTGAATGAATTACCATCATCTTTAGTAAGAAAACAGAAATTTAAAACACCCATATCATGGTAAACTGCTCCGCCACCAGAAAAGCGACGCACTACAGTTACCCCATTTTCGTCTACGTAGGAGGTATTCACCTCTTCATAAGTATTCTGGTTTCTCCCCACGATGATCGAATTATCATTGATATAAAATAACAGAATCGGTTCGTCAAGTTCTACCTCGTTCAAAAGATAATATTCTATAGCTAAGTTGATTCGTGGGTCGTGTATTTCCTTACCGTCTCTCTGGTTCTTTACGTAATACATAGTTATCTGCTCCTTAAATATAGTAATGGGTATCTTTTTTTGCTAATAAAACTTCAGTGTCTACTGTCTCCTCTTTAGCTTCCTGCACTAGATCATCCAGATTACCCTCCTGAGGTAAGTGGGTGAGAATCAACTTTTTAACCTTTGCTTTTCTTGCGATGGATCCGCACTCTTTTGATGACATATGCACACTATGATTTTCCATTCCTTTATAAAAATTGCTGTCCGCCAGTAAACAGTCTGCAGCTTCAGAGAATGCATTAAATTCTTCTAAAAATCCAGAATCTGCTGTAAACACGAGAACTTTCCCGCTGGATCTTTCAGTAATTTTCAGGGCAAAACAAGGCACTGGATGAAGGGTCTTCATATGCTGAATGACAAAAGGGCCTATTGTTGTCTTCTCATCATGATTGTACGCTATACCTTCACTGACATTTTCAAACGTCATCTGTTTAAAGTGGATCTCATCTTCGTCATGACTGTATATAGGCAGCAGTGATGCTTTGTTTCCATGTTTGTCTCTTTTCAGTAGACGAGTAAATTGAAGCACACCCAAATCAGCTATATGATCATGATGATAATGAGATAGCAGAACAGCATCTAACTCTAGCGGGTCTAAATGGTTTTCCAGTGTCAACAAACTATAACTGCCTGCATCAATCAACAGATGAAAATCGTCGGATTCAAGTAGGTAAGAGCTCGTACCAGTATTATTCGTTGGGTAGCCACCATAACAACCTAAAACAGTTAATTTCATCTTAGCGTCTCTCCTTTAGTTAGTATTACTTATAGAATACGTTATATAAGAAAAAAAACAACCAAATCAGCAGTTTTCACTCCTCACATGGTTGTTTTTTATCTATTATTCGCTGATCAACGGGACAAAAAAACTATTTTGTGTTTTCCAGATAATCTAATACAGCTTCTGAAGCTCTATTCGCCTGTTTTATACAACTGTTGACCCCAAACCCATTCATGCCATTGCCTGCAAGGTACATACCAGGGTACTTTTCATCTAAAAATTCACTTAAATTTTTAGTTTTCTCTTCATGATTGACAGAAAAATGAGGAATGGCGTTAGGCCATCTTTTAATAATTCTGTAATTAGGTTCCTCTTGGATCGATAGCATTTTATTCAAGTCTTTAAGAATCGCTTCTTCAATCTGCTTATTGCTGAGAGACATCATTATACTATCAGTACTTCTGCCAAAATATATCCCCAGTAGCTCTTCATCTTTATCCGCATAATGCGCCCATTTTTTATTCAGCCATACTACACTTTGAATATACGAGTTATTTCTTCTAACGGACAGCACGCCATTCCCTTTTGGTTTCTTCTTAATTGACCCCTTAGGGAAGCTAAACAAGACAAACCCAATCGATCCCATTTTAATGTCTTTAAAATAGTCACTTAACTGGTTATCCGACAGAATCTGATTATAGGCCCCAGAATCAGTTGCCACGATCAGACTATGAACTCTAAGCTGTTCTTTTTTATTAATATCGATTATATAGGTGTTGTTTATACTCTTTTTAATATCAGTCACTTTTTTTGAGTAGCGTATGCTGCTTTCTACCTTTTCAGTGAGTGTCTTAGTCAAAGTTTCTAACCCTTGAGTAAAGGTAATATAATTACCGTTTCCATCTTTTAATTCCGGGTGAGCTTCAAGTGCTCTGGTTAACGTCCCATGTTCTTTTTCAAGTGCAACGATAGGCTCATTCAGACCTTTTATCCCAATTTCATCAATATCACTTGAATATATCTTAGAGAAAAAGGGTTCTGCAACGTATTCTGACATTTCTTCCCCAATACGCTGAGCAAAGTATTTCTTAGTCGTCACATCCGACCCCTCATCAGATCGCGAAAAATAAGTGTCCTTAAGAAAAGACAGTTTCCCTTGAAAAGAAACCAAATCGAATTTCCAGATATCTGTTCTTTTAACAGGAATACCTTTATATGTATCACAGTCAAGTTGATATAATTTATTAAACGCAAAAATATCTGGTTTACCATTTCTACTATATTCCAGCTGATCCAGCAGATTAAGCTCCTCAATCAGTTCCATTGCTTCAGGCTGGCGTGTATCAATGGATTCAGCGCCTAAATCAATGTACTGTTCACCAAATTTCATAGTGTACAGTTTGCCACCAGAACGGATAGAAGACTCCAGGACTATAACTTCATACGGAAGTTCGTTTTTTTCTACTTGCTGCTGCAACCGGTATGCCGCAGTTAGGCCGGTAATACCGCTACCTATAATCGCAATTCTTTTTTTAGCCTTCTCCATCCATGACACCTCTCGTCTACACTTTGATGTGATTCGGTAAATACTATATATATATAACTAATATAACTGATAATTCTGTTAATGTGAGCACTTCTTTCTAAAATACTCAGCTTGATCACCAATACAACTTAGGAATATCTTATACATTATACCATGAAGAAGTTAAAAATGTGGTCTATATTTTGTCATTTGTGTTAAAAATAAAAGACCTTATAACTACCAGTTATAAACTGATTGTTATAAGATCATCTTATTAATTATTTAATGCGTCTTTAGCTTTGTTTGCTAATGCAGCAAATGCATCTGCATCGTGAACAGCTAAGTCAGCCAGCATTTTACGGTTCATGTCAATTTCAGCTAATTTCAATCCGTGCATGAATTTAGAGTAGCTTAATCCATTCATACGAGAAGCAGCATTAATACGTGCAATCCATAATTTACGGAAGTTACGTTTGTTTTGCTTACGGTCTCTATATGCGTACATGTATGATTTCATTACTTGCTGTTTTGCAACTTTGAACAAGCGATGCTTCGCACCATAATATCCTTTAGCTAATTTTAAAACGCGATTACGGCGTCTGCGAGTTACGACTCCACCTTTTACTCGTGCCATTGTTTTTCCTCCTTCAATACAATCCTAATCTCTAATACTTATTTCATTTTTGCAAGTTGTTGTTTGATGCGTTTAAAGTCACTCTTAGAAACCAGTGTTGATTTACGCAATTTACGTTTTTGTTTCTGAGTTTTGTTTGCAAACATGTGGCTACGTTTTGCGTGACTTCTTTTCAATTTACCGGAACCTGTTTTTTTGAATCGTTTTGCTGATCCTTTATGCGTTTTTTGCTTAGGCATTATTGATTTCCTCCAATACTCTCTCTATATTTATCAAGAAACAAACGATAGGCTTATTTGCTTCCTGTTATTTCTCACTTTTCGGTGCGAGCATCAAGAACATGCTGCGGCCATCCATTTTAGCCTTAGATTCAACTAGTGAAATATCAGATGTTTCTTCCGCCATACGTTCTAACACTACACGTCCAATTTCCTTATGAGTAATAGCTCGTCCTCTGAAACGTATAGAAACTTTGACTTTATCGCCTTTTTCCAGAAATTTACGTGCGTTACGCAATTTTGTATCAAAATCATGGTCATCGATAGTCGGACTCAAGCGAATCTCTTTAACGTTGACAATCTTCTGATTCTTTCTTGCTTCACGTTCTTTTTTCTGTTGTTCATAGCGATATTTACCGTAGTCCATTATACGTGCCACAGGTGGTTTCGCGTTAGGGGATACAAGTACAACGTCCAGATTGGCCTCTTCTGCTAAGCGAATGGCTTCTTTACGCGGGACTACCCCTATCTGTTCACCGTCCTTACCGATCAGGCGCAGCTCGTTTGCACGAATACGATCGTTGACAATCATGTCTTTAGCTATGGTGGTCACCTCCAAAGTATTTGCGAGAAAAGCACAGAAAAAGACGGATCTCCTAATTACTAGAAGTCCCGCCTTTTCTCCGCATCAAGCATATAAAGTCATATGCTTTTATTATATACGTCCATATCTGCCCGGGGATTATTTTATCCTCTAAGGCGAGAAGCGGGGGCTTCTGCTTTGTTTTCTCAACTTATATATCATACCACGGTCTTAATGAAGAGTCAAATGAATAGTGGCAATTACTTAGAATTCTCTTTTACCATTGATTCAAGAAAGTCTTCTACTGGAATCGTTTCTGTATTTTTTTCTCCATATTTACGGACTGTTACACTGCTGTCTTCCATTTCGTTGTCACCGATAACCAGCTGATATGGGACCTTAAGAGTTTGTGCTTCACGAATTTTGTAACCCATTTTTTCATTACGCATGTCCACTTCTACACGCAATCCTTTAGAAGCCATTTTTTCCTGTAATTCCTGCGCATAGTCTCCGTGAATATCCAAATTCACAGGAATTATTTTTGCCTGAACTGGCGCAAGCCATGTTGGGAAAGCACCTTTGTACCGTTCAATCAGGTAAGCCACGAACCGTTCCATTGTAGAAACGACTCCACGATGGATGACCACTGGTCTATGCGAATCCTGACCGTCTTCTCCTACATACGTCAAGTCAAATCGTTCAGGTAGCAGAAAATCAAGCTGAACAGTCGATAAAGTTTCTTCGATACCCATTGCCGTTTTTACCTGTACATCAAGTTTCGGTCCATAAAATGCTGCTTCTCCTATTGCTTCGAAGTAGTCCAGTCCCATATCATCCAGAGTCTCTTTAAGCATAGACTCTGCCTTTTCCCACATAGCATCATCATCAAAATACTTTTCTGTATTTTCAGGATCGCGGTAGCTTAATCTGAATCTGTAGTCCTTAATATCAAAGTCATCGTATACAGCCAGCATAAGCTTAACGACTCGCTTGAATTCTTCTTTGATCTGATCAGGTCTGACAAATACATGAGCATCGTTAAGTGTCATTTCTCTCACACGCTGTAAACCAGACAATGCTCCACTTTTTTCATAACGGTGCATCTGGCCTAATTCGGCAATACGAATCGGCAGGTCGCGGTAGCTTCTCACATCATTTTTAAAGACCATCATGTGATGTGGGCAGTTCATTGGGCGAAGGACCAGCATTTCGCCTTCTCCCATATCCATAGGCGGGAACATGTCTTCATGGTAATGATCCCAGTGACCGGATTTTTTGTAGAAGTCCACATTAGCCATGATCGGTGTATAAACATGCTGATACCCTAAACTGATTTCTTTATCAGTTATATATCGTTCAATAGTACGTCTGATTGTAGCACCTTTAGGAAGCCAGAATGGCAGCCCTGATCCAACTTCTGGAGACAGCATGAATAAGTCCAGTTCTTTCCCTAACTTACGGTGGTCACGCTGTTTAGCTTCCTCACGCATTTTGATGTATTCTTTCAACGCTTTTTTATCGAAGAAAGCAGTTCCGTATACACGCTGCATCATTTTGTTACTGGAATTACCTCTCCAGTACGCACCAGCTAATGACAACAATTTGAACACTTGGATACGGCCTGTAGAAGGAACATGGATCCCTTTACACAGATCTACAAATTCTCCCTGCTCGTAAACAGTCAATGCATCTTCTTCAGGCAGGTCTGTAATGAGCTCTACCTTATATGGATCATCTTTAAATAGCTCTAACGCATCTTCGCGAGTGATTTTTTTTCTCACGATTGGCAAATTCTCTTTTACGATAGCCATCATTTCATCTTCGATTTTTCCTAAATCTTCATCTGTGATAGGGTGCTCAGTATCAGTATCATAATAAAATCCATTTTCGATTGCCGGTCCAACACCGAATTTAACATCCGGATAAAGACGTTTGATTGCCTGAGCCATTAAATGAGCTGTAGAATGACGCAATACAGATAACGCATCTTCGTGATCAGGAGTAACAATTTCCAGCACGCCATCTTCAGTCAATTCCTGACTGAAATCGACTAGTTCACCGTTCCATTTTGCAGCAAGTCCTTTTTTCTCAAGTGATTTAGCGATATTTCCCGCTATTTCTTTAGCAGTAGTCCCCTTATTCACTTCTCTTAATGAACCGTCCGGCAATGTAACATTAATTAATTCTGACATTAAATCTCCTCCAATAATAAGTAATAAACATAAAAAAAGTCCCATTGAATAAGCTTGCTTATCCAATGGGACGTCAAATATACGTGGTTCCACCCAAGTTTCTAGACAGGATGGTCAAACACCCAGTCTAATCTCTTCCTCTTTAACGCAGAGCATACGGCTGTCCATACTTTATTCAAAACAGCACTCGAAAGGGGTCAATGATAATGGGGTTGAAGATTTTCAGCTAATGTCTTCATCTCTTTTAGTTCAACTTTATCACTGGTGTCTTTCTCATAGTGGATATGTTGTTTAATATAGGTAGTACTCTATCATGTTTGATGCGTCAAATCAACTTCTATTTTGCCTTCTGTTCTCACCTGACATCTCGACTTCTTCAGATAAGAAACGAATACGTTCCATTATGCGTTTGGCTTTGAGTGGTTCTGTCTCGCCTCTTTGCGTAACACTCAAGTGTTCTTTCTCAAGTTGGTCCATCCCAAAATTGGAGGTGAAAAAAGTAGGAAGCTCTTCCTGCATTCTGAACTGCAAAATAACGCCCAGCACATCATCTCTGATCCATGAAGACATTGAATCAGCTCCAATGTCATCAATCATTAAAATCTGTGCTTTTTTCAACTGATTCATCTTTTCTTCTGTTGTATTATTTCCAATGGAATTCTTCATTTCCACTGCGAAAGTAGGGAAATGAACTAACGTAGATGAATGACCGCTTTCTGAGAGCTCATGAGCTAAAGCACCCAACAGAAACGTTTTCCCCACTCCGAATGGTCCCTGCAAGTATAATGCCTTGTGAAAATTTTTCGGGTTCTCAATATAATTGTCCATAAATACGGTCACTTTTTCAAGAGCCTCTTGTCTTTTGCGTGTCAGTTCAAAGTTTTCCAGTCTTGCGGCTTTTAAATCTTTAGGCATATACAGCGATTTTATTCTATTTTTTATTTTGTCTTCTTTTTGCTTATTGAACAATTCTTTTGTAGGTACATAATTGACGTCTATTCTATGATTGTTCAATATCAGTTTGGGTTGATAGCCTGGTGCCAGACTGTTATCTCTTGATTCTGCTTTTTTCTTTTCCGAAACATACTCGTACAATTTAGAGGCACTTCTTTCGATCCCTTCTTTGTCAAGAGATTCTTTATTATCAGCTATAAATCGCCTGACATCCGGGTCATTAAGAACGTCATTATTCATGATTTTAGTAAACATATCATTTGCCTTGGAAGAATCCATTAACTTTGCCAGTTGATCTTTAATACTATCCACTACGATTCACCACTCTTTTTATTTCGTATTCTCTTCAATTTTTCTTTAAAAGCGGCTTCCTCTTCAGTGCTTAAACGCTCATCTTTTTCGGCAGTCTGTGTAGCCCATTCTGGCAATGTTTCTTTTCTAGCGTGGGTCGACTTGTTTTTAGACTTCGAATAAGTTTGCCTTGACTGAGGTTGCTGCTTTTCATTAAATGATGCATACAGCTGTTTGACTTTCTCCATCGCCTCTTCTGGAGATTTGACCTGGCTTTGCGCCCAGTCATTTGCTATTTTAGTTGCCAGACCTTTTTCAAGAGTTGGGGCATCTTTTATGATCAGCAAGTAGTTAATGAGAATGTTGATGACTGCAGTCGAAAGAGGCGCATTTTCGACTAGTTCTTTCAGTAGCCATGTTTCATTAGAACTGACAAATCCACCTTTTTGCTGTTTGATCGATTTCAGATAGGCGTAAGGATTCATATTCTGTGCATGTATGATGATCTCTATTTCTTCAGTCGAAAATCCTTTTTGTTTTAATTGACTGACTTTGTATGCCTGATTATCTAGGCCATTCTCAGATTCTTTAGGCTTAGACTGTTTCAAGTAGCGTTTCTGGATAATTGAAGTCAGCTTGTTTTCATCTACTTCTCCACTGGCTATATCTGCCGCTTCCAGAACAAACTTCTGCATTTCGAGTTCGTTGATGTTATAGATAACATGGAAAGTGTAGATCAGCTTCTTCATTTTTAAATCCAGAGATGAACTGTTGATATAATGTTTATTCAGTCCTTCAACGAAAAATGACCAGTCAAATTGGTCACTGTTCATTGCCTGATCAGTAATCGATTCTGGCATTGTCTGGTTGGACTTCTCTTTATCGACTGTCCCACTCATTTTTTCCATGTCTAGGTGAATAACATCCAGGAATGATTTAGTGACTTCTCTGTATTCTGCTAACTGCTGTGAATGGACCTGGAACCGTTCTTCAAGTTCATTAACCAGTCGTTCACCCAATTTTTCAATCAGCATCATTTTCATCATCGAATCAGCAAAAAAGGAATGTGGAGTCATTGGCGCTTCAAGACCCAGAGCGTAATTCGAGTCATCAGACTGATGCTTGAACACTCTGATCAGACCATAGGCTTCCAGTTTGATTCTGGCCTGGTAATAATCCTTTACACCACAATTAAGCTGAGCCAGGATATCTGAAAGCATCGTTTCTTGGTCTACAGTCTGATCCAGGTATTCTTTCAGGATCAGATAAAGACTGACCGCTTCTTTTCCTACTAGCGGTTGATACAGAGAGATCAGAGACCTCATATGAAGGTCTGAGATAAACGTAAATTTCATCAGATTTACCGTATCTTTTGGACTGATATTTTTCCAGGGGTATTCCATTCTTTACTGTCCTTTCATGGCTTACTCATGCTCTTTTCTTTTCTTCTCCAGTTCCTGCATTTCCTGCATAAAGACACCTATATCTTTAAATTGTCTGTAGACACTGGCAAATCTAATATAGGCCACATCATCGAGGTTGGCCAATTCTTCCATGACGTACTCTCCAATTTTTGTAGAAGGCACTTCACTGGCGCCGTGATCTCTGATCTTATACTCGACTTTGTTGACTATCTTTTCCTGTTCAGCAGCAGTGACCGGTCTCTTCTCACACGCTCTTCGGATTCCTCTTAAGAGTTTTTCACGACTGAACTCTTCCCTGTTCCCATTCTTTTTCACAACAAGTATAGGGCTTTGTTCTATCCGTTCAAATGTAGTAAAGCGAAACAGGCACTCTTCGCATTCTCTTCGACGTCTTATTGCCTTGCCATCGTCTGCGGGGCGACTATCGACAACCCTGCTTCCATTATGCTGGCATTTTGGACAATGCATATTCGCTCAGTCCTTTACTTTGAATTATTACCGTTATTATACCATATAAACAGGTTTGAGCTAATACCCATTCTGTGTTAACCAGGTGTTCAACTGCTCATAAGTCTGTTCAATTGTGCCATTATTGTCTATAACAATATCTGCTTTGATTTGTTTGCTAGAAATGGGGTGCTGAGATTTGATTCTGCTTATGGCTTCTGACTCCGATATATTATCCCGCTCCATTAGGCGCTTTAACTGAGTTGCTTCGTTTGTCACGATGACCATGACTGCATCCACTTCAGAGTCATAACCCGCCTCATACAGTAAAGGGATATCCAATACAATAAGCGGATAACCCGAATTGATAAAGCCCTCTTTTTCTTTCTGGATCCAATCGTATATATCTTTCCTCACTACCGCATTCAGCTGATCCATCTTATCCTTATCATTAAATACAATCGACCCCAATTTCTTCCGGTCGATTGTTCTGTTCTCATTTAAAATAGTGTCTCCGAAAAGGCCGATTACTTTTGCATAAGTTTTCTGGCCAGGTTCCATAATTTCTCTTGCCCCTATATCAGCATCAACAACAGGTATGCCTTTCTTCTTAAAAAAAGAGCTGGCTGACGACTTTCCTGTAGCAATACCTCCTGTAAGACCTAGAACAAATGTCATTTTATCATTCCTACTCTATTTAAATTTGGCAGTTGGGACAGAAGTGAGTCCCCCTCTGGGCAATTTTGATTTTATTTATAGGCGTCTGGCAATTGACACATGCTGTACCTGCTTTTCCGTAGACCTTCAGATTCTGCTGGAAACTCCCTTCCCTGCCATATGCATTGGAATAGGTACGGATAGTTGTCCCGCCTGAGGCCACTGCCTTTTCCATGATATCTATAATGTCATGGTGCAGTTTACTGATCTCAGTAGAAGTGAGTGACTCTCCTATTCTTGCCGGATGTATACCTGAGGCAAATAGAATTTCATCTGCATAAATATTACCAATGCCCGCAACCATTTTCTGATCGAGCAGACAGGATTTGATCGACCGCTTTTTATTACTTAAAAACAGCCTTATTTTTTCAACTGTCAGCTCTTCACAAACAGGCTCCGGCCCCAGACTAGCCAGAGATGGGTGTAAAGAGACCCTGTTTTTATCAACCAGACTCATACGCCCAAATTTTCTGACATCCAGATACCTTAATTCTTCGCCGGTATCCAGTGTAAATATGATATGGGTATGTTTGGTCAATGGAACAGACGACTGTTCAACTCTGAACTTTCCTTCCATTCTCAAATGACTGATCAGCACATAGTCATCGAGTACAAACAGCAGAAACTTCCCTCTGCGTTCGATCGTTATAATGCGTTGTCCTTTTATTTCAGATATAAACGTCTCGACTATCGGGTCTTTTACAATATTTCCCCACAGCACAGTGACATACTTTATTTGTTTGTTGATCACTAATTCTTTCAATCCTTTTTTTACATTCTCTACTTCTGGTAATTCCGGCATAGAGTCATCTCAACTTTCTGTGTTCTTTTTTATAAACAAAAGAAGCGGGAAAACTCCCGCTCTCTGTCCTTCTATTTAGCTTCATACCAGTTATTGCCAAAGCTGCTGTCCACCTTAAGCGGCACAGCCAGATCAACTGTATGCTCCATTACTTCTTTGACTAATACTTCAATTTTTTCCACTTCATCCTCAGGCACTTCAAATATCAGTTCATCGTGAACCTGAAGCAGCATTGTAGATTTAAGGCCTTCTTCTTTAATTCTCTTGTCCATTTCGATCATGGCCATTTTAAGAATATCGGCAGCACTTCCTTGTATAGGCGTGTTCATTGCTGTCCGTTCGGCAAACGATCTTAAATTGAAATTACGTGAGTTGATATCCGGTAAGTAACGGCGGCGATGGAAAAGCGTTTCAACAAATCCGTCCTCTTTCGCATCTCTGATCACTGAGTCTATAAATTCTTTTACACCAGGGAATCGATCAAAGTAAGTATCGATATACTCTTTCGCTTCTTTTCTCGTGATGTTCAGATTTTGAGATAATCCGTAGTCACTGATACCATAAACGATCCCAAAATTTACAGCTTTCGCTTCACTTCTCATACTAGATGTCACATCTTCAGCTTTTTCAATACCAAATACTCTCATAGCTGTAGTAGTATGAATATCTTCATTATCCAGGAAAGCTTTGATCAGAGTCTCATCTTTGGAGATGTGAGCCAATATACGCAGTTCTATCTGAGAATAATCTGAAGCGAATATTTTCCAGCCTTTTTCTCTCGCTACAAAGGCCTGTCTGATTTTACGCCCTTCTTCCAGTCTAATCGGAATGTTCTGAAGATTAGGATCGACTGAACTTAAACGGCCGGTACGCGCTACAGTCTGTAAATATCGCGTATGGATTTTACTCGTTTGCGGATCGATCACTTTCAGGAGACCTTCAATATAAGTCGATTGAATTTTTGCAATCTGACGATACTGAAGAATATGCTCAACGATCGGTGCCTGATCCTGTAGTTTTTCCAGAACGTCCTGGGCAGTCGAATAGCCGGTTTTTGTTTTTTTGATGACAGGGTAACCCATTTTTTCAAACAGTATCACACCCAGTTGTTTAGGCGAATTGATGTTGAATGTTTCCCCAGCTTCTTTGTATATTCTTTCCTCGATTGAATCGAGAGTCTTTCTAAATTCTTCTTTCATTGTTTCCAGTCGGCTGGCGTCTGCAGTAATCCCTTGAATTTCCATTTCTGCTAGAACGATAGCTAAAGGCATTTCCATTTTCTTCAGCAAATCTTCCTGGTCATTATCTTTCAGCTCTTTTTCCATAGACTCAGACAAGTGACAGATACCCAGAACTTTACGGGCAAGGTGATCATGCATTAAAGCACTGTCTTCAGGAATTTTGATTTTTTTGCCTTTTCCATAAACCACTTCATCAGGTGAAATCTGATCATACTGATGCTTTTTAGCTACATCTACGAAATCACCACTGCTGCTGTCCTCCGCAGTGAGGAGATAAGAAGCCAGCATGATATCAAAGGCAACTCCTTTTAATGTCATTTCTTTATGACTTAATGCCACATAGGTTCTCTTAGCGTCATAAATCAGTTTGCCATTGGAATCATCTTCGATCCATTTCTTAAATGAGTCAGATTTAAATGCTGTTTGAGGATCCGTTACATAAAGGTGATCTGCTTTCCCCCATGCAATGGACACTATTTCAGAATGATGGTAATTTTCTTCCAGCATTTCTATATAAAGAGCCATATTTTCGGAAAAATGCTCATCTTTGATGTCATCCAGAAAAGTATACTCTATGTCTTCAACATCTTCAGCTAACTGCTCCATATATTCTGAGGTATCCAGTTTTTGAAGATGTGAATTAAAGTCCATCTCTTTATAAAATGATATCAGCTGCTCCATATTCAATCCGTCATATTTCAGTTTCTCAACTTCAATCGTTATCGGTGCTTTAATGTCGATCGTAGCCAGTTTTTTACTTAAAAAAGCTGTTTCTTTTTCTGCAATCAAATTTTCTTTACGTTTTGATTTTTTCATCTCTTCGATGTTCTCATAGAGTGTTTCAATCGATCCGTATTCATGCAGTAACTTAAGAGCTGTTTTGTCTCCGATATTTGTCACACCTGGAATATTGTCTGATGCATCTCCCGCCAGTCCCTTCATATCGATGATTTGGAGCGGAGATATACCCATTTCTTCCATGATCGAATCTTTAGTATGTTCTTTTAGATCACTGACACCTTTTTTTGTTATATCTACACGAATAGAATCAGAAGCCAGCTGGGTCAAATCACGGTCTCCCGTTAATATAACGACCTCAAACCCTTTCGCTTCTGCATCTCTTGATAGAGTCCCTATAATATCGTCAGCTTCATAGTTTTCCAGTTCATAACTTTGTAGGCCAAATCCTTTGAGCAGGTCTTTCATAAATGGAATCTGTTCAGAAAATTCTGAAGGCATCTTAGAACGGCCGCCTTTGTATTCTTCAAAATACTTGTGCCTAAATGTTGTTTTACCGGCATCAAATGCAACTAATGCATGAGTCGGCTGCTCTTTGTTTACGATAACTTCCAGCATATTGTGGAACCCGTATAAAGCATTCGTGTGGAGCCCGTTCTTGTTTTTCATACGCTCCAGCTGGCTGTGCAAGCCGTAAAACGCTCTAAACGCTACACTGTGTCCGTCAATAAGTAATAATTTCTTTTTATCTGCCATTCAATTCATCTCCCAGTTATTCTTCCTTAACCTATAGTATCAAAATTTGACCAATAGAAAAAGAGAACGTTCTTAAACTATAGGGAGAGTTGAGTAATTCAACGCTACCCTCTTTTTGTTTAAGACCGTTCTCACTTTTTATTTTTTGGGTTCAGACTGATTTAAAATAACTTCAAAGGCATGCTCAAATTTTTCTACATCTCCGGCGCCCATAAAGACGACGACCTGATTTTTGTGTTTCAGTAATGGAGACATATCTTCTTCAGAAACGATGTCTTTCCCTTTTTCAGTTTTATCCAGTAAGTCCTTTATTGTGACACTGCCTTCTTGTTCTCTGGCAGAGGTAAAAATATCGCACAAGTATACTGCATCAGCCAAGTCAAGAGCTGCTCCAAAGTCATCCAGTAAGGCTACAGTACGGCTGAAGGTATGCGGTTGAAAAACAGCTACGATTTCTCTATCCGGATATTTCTGATGTGCTGCATCTAGAGTTGCTCTAATTTCTGCAGGATGATGTGCATAATCGTCAATAATGACTGTGTCCATCACATTCTTTTCGGTAAAGCGTCTTTTAACTCCTTTGAATGTCTGCAATCGTTCTTTAACTTTCTCCTGATCAAGACCTTCGTAGTGTGCAAACGCAATAACCCCTAGAGCATTCTGTATATTGTGTTTACCAAATGATGGAATAGTAAATTTACCGTGGAAGTCACCTCTGACATACACATCAAAGACGGATCCAATAGTTGAACGCTCTATGTTTTTTGCCTGAAAATCGTTATATTCGTCGAACCCATAATAAACGATAGGAACTGAAGCGTTCAATTCCTGTAATCTGACATCATCTCCGCAAGCAAATATCGCTTTTTTGATTTGATGAGAAAATTCAAGAAACGCATTTTCCACGTCTTCAATACTGGTGTAATAATCAGGGTGATCAAAGTCGATATTCGTGATCAGTGCATAATCTGATTTGTAAGCCAGGAAATGACGACGATATTCACATGCTTCCAGCACAAAATACTCAGCATCTTTTTCGCCTTTTCCAGTACCGTCACCGATAAGGTAACTGGTGGGTTTGATCCCGCTTAAAACGTGAGACATCAAGCCAGTCGTACTCGTTTTCCCATGAGAACCCGTGATGGCTACACTAGTGTACTCGTCACTTAATTCGCCAAGAAAATCATGGTATCGTTTAATGGTTAATCCTAATTCTTTTGCTCTCCTTATTTCTTCGTGTGTATCAGGAAAAGCATTGCCGGCAATGATTGTCATGCCTTCTTTTATATTTTCTTCACTAAAAAGATAAATAGGGATTTGTTTATCATCCAGATTTTGCTGCGTAAAGAAGTATTTTTTAACATCTGACCCTTGTACTTTGAAGCCTTTATCATGCAAGATTAAAGCTAAAGCACTCATGCCTGATCCTTTAATTCCAACAAAGTGGTATAATATGTCCTGATTCATTCGTTAAAAATCCTCCAATAGTATTCAGATCTGTTATTCTCACATCGTTATATACTATAATTGAAATCAATCAAAAAAGCCAGTACTAAAATATCTGGCCTTACCTCTCCTTGTTGAAAAAACCTGGAACCTCTATGCGATTATGACTCCCGCTTCTCTCATCTTCCATGATAGACACCAGCGTACGATTAAGTCCGTTCACTTTCTTATTGTTTTCACGGACTTTATTTTTGGCCTGCCTGATTTTATCTCGTGTCTGACTATCCGTTTCCTCATTCAGACTGTCCGAACCCTGCCATTTATCTTCCATTTCAGGCGTGACAAACTCGTCAAGAATAATGAAATCAGAAGATTCCTTACGCATTTTTTCTTTCAGCACGCTGTAATCGAAAGACTTAACTTCCGGTTTGGTTCTTTTCTTATACCCATAAACTGGCGAGGGAACCTTGCTGACTTCAAAAGGAGGTTTGATATAACTTCTGGTGAAGTCTTCGTCAGCATGATTTAAATAGTTTCTGAATTCTGTTTTAATATCTTCTTTTCTTTTTAGTTCTTTAGGAAGAGGGTAGCTTTCTTTAAATGAGAGCTGCTCTGATTTTTCCTCAATTGCCGGGCGATGCTTTTTGGACGATTCAAAAAACTCTTTATATTTAGAAGACATGAGTTCCCCTCCTTTTATAGTCGCTTTATTTTTAAACTGTAAAAGCTTTGCCTGTTTCTTCATCTTCTGACAATACCATTATGCCTTTGAACTCTTGAGGCATTCCCAGTTCTCTAGCAGAACAAATCATACCTTCACTCTTGATCCCTTTCAGTTCTCCAGGCCAGATGATCAAGCCGTCCGGCATCACTGCTCCCGGCTTAGCGACCACTACTTTTTGACCTTGAGCAATATTTCCTGCTCCACAAACGATCTGTAGCGTCAGGCCATTGTCTACTTCTGTCTGAGTAAGATTCAAATGATCTGAGCCTTCCACTGGCTCACATGAAGTGACGTGTCCTACGACAAATCGAGGTGACGCATCTTCCTTTAGCCTGACTGAAAATCCTGAATCTGTTAAAAGGGTATTCAATTTAGTAATCTGTTCGTTAGTCAGTGTAACAGGTCCATCTGTCAATCCACTGAGATAGTGTGACGCGTTGAAAAGGTTGAAACCTACAATATCGTCGTCTTTCTTATTTTTTATTATAGTGATGTCTCCACCAGTTTCAACAGACTGATCGACAGCTGCCATTTTTTTAAACACCACCATCAAGACATCGTTCAATCCATTTTTATTATATATACTAATATGCATACTCTTATCTCCTCAAGTAATCTGTTTTTAAAATTTCTTCAGTGTGTCCAATGTTGACTGATCAAATGTTTTGACCAGTTGATAGACCATTTCTTTAGCTGCTTCATAATCATCTATACGAAATAGAGATTGATGTGTGTGAATATATCGCGCAGGGACACCGATAACCGCGCTTGGAATGCCTTCATTCAACTGGTGTGCAGCTACTGCGTCTGTTCCACCTTTTGACACAAAATACTGGTACGGTATATTGTTAGATTCTGCCGTATCTATGAGGTAATCTTTCATTTCTTTAGACAATAACATCCCGGGATCTTGTATTCTCAGAAGAAACCCGTCTCCTAAACGTCCAAACGCTTCTTTGTCTCCATTCAGATCATTAGCTGGTGAACAGTCTACCGCCAAAAAGGCATCCGGCTGAAACTTTCTGACAGCACCTTTTGTTCCTCTTAATCCTACTTCTTCCTGAACATTGGCTCCTGCAATCAGCGTGCTGGGCAAAGATTCACCTTTCAGCTTTTTCAACAGTTCCAAAACGAGTGTCACTCCATAACGGTTATCCCATGCTTTGCCTACAAATGTCTTTTTATTAGCCATCTGTATCGTTTCAACATCCGGAACGATTGCATCACCCGGACGGACGCCATATTCTTCTGCTTCTTCTTTCGATTCAAACCCACCATCGAATAAAATATCATCAATAGACAATGATTCACTCTTCTTGCCTTTGAGTAAATGAGGCGGAACGGATGATGACACTAAAGGATAATTACCCTTTTTGGTCTGGATGGTAAAGCGCTGAGATGACACAACATACGGATTCCATCCTCCTATTGGCAGAACTTTCATTAGTCCTTTTGATGTTATAGACGAGACCATAAATCCAACTTCATCCATATGGGCAGCAAGCATCAGTTTGGGCGCGTGTTCGTCTGACGACTTCTTGATCCCGAATAGTCCTCCAAGACCATCCATTTCTATTTCATCAACGAGTCCAGTCATTTCTTCCCGCATGAAATCACGAATAGAGTGTTCAAATCCACTGATTCCCTGTAATTCTGTCGTTCTTTTAATTAACTCAATCGTTTCTTCAGTCATAGTTATCGTTAGATTATCTAACTCTATCCCCCATTAATAGTTTCTGTATTATTAAACAGTCCTCACTCTAAGAGAGTGTAAAATATTTTGTGTAAATAGAAAAAAGGAAGTCCCTTCTGTAGAATAGAGTTACCACACTAAATTCACAGAAAAGAGGACTTCCCTA
>NZ_PVTO01000003.1 GCF_003003275.1 Alkalibacterium olivapovliticus
TTTCTATTTCTTGTTTTGTATATATTTTTTTGCTCATCAGAAAAACCTCCACTTAAAACTAGTCTATAAAAGTATAACGAAAAAACTCTAAAAAAATAACCCGAAAACCAAAACACTCTTTTTTGAGTGTCTAGTTTTCGGGTAGAGATTCACATAATACAATACTTTCTTATTTAAATATCGCTTTAATCTCCACATAATCATCGATACCATAAATGCCTTTTTCACGTCCGCGTCCGGATTGTTTGTATCCTCCGAATGGCGCTTTAGGGGCCAGTTCACCGTCGTTGACCAGTACGTTACCTGTTCTTATTTGACGGGCAACTTTCAGTGCTTCGTCTTCCGGTCCAACAACGCCTCCAGATAAGCCGTAGTCTGAATCGTTTGCCAGTTCGATGGCTTCTTCAACGGAATCATAAGTGAGGACAACCAGTACAGGGCCAAAAATTTCTTCCTGTGCAATGGTCATGTCATTTGTTACGTTAACGAAGACCGTTGGTTCAACGTAATAACCTGTGCGGTCCAGTTTGTTTCCGCCCAGAAGAATTTCCGCGCCTTCTTCTTTTCCTTTTTCGATGTAATCCAGTACAGTCTGCAGCTGGTCTTCTGAAACCATTGGGCCGACTGTCGTGTCTGCATCGTTTGGATCGCCGACTTTAACGTCTTTATAGTAGTCTTTGATGACTTCTTTAGTGCGTTCCAGTTCATCTTTAGGCACGAATAATCGCGTCAAAGCAGAACACGTTTGTCCCTGGTTATCAAGCACTGTATCAGCTGCATTTTTAACAGCCAATTTTAAATCTCCACCTTTAAGGTAAACCATTGGAGACTTGCCGCCTAGTTCCAGTACAAGTTGTTTAACGGTTGTTTTAGCTTTGTCGTATAAGCTTTTACCAACACCTGTTGAGCCTGTAAAGGAAATGACGGACACATCTTCGTGGCTGGTCAGATAATCTCCCGTTTCGCTTCCATTACCTGTGATGAGGTTAAATACACCTGCAGGCAATCCAGCATCGTGTATGATTTCTGTGAACATCATAGCAGTTAGTGGTGTTAAGTTAGCAGGTTTCACAACAACAGTATTTCCTGCCAGTAAAGCAGGTGTGATTTTACGCTGAATCTGATTAAGAGGGAAGTTCCATGGTGTTATACAAGCCACAACGCCGTATCCTTCTTTGATCACTGTAGCGCCATCTATTTCTTCTTCAAATGGGTAATCTTCAATGCCATCTAATGTGCCCTGCATTTCAGCTTCTGAAATAGTGACTTGAGTCCCTTCTGAGAATTGTCGTGAGGTTCCCAGTTCTTTAATCATCAAGTCGATGAGTTCTTCTTTGCGGTCAGAAATACCGTTTAATACTTTTTGTAAATAGTCCGCTCTTTTTGCTGGAGCAAGTGCGTTCCATTCTTTAAAAGCCGCTTTAGCTGATGCGACTGCTTTGTTTACGTCTTCTTCATTAGCGTTCACGACTTTACCAATAACGTCCTCGGTAGTCGGATTAATCACTTCATCGTAATCTGTAGAGTGCGCATCTTGCCAAGCACCATTGTAATATAAGGTTTGTTTAGTCAAGTGTATCTCCTCCTGTATTTACCATTATGCAAAAAAGAGAAGCAGATTCCAAATCAAAAGCCTTACAATAAGTTAGTGATTTCAAGAGCAGCTTTATAAGGGCTTAATATAGAGTTCTTACTAATATAGTATTAAAAAAATCTCATACTATTAATAAATGGTGTATAATTAAAGAAAAATTAGCAAAAGGGAAGTGGATGCATTGCAAAAATGGTCAACGAAGTCTTTACTGATAATAAATGGCGTCATATTGTTGTTTATTCTATTTAACCTTGCTTCAAATGAACAACCCAGTT
The DNA here is from genome assembly GCF_003003275.1 of Alkalibacterium olivapovliticus. GTDB lineage: Bacteria > Bacillota > Bacilli > Lactobacillales > Carnobacteriaceae_A > Alkalibacterium > Alkalibacterium olivapovliticum. The sequence goes on from NZ_PVTO01000003.1 coordinate 1,870, forward strand.
ATGTCTATCCTGAGGAAAGGGATGATTCCATGTATGCAGAACCTCTACAGGTTGACATCACCCAACTAAGTGAAAACACTATTCTTATGGTAAACAATATATCTTATTCAGACGAGTACGGTAAAATGACAGTTCTTGAGTATGATGAGGAAACAAATAGGTTCTCAACTATAAGTGACTCCCATCACGTTTATGATTTCGTATCTGACTTAGGGTATCTCGTAGACTAAAAAAAGACGCTCTATCAGACCTTACCTAGAGGCATCTGATGAGCGTCTTCTGTTTTAGTCACTGATTAATACTTCTTCTTCGGGTGCTTGTCAACAATGTCATCATACTTCTCAAGCAAAAGCTTCCCGGATTCAGTCAGTTCAAATCCTCTCAACTTAAATAAGGCAGAAAGTTCTTCCTCAGTAAATCTGTCCTTTGCTTTTTCCATTAGTTCAGCTTTTTTCAGTTTGGATAAGCCTGCGACGTTTTTTCTTTTGAGGAGTGTTTTCAGACGAGCAGCATTGAGGTGAGTAAGTGATTCCATGGCGGTAAACTGTCTTGCGTAGCCTTTTGCCTGCACTTCTTCCAGAGCTTGCTTGGCATTGATCCCGTAGTCATACTCGAAGTATTTTGGGAAAACACTTTGATTTGTAAAGGTTCCAAAATTGATCCGCCACAGCAGTATAATGTGTCCGGGAAGCAGGTCGTCATCCAGACGGACGGTATTCCGTTTAGGCACAAGGGATTCTGATCCAATCTCAACTTGATTTAACCAGGCATTCAAGTCGCGCTTTGGTGAAATATAGGGGACTTCATTATGGTTAATATAAAGGGCAAGAATCGTCTGAACCTGTTCGTTTTCTAAGTCCAGGTGGCTGTTCTGTTTATCCATATTAGTGGTGTTCATATTTTTTCCTCCATGGCATCAGATTTTTTAACCAGTTTATAAAAGACAAAGTAGAGAGTCAGGCCTATTATAACAGACAAGTAAATAATCATATTCGTGAGGCTGATTTCGCCAAAGACCAGCAGGAGGATCATGCTCAGGTTGAACAGGACTTGTGTAGTGAACAGTCTGAGTCTATTAACTTTATTTCCTTCATCATCTTCGCATTAGTCTTCTGAAATGAACCAGAAAACGATAAAAGAAAAAGAAACCGCGGAAATCGCAAATAGGGTTAGAGGAGTTAAACCAGCGACTGACATAAAAGTGTTTGTTTGCTGAAAGATAGTCTGTGTAATGAGCAGCACCAATCCAACAGCACCAGCTGATAAAGTTAAGGCCATCCGTTCACGACTGATGATGAAATAGAGCATGCTTAAAATAAAAGTAATGAGGTACAAACTGGTTTCTTCGCTGAACGTAAGGGTGGCAGTCAGTGCCAGTACAGACAAGACATCGATTATCGTCAGTTTTTTACCCGTGATGCCGTTCGTCATCCGAAGGAGCAGGAGCAGCCAAGCAATGACTAATAATTGAATAGAGTCGTAATAAACGATCATGATCAGAGAAAAGGCAGACGCGACAAAGGCAGAGAACTCATGTCTTGGATCCAGTTCTCTTGAAAGGGCCCATGTTGAAAAGACGCCGCCTCCGATAGCTAGCCCGGACAGTAACTCTGATGTATAGAGCCATCCTGATAGGGCAGAGAGAAGTGTCACTATGACGATAATCTGGTTCGGTCTGTAACCCAGGTCAATTTTTCTTCCCAGTGTAAACATAAATAGACTCCTTTTATACAGATTTTATACTTCGCCGTACTGTATACTATTAATTCAAAATAGTATACAGTTGTTCTGCTATAGCCTGGTACCCTTCATCATTTGGGTGAAAGTAATCTATATACAGATAGTCATCCAGATGATCCTCAAATAAGTCATGTGTTGGGATGTAGGAAAATCCAGGATCTGATTCTACAACTGAGCGGGTTTCATCATTCCATTCAAGAAGGTAACTATTTAATTCAGGAACTATACTGTTATACGGATTGTATAAGCCTATGAGGGCTGCTTGAGCCTCGGGATTGATAGTGCGTAATTCTCTGACAATGACGTCCAGATTGTCTACATAGGTGTTGAGTGTGTCTTCGAAGGCAACCGGTAAATCCAAGTTTCGTTGAAATGCCAGACGATTCAAGTCATTTCCGCCAATGGATATAATAATGAGGTCTGCCTCTGAAATAGTGGCGTCATGTTCTTCACTTTCAATCAGCTCTACAAGCTGGCTGCTATCGTATCCTGATACAGACAGGTTTGTAAGCGTCTCTTCATCTTCATCATCTCGATCGAGCAGCTCGAGGTACCGTTCTCCAATACCGGCCCCTTCTTCATCGCCAACACCAGAGCCTATGGAGTCACCGAGAATGAGGATAGTGTTTATTTCCTGTGGAGGGACAATTTCTTCTTCCTGATCAGTTTCTTCAGTTCTGTTATCAAGCATAAAGACAGCAAAACCCGTAATGAGCAGAAGTATAGCTAATGCACTTAATGCCATCAGGAACCGTTTTTTCTTTTTCAAAGTGATTCTCCTTATCAACTAATTATATAGGGGGCATGTGTGTGGTTTGTGGCATTGTTTATTACCAGGTAGCTGTAATATTACTGTATATTTATTGACCGGATTAGTCAACTGAATACAGTTTGTTTCTTTATAGAAATAAGAGACTGGATAAGTGTAAATGAAAGGGGTGAAAACGTATACTTATAGGGTGCTTTGACGAATATGTTCTTACATGGGTTAATAACTTCAGAAATACTCCGATAATAGAGTAGTCACTCTCTTTTATATAAAAAAGAGGATACTACACATAATTATTGGAGGAAAGATAGTGAAAATTACGACTAAATTGCTGGGTTCTTATTTGATTTTAGCTTTCATCGTACTGATCCTGGGAGGATTGTCTCTTTTCGGGTTAGGGGTAATGGATTCCAATTCAGATGAGCTTTACACGGAACGCGTGCAGCCGACGATTGTCTTATCGGAAATTGCACAGCTGATGGAGAACACCCGTGTACATATGTTAACAGGCGTCATCAATGCGGATCCTTCAAGAGGTGAACCGGCGCTTGAAAATATCGAGCGAATCAATGAACTGCTTATGATATACAGCGACAGGAACCTTGCGGAAGATGAAGCTTTATTAGTAGAAGAATTGAATAGAAGCTGGCTGAACTACTATGAAGTTCTGCTTGAAACGGGAATATCTCTAGAAGAACAGGATTTCACGGAAGCGATGAATGGAATCCGTCAAGGGGGAGCCTGGTACGGAGCAGCCAATATGTATCTGACTGAACTGCTGGATATGACAGAGGGCTTGTCAGCTGATGCATTCGAACAGAATCAGACAGTTTATATCAATTTGCGTCGGATGATTATGTTTGCCATGCTTTGGTCAACTATATTTGCAGTTGCAGTAGGACTACTGATGGGAAGAGTGATCGGTAAGCCACTTGGTGTTATTTCCCGGAAATTAAACGAGGTATCTGAAGGAAACTTGACAGGAGAGGTTTTGAAAACAAAGCGGAAAGATGAAATCGGTCTACTTGAACAGGCTACGAATAAGATGCAGGATGAACTGAAGCACATCATTTCGTCGGTTTCGAATGCAACTAACCATGTTTTGAGTTCAAGTGAAGAACTGACACAATCGACTAATGAAGTTGTTCAGGGAGCAGATCAGATTGCGATCACGATGCAGGAGCTCGCTTCAGGATCAGAATCTCAGGCGAACTATACGAGTGACTTGTCTGAAAGCATGAGCGCATTCGTTCAGACGATCGAACAGTCAGTCAATGACAGTGAACGTGTCTATACGACCTCGAGTAAAGTCCGTCAGTTAACAGATGAAGGACAGACGATGATGGATTCTTCAGTCACTCAGATGCAGACGATCGATCAGATAGTGAAGCAGTCAGTTGAAGGTATGAAAGGACCGGATGCCAAATCCAGTGAGGTTTCTTCATTGGTCACAGTGATTGAAGGGATTGCAGAACAAACCAATCTATTGGCACTGAATGCAGCAATCGAAGCAGCACGGGCTGGAGAACAAGGAAAAGGGTTCGCTGTAGTTGCTGAAGAAGTCAGAAAGCTATCTGAACAAGTATCGGGATCAGTTGTTGAGATCACTGATATTGTGAAGCAGATGCAGAGAGAATCGTCCAGCATGGCAGGTGCGCTTGAGAGTGGATACGAAGAAGTGCAAAAAGGAACCACTCAAATTCAGCAGACCGGTAAAACGTTTAACAGCATATCATCATCTGTCGAGCAAATGGAACAAACGATCCGCTCGATAACAGAGAAACTAGTAGACAATAAAGCTCAAACGATCAAGATGAGTGAGAGCGTAGAAGAAATCGCCTCTATATCGGAGCAGTCAGCTGCAGGAATAGAACAGACATCAGCATCGGCGCAGCAGTCGACGAGCACCATGCAGGAAGTGTCTGCGAGTTCAGAAGAACTGGCCCGTCTGGCAGAAGAACTGAATCAGCTGGTGGAGCGATTCGAAGTGTAAGTAAACGGAAATTGAGTAAATAAAGAAACTGCCTGTAAAAGGGCGGTTTTTTTAATATAGTTAAATGGAATCATCACTATTAAGTATCTTTTTCACATTCAAAGGAGTAGACTGAAACTAAACAAAGATAACGGTTACGGGGTGTGAGATGATGAAAATGATACGATTGATGACAGGGTTGATTGGGGTGTTCCTCTTAACAGCGTGTGTAGGGACAGGGGATTCGTCATATGAAGACAGGGATACGAGTGATGGTGCCAGTTATTCGATGGATGACTCTTCAGCCGGTGATATGGACATGGTCGAAGAAGAGTCGGCAGTTTCCGGGGAGCGGCTGATCGGTGAAAAAGTGATCCGGACAGTCAGTCAGGAATATGAGACACTGGACTTTACGCGCACGACTGATTACGTACGTGCAACTGTAGAAACTCATGATGCATTTATTGAATACTCTTATGAGTCGAGTTACACTGGCGCGGGCGGCACATCAAGACAGTACCGTGTGGTCGATTATACTTTACGCGTGCCCACGGACCGACTGAACGCATTCCTCCGTGATCTTGAAGGAATGGACGCTTACAAGACCAGTGAACAGATGGGGACTGAGGATGTCACTCAGTTTTATAGAGACACTGAAGCCCGAGTGGCAGTTCTTGCTAATAAAGAAGATCGTCTGAATGAACTGCTGGAACTGGCTGACACGATCGAAGAAATCATCCAGATCGAAGACAGTTTGAGTGAAACCATTGCAGAACGGGAAAGCCTTCAGTCTCAGCTGGATTATTACGATGATCTGATCGATTATACTGTCGTTCGGATGAGCGTTACAGAACGCCCGAGAATTGCCAGTGAGCGCGGAGAAGGTGTCTCATTCTTCAGACGTGTACAGGAAGCCTTTGCTGATTCGATATACGCATTCTACTATATCCTTCAGGACATTACGGTATTCCTGGTTTATGCTCTTCCCTTTATTGTGGTCATTGGCCTGGTGATCTGGCTGATCTGGTTTATCCGAAGACGACTGACCAGACGGAATAAGAACCTGTAAAGAGTTAATAAGACAAGTAAACAATCAGGACACTTTCCAACTGGAAGGTGTCCTTCCTGCATATGACTAGTTAATGTGAAATAAATTCTTTATAATGATAAAAGACGAGTAAACAGATAGTGAGGGATATAAGTGAGAATCGAACATATCGGATTGTGGACCAGAGATTTAGAAAAAATGAAAGACTTTTACGAGAAGTACTTTGATGTAAGGAGTGGTGAACGGTATCATAATTCATCAAAGAAGTTTACATCCTATTTTCTCACGTTTGAGTCTGGGAGTCGCCTGGAATTGATGAAACGGGAGGATATTTCCAGACCGAACAGCGAAAGTTTCGGCTATGCGCATCTGGCACTGGCCGCCGGCAGTCAATCGCAGGTGGATGACCTGGTTTCGCGTCTGACAAATGACGGATTTGAGCTGCTGAATGGTCCCAGAACCACTGGTGACGGTTATTATGAGGCTGTGATCAAGGACCCGGAAGGCAATCTGATTGAGGTAATGGCAGACTGAAAGTTTAACTAACAAGGAGGACATTATGGGATTACTAGTAGACGGAAAGTGGCACGACAAATGGTATGACACAGAAAAAAATGACGGACGGTTTATCCGTGAAGAATCTCAGTTCAGAAACTGGGTAACAGCAGACGGAAGTGCAGGACCAAGCGGCGAAGGCGGATTTAAAGCAGAACCGGGGCGCTATCATCTGTATGTTGCCAATGCATGCCCGTGGGCAAACCGTGCGATGATCATGCGACAACTAAAAGGACTGGAAGACATGATTTCCGTATCTGTTGTCCATCCGTTGATGGCGGAAAACGGATGGACGTTCGAACCGGAAGCAGACGTGGTTCCAGACCCTGTAAACGATGCTGATTTTCTGTATGAAGTGTACACTCATGTTGAACCTGAGTACAGTGGACGAGTTACTGTCCCTGTTTTATATGATTTGAAACAGAACAAAATAGTCAATAATGAATCATCCGAAATCATGCGGATATTAAATTCGGCTTTTGACGAAGTTGGGGCAAAAGAAGGAGATTACTATCCGGAAGCATTAAGAGAAGACATCAATAAAATAAATGACCGCATATATGACGCAGTCAATAATGGGGTTTATAAAGCAGGATTTGCGACTAAACAAGAGGTCTATGAAGAAGAAGTAACCAAATTATTTGAAGCTTTAGACGAGCTGGAAGAACGACTTGAAACAAATCAGTATCTTACTGGTGATTTGATAACTGAAGCAGACTGGCGCTTGTTTACGACACTCGTTCGTTTTGACAGTGTCTACTACACTCACTTCAAATGTAATATCAGACGTCTGAGCGATTATACAAATCTATGGCGTTTTACCAGAGAGCTATATAATGTCCCGGGTATTTCGGACACGATCCACTTCAGACACATCAAAGAACACTATTTCCGCAGTCACAAAAATATCAACCCGACAGGCATCGTTCCAGTCGGACCTGACTTGGACTTCAGTATTCAATAGATGATAAGGTAGCCTCCCAGCTTTCTGGGAGGCTATTTTTATAGAGTAGATTGAAAAGTGAGTGACATTAAGTATAATATATATAGTGATATATTAAAATGAATTCGTTGACTGAATGACGGTGCAAAACCAAATAAGGAGCTATTTAAATGTCAGTCGAAATAACCAGATTAAAACAATACACACAGAGTCTTGGAAAATTTAAAGTGAAGCTGAACGGAGAACAAATAGGCAAAATAAAAAACGGTGAAACTGAATACATTGAAATTGACCGAGACGGATCGGTTTTACAGGTCAGAAATGGATTGGAGAAGAGCAATAAGCTGGCAGTCAATGATGGGGACAGAGTGGAGATTAAAGTGAGGTTCTGGACATTGTGATATGGCTTTATTGCCATATTACTCGCAACGCTATATGGCTGCGTTTACTCCAGTAGACATTGTCATGATGGATATTTTGACCTTTTTTGTCGTCTGGATACCTACCATTGTATTCCCTGTTACTGAAATAAGAAAAATTGAGAAGGATAAGCGGGGCTGACAGAGTAGTCTTTGCCTATGTGTCTCTCAAAAGAGTATAATCAGGCTATAGCATCCATTTGATCAGCGAAATTATAATTAAGGAGCGATTAAGATGAAGACTCTCATTGCATACAGCAGCAAACACGGGTGTACGGAAGCCTGTGCAAGAATGCTGGCTGAACACCTTGACGGAAAGGTTGACCGGCTGAATTTAAAGGAGTTTTTTGATGTTGATTTAAGTCCTTACGATACAGTCGTTTTAGGCAGCCCAATTTATGTCGGCCAGATTTTAAAGGAAGTGGACAGGTTTGCCACCAATAATGAGCCTGAACTGCTAGAGAAAACGCTGGGTCTGTTTATCTGCAGCATGCAGGAAGAACATACCGTAAAAGAAGAGCTTGCTGTTAATTACCCTGAAGAACTTCAGGAAAAAGCCGTAGCCAAGGAATGGTTTGGCGGAGCATATGATTTTAGTGATATGAACTTTATTGAGCGTATAATCATCAAAAAAGCAGCAAAAACGGATCAGGACGTTTCGAACATACGAAAAGAAGCCATTATTCAGTTTGCCGAAACTCTGAATCGTCAATAGCAAGGACAGCTGAAAAGATCAGATCGATGGCAAGTAGAGTCACTGGTTTAATTCTTCACAATTCCTAATAGATTTGTATAGAATCAGACAGTATACCGTTTAGTCCAGCTTTCAGGAAACGTTAATTTGTTTCCGTACATATAGCGAATCAGTTGCCCGTGATGCATGACTTCATGTTCCAGCAGAGTAAATAAAAAGTCTGTTTGAGTATCGTTTAGTTCAACGGACTGAATGTTTTCCATCAGCGAACGTGAACTCGTTTCAAGACTGTCCATCACACTTGAATGTGAGGATAAATCATTAAGCGAGCATGAAAACCCGATCCATTCATTATGGATAATCGCTTGAAGATAACTTTCTCTTGCACCGACGATGCACCAGACTTGTTCTCCTATGATATTAGAGGGCAAGTCGCCAAGCGTTAAGGCTAACTCCTGAATAGTTAATCCATTGACAAGATCTTCGGTTAAACTAAACGCCTTGTCCAGTCGTTCGATCAGTTTGTTCATTTTCACTACTCCTTTTTTATTTTTTTATTATAAATCAAGTCCAACTCAAAAGTACATATCTATCCGAACAGAATTATATAAGTGAATATCAAATCCGCTCTTCATTTTATCTTTTGTTACCTCTATTATGAATAAAGAAAGGGAGGAGAAAAATGAATAAACGCATGATATTTAATAAGAACAATGAAAATACAATAATAGAACACAATGCATTCAAACTAGGCTACATAGTGTCTAACATTATAATCATAGCATTTATGTTTCTAAGGATATATTTTGATGAACCTATAGGAGAGTTAATGACAATTACACTAATAAACACCTTGGTTGTATCATTATACCGCGTCTATCATATGAACAGTAAATTAACATTTGTATTTGCATTAGTGATGGCCTTTATAACTCTTGGATTACTCGTTGCGACACTTTTAAGCCAATATGGTGTGTATTAGAGAGAGTCAAACGTAAAACTATAAATGCATGTTGAGAAGACTAAGAATTTACAAGGAGTAATGATTATGTATCTAAACTCAATTACTTTTCCCGACACTGATGCAGAATTTGCAGTTTTTATAGACATCAAGCGAACGGTCTATACCAGTTTCTATCCATTTCAGATATTATCAAAGCGTCAGTTCGACCGAATCGATTTTGAACCGATTACTGTTTTATATGGAGGAAACGGATCTGGTAAGACAACGGCTTTGAATGTAATTGCGGAAAAAATTGAAGCAGAGCGAGATTCCCTGTACAATAAATCGTCGTTTTTCCCAGAGTATCTTAACTATTGCAGTGTTGAGAAAAATTGGGAGGAACCAGATTTCAAGCGGATTATTACAAGTAATGATGTGTTCGATTTTGTGCTGACACTGCGTTCGGTGAATGAATCAGTGGATGAGAAGAGGGAAGAATTGTTCGATGATTACCTTGACACAAAGTATGCCAGCTTTCAGTTAAAGTCACTTGATGATTATGATCGTTTAAAAAAGATGAACGAAACGAGAAGTAAAACCCAATCTAAATTTGTGAAGTCGCACTTGATGAATAATGTTAGAGAACAGTCCAATGGAGAAAGTGCGTTTCGATATTTTGTAGAAAAAATAGAAGAGAACGGATTATACATTTTGGATGAGCCGGAAAACAGCCTGTCTCCTGAAAGACAACTTGAGCTGAAACAGTATATTGAGGATTCAGCCCGCTTCTTCAACTGCCAGTTTATCATTTCGACTCACTCCCCTTTTTTTCTTTCGATAAAAGGAGCAAAGATTTATGATTTAGATGCTGATCCAGTGCGTATAAGGCAGTGGACTGAACTGGAAAATGTCAGAACTTATCACAAATTTTTTCAGGAGCATGCGAAGGAATTCCGAGGCGGGGAAGAGTAGGCAGCAGAAATTAATTTTAGTCATCATTATGAAAAATCAATTGTGTCTGCTTTTTTGAAAAACCTACTTAGTACACTATTAGCAAATCTTTTTTGGGCACTAATCACTGCCTCTCCTTATTCAGTTTCAATGTAAATAGACCTTACTGATATAAAGATGCAGTAAGGTCTATTTGTTATGTATGTATATATATTTGATCATCCTACTAAAGTATGAAATAGTCTGCACACTCTTGATACCATCTGTGTGGATGGTATAATGCTGTTAATCAGATGATTTTGACCCTTCAATTAAATGAAAAGGAGGTAACTCATGTATGAAAAGTTATTGTTCAATAGTTTGAGCGAGCGTTAACGTGAAGTGTTCTATTTAGTTGCAAAAGGGTATACAAACAAAGAAATAGCTGAAGAGTGTTTTATTTCTTTGGAAACAGTGAAATCTCATATACAGATGGTTTTTAAAAAGCTGCACTTACATCATCGAACGCAAGTAGCTATATATGCTTTTGTTAATAAAATTATAGAGTGGGATAAACAGAAAGGAAGATTACTATGTCAAAAAAGGTAAATGAACAAACGGAGAAATTAACAATTAACGTGAATCATGTGGATTTAGGTAAAATTGATTTGCTTATTGAAAATGGATTTTTCAGTAACCGAAGTGATTTTATTCGAACATCTATCAGAAATGAATTGAACAAAAATGATAAATATTTAGAAGAAAAGATTGTGAGTCAATCGTTTGTTTTAGGGATCGCAAAATATCATAAATCAGATTTTGAAGCATATTTAAAAGACAATAAGTTGATGGAAATGAAGTATATTGGACTGCTGTGGATAGATCAGGAAGTTTCTTTAGAGATAATGAAGCAGACTGTTAAATCGATCAATGTAAAAGGAACAGTTATTGCCTCAAAAGAGATAAAAGACTATTATGGATTATAATTGATAGCGTTTTGAACGGGTTATATCCTAATGTAACTCTATTGAAAAAATGCTGTAGAAACAAGAGTATTGTTTGAGAATGCACCTACATGAAAAGTGTTTTCCAATAAAAGCTGTATTGTACAGATACTCTTCAAAAGGAGAGGACCAAATGACCGAAATCAGAAACTTAATAATAGAGGATTTAAACTATTTATCCGACGGTTTAAAAGAAAGTGAGAAACAAATAATGAAGATGCTTGAAGATACCAGTATCAGCCAAGCCGTAGCCGTCAGTGAGAATAAAGAAATCGTCTCTGCAGCTTTGAGCTGGCATAATAAATGGCATCCTTACGCTGAATATATTCGCTTCTTTATGGATCGAAGTAGGAGTGGTTGCGCAGAAAATTCAGAACAATTGCTTGATCATTTGTATACACATGCTGTTAAAGATAAAGTCTGGCATCTGCAATATCCACTCGATAGTAAAGATCAAGAAACAGCTAACTTACTCAAAGTCAATGACTTCTCCTTATTTCGCAAGACATATGAGCCGAGTATAGAAATAAAGCAGCTCAATAATAAGTACAGAAATATTAAACGGCATCCCAATACTAAGACTTTGAAAGAAATAATTGAAGATGAAGACTTATCTGAATCCTTTTTCGAGCTGACAGCAAAAGTGTATGATGCTGGGCATACCGATAACCCAAGAGGATCAAGATCTTTAAGCGAAGAAAAAGAGACATATCTATCTTATCCAGTAGATGTCATGGCCAGCTTAGTTGGATTCTCAGAAGAGGGTGAAATTGATAGTTACATCATGCTGTTCAAACCAGAAGACCAGTCAGTTGAATTTGGATGGGCAGGTGCCAGCAGTGATGCAAAAAGTGAATGCTTGAGACAGCTGTTTAAATCAGTAATCAACGACTTACAAAGGAAAGACATCCCATTATTAGAACCTGAAATTGACACAACAGACTATTACCAGTACGAGGTACTTTTTTCATTTTTAAAATTTCAACACATGAATTCATGGGATGCTTACAAGAAAATATTAGAGTAATATGGAACTCATTCATATGTATCATAAAATAAGACTCAGTTGGAAATGCTTGAGAATCTAAAGTCCAATGAAATCACTTATTCACAAACAGTATTCTTACTTTTAAAATATGGATTTTATTTATAAAGAATGGAGGCTGGCTAATAGTATGAAAGTAATATTTCTTGATAGAGATGGAACAATGGGAGGAAATGGTGGTGGCGTTGCTCCCGATAAATTTCAGTTATTTAAACAAACTATTCCAGCTATTCGTCTATTGAATCAGAATGGTTACGTAGTAATGATTGTTACCAATCAAAGTAGAATTTCAAGAGGATACTTCACGGAAGAAGAATTTATTAAAGAGACTAATAAATTATTATCCGTTTTAAAAGAAAACAAAGCTGAAATTAAAGATTACTTTTACTGTCCTCATTATAATGAAGAGTGTAAATGCCATAAGCCAGATATTGGCATGATCCAAGAAGCGTATTCCCGTTATCCGAGTATAAATTTCCAGCAATCTTATTTTATAGGAGATAATGGATCGTCGGATATGATGTGTGCACAAAATGCTGGTATAAAAAAGATATTAGTCAAAACTGGGTGGGGGGTATCATCACTAACTACTCACCGTCATCTTTGGAAAGATATAGAACCAGATAAAGTAGTAAAAAATATTAGTGAAGCAGCAGAATGGATAGTCCAGAATGAAAAATTTAATAGATGAAACAATATTAGAAATTATCAACTAAAAGGAGAAAAGGATGGCTAAGCTAATTATCATTCGAGGAAATTCTGGAAGTGGAAAATCATCGCTTGCCGAAAATCTGCAAAGAAGATTTGGGAAAGATACCATGCGTATTCCTCAAGACATGATTAGAAGAGAAATGTTAGCAGTAAAAGATGGAATAAATAATCCGGCTATTCATTTAATTAAAGAACTGATAGTGTATGGAGCGAAACATCAGAGGATCGTAATAGTGGAGGGGATTTTAAAAAAAGAATGGTATGGAGAACTGTTTCATGAAGTCATTCCCTTGTTTGATGAAATATATTCTTATTACTATGATCTGCCTTTTGAAGAAACTATTAGACGTCATCAATACAAGCAAAACAAAGAAGATTTTACTGCAGAAGATATGAAGCACTGGTGGAATGAAAATGATAGATTAGACATTAAAGGAGAAGAAATCATTGGTAAGAATCGTTCCTTAGAAGAAATTAGCACACAAATTTATGAGAATGTTACAAAAAGTAAATCAATTGGTTCTGACTGGAAAACCTGTCCGCAAAATGTACGGAGGTTTGTATGTAAACTAAAAAAAGAAATTCCAAAATTACTTGAAGGGAATATGGTTGGTATTTATTTACATGGTTCACTAGCGATGGGGGGGTTCCATCCAAAGAAAAGTGACATTGATATAATAGTAGTGACCAGTACCGCTATAAGTTCACAACTTCAAGAGAGATTAGCAATGTATTTTCTTGAAAACTCTAACAGGTATTATCCTATTGAAATCAGTTTTCTACATAAAAAACAATTAACTCCCTGGCACCATCCGTGTGCATATGATTTTCACTACAGTGAAGAATGGAGAGAAATTTTTTCTGGTAAATTGTCCCAAGAGACAACGGATGACTTTGAAAAAGCACCTAAAACAGATGGTGATTTAACAGCACACTTTACTATAATCAATAAAAGAGGAATCTGCTTGTCTGGAGAGCCTATCCGCCAAGTTTTCCCCAAAATTCCTAAAGTGGATTATTTTGATTCAATAAACAGTGATTATGAAGAGTGTCTAGAAGAGATTTACAACAAACCCGTATATTGTGTGCTGAATATGCTGCGTGTTTACTTTTATGTAAGAGATGAAAAAATCTCATCTAAGCTAGAAGCAGCCGAATGGGGAATAAAGAACTTACCTGAAAGACTTCAATTAACAATTGAAAAAGCAAAGAAGCATTATGAAGGAAATGAGAAAACGATTTTTGAGAGAAAGGAACTGGCTCATTATAAAAATTTTATTGACGGACGAGTGCAAAATTTAATGAAGGAAAAATCTATAAATGATAAAAATTAAGAAAGGCACAAGGAAGTGTGAATTAGGTATAGTATCAATGTAGCGAGATATGTCTCGGGATTGTTAGAAATAGGAGCTCGTATTCATAACAAAAATTCCCGTTCTTATGTAAAAGTAATTCTAAAGAAAGTCTATCAGTTCTTCATTGGCATGGCGAAGGATTCACACTACCTATGCATTGTGAAACGAAGCTGAGAAATAATATAAAAAAGAGTGACTATGTTTGAAAGGAGAAGTGATATGAAAATACAACAGCTATCGCAAGAAAATGCAGTGGATATTGCGAATAACTGGCGATATGATGGAATTTATTCTTTTTACGACGCTGATGCAGATAAGGAAGATTATGAGGAGCTGGTTACACCAGAGTTGCGGGAAAATAGTTATTTCGAAGTACTGGAAAATAAAGCATTAATAGGATTTTTTTCTGTTGACTATGACTCTGATAAAAAAACAGTTGATTTAGGTCTAGGAATGAAACCTTCTTTGACAAGTAAGGGCTAAGGGGAGAAGTTTGTTGAGGCAATAGTGAATTATATTAAAGAGTTTTATACTTGTAAAATAGTGACTTTGGCTGTTGTTACTTTCAATGAACGAGCGATAAAAGTATACGAACGAGTTGGATTTGAAAAGAAAGATAGTTTTAAAATGAACACAAACGGAGCAGTATATGAATTTTTATTTATGGAAAAATCAGTCTGAAATTAAAATAGTAAAGGAAAATAGACATGCTGAAAATAACACTATCTTATAACGCACCAGAACCAGAAGCGTTTATTGATTTAAGAGTAAGAGCAGGATTGAGTACGAAATCGCTGGAAGGCGCTACTATTGGATTGAAGAACAGTTATCATTCAGTAGCCCTCTATGAAGATAAGAAATTGATCGGATTTGGTCGAATTATCGGAGATGGTGGAACGGTTTTTCAAATCACGGATGTGGCTGTATCACCCGAACACCAAGGGAGAGGTTACGGAAAGCGAATTTTGACTGAACTAACCGATTATTTAAAAGAACACGCACCAAAATATGCCTACATTAGTCTCATCGCAGATGGACCAGCAGACCAGTTATATGAGCAGTTTGGCTTTAAAAACGTTGGGGATCATGGATCAAAAGGCGTGTACATGTGGTTGAAGTAAAATAAGAATAGGTAAATAGTTCGTATTCCAGAATTTGAGAATAGTAAAACTTAAACGTAAAATGTTGTAGATGAAATTTTAGGAGAGTGAAAGATGATAAAGATTAGGAAAGGGACAATTAATGATGCTTACGGAATCGCAAGAGTCCAAGTCAAAGGGTGGCATACTACATATAACGGAATAGTACCAGACAAGTTTCTCAATCAGATGTCAATTGAAGAGCAAGAGAAAAAATTGAGAATAGGGTTGACTAATAAACAAAGGAAGGAGAGATTCTTTGTAGCTGAAAATGACAAGAGCGAAATAGTAGGATACATTATTGGTGGAGAAAACCGCTATAGTGAAGAGTATCCTGACTGCGGTGGAGAACTGTATGCCATTTATATACTTAAGAACTATCAAAGAGATGGATTGGGGAGAAAATTGGTTCAAACATTAGTGGACTGGCTAAAAGATAACAAATTCAACCAGATGCTTGTATGGGTTCTTGCCGATAACCCAGCAAAATACTTTTATGAAAAGTTGGGGGCAAAGTATTTAGGAGAAAAACAGTTGGAAATAGAAGGAAAGAAGCTGGATGAATATGTGTACATATGGGATGATTTAAAGCATTTTTAAAAATAGTCTGTTTATTTCTGAAAGGAACAGCATATGACAAAAGCAGTGTTTTGGGATTTGTTAGGAACGTTAGGGGGCACTTCACAGACCCTAATACCAGATTTCACATTTTATGATGAGGCTTTACCCGCTTTAAAGACTGTGCATAATCTGGGATTCATTAATATCATCATCACAAATCAAAGCCATATTGCTCATGGACGAGTAACAATGAAAGAATTCGATGAGAGTTGTGAGCGTTTAATGGATGAGAGTACTAAAGAGGAAGTTGAAATTAAAGCAATCTATGTCTGTCCGCATCAGAGAAAAGATAATTGTTCGTGCAAGAAGCCTAAACCCGAATTAGTTTTTAGAGCACAAAATGAGTTTGATATTAATTTAAAGAGCAGTTTCGTCGTGGGAGATTCAGTGAAAAATGACATGGGATTAGCCCAAGCAATTGGCGCAAAAGGGATACTCGTTTTAACTGGTGAGGGCAAAGAAGGAATGGGCACTACAAAAAATATAAGCCCAGATTCTATTGCAGAAAATTTGACAGATGCCGTTGATTTTATCAAAAATAATGTATTACACTCGTTTGAACAGTAACTTCATATTATCTGTAAATAACACCTGAGAAATACGACAGTCTTGACTGCATTCTCAGGTGTTATTTCGATGGACACATGACTAGTCATGCAGTGATCATTAAATGAGCCCAAAATGCTTAAACGCATTATATAGACCGTCTTCAGTTACATCATCGGTAATATAATCAGCCATTTCTCTGATTTCCGGCCCGCCATTCCCCATGGCGACTCCTATTTGGCAATGGTCTAGCATTGGAATGTCTACCTTGGCATCTCCAAAAGCGATCGTTTTGCTGCCTGTTTCGTTTATGTGCTTCATCAGAAGACTGATTGCAGTACTTTTGTCGATATTGCTCAATGCGACATCGCCAAAAAGTGCTGTTTCACCAGCGCCGCCCCAAGTTCCTACTTTAAATTCACTAAACATTTCTCTGGCTTCCAGATAATCATCATGGTTATTTAATAAGAAACTGATTTTATTTATTTTATCCCGATACAGTTCATCTGAAAAAATCATATCTGGGAAAGCATCTTTTACAGTGATCATATCGGAATCGGTATTTCCTTTGCGTGGAGCATAGATTTGAATCGTTTTTTCCGCTTTTTCAGCAAAGTGTTTACTTCCATAAAGTCCATCATTACTTTCCAGATAAAATTCCAGTTCTTTTTCGTTCAGCCAGTCAACGACTTTCCTGCAGTCGTCATAAGTCAGTGTTCTTTCAGAAACAACTTTATCGTCACTTTCAATATAGCTTCCATTTCCACCAATATACCCGTCAAAACCGATCGACAGAATCTCTTCATACATTTCGGCTTTACTTCGTCCAGTTACTGTATAGACTTTATGTCCATTTTTTTGAGCTTGTTTAATTGCTTTTACCGCACTGACTGGCAGTTCATTTTCATAAGTAACTAATGTTCCATCCACATCTAAAAAGATATAATGAGTATCCATTTATTTAAATCCTCCTTATGGTTTTATTTAAGTGACTGACGAAGATAGACTATTTCCAAATACCATTGCCGGTTGAAAAATAAAAACCTGAACAGCTAATCGAAAATGACAGTGGTCACTTTCCATTAGTTATTCAGGTTTTGCCTAGTCGTACTAGTCACAATCCATATTTAACTATAGTATACACAATACAAGGTCTTTAATCTATCTGTTTAAGCAAGTAGCGGTGACAAGGCTGGACAAGTTTAGCTTTCGTCACTCACATATTCCAATATATCGCCTGGCTGGCAATTTAGGGCTCTACATATGGCTTCCAGGGTAGAAAAGCGAATAGCCGCAGCTTTTCCAGTTTTGAGTTTTGATAAATTCACATTGGATATTCCGACTTCGTCAGCGAGATCTTTAAGAAGGACTTTTCGATCTGCCATGACTCGGTCGAGTCTTACAACAATAGCCATTAATAAGCCCTCCTTTAAACGGTTTCATCCGACAGAGTCTGCAGTTCGACCCCATATTTGAAAATTTCTGACACTGCATATAAAATCAGACCGAGCATAAAACTTGAACCGACTCCGATAATGTAATAGTATTCGCCTTCCATAATAAGGGTGACCAATAAAGAATAGAACAAAGGAGAGACAACATCTGTTACAATCAGAACTAAGCTTAGTTTCTTGACTGTTTCAGCAAAGTCATATGAAAAAGGCGTGTGTCCATCTGCCAAATATTTAAATAGTTGACTTCCTTTCCAGAAAATATAGCAGGCGATTAAAACTAAAACAGGACTAACGATCAAAGCGGCCAGCTGCATATCAGCTTCGTGCGTAAATCCCCTTACGGAGTTGATAATAGGAAAGTCGGGCATGTTGTATTCAAACCAGACGTCCTGACCAGTGAAAACACCATAAAGTGCAGATAACAGGAATAGTACAGAAATGACAGTTACTATTTTTAACAAAACAGAGGCAGTGCTGCAGACTTTTCTAAAACGATCAACGTTCATTTATACCACTCCTTTATTTGTTATTACTAGTTTATTATAAAAATTAATTATATGCAATAATTAATTATCGTTTATCGTTAATTCATTATCGAACAGAGTTATTGTTAGAATGTGTAAATAGAAATTTTTTATATATAAAAGAACCTTTCCACCAATAAAATACTGTTACAATACGTCATAGTAAGTGAAGGGAGGAGAAACGGTGGACAATAATGAATTGAACGTTCAATTGGAAAAATATCGAAGAGGAAATGAAGAGGCCTTTCGTATTATATATGAACAGCTGAAAACACCGGTTTATACTATTATTTATCGTGTTTTATATGATCAGGCAATGGCTGAGGATGTCATGCAGGAGGTATTTTTGAAAATATCCCAAACACCGCCTCCCTCGAAAGTGAAAAAATCTCGTGCATGGATCTTCCAAGTGTCGCGTAACCTTGCCATTGATTACAAAAGAAAGATAAAGGAAACTGAGTATCTTTCTGAAGAAACAGAATCTCCCCCTTTTTCACTGGAAAAGTCGGTCAGTACAAGAGTAGATATCGAATCAGCATTAAAAGAATTGAATGAAAATGAACGTGAAATCGTCACACTTCATTTGAATGCCGAGCTCAAATTTAAAGATATTGCCAGAATAATGGACGAGCCTTTAGGAACCGTTTTGTGGAGATATCGAAAAGCAATCACCGAGATGCAAAAAGTTTTATCTGGAGGTGCACAATAGAATGAAAAAATTAAGTGTTGTATTGGTTGCGTTGTTAATCGCATTTGCTGGCTCAGGGACTGTCTATGCGAATGAGACTGAAGAAAATGATGGAACGGTCGAAGGGCTTTATAATAATTGGGAAACGAATGGGTATCCTGATAATGTAGGGTACGTGGTTATGCATGAGGATCAGGAAACCTTTATAATAGGATTAGTTGAGAATGATGATGTAGCCCAGGATGAAATCCTATCTCAGATACCAGAATCAGATAATGTTGCTTTTGAAGAAGCGACTTATTCTTATAATGAGTTATTGGCAGTTCATGGGGAAGTCGGTGAACTTGTACGGGATGACGAAACACCTGTCTATTCTGCTGGAATGGGATTTAGAGTAGTTGACGGAGAAGTCACGGGTTTTGGAGAAAGTGGTAATGAAATTCGCGTGACTGTTGGTGTAGAGCCGGAATTTGCTGACGAATACGCTGACCAACTGGAAGCGGAATATGGTGACAGAGTTCATATCGAAGCCGAGGGACAACCTGTCACTACAATGGATGCAGAAGAGTCAGATCCAATGCCGAATAGTAATCAATGGATCTATTTGATGCTTATTGGCCTTGCGAGTGTTTTTGCAGTCTGGTTGTTAAAGAGTAGAGGGGTTATTTTTTCCAGAAAATCAGCAGGCGGAGAAGTTATCACAGAATCCAGACAGTTAAGTAAAAATGAAATAGAAGATGCAGTCAAAGAAAGTTCGATCGAGCCGGATGATAAACTATTTCAGAAAATTATGAAAAAAACAGTATCAAACAAGTAGAAATAACTTAAACGGTTATCTTTGGACTATAAGTAAACCAGCTGCTCGGGCAGCTGGTTTTCCATATATATTGAGTCGAGAATACTCGTCCGTGGCGAGTATTCTCAGTGTGAAGAGCGCTTCTGGTGTTGAAGTCGTATTTTTAGAACATGGCAGTTCTGATTTATCGACAGTGCAGTTTTTTACTTATCTGAGTGTCAACAAAATAGTGAACTAGTGAATAGTTAGCAAGTAAATCAAGATGAGTGTAAAGAAGTAACCCCAGGTTGTGTAAGCTCAACTAGGTTTTCTTTAAGAGTGTTCACAAGATGTTGGATTAGTAGACAGTGAGTAGGTGAATCCCACTGAGTGTAACGAAGATAGGAGAAGTTATCGATGTTCTGCTAGAAATACTGAGTGAGTGTCAAAAAGAGACTGAAGTAGTGGACAGTCAGTGTAAGAAATCATCTGACTGGCGTAAAAGAATGCTTAATTGATCAAATAACTGATATCCCAAGGATAGTCAGGTTTGCATTTCCTACTAGCTTCATAATAAGCTTAGCGAGCTGATCTTCCGGGTACTCACAATCGTTTTTCAGCCACCAGTTGACGGTCATGAACAGAATGCCCAGACTGTAATCGATGATGAGCTCAACGGGAACTTCCATATCGGATTCCATGATGCGCAGATTCTTCAAGATGTCTTGGTAGGCATCAGTGACGATTTTTTTGAATTTATCTGTGAGAATATGTTTATCAATAATTGAGAGGATGAGGACATACGTGTCTTTGTCCTCTTTTATCTGTTTCAGAAGTTGGGTGAGAACGAGCTGAATATGCATCAGTTTTACTTCATTTCGTTTGTTAAGTAAGGATATTTCCATTACCTTACGGATCGAGTCCAGTTTCTTTTCAATAATTTGTTCGACCAGATCATCTTTATCCTGAAAATAAGCGTAGAAAGTCGATCGATTGATCAGAGCCTCGTCTGCGATATCCTGAATGGTTATTTCAGTGTAATCTTTTTGATTAAGCAGAGTGAAAAAAGCAGAGTAAATCGCACGATGTGTTTTGAATACACGCAAGTCCGGTTTTTTAGACATGGTTTGCCTCCCATCCGACAATTTCCGATAGTTGTTGGTTATCCGACATTTGACTTGTTTTAGTGATTGTTAATAGTATAACAAGCTTTTATACTTTAATCAAAGTAAAAGTAAGCGGTTTAAGTAAAGGGTCAGGGATGATTGAAGGGGAGAAATAATATGAAGGAGAAACAGTTATATGCGGGGATAGATGTTGGATCAACAACGATAAAACTGATCGTACTGGATGATTCCAATACTGTATTATTCAAAAAATACGAACGTCATTTTTCAGATATCAAACAGGCAGTCAAGCAATTGATTAATGAAGCTAGTTCTAAGTTTCACAACTCGCCCTTATATATGAAAATCACGGGGTCAGGTGGAATAGGTATTGCAGAAGCGCTGGATATAGCCTTCATTCAGGAAGTTATTGCCTGTTCCAAAACAGTCGAGCAGCTGATTCCGGAAACGGATGTGGCAATTGAGCTGGGTGGAGAAGATGCGAAAATCACATTTTTCGGTCAGTCTATGGAACAGCGGATGAATGGGAGTTGTGCTGGAGGGACGGGCGCATTTATTGATCAGATGGCCTGCCTCTTGAAAACAGATGCCAGCGGACTGAATGAGCTGGCAAAATCGTATAAGAAACTATACCCGATCGCTTCAAGGTGTGGGGTCTTTGCCAAAACAGATGTACAGCCACTGATTAATGACGGGGTTGCACGGGAAGATATTGCGGCATCGATTTTTCAGGCAGTCGTAAATCAGACGATTGCGGGACTGGCTTCCGGGCGCAAGATCAAAGGGAAGGTCGCTTTTCTGGGAGGACCGCTGTTTTTCCTGAGTGAGCTGCGCCAGCGGTTTATTGAAACATTAAAAGTAAAAGCAGACGATGCGTTGTTTCCTGAAGACCCTCAACTTTTTGTGGCAATGGGAGCTGCATTTGATGCCCGAGAAACGACCCCTACCTCATTTAATGAACTATACAAGCGAATGACTGAAAAAAACGCAATGAACCTCAATCCGTCAGTTCGGCTCTCCCCGCTTTTCAAATATGATGAAGAATTAGATGAATTCAGAGCCCGTCATGCTGCGGCAAAAATCGATGAGCAGCCATTAAGTGGTTACAGTGGTGTGGCTTTTCTGGGGATCGATGCAGGGTCGACTACCACTAAGGTGACACTGATTAATCCGGAAGGAGATGTCCTCTGGAAATATTATGATTCAAACGACGGGGATCCGTTAAACAAGACGATCAGTATTTTAAAAGAGCTATACAGTGAAATGCCGGAAGATGTCTATATCGGGCGAACGGTTACCACTGGATACGGAGAGGCTCTGATCAAAAATGCACTGCAGGTGGATCAGGGAGAAGTGGAAACGATCTGTCACTACAAAGCAGCCGAACGGTTCCAGCCAGGCGTCGATTTTATTTTAGACATTGGTGGCCAGGACATGAAGGCTATGACCGTCAAAGATGGCGTACTGTCCTCGATAAAGCTGAATGAAGCGTGCTCGAGCGGGTGCGGGTCGTTTATTGAAACTCTGGCAAAGTCTTTAAATTATAATGTTTATGATTTTGCGGATGCTGCTTTGACGTCCAGAGACCCTGTGGACTTGGGATCCAGATGTACTGTGTTTATGAATTCAAAAGTCAGACAGATGCAAAAAGAAGGCGCGAGTGTAGCAGATTTGTCTGCCGGGCTGTCCATGTCTGTCATCAAAAACGCCTTGTTCAAAGTCATTAAAATAAAAGATCCGAAACAGCTGGGGGATAAAATCGTCTGTCAGGGTGGAACATTCAACAATGAATCAGTGCTGCGGTCGTTTGAAAAAATCTCAAATCGTGAAGTGATACGACCCAATTTAGCCGGTCTGATGGGTGCTTACGGCTGTGCATTGATAGCTCTGGAAAACTACTCTGCAGGTGATAACTCGACACTTTTATCAATAAAAGATCTTGAAGAGTTCACAGCTGAAAAGAAATTCACGCGGTGCACGTTATGCGAGGACAAATGTGCTCTGACCATGACGATTTTTAAAGATGGACGTCGGTTCGTGACGGGAAACCGCTGCGAAAAAGGGGCGGATATGCATCTCAAGGGACGAGAGAAAAAAGAGCGCATCAATTTATATGAGTTTAAGTATCAGCGCCTGTTCGATTACAAGCCGCTGAAGAAAAAAGAGGCGCCTAGAGGAACAGTCGGGATTCCGAGAGTACTCAATATGTATGAGGATTACCCACTGTGGTTTACATTTTTCAATCAGCTGGGATTCAGTGTCCAGTTATCCGGGCGTTCCAATCAGAAACTATATGAAGACGGCATCGATACGATTCCGGATGATACCGTCTGTTACCCGGCTAAACTGGTACATGGACACATCAAGCAGCTGATCCGTAAAAAGGCGGATATGATATTCTTCCCGTGTGTGAATTATCAGCGCAAGGAAGAGAAAACAGCGGTGAATTCGTATAACTGCCCAATTGTTATTTCTTATCCCGACTTGATTTCGGTGAATGTGGATGACATTCGCGACGGGAAAGTCGATTATCTGCATCCGCATCTGAATCTGCTGAACGACGAGCATGTGATCGATACGCTATTTGACACTCTCAAAGATAGAGGCATTACATTTGAAGAAGTGAAAGATGCGTATCACTCAGGCATGAATGAGTTGGAAGCTTTCAAGGAAAAGATGAAAATGAAGGGCGAAGAAGCGCTGAGGCATATGCAGATGCATAACGAACAGGGGATTGTTTTATCCGGTCGTCCATATCACACGGATCCGGAAGTCAACCACGGGATAGCTAATGTGGTGTCTGAAGAAGGATTCCATGTGCTGACTGAAGACAGCGTGTTCCACCTGCATGAAGTGGGAGAGTTACGAGTGGTGAACCAGTGGTCCTATCACTCAAGGCTATATGCGACGGCACGAGTCGTGACGAAATTTTCGAATCTGGAAATGATCCAGCTCAATTCCTTCGGCTGCGGACTGGACGCTGTGACCACTGAGCAGGTTCAGGACATTCTGGAACAGTACGGGAAAATCCATACTGTTTTAAAAATCGATGAAACATCTAACCTGGGAGCCATTCGGATTCGAGTACGGTCACTTAAGGCTGCGATGAAGGAAAGGAATCTTCAGCATATCAAGCCGGTGAAGAAATATGATTTACCTGAGACGATTACCTTTACAAAAGAAATGAAGAAAAAACATACACTCTTACTGCCCATGATGTCGCCGATTCACCAGACTGGATTGATCGACGAGGCGTTCAGAGCCTCAGGATACGATGTTGTCCAGATCAGCGAGGATACTGGGGCAGAAGGAATTGATGAAGGATTGAAATACGTCAATAACGATGCCTGCTTCCCGGCCATCATTACGATCGGGCAACTGGTCGATGCACTGAAGAGCGGGAAATATGATCTGGACCATACATCCGTGATGATGACGCAGACGGGTGGTGGATGCCGAGCGACCAACTACATTCCCTTGCTTAGAAAAGCATTAAGTGATGCAGGCTTCCCGGAGATTCCAGTCGTTTCAATATCAGCCGGAAATACAGGCACAGAAAAACAAGAAGGGTTCAAACTGACCTTGCCTCTGATCATGCGGATTTCACTTGGAAGTCTTTATGGGGATCTGTTCCAGAAAGTCGTTTACCGCACACGTCCTTATGAGGTCGTTGAAGGATCAGTTGATGCCCTTCATCAGTATTGGGTAGAAAAAGTGAAATCGAATGTTCATAACGGTAGCCTGCGAGAATTTAACAAGAATATGAAACAGATCATCGCTGATTTTGAAGCGGTCGAGATAGTCGATACGCCTAAACCAAAAGTAGGGATCGTGGGGGAAATATTAGTGAAGTACTCGCCGACAGCGAATAATGATGTAATCAGACTGCTTGAAAAAGAAGGGTCTGAAGTAGTTGTTCCAGATCTTGTCGGATTTATGAATTACAATCTTTACACGAAACAGTATATGGCAGATGAGCTCGGGTTTTCCAAATGGAGCAAATCCATATCTCAATTCCTGATCAAGCTCATTCAGATCGCCGAAAAACCGATGAATCAGAAGCTGAAAGAGTCCGAACGGTTTACACCATTCCACTCGATTTATGACATTGCTGATGGGGCCCAAGCTATAACATCTATCGGTAATCATACAGGCGAAGGATGGTATCTGACAGGTGAAATCGTTCAGTTTCTGGAAAATGATGTGCCAAATGTGCTGATCATGCAGCCGTTCGGGTGTTTGCCGAATCACATCGTCGGAAAAGGGATGCTGAAAGAATTCCGCAGACAGTATCCGCATTCCAATATCACAGCCGTCGATTATGATCCGGGATTATCCATCGTCAACCAGTTGAACCGCATTCGACTGATGCTGGCTGGAGCAAAATAATTGAGTCGAATAAAGAGCCACTTTCATTAAGGTGGCTCTTTGCGTTGCTCTGAAAGTAATACAATAAAGAAAAAGGAATGGATCAACTAGTGTAGTGGACTCAAATATTAAAAAAATAATGAGTTTAAAGCGATTGGTGTCCACGGGAAAATGTACCGAATGAATAAAGAGCTGGATGAATCGTGTGAAAAACGACTTTCTATAAGCAGACACTTGTGTGATTTGGAGACAATTTCTAAATCAAGGGAACTGTTTTATAGGTAGTCGCTTTTTTTTTCGAAAAAACTATAAAAAAGTAAGGGAAATGTTTGACAAGGAAAAAGTTTATAGTTATACTTACGATTACAAATGTAAACAATAAAAGGAGGAATAAAAATGAACCATACAAACGACCATAAAAATCAGCACAGTGAGCATAGTGAACATATCCATCACGCACATCATGAAGAGCAATTGAAGAATGAGAATCATGACCACCACGGACACGATCATGAAGGGAACGGACATGAGCATCATCACCATGGAAATTTTAAGGAACTATTTTTAAAATCTCTTCCTCTAGGTATTGTGATCCTTCTGCTGTCACCAATGATGGGTATCACATTGCCGCTGCAATTTACTTTTCCATATTCTGATATTTTAGTGGCGGTATTGTCGACTATATTGTTAGCTTATGGAGGCCGACCATTTTATCAGGGAGCGGTGGATGAATTCAGGAAAAAGGAACCTGGCATGATGGCGCTTATCTCGTTAGGGATTTCTGTATCATATTTTTACAGTGTGTATGCAGTCATTGCACATTACATTACGGGTCAGCATGTCATGGAATTCTTCTTCGAATTTGCTTCACTTCTTCTGATTATGCTTTTAGGACACTGGATTGAAATGAGAGCTGTAGGAGAAGCGGGAGATGCCCAACGATCATTGGCAGAATTGTTGCCGAAGGACGCACATGTGGTGCTTGAAGATGACTCGATCGAAACACGTCCCGTTTCTGACTTGAAAGTGGGAGATGTCGTTCGTGTACAGGCTGGAGAGAATATTCCTGCAGATGGTATTATAGAAAAAGGGAATTCAAGGGTAAACGAAGCACTTCTGACTGGTGAATCCAAACCTACAGAAAAAAAGGTGGGGGATGAGGCTATCGGAGGATCGACAAATGGTGAGGGGATATTATTCGTAAAAGTGAAGGAAACGGGCGACAAATCTTTTATTTCCCAAGTTCAGACTTTGATCGGTCAGGCCCAGGATCAACCCTCTCGAGCAGAAAATGTTGCCCATAGAGTAGCTGGGTTACTATTTTATATCGCAGTAGTGGTTGCGTTTATTGCTTTTATTATCTGGTTGGCCATCGTTGATTTACAGACAGCAGTCCTATTCACAGTGACCACTTTGGTAATCGCTTGTCCACACGCTTTAGGATTAGCCATTCCGCTGGTTATTGCACGAAGCACCAGCCTTGGAGCCAGCCGTGGACTCTTAGTAAAAGACCGTGAAGCGCTGGAACTTGCAGTCAAGTCAGACATCATGATCCTAGATAAAACAGGAACCCTGACAACAGGAGAATTTAAAGTACTGAACGTTGATGTGCTCAGTGATGATTATTCAAAAGAAGAAATCATCGGGTTAATGGCAGGTATTGAAGGCGGATCAAGTCATCCAATCGCCCAGTCCATTACTAGTTTTGCACAGCAAGAAGAGATAAAGCCAGCTGAATTTGATTCGATCGAAGTAGTATCAGGTTCGGGAGTCGAGGGCGAATCAAACGGGCGTAAATACCAGCTGGTCAGTCAGAAAGCATACGGACAAGATCTTGATATTGAGATACCTAAAGGGGCAACAGTCAGTGTGTTGACTGAGAACGCACGGGCGATCGGTACCGTTTCTTTAGGAGATGAGCTTAAACAGACAAGCAAAAGGCTCATTGATGTCCTTAAGTCAAAAGGCATTCAACCACTTATGGCGACTGGAGACAATGAAAAAGCAGCTCAAGGTGTCGCGGAAGAATTAGGCATCGAGTATAAAGCGAATCAGTCTCCACAGGACAAATATGACTTGGTGGAATCAATGAAAAATCAGAACAAGACGGTCATCATGGTAGGAGACGGTGTAAACGATGCGCCATCCCTGTCACTCGCAGATGTAGGTGTGGCTGTCGGAGCAGGAACACAGGTCGCATTGGATTCTGCAGATATCGTCCTGACTCAGTCAGATCCCGGAGACATTATCTCCTTTATTGAACTTGCAGAGAAGACTACGCGGAAAATGAAACAGAATCTGGTCTGGGGAGCAGGCTATAACTTTATTGCCATCCCGATTGCAGCCGGAATATTGACACCTATAGGCATTTCGCTCACACCTGCAGTTGGAGCGGTCTTAATGTCACTTTCAACTGTGATCGTCGCTGTCAATGCCATGTTTTTGAAACTGGATAGAGCAGATGATTGAAGTAATTAAGCTGAATTACTTTGATCCCTGTGATAAATAAAAAAGGAGGCTGAATCATATTCTGATTCAGTCTCCTTTTCATTATTTGTTTTATTAAATCGAACGGTCTAGTCGACCTCCGTCAGAATCTTCTGTAGACACGTTCAAATCACTGGAAACCCCTAAGTCATCGTTATTACTGTTGCCTGAAACATCAGTATCGCTGCTCTTCAGGTCATCGATCATTTCTGCGTCTTGAGAATTGTCGGTTGATGTCATGGACCCGGATGCACTTCGTTCGTTTGCACGGTCAGCCTTGTCAGGCTGTGCATCTACAGATTGTTCTTTGTCTTCATCTGCTGCTTCATTTACAAGTAACACAATCTCGCCTTGTTTCAGCTGCTGTTTATATTCAGTCAGTACAGAGGACTCTTCATTACTGGATACAGATGAGTACTCTACCACATTGATTCCTGAAGGGTCGCTGATTTTCTCCAGAGCGGACGACTGACCGACGACGATTTTCATATCTTCCTTTTCATGACCGCGCATGACTAGTGTATCCACTGCACGAATCACTTGTTCGAATGAGTCATAACTTCCTTCTGCAAAGGTTGGCATTTTATCAATCTCCTTTACTAAAAGAGTTTAGTCTTCTTCTTTTTCTCTGATCAAGCCTTTTAATCCTTCTCTAGAGGCGGGAGGACTTTGTAAAACGGCTCTTACTTCATCTAAATCGGGTTCGACATTCCAGGTAATGATGCCGACCGGTTTATCGTCTTTCAGATAATAGACCACTTTTCCGCCGTCGACTTCATCAATATAATAATCGAGTTCCGGATCCAGTGTGCCGATTGCTTTCCATGATATGTCGAAGACCATTGAGTAGAAGTAAGGTGTGTAGTCATAGGGTTCTTGAGCACCTGCCATATTTTTTCCGGCAGTGGTTCCTGATTTGCGGGCATGGTCTACGTGTTCGATACGGTTCCGACCCAGTATCGGATCCGGGTAGGACACGATGTCGCCTGCCGCATAGATGTCTGGATCAGATGTCTTCAGATATTTATCTGCAGTGACACCGTCATCCACCCCTAATCCTGCTTCTTCAGCCAGGCTCAGCCGTGGCTTGACGCCGACACCTAAAACGAGTGCATCGCCGGTTACAGTTTCACCATTCTCAAGTTTCAACACGACCTGATCATCTTCAATGCTGTAAGAATCAGCGCGCGTACTGCTCATCAGCGTAATACCGTTACTCCTATACCGTTCCTCATATTCTTTAGCCAGTTCTTCAGGGAATCGGTTGCCGCTCAACAGGTCCTGCGGATAAATGAATGTGACTGTCGTATCATTGAGTGCCAGATTTGCAGCCAGCTCGGTTCCGATATAACTTCCGCCTACCACTAAAACATGTTTTCCTTTTCCCGCATATTTACCTCTAAGGTCTCTGTAGTCTTTCCATGAACGAAATGCGACTACGCGTTCATCATCAGGACCTTCGATTCGCTGTGGTTCGCCTCCAGTTGAAAGCAGCAGCTTTTTATATCCGAATTGACGGCCGTCTGATGTTTCAACGAGTTTATTCTCTGTATCGATCGATTTGACTTCAGCTTCGAGGAAAATATCTGCTCCAGTTTTTTCAGAAGTCTCTAACGACACTTCATCTTCCGTGAACTCTTCGTCTGTCCAGAGTTTTTTCGTTAAAGCCGGACGTGTGTAAGGTTCATCCCGATCAGTCGTGATCAGACCAATCGTTCCGCTGCTGTCTACTTCTCGAATGCCTTCTGCAGCATAGGCTGCGGCCATACCGCCACCAACCATTAAATAATCATAGTGTTTAATTATTTCTTCCATCATATCTGTATGCTCCTTTAAGGTTTATTTATATCGTTGCGACTGATCCTGCATCGACTCTGTAGTTAGATCCATTAATAAATGACGCTTTATCTGAACATAAAAAGGCAATGACTGGTGCGACTTCCTCCACTTTACCACGCCTTTTCAGTTCAATATGCGGGCGCTCTTCATCCAGGAACGATTCGATGGCTTCTTCAAAAGACACACCCAGTTCTTCAGAGCGTTTTTCCATCATGCCGTCCGTCATCGGTGTTTCAATAAACGCAGGGGAGACAGTGTTGACAAGTAATCCTTCTGTTGCATATGAACGGGAGAGGCCTTTAGAGAAGGCTAGAATCGCTGCTTTGGAGCAGTCATATGGCAGCTCGTCTTTATACGGCTGCAGGCCATTTTCAGAAGAGACAAACACGATACGTCCCCATCCACCGTTTCTTAGATCGGGTAGAAATTCTTTAACGACTCGTACTGGTCCAAGCAAATCTTCTTCAATCGTCTGGACCCACCCCTCATCATCGATTTCATGAAATAAACCTTGAGGGCCAACTTTTCCTGCATTCTGAACCAGAATATCGATTTCACCGACCTCTTCTTTAATATAGTCGTGGAGTTTAGTCAAGTCTTCCACACTGGTAATATCTGCTGTAAATGCGTATATTTTCTCACTGTTGTCCAGGGAAAGGACCGTTTCTTTCAATGCTTCTTCATTTATATCGGTCAAAATGAGCGTAACGCCCTCTTCCAGCAGTGCTTTGGCCGTTTCTCTCCCAATTCCTGCGGCTGCTCCAGTTATCAGCGCTACTTTACCTTTAATACCTAAATCCATCTAATTTCCTCCTGTTGGTTTGCTATGAGCTGATTTTGATCATTACCTAGTTACTATAAAGATTACTCCTCCATAATAAAAACTTCAATTAATAGCATTGACTATGAAGCGCCTACAGTCAGTTATCAAAAAAGAACATCGTTTGATAAAGGAGAAAAAGTGATGGATATGGTATTCTGTAATAAACAACATCGGTTTTAGATTCACTGATTTAACCATACTGAATTAACAGGAAGGTGTTATCATGTCTGAAAAGAAATGGTTTAACGTATCAGTTGAAGACGTAAACAGAGAAGTGAAAACAGATCTGAACAAAGGCCTGTCTACAGAAGAAGTTGATGAAAGACTGCAAGAATATGGATCTAATCAGTTGCCCGAAAAAGAAAAGAAATCGGAGTTGGCTAAATTTTTCAGCCATTTCGATGATATTCTGATTTACATCCTGCTGGCAGCGGCAGTGGTCACATTGGTTTTAGGCCATTATGTGGATACGGTCGTTATCCTGCTGGTGGCAGTGATCAATGCACTGATCGGGTATGTTCAGGAAAACAAAGCTGAGAAAGCACTGGAAGGGATAAAAGAAATGTTGTCGCTTCAGGCAACGGTATTGAGGAACGGAAAAAGGGAAGACATCGAGTCTGCAGATTTAGTTCCAGGTGATGTCGTTCTTCTTAAAGCGGGAGACAAAGTCCCGGCGGATATTCGACTGGTACAGGCAGATCGTTTAAATGTAGAAGAGTCTCCTCTGACAGGCGAATCCACCTCTGTTGAAAAGCAGACAGAAGTATTGCCTGAAGAAACGGTTCTTGCAGAACGGACAAATCTTCTGTTCTCCGGAACTGCTGTATCATCCGGTTCGGCTAAAGGAATCGTCATCGCAACAGGTGAACAGACAGAGCTGGGGCAGATCAACCGGTCGATAAGTGACGTGGAAGATATAAAAACACCGCTCCTTAAACAAATCGATACTTTCGGCAAGACAATCTCGATCGTTATTCTAGTGCTGGCGACCGGACTGTTCGGTTTTGGCCTAGTCATACATGATTATGAATGGGGGGAGCTGCTGCTGTCAGTGATCGGATTGACTGTTGCAGCTATTCCGGAAGGACTGCCGGCTATTTTGACCATCATCCTGGCTTTAGGCGTGCAGACGATGGCGGATAAGAAAGCCATCATGAGGACACTGCCGTCAGTGGAAACGCTGGGAGCCGTCACTGTCATCTGCACAGATAAAACTGGGACACTGACCAAAAATGAAATGACGGTCAAGTCTGTGATCACTAGAGAGGCCCGCTATAACATAACGGGAACCGGCTACGCTCCTGAAGGATCGATCCAGCATAATGATGAAGAAGTAACTGTCTCGGAACACGACGACTTGCACCAGTTACTGACTGCCGTGCGAACCGTCAACGAAGCAGATATTCAGGAAAAGGACGGCCAGTGGATCGTCAGAGGGGATCCGACAGAAGGGTGTCTCATCACCCTGGCTGAAAAAGCTGATAAACCGATCAGCAGGCTGGAAAATTTGTCGAAGATCCCGTTTGATTCAGAATATAAATACATGGCGGGATTAGTTGAAATAAAGGGTAAGAAAACGATTTTTGTTAAAGGAGCTCCAGACCGGCTGTTTGAAATGGCTGATTTAAATGAGGGTTCAGAGGAAAGACAGTACTGGGAAGACCATATGATCAATCGGTCCAGAAAAGGAGAACGTGTGCTGGCGGCTGCATTTAAAGATGTCAGTCAGGAAAAAGCTGAAATCGAACATGATGATGTCTTGTCGGGACTGACGATGCTTGGGTTGACAGGTATCATCGATCCGCCTCGAGAAAAAGTGATCGAAGCGGTCAGAACCTGCAGACAGGCCGGGATACAAGTGAAGATGATCACAGGAGATCATAAAGAAACGGCATTGGCCATTGCTAAACAACTCAGGATCACCGATCATGATGATGTGATCGAAGGACGCGAACTGGATGCGATGAGCGGAGCTGAGTTGAAAGAAGCCGCTATGACATCAGACGTATTTGCACGCACAAGCCCTGACAATAAACTCCAACTTGTTGAAGCACTGCAGGAAAGGGGTCACATCAGTGCAATGACAGGAGATGGAGTCAATGATGCACCAGCTCTTAAACGAGCGGATATAGGAGTCGCAATGGGCATCAAAGGAACAGAAGTAGCAAAAGAGGCTTCAGAAATGGTACTGGCCGATGATAACTTTTCAACGATTGTCAATGCGGTCAAAGAAGGGCGACGGGTCTATGATAATTTAAAGAAGACTATCTTATTCATTCTCCCGACCAATGGTGCAGAAGCTTTTCTGGTCATGGCTGCCTTGCTGATCGGCATGGAGATGCCTATGACACCTGTTCAGATACTGTACGTGAATATGGTTACGGCTGTAACGGTTACTTTAGCGCTGGCTTTTGAACCACTGGAAGACGGGGCGATGAACAAGCCGCCTAGAAAAGCGAACGAAAAATTATTGAGTCCTTATTATATTTTCAGGATCGTGTTTGTGTCTCTCCTAATTGGAGGATTGATCATGTGGATGAACGGTCAGTTGTTGGCCAGTTATTCGATTGAACACGTTAATACTGTGACGCTGCATTCAATTGTTTTTGCCCAACTGTTTCACTTGTTCAATGTCAGAAATGAACGGCACTTCAGCTTAAACAAGCACTTTTTTGAAAATAAAGCGGCATTTATCGTATCAGGTTTACTCCTGTTCTTTCAGCTGGTCGTGACCTATGTCCCTTTTTTTTCTCAGGCTCTAGGACTCTATCCAATTGAGGGGATATACTGGATATTTCCTGTTATAATAGGGGTAACTGTATTTATAGTTGTAGAGATCGAAAAATTTATCACACGTACTGTCTTAAAACGGAAGTGACATGCAGTAAGGGAAAATTGTTAGGAGGAAGAATATGGGTACAAGAGAAAACAAACCAGTTGATGTGGTGATTGTTGGAGCGGGGCTTGCAGGGTTATCTGCGGCTCTAAAAGTAAAAGACGAAGGCTTGTCTTATGTCGTGCTGGAAGCGACGGAACGTGCCGGAGGCAAAGTACACACTGAAATTTCTGAAGATGGCAAACGATTCTACGAACAAGGGGCACAGTTTGTTAATAGTGAGATGACTGGAATCGTCTCACTGATAAAGGAATCTGGTATGGAACTGGAACACACCGATATTTCTGAAGAGTCCATTGTCATCAATGAAAAAAACAAACGGGTCATTGAATTGAGAGAGAGTGAAGGAGAGAAGCTGCTAGACAACCTGTCTATTACAAGTGATGCGCCTCTCTCAGAAGTCCTTGATCAGTCGATTGATACAAAGTGGGAAAAGCGGATGCTGAAAAGTTATATTGCGGCAGAGACAACCGTCAACAGTGAACATATCAATGCAAAATCTGCTGGCAAGCTGATCAGTCGCATCACGACACACGAAAATGAACTGAAGTATCAGGCAAACGGTCCCTTAAATAATGTAATTGCCCATCTTGAGAAACAGTTGGATGAAGCCATTCATTACTGTGAACCAGTAGTTTCAGTCATGAGATCTGGTGGGAAGTATGAAGTCAGAACGGAAAACAATAATGTATATACTGCAAAAGCTGTTGTATTAGCCGTTCCTCCAACTGTCGGCACCCGCATTGAACTCGATAATCAGCTGGAAAGCCACTTTGGAAGAGCGCTGGACAGTTACCTTGACGGATCTGTTATTAAATTGACATTTGTTTATGCAGACAATTTCTGGAGTCACCATAAGGTCAACGGGAAAGAAAAGAAAGTATTTGGTGTGATCTATGTTGGCAATGAAGGAGTCAATGTCATGGATTCCTCTAAAGGGGAAGATGAGAACCGTCTGACCATGTTTATCGGCGGAGATAAAGCAAAAGATCTTGTCAATGTTCCGCCTCAGGTAAGAGAAAATTTTGCTTTGGACCGCTTAACAGAAGTGTTTGGTGACACTGCTGAAGAGTATAAAGATGTCGAAGAAAGCATCTGGGTGGATTCTCCTTATTATGGTGGAGGATACGGCGCGATGGTTCACACTGACGGGAATTCAGATGCAGAATTAGTCCTGGGCAAGCCCTTTGAGCAAGTTGTTTTTGCCAGTACAGAACTCGCACCGAAATTTCCGTATTTTATGGAAGGTGCGATAAGATCGGGTAGGCAAAGTTCTGAACGATTGATAAACGATTTGAAGAGATAACTACAGCAAAAACCAGACCCCTGAGTGAGCGCTCAAGAAGGTCTGGTTTTTTTGTATTCAGTTAGATTTCAGGAACGTCTGCAATAATTGTTTCCTCAACTGCTGGTGCACCCTTCTGGAAATGTGTTGCATAAACTTTGTCGATGACAACCGCTATCGCATTATCACCGGATACATTGGCTGCAGTACCGAAGCTGTCTTGAGTGATGTAAAGCGTGATGAGCAGGTTACCTAATGTGCCGGTTGGATCGATCCCAACAAGGTAGACAAATGGCAATGCACTCATGATTGCTCCACCCGGTGCTCCGGGAGCAGCAACCATAGCGACGCCCAATGTGGCGATGAATCCGGCCATCATTCCGATTCCATGGGGCATATCGAACATGAGGAGAACAGCGGTCACACAAGAGGTGATTGTGACGATACTCCCCATCAAATGAATGGTAGCACTCAATGGGATAACAAATTCTCTGATTTCTTTGGAGACACCATTCTTACGGGCACATTCCATATTGACTGGAATTGTTGCAGCAGAAGACTGTGTGCCTAAGGCTGTAAAGTAGCCGGGAATCTGATGTTTCAGCAATACAAACGGGTTTTTCCCGCTGTAGAATCCAGCCATAAGGAACATCATGGTGACCAGGAGCAACTGCAGGGCAATGACAACAAGGAACACTCTCCAGAATACGGACAATAAAGAAAATGCAGTCCCTGTGTAGCTCAGGTTCAGGAAATTACCAAAGATATAGATCGGCAGTCCTGGAATGATAATCGATTTCAGGATCATGGTAATGATGTCACCGAATTCTGAAAAGAAGCCGTACATGACATCACCTTTACCTTCAGATCTGAGCCAGGAAATAAAGACGCCGATTAAGAAAGCGAATATGATAGCAGAGGTTACCCCTAAAAGAGGATCAAGCGGTAAAGTGAATATCGGCTCCAGTGCTGCTGTATCTGACTGGACTGTATCCCTGACAGATGCATCGATAAACAGGGGGAATACAGTGGATGCGATCAGGTAAGCAATAAATCCGGCAACTAGGGTTGAACCATAGGCTAAAATCGCATTCAAGCCAAGCAACTTACCAGCGCCTTGTGTAATGTCGGAAATGCCTTTAATGACGTAACCAATGATCATAAGTGGAATGACAAAAGCTAAAAGACTACTGAACAGGCTCGAAATCGTGATGGGAATGCGAAGAATGAAATCTGGAATGAATGCCATCTGACCGACAGCGACACCCAGAATAATAGCAATAATCAATTTAGGGACTAACCCCAACTTAAATGGTTTCTTTGTTTCCAATACTAACTCCTCCAATATCTTCTATTTATAGTGAGTCATAACTTAGTGCAGAAAATAGGTTACCCCTTTGCGAACCGACTTGATGCAATCCCTTACATTTTGTTTGTTGCTTAACGAACCTTCCTGACACCTCCTATTAAAAAAGCTGTTGCTATCAGTATACAATAGAAGAATATAATTAGTAATATAATTCAAATAGGAGTTAGTGAAAATTTTATCATGTATATAGCTGTTTTATTAAAACGCTTTCATAAAAGAGAGAAAATCTGAGCAGATCGAGGAGAATCACTGGAGGTGACGGCCTCAAACCGCTCGGATTTTCAGCATAGAGATGTAATCGATCACTCGGCTGCTTTAACTTTAATTCCTTTAATATCGGGTGCTGGCTCTTTCAGGAAATACGAAGAGTAGACTTTGTCTATGATCAGCGCTAGGGCGTTGTCACCTGATACATTAGCGGCTGTACCAAAACTGTCCTGAGTGATATAGAGCGTGATTAGCAAGTTCCCCAAAGTACCTGTCGGATCGATTCCTACCATATAGACAAAGGGCAGAGCACTCATAATTGCGCCACCTGGTGCACCGGGTGCAGCGACCATTGCAACACCCAGAGTTGCAATAAAGCCTGACATCATACCAAATCCATGGGGCATGTCAAACATCAGCAGAACAGCAGTGACACAGGAGACGATCGTGACGATACTGCCCATCAAATGGATCGTTGCACTTAAAGGAATAACAAATTCCCTGATTTCTTTAGAGACACCATTATTTTTTGCACATTCCATATTCACTGGAATAGTGGCAGCAGATGATTGTGTACCTAAAGCTGTGAAGTAGCCGGGAATCTGATTTTTCAACAGAAATAGTGGACTTTTACCAGTGTAGAAGCCGGCAATCAGAAACATGATAACAATCAGCAACAGCTGGAGGGAAATAACGACCAGGAATACACGCCAGAATACAGACAATAAAGAGAATGCTGTGCCTGTATAACTCAAGTTCAGGAAATTCCCGAAAATGTATATCGGCAAACCGGGTATAATAATTGTTTTCAGTATCAGGGTGATGATTTCACCGAATTCAGAGAAGAAGCCGTACATCACTTCTCCTTTACCTTCTTCACGAAGCCAGGAGATATAAATGCCGAATAAGAAGGCAAAAATAATAGCAGATGTGACGCCGAATAAGGGCTCAAGCGGTAATGTGAATATAGGCTCCAATGCAGCCGTCTCAGTCGAAACCGTATCTCTGACAGATGCATCGATAAACAATGGAAATACAGCGGAGGCAACCATATAGGCAATAAATCCGCCAATCAAAGTAGATGAATAAGCTAGGACAGCATTTAACCCTAATAGTTTTCCTGCTCCTTGTGTCAGGTCTGAAATTCCTTTAACAACATACCCAACAATCATTAGTGGAATGATGAACGCCAGCAGGCTGCTGAATAAGCTGGAAATGGTTACGGGTATACGCAGTAAAAAATCTGGTATAAACGGTAATTGTCCTATCAGTACTCCGAGTACGATAGCTATGAGCAGCTTTGGTACCAGCCCAATCTTAATGTCACTTAACTTTTTCATAAATACTCTCCCCCGAGAATGGTGGTCCAGTGTGGACACCGTGTTTTTTCCTCCCTATTCAGGTAGGTCAAATCATTATACTACATTAAAAAACAATTAGTAATAAAATAGAAGGAATTCATCTATACTATTGTGAAATACTGCATTTGTTTCGAATGAGCGATGATGTAAGCCGATTCAATACCATTTTCAGTGTTTAAATGAAAGCCGAAAAAAACCATGAAAAGTAAATTAATGCTTTTTCACTTTCTAAAAGTTAGTAAAATGGTATAGTAGAGTTACGATTATGTGGAAGGTGGATGTAAAGTGAGATTAAGTGTATTAGATCAGGCGCCCATAACAAGTGGCAGTACGCCTCAAAGCGCAATTGAAAAAGCCGTAGAATTAGCTGAAGTAGCAGAAGAACTGGGGTATTCTCGCATGTGGATGGCAGAACATCATGGAAGTGATTCGTTTGCCAGCTCTGCTCCTGAAATTATACTAGCGTATTTAGCGGCCAGAACGTGTCGGATTAGACTAGGGACTGGCGGTACCATGATGATGCATTATTCTCCATTGAAAATGGCTGAAGTCTTCAAGACACTTAGCGCACTTGCTCCTGGACGCATCGATTATGGTGTCGGACGGGCACCTGGAGGAGATCAGCGGTCAATATACGCTCTGTCCCAAGGGAATAAACCTAATTTCGATCAACTGTATGATAATCTGGAGGTAGCCTTGGATTTGATAAAAAATACCATTCCAGACAACTCGTTATACAGATACACTATAGCCTCTCCAGAAAACGTCACACTTCCAGAAGCATGGCTTTTGGGATCAAGTGGGGATAGTGCCATACAGGCTGGCAGAATGGGAATGGGGTATTCGTTTGCGCAATTTTTCATGTTAGGGGCTATGCGCAAAGAGCTGTTCGACTTATATAGAAGCAGTTTTGTCCCATCTGAATTTATGGCTGAACCTGATATCAGTGTTGCGTATCTAGTGACTGTTGCTGAAACGACCGAAGAAGCAGAATTCCAGGCGAAGCCTCAGGATATCGCTCGTATCAGATTAAACCAGGGACGTATGGAACCGCTGATGACGCCCGAAGAAGCTGAAGATTACCCACTGAGTGATGACGAAAGGCAGGCTATATAGACTAACCGTGAAATTCATTTAGTGGGAACCGCTAAAGAAGTGGCGGATAAGTTAAGACAGGATCAGGAAGTCTACGGATTTCATGAGGCAATGATCTGCA
Organism: Alkalibacterium olivapovliticus; assembly: GCF_003003275.1. Classification (GTDB taxonomy): domain Bacteria; phylum Bacillota; class Bacilli; order Lactobacillales; family Carnobacteriaceae_A; genus Alkalibacterium; species Alkalibacterium olivapovliticum. The sequence continues at coordinate 40,723 of NZ_PVTO01000003.1, forward strand.
GTATCGCACATACGCAGGCTCAAAGGCTTAAAACCTATGAATTATTAGCTAAAGAATTACTATAATTATCTGTAAGTTGAAAGGAAGATGTTTAAATGAACGTTTCACTGATTGAACCTTTGAGAGTGCCGAAAGAATTGATTTTTGAATTAGCCCAGCCAATCAAAGAGATGGGGCACGAATTTGTCTACTATGATGAAAAGACAACAGATCCAGAAGAACTCTACGACAGAAGCAAAGAGGCTGACATCGTGATGATCGGCAACAACCCGTATCCGAAAGAGGTCGTTTTGAAACTGGAACGCACGAAGCTGATAAACGTCGCTTTTACAGGTATTGATCATGTTGGGAGAGAAGCTGCCAGAGAAAAAGGCATTAAAATTGCAAATGCGTCGGGTTATTCCGATCAGTCAGTCGCGGAACTAGTGATTGGACTGACACTCGATGTCTACCGCTCGATTTCAAAAGGCAACAGGGATGTCCGTTTAAGTGAATTTCCTGGCATGATTCAGGGCAGAGAGATCAGAGGAAAAACTGTCGGAATCATCGGAACAGGAAACATCGGACTGAAGACAGCAGAGCTGTTCAAATCCTTTGGTACCGAACTGATCGGGTATAACCGGACTGAAAAAGAAGAAGCTAAAGAACTCGGTCTGACCTATCACTCACTGGATGACGTATTGTCTAAAAGTGATATCGTCTCGGTTCATCTGCCATTAAATGAGGAGACTAGAGGCTTTCTGTCAGCTGATAAGTTGAGTAAACTGAAAGACTCGGCTGTTCTGATCAATTGTGCGAGAGGCCCGATCATTGATAATGACGCGCTGGCACGATTGCTGAACGATGGAAAAATCGCCGGTGCAGGTATTGATGTATTTGATATGGAGCCACCAATACCGGCAGACTACCCCCTTCTTGAAGCGAAGAATGCAATCCTTACACCACACGTCGCTTATCTGACGGACGAAGCAATGGTTGCAAGGGCTAAAATAGCCTTCACCAATACAGTTGCTTATCTAAAAGGTCATCCTGAAAATATAATAGAGTAGAAAAATCCCCTCGAGAGAACTCGAGGGGATTAATTGTTGATAACGACCGGAATGCAGACCATTTTATCAGGAAACTGATAAAATGCCCCCTCTTGAATAAAATAAAGAGTGATGCTGGTCGGAAAATGATGTTGAATTAAAGCAGTTAACGACATATTATCGAAAACTCCTGCAGATTAACTGGTAATCTGCAGGAGTTGACTTTAAATAGGCCTTTGCTTCTTTAGAAAAAATGTAAACGTAAGAAGTTAACAGTCTACACTGAGAAACTCCTGACGTTTACCTGATATCATCCTTAAAGTGTGACTATACGTTTACTTTTGCAATTTTTTTAAGTTCTGCTTTTAAATACTTAGCTAATTCAAGCATCGCAAACTGGCCTGCTTCTTTTTCGGCGTCCTCGTTATAGTTGGTGTTCGTATTAACGTCATAGGTGTAGACCTCGCCTTTTTCGTCAATGATGAACTCCAGTGCAGCAACATCAATGTTCTGATGTTTCATGAATGTCAGATAGCGACTGATCTGGTCTTCAGGAAGCCGGTCGATGATCTTGAATTTGCTTTCTTCAGTTATCATCTCACCGTCCGGACCGATTTGGCAGGCGTCAGCCGGGCAGAGTTCAAATCCTTCACTGGAATCGACTTTGACCGCGTAAAAGTACTCGCCACCGATAAATTCAGAACGCACGATATGGCCATCTTCAGATTTAATGTACTGCTGGATTAGACTGAGCCCGTCGATCGAGTCTTCGAATTCCGGTCCGTTCACATAGTCTTTCAGTTCATCGAGTGTGTAAAGAAGACGAACGCCTAATCCTTTACCGGCACGGTTGTGCTTGATGATAAAGGGAAACTCATTCAGTTTCTCGGCAGCTTTGATGATGTTTTCTGCACCGACAGCTCCGATCGTTTTAGGGGTCTTGATCCCGTCAGCCTGGAGAGCCAGGTACTGTTTCAGTTTACTGACTTCCAATTCGATCGCTCCTGTCCCGTTGATGACGCGGGCACCTTTCTGTTCAAGCCATGTTAGAACCTGATCAGTCAGCTCCGGTGCATAGCGGTGACCTCTGGTATGAGAAGAGGCACTCATTCGGTTATAGTAGATACCGTCTTCAGGCAAGTCTTGAATATCCAGAATCCCGTCCGATAAATCCCATTCCTCATATGGGACGTCTAACTCTTCTAGCCGTTTGATTAAATGTTTCGTCCAGTCCATATTTTCATGTAAAATAATGACTTTACTCATATAAAAGCTCCTTTAGTCTAGTTTAAACTCACTATCCATTATCTTTAAAATACTTACTTTTTGCAAGTGGTTAATGCCCGTTAAAGTAAATTAGTCATTTGTGGTATTTATTTTACTAGGTTTGAAAGGCCTGATAAGATAGGTTCAATAGAAGTAAGAGGGCATTTGAATGAGTAAAAAAGTATTTATGGTCATAGGAATCAGTTACTCAGGTATCACGTTTATATTTCACACGCTACTAAACACAGCTTTTGGGGAATTCCTTATGCAAGTAAGTTATGTTGGATTGCTGGTGGGGATTGTGGGATTTAGCTATCATTACATATCAGCAGCGGTAAAGCAGGAAAGGTACAACCGTAAAAGAGAGACAAAAGAGGAAGATTGAGCCGGGTCTGACTGTGTTAACAGCATATAGAAACTAGAATAAGGGAATGGGTGAGTTTGTAAGCCTTTACACTTGTATTTAAAAAACAGACCTGTTAGGTTTAAGTAAGAAGCAAAATACTGTAAAGGAGCTGTCGATATGGGTCGTTTAGACGGAAAAGTGGCAATCATTACAGGTGGCGCAGGCGGAATGGGAACCAAACATGGTGAGTTTTTTATTAGGGAAGGGGCTAAGGTGGTCGTAGCAGACCTTGAATCTTCCAATGGGCAGAAAGTCGCAGATGATTTGGGTGAGAATGCGCTATTTGTGGCGTTCGATGTGACGGATGAATCCAGCTGGGAAAGCCTAGTCAATAAGTCAGAAGAAGCATTCGGTCCTGTCAGCATTTTAGTCAATAACGCAGGAATCGTTAAACAAAACAGTATTGCAGAAACGTCTCTTGAAGAATACAGACAAACAATTGCCATCAATCAGGATGGCGTATTTCTTGGAATGAAATATGTCCTCCCATCAATGAAGAAAGCAGAAAACGGATCGATCGTCAATATTTCGTCTGTTGCAGGAATGGTCGGTGGGACAGCCAACCTTGCCTATACGGCCTCTAAATTCGCTGTCAGAGGGATGACTAAAGCGGCAGCAGCAGAATTTGCTGAATTTGGTATTCGAGTGAATTCAGTTCATCCCGGAGTCATTCGCACACCAATGACCGAGCAGGAAGGCATTAAAGAAATGGTGCAGGAAATGGCAAAAGATATTCCATTGAAACGAATCGCAGAACCCGAAGAAATCACCAATCTGGTTCTCTATCTGGCTTCAGATGAATCCAGTTATTCGACAGGAACAGAATTTGTCGCAGATGGTGGACTGATACAGGTCATGTAAGGGCATAAAAAAAATCGCCTGTTAATTCAGGCGATTTTTTTGTGCAGTATACCATTTTGATGCAGCTTGTACTTCTGTCGAGGAAAGCTGGTGACCGTGATTCTCCCAGTGAAGGGTGACGTCAGATCCAGCTCCTTTTAAAAGAGTTTCAAGTTCTGTTGATTCTTCAGGAGGACAGATCGGATCATTTGTTCCAGCCCCAATAAATACTGGTGTGTCTTTCAAGTCAGGTAAATTCAGTCCTCTCAATGGGACCATTGGGTGATGAAGAATAGCACCAGCCAATGCGTCTTTAAAATGAAACAGCAGACTACCTGCTATATTTGCGCCATTAGAATACCCGACTGCCACAACTTTATCGCGGTTGAAGCCATATTCCTTTGCAGCTTCGTCAATGTAATCATTTAGTTCTTTCGTTCTGAATTTCAGATCTTCTTCATCAAATACACCAGCAGCTAAACGCTTGAAATACCGAGCCATACCGTTTTCATTGATATTGCCCAGCACACTTAAGACGTTTGCCTCGGGATCTATTACATCAGCTAGGGGAAGGAGATCTCGCTCAGTTCCGCCTGTTCCATGAAGCAGCAGCAAGGTTGTATTGTTTAAATCAGATCCTTCTTTAAATAGATGGTTCATAGTATAGCTCTCCTTTGGTTAGTCAGTTTGGTAGTACGATCGGGTGCAGGACACGTTCAAGACTGTCTCTGTGCTGTTCATACTGTTCCGGTAATTTTAATGCGGTTCCCATTTGATCAAATGATTCATCGACTGTAAAGCCTGGGGTATCCGAAGCGATTTCGAATAGTATTTTCCCCTTTTCTCGGAAATAAAGAGCTTTAAAGTATTGTCTGTCTTTGATTTCAGTTACGTTATATCCATGTTTTGCCACATGAGCTTGCCAGTCAGCATGGTCCTTTTCATCTTCAGCACGCCAGGCAATGTGATGCACTGTACCAACACCCATTTCGCCCGGCTGAGCCGTTTCAAGAGGGATATCGATCAGATTGCCCAGGGCGCCTTCTCCGTGCAGTCTAACGACGCCATTTTCTTCCTTCCACTTAGCTAGACCCATCGTCTCCGTCAGTGTTCTAATTGTCGCCTCTGGATCGTGAGAGTATAATACTGCTCCGCCGAATCCTTTGACAGCGACTGTTTCAGAGATGTCATTTGACCAGGAATTGAGTGGGCCTGCTTCACGTTCAACCAGCTCAAGTTTCAGTCCGTGTACATCCTCGAATTGAAGAACCTCTTCATCGAAGCGCATAGTTTTAACGAAATCGACCGCTTTATCGGTGAGGCGTTTTTCCCAGAAGCTCATACTTTCTGGTGGAATGGCATACGTCGTCACACCGACTTGGCCACTTCCAATCTGTCCTTTTTTTGCGTTTGCCCAGGGGAAAAAGGTGATAATCGTTCCCGGCAGTGCATCCTTATTACCAAAGTATAAGTGGTAGGTTTGCGGATCGTCAAAATTGACTGTTTTTTTTACCAGACGCAAGCCCAGTACGCCAGCGTAGAAATCAATGTTCTCCTGTGGATGGCCGACAATAGATGTGATGTGATGAATACCCAACGTTTTTTTCATAAACATTCTTCTCCCTTTTTGCTGCAATTACCCGATATTAATACGAATTCGAGATATGATACAAATAGTATACCTTTTATACATAGGGAGTGTCAATATTAGAACAGGCGCTTCTGTTTTTGAGAACAGGTCAGGAAAGCAGTCAGGGCTAAAGAAACAAATGGGAAGTATCGTTACTAAATGAAAAAAAATTAGTCAAAAGTAAATTTGGACAAGTAAAACTGAATTGTTTCAAAATATAGGCGTTTGGCTTTATACTGGAAGAACGATAAAATAAAACGTTAAGAGGGAGATCAGGATGAAAGCATGGACCATCAGAAAACCTGGGGGCAGAGAAGAGCTTCAAATGAAAGAAAAAGAGATGCCCGCAGTTCGAGAAGGTGAGATCCGCATCAAAGTAAAAGCAGCGGGTATTAACCGCACAGATACCTTGACCAGGCAGAATACAAACCTTAAAGCACCTTACCCTATTTTAGGCGTTGAAGTCAGCGGAATTGTAGTGGATAATCACTCTAATAGCCCTCACCTGTCTGAAGGTACTCGTGTGGCTGGACTGGTCAATCACGGGGGCTACGCTGAATTCGTTTCGATGCCGGCAGACCGGGCGATAGTCATACCCGACAACCTGTCCTTTGAAGAAGCTGCGGCGATACCAGAAGTGTTCCTGACAGCTTACCAGACCCTTTACTGGCTGGGTGAATTGAAGGATAAAGAGACTGTCCTGATTCATGCAGCGGGAAGCGGTGTCGGAACTGCTGCCATCCAGCTGGCTCGTCAGCTCAGTAATGCAACGGTCATTGCGACAGCAGGACAGTCCGAAAAACTGGATAGGGCAAAATCACTCGGTGCTTCTGCAGTTGTCAATTATAAGAAAGACTCCTTTGACCAAGTTGTGCAGGATCAGACAGAAGGAAGAGGCGTTGATGTGATTCTGGATTTTGTCGGAGCCTCCTACTGGGATATGAATCTGGCAAGTTGTGCACTGGATGCTAGATGGGTATTGATCGGTACGTTAGGAGGAGCTAAGATAGACTCCTTATCGATTGGTCAACTGATGATGAAACGACTGTCGTTGAAAGGGACGGTACTGACCCCTAGAAGTGATGACTATAAAGCCAGATTGACCCATGAGTTTTCAAAAAGGGCGCTGCCTCTTTTCAATGAAGGAAAACTTAAGCCGGTCATTCACTCAGTGATTCCATTTAAAAATCTGCCGGAAGCGCATAGGCAAATGGAGGAAAATGAAAATATAGGAAAAATCATTTTGTCCATCGAAGAAGAGTCTGTTTAATATAACAGAGAGGGGTCACATCTTAAGAAAAGCTGTACCTAAAAACACATACAGAACTGTCTCAGTTGACGGTCCTGCATGTGTTTTAGTCTTTAGTAGTACAACTTGGAGTCTGTGATTTGCCTGTTCAGTTCTGCTTTGCGTCTGTTCAATTTTTTTTGAATGGCTTTCACTTCATCATACAGGTCTTCCAGCATGTTCATATTACGGTTGATGGTATCTTTTGTATCCCAATCCGAGAAAATGTTGTCGAAGAAGACATCAAAAAATCGGCGCATATTACCAAGCTGCTCGTAATCTAAAACAGCTTCAAGATCAACGTCCTTCAATTCTTTGCGGTAGCGGTCGATCAATGCTTCCAGAAAGGCCAGTTCTTGCTCAGCTTTATCGATGTGATTATACTTAACGAAATCGATCAGCATACTGTCAGTAAACAAGTCCCAGGTAGCCATTGAATCGGCAGAGTCCAGCTTTTCCAGAGCGGCATCAATTGCACGCAGGACACTTTTACCGGCTTCCAGCGCTTCATCGATTTCCCGAATTTCTTCTATCCATTTAAAACGTCTCTGTTTTTCTACGGATATCTTGTCATGGAAGGCTGGATCAGTCTCAACCAGGTGACGTTTAAGTTCAATAAGCTCTTCCTTTATGCGATTGATTTCTTCTGTAAGCTGACTAAACTCTTCGCGTGATTCCAGAAATAATGCAGCTGTCCGATCAAGGTAGACTTTGGCGTCGACGCGTTCCCGTTTCTCTTTGTCCAGTTTCCGGTCGTAAGTACCGACCAGGTTGTAAAGAAAAGACGAGAGGGACTGTTTTTCCAGTTTCTCCACATCAGCATTCTCTTTTTCGAAAAAATGCTGAGCCTGATGATAATCAGCTTCATTGGACATCAGGCGTTCTTTGGCACTGTGCTGTTTTCTGATCAGCTGATCGCATTTCAGCTGAAGTTGGTCATATGTATGGGTCATTTGGTTAACCTCCTCTATAAGAATAAGTGTAGCATAAGTGACCGTTTATTGAATGGGTCTAGAGACGGAATCAGTTGTATTTAAAAAAAATCAGCCGAGAGTGATCCCGACTGATACTGTACCTGATTTAGTTAAACGTTGGATAAATGAGCCTTCCCGGAGACTTTCTGTTTTTTCTGCTTAGTGACAGCTGTTTTTTCTGTCATAGTAAAGCCGGTAGCAGCATATATCAGTGTAATGATGGGCGTAATAAATGCCAGGAACGTATACGGCAGATATGCACTGACGGGTATGCCGAGCGTACTCGTTGCAAACATTCCGGCACCGACCCATGGGAAGAGTGTCCCCGATAGTGTAGATGTGGCTTCGATCGTTCTGGACAGATTTTCAGGTTTGAGATTCATTCGGTCATACAGTGGCTTCATGATCGTACCCGTCATGACAGCAGAGAAATAAATAGCACCACCAATAGCTAGCGTAAAGTAACCAAAAATAATCGTGACCAGTGTCAGCTGAAAGTTAGTTTGTATTTTATGTGCAAATGAATTGATGATCGCTTCAAGCACACCGGATTCTGCAAGCATTCCACCAAGTCCTAATGCAAAAAGGAAAAGAACGATCAGCGGAAGCATACTCGTTAATCCACCACGCTGGAGTAATTCATTGACTGTCTGATTGCCTGAGTCAGCTGTATAGCCTTCATACATGATGTTGAACACAGCCGAAACGCTATATCCCTGATAAATGACTGCCAAAAGACCACCATACATTGCTGCTGAAAAGATCGAAACGACAGCTGGTTTTCTTAATAGCATGAGTCCGATCAGCAATAGAATTGGAGTCAGCGTGATAAAATTGATAGTGAAATTGCCAGACAGTTGAGCCAGCAGTGTATTGACGTGAGCTGAATCAATGTTGTCTACGCTATACTGCAGTCCGATCACAGTGAACAGAATAGCGGTAATAATGAAAGAGGGAACGGCTGTATACATCATATGTTTGATGTGGCCGAACAACGTTGCACCTGTGACAGTTGGTGTCAAGTTCGTCGTATCTGACAGAGGAGACATTTTATCTCCAAAGTAAGCTCCACTGAGAATAGCACCGGCTGTTATGCCTGACGGGATACCAATCGTTTCACCGACACCCATCATGGCTACTCCGGCAGTCCCGATCGCCCCCCAGGATGTTCCGGTCGTTGTAGCGACTATTGAAGTGAACAGTAAGGTCGTTAATAAAAAGAAACGGGGGGATATCAGATTGATCCCGTAATAAACAAGGGCAGGGACAGTACCTGAAGCGATCCAGGTCCCAATCAGTATACCGACATTGATCAATATCAGAACAGATTCAAGTGACTGTCCCATTGATTTAAACATAACGTCCTGTATCTTAGTGTAGCTGTAACCCAATTTCATCATGAAGGGGATAAGAATAAACATCCCTATAAACATCAAGATCTGAATAGGGGCATCAAATAAAAGGATCCCTACTGATATGATGGATACAATACTAAGTAAAATAGTTAAAGCGAATAAAAAACTCGGTTTTCTAGTGTCTTCGTTTGTCAAAATAAAACTCCTTCGTTTTTTTAGTTTTAACCTACAACTATAATCATTACATAAATGAGAAGCTATTCCAAGGGTTTAGGGGAACAGAATGTGTCTTAGGGTTAAGTAAACGTATCCAACCGGGGCTTTTCTGACTAAATCGTGTTTGCCTACTGATCAATCAAGAAAAAAGAGGATTGAATAACACATCAAGGGTTTGTATGTGAAGTTCTTTCACTAGCTGAAAAGCTTTACTCTTTTTACGATTTCACTTTTACCGCCAAGGAGTATTGAAACGCGTTACAGTGAAAGAAGAAGCCAATAAGGACTATAAGACAGAAAAAAGCGGAGTAGGTCTGTACTGTTGTACCATCCTACTCCGCTTTTTCTAGTTCAACGATCAGCTTAATTGTTTATACCAACCTCTAAACAGCTAGTTGTAATAGTTACTTTACTCGTTTGCCGGAAGATCTTCGATCGAGTCGATGTCCATATATTCCGGTACAACGATTCCGATAACAGTTCCTTCCATGTTCGGTCCCATATCGACAATATTCTCACCATATTCTTCGAAGAACGCGCCTTGAGTCGTTGGGAGCCATGGAGCCACAGTTGCGTCTACTTCGCCCTGAGCTAATGCCTGAAAGAGGATAGATGGATTGACATTAGTCAGTGTGACGTCAAACCCGTGTTCTTCCAAGACCTGAAGCATGACTTGAGCTGAGGCGCGTTCGGAATCCCATGGGAAAGACCCGATTTCGATGGACTGACCATCTACCTCAGCCACACCTTCTGTCCAGCTGTCGACAGTATCGCGATTGTCTTCGATCCAGTTGGATGCTGCTTCTTCAAACTCTATATCCTGTGCTTCCAGCATGATTCCCTGCATATCCTCTACTTCCCAGGAAAAATTATCTAATATAGCGTAGGCTTCTGGCAGGTCTTCTTCAAAACCGATACGGGACATAGTGTGTACATACTCACTGTCTCCGTAAACACCTTCCGGATCTTCCAGGAATTTCAGATCGTACATTTCAAATTTGAAGTGAGGTGTCCATCCAGTTACGACAATTGGTTCTTCGTTGCTGATTGCTGATTCGATCTGTCCCATCATGCCGGCGGTAGAACTTGTTTCCAGCTCCCAGCCTTGCAGATTCTCATATTCTTCAAGAGCACGTTCAGATGTCTCAGTAATGCCCGCACCAGGTTCGATGCCTGTGATAGTAAAGTTTAACTGTTCTCCCAAATCAGCTTCGTCGCCATTCTGAGCAGTGTCATCTCCACATGCGGCCATCAACAGGGATACTGATGCTAATGATACAAGTTTTAAAGGTGTTGCTTTCTTCATAAATAGATCTCCTCCATAGGTAAAATAATAGTTCATGAAAATTTCATGATTTTTAGCGTCATATATAACCGTATCATACATTTTTCTTTACTGCAAAAGCCGATCAGCAGCTGAAAGGTACTTCAGCTGCTCTTGATGAACAGTTAGTTGTTGAAAAATGTGTACTGACGAAAAAAACAGTATAATTGATTTAACAGTAAATAAAACGGTACCATTAAAACTACTGATAAACTATCTGAGAAGTGAAAAATTATATGGAAAAGCGTGTATTAGGAAAAACTGGACTAGCTGTTTCTGAAATCGGATTTGGAGCATGGCAGTTAGGGAATGATAAAGACTGGGGGAGATGTCAGATAAAGAGGCAGTTGACTTGGTGAATGAGGCTATGGATAAAGGCTGTAACCTGTTTGATACAGCTCCCAATTACGGTCTGGGGAAAAGTGAAACGCTTCTCGGCAGAGCGCTGAAAGGCAAAAGAGATTAGGTCGTCATCAGTAGTAAATGCGGCCACAGCGCAGATGATGTTCAAAGTTTTGAACCAGAGAAGCTTATCAAGTCAGTTGAGGGTAGTCTAAAGCGTCTCAATACAGATTACCTGGATAGTCTGATTCTGCATAATCCTCCTTTTGACTGTCTAAATGACCAGTCTCCTCAGCTGGAAATGTTGAGAAAATTAAAGCAGCAGGGAAAAATCAGAGCTTATGGCGCTTCTTTCGATACAGGTCGTGAGGTGCAACAGATAGTGAATCATACTGACAGTGATGTCATCGAAGTGATGTTCAATGTCTTGTATCAGGAGCCACTTGAAGCCATGCGGAAAGCCCATGACATGGGGATTGGACTTATTGTCAAAGTCCCGTTGGATTCGGGGTGGCTGACAGGGAAATACGATGAGAACAGCACATTCTCAGGCGTCAGAAAAAGATGGTCCAGAGATGATATCCGGCAGCGATATTACCTGGTCAATAAAGTACAGGAACTGATTGGTCCTGATGCTTCGATGGTCAAGGCTTCGCTTCAGTATATTTTATCTTTTTCGGAAGTGTCGACCATCATTCCGGGAGCACGCAATAGTCATCAGTTAAACCAGAATCTTTCAGCCTCAAATGAGAAACTTTCAGACGATATCAGACACGCTTTGAGGGTTATGTGGATAGAAGAGATTCAAGGAAAACATTTTCCTTGGTGAATGAAATCTCTCGAAAGCACTATTTAAGTAATCAGTTCGTAACTGCCAGTTGAAAAAAAACGTCCTCAGTCGAGTAGGAAATCTGACTGAGAACGGTTTTGTTAACGATTCATATTCGTTTTTGTGAAAGCCAGACCGCCCATTTCCTGTGTAGTCTGAAAATTGAAAGTCCGGTAAAAGGCCGCTGTTTTTTCAGTATCGTCAGTCATCAAAACGATCTGTCTGATATGAGTGTGCTGCTTCAGCATGCCCTCCATCAGTTGACGACCGATGCCCATTCGCTGGTAGTCAGGGCGGATCAGAAGGTCCTGAATGTAAAGGATCGATACCTCATCCCCTACAGCCCGGATAAGGCCGACAAGAAGATTAGTGTGCCAGGCGCTAATGTAAAAAGAAGAGCCTTCCAGCAGCTTTCTCATTTTGTCTGGAAAATCCGTGTAACCAGTCCATTCAACACTCTCATATAAAAGATTGAGTTCATCGTAGTCTATAGGCGTATTTGCCTTGTACGTTATAATAGGGTTGTTTTGAGTCATATAGTCACCTCTGTAGTATTTGATTTCAGATTAATCATACCGCGCTAAGCCTCATGTATAAAGAGAGAATTCTGAAAGCCATTCATCCAATAGCTTTTTGGAGTGGATTTACTAGATAAAAAAATCGGCAGTAATGTATAGTTAAGCTATATAGTAACAGATGAAAGGAAGTTAGCCATGAAAGAAAATGACAAAGAAATGTATGAACCTGAACTGGTTTTTTATGCTGGAAGTGCACTGCTGGAAGGTCCCGTCTGGGACAGTGTTCACCAGCTCATGTATTGTGTCTCAATTCCAGATGAGATTATCTACCGAATCAATCCGAAAACCACAGAAGTCATTACTTACCAAACAGACGGACCAGTGGGCGCAGCTGTATTAGACAATGAGGGGATGCTGCTGTCTGCAGAAAAAAGTGGGATTTACCGTATTAATCCTGAGACGAAAAAACGGACTTTTGTAGCCCATCCCAATACAGATGATCGTATGCGTTACAACGACGGTAAGCTGCTGCCGAACGGCCATTTTCTGATCGGGACGATGGGTGATCCGGAAATCATAGATGGCGCAGCCAAGCTGTTTGTCATTGATAGGCAGGAAACAAAAGAACTGCTGACCGGACTGACGATTGCAAATGGCATAGGCTGGACTGAAGATGAACAGTCCATCTATCATATCGATACCCCGACCAAAAAAGTGAGACAGTTTACTTATGACGGTGATACGAAGACGCTGTCTGATGAAAAAGTCGTCGTTGAAATAACGGATGACAGTTCTCCTGACGGTATGTGCGTTGATGTAGACGGCAAGCTCTGGGTCGCTGAATATGGCGGCAGTAAAGTCTGCAAGTGGAATCCGGAAACGGGATCTAAAGAGCTGGAGATCAAGATGCCCGCAACTAATGTCACGTCCTGCTGTCTTGGGGGTGAACATCTGGAATACTTATACATCACCACAGCTAAAAAAGACGGAGAACCGTTATCGGGCGGCTTGTTCAGAGTCAAATTGAGGTAAACGGTGTAATCGAAGGAGAAATTTGTTTTAATGGCGGAACTCACAATGAGGGTGCTGTCCAGTTTGAGGTTAAAGTGAGTTTAGACTCGACTGAAAAAGGAATCGATCTGAGTTGAGTTTAGTCATAAGGTCTAAGTGGAACTGAAAAGTGGAGCAGAGATGAGCTGCGTGCAATAGCCGAGCTATCCTCAAGTCGGAGTACCGTCCGATCTGAGTTGAATTTAGTCAGTCTCTTTAGATTCAACTGAGAGTGGAATTCTGCTCAGCTGCAACTAAAGAAGAGAATAGAGGCGTCCCATATCAAAACTAAGTCTGAGCTGCAGGTTAAAATCACCTCAAGACGATTTTACTCATCAATTAGAACAGAAAGAGGCTGAAACTCCCTTGATATAGGAGCTTCAGCCTCTTTCATTCAACTCATTCGATCAGACGGCTTCTTTGACGGCTTTAATCAGAATCTCTTCGACTTTTTCAGCTGATTCTTTCAGAGAATCGTTATTGACCATCTCAATCAGGACTGTTGGTTTCAATAAACCGGCATAGACTGCATCATCTTTTTCATACACTACGACTTTGCAAGGCAGGAAGTATCCTGCTTCAATCTGTTCGTCCAGTACATCTTTGGCGATTTGCGGACTGCAGACGTCCATCACAGTAAAATTAGGTTCAAAATCGAGTCCTTTTCCATTGATTTTCTTTTTAAGATTGACTTCATATAAGATACCGAACGACTGCTCTTTGACAGCATTTTTCAATCTGGTCAGGGTTTCCTCGAATGCGTACGCGCTTTTTTCTTCATAAGCATAGTTCATTTCGTATTCCTCCTAAATAAGTGTTAACTTACTTGTTCATTGTGTTCCTCATACACTTATATTTCAATCAATTTGCCTAAATACCTCCTAGTCTGAGGTGCTCACCAGACTAGGCCCTTGAAGATTACGACAGAATAAAGAATAAAATAGTGACAGAATAGGTCTTAAGACCCTAGTTATTTTGTGAAAAACATGGTTAACTTATACTATCTAAACAGTTGTTAAAGGAGGAGAACACATGTCGCTCAATTTTATGGAATACCTGCCCATTATTATCCCTTTACTCATTCTTCAGCTTATTTTACTGGTGACTGCTATTTTACATCTAATAAAAAATGACCAGATCGAAAAAAATGATAAGATCATCTGGGCCTTAGTGATTGTTTTCATCAATATCATCGGCCCCATCATTTACCTTATTTTTGGAAGGAAAGAAGACTAATGGCCGTACTCGAGATCAGCCAATTGAAGAAAACATTCGGAACTCAACTGGTTCTGGAAGACGTCACGTTTTCAGTTGAAAAAGGCTCAGTCTATGGGTTCATCGGAAAAAATGGCGCAGGCAAAACGACAACGATGACCATCGCACTTGGGTTGCTTAAAGCGGATGAGGGAGATGTCCGCATCAATGGAGAAGTTGTTCAATATGGGGATACGAAAACGAATCAGCATATAGGATATCTTCCGGATGTTCCTGAGTTTTATTCGTTTCTGACAGCACGTGAATACATGGAACTGTGTGTGGAAATCAGCGGATTAGAGAAGAAGCGAGGCCGAAAAAAAGTTCTGGAGCTGCTTGAAATGGTGGGACTGGAAGACAATAAAAAAAGAATCAAACATTACTCACGGGGAATGAAACAGCGGTTAGGCATTGCGCAGGCGCTGATCAATGAACCGCTTCTACTGATCTGTGATGAACCGACTTCAGCACTCGACCCGATTGGCAGACAACAGCTGTTATCCGTTCTTCAGAAAGTTAAAGAACAGACGACTGTTATTTTCTCAACACACATTTTAAGTGATGTTGAAGCTATTTGTGATGAAGTGGCTATTTTGAATGACGGCAGAATTGTGAAACAGGGAACGGTAAAGCAGCTGAAAGCAGAAATGTCTTCTGAAAAGTGGAGTGTCCTGTTTGAATCAGAAGAAGATGCTGATATGCTGTATGAATCCCTAATCACAGATAAAACACTTAAAGCTGTTGTGAGGACGACATCCTCAGTTGAAGGCTCTGCAGCTGATGCAAAAGCAGCAATGGCTGCTCTTCTTGACAATATGAATCGTCTTAAAGTCGTGCCGGTAAAAGTAGAGAGAAAAGAAGCGACAATGGAAGAAGTCTTTTTGGAGGCGATCAGATGAGGGGCTATAGCGCATTTGTCAGTAAAGAACTGAAAGAAAATATGAGGAACTATAAGTTTTTTATTTTAGGTATTGTGTTCGCCATTGTTGGCTTACTGAGTCCTTTGAGTGCGAAGTTTCTGCCGGAACTTTTGGAAAATGTAATGGATGAGAATATCACTATTATAGTTGGAGAACCAACCTATGTTGATTCATGGCTGCAGTTTTATTCGAATATCAGTCAGATTGCACTTGTAGCTTTTGTACTAGTCTTCAGTTCGGTGATGTCCAAAGAGTATGAAAAGGGGACATTGGTGCATATGGTGACAAAAGGTCTGCCCCGCCTCACTATATACGGAGCTAAGCTGAGCGTACTGGCGCTGAGCTGGACAGTTTTATACTGGTTCAGTTTTCTGATTACTTTAGGCTACACCGCTTTTTATTTTCCGAATGGAACGACAGAAGGTCTGCTGCTTTCAGCGGGGAGTTTCTATCTGTTTGGCCTGCTGCTCATCAGTTTGCTGATGGTATCGGGAGTCTTGTTCAAGAGCACATTTGCCCCTTTATTGGTAGTGGGCGGGAGCGTCGCCTTGCTGTTTATGGGTAACATTTTCCCTGTTATCGAAAGATGGAGCCCACTCCAGTTAAGTACACGTAATATTGAAGTGTTGATGACACTCAGCTCAGATGCTGCATTTGATCGCGGACTAATCATCACGGTCCTGCTGATCGTAGTGTTTAGCATCGTGGGCGGTATCGTTTTTAAACGAAAAGCATTACAGTAGAAAAACTGACCTGCCTATTCAGATAATGTCTGATAGGCAGGTCAGTTTTTATGCATTATGAATTTATGTGAACTGGATAAATATATCGAGCCCGAGTGGGGACTCACCGGCAACCGGTTTGTCCTGTTCTTTATCGTATTCTATATAGGGACCGCCAGTAACGTATACAAAAGCTGTCAATAGAAAACGGGACTGGTTTTCCTGAATGGTTCTTGCCTTATCTTCAGGAATGAACCCCACCGGTTTCCCTTCAACTACAACTAGGATACGGTCCTTCTCTTTTGTATGAAAATCAACGTTAACCGTCGTAATGGCTTCATACTTATACAAACGCTGGGCAAGTGGCGTCATATCCTCAAGTGTTTTCCCTTTGTAGTAGTGTTTGAAGGGGTCTTCTTCAACCATCTTGTCAACGATTTCAGTAATCTGGGTTTTATCAGCTTTCAGCTCGCGAGCAGTCAATTTAGTTTCATACTGAATTGTAATCTGGTCACTCTTTTCGTTGGTGACGGGGTCATTATGCGTCTCTTCATTCTTTTGGCCTTTAAAAAAATCAAATAATCCCATTGATAAGCTCCTTTCCAATTTTCCTGTCTCTTTCAGAATACGCAAAGTTTAAAAGAGAGTCAACTTTCAGCCGCTTCACTCGTGCACCAAAAGAACAGGCGTACTGAATGGGGTTGCCATCCAGCACGCCTGTTTAAAAGGTAATCAACGCCCCACTAGTAAATTGAACAGTGAAGTAAAGGGATTTATTCAACGGTAACGGATTTAGCTAAGTTTCTTGGCTTGTCGACATCATTTCCACGGTGAAGAGCTGTGTAATAAGCGATAAGCTGAGTTGGAATCACACTGATAAGCGGCGTCATCAAATCATGTACCTTCGGAAGGACGTATGCGTCTCCTTTACGATCGAGGCCTTCCATTGAGATGATCATACTGTGTGCTCCTCGTGATACTACTTCATGAGCATTACCACGTGTATGTGGTCCAGTTACTTCATCTGTGATTATAGAGATAACAGGCGTATTGTCTTCTATTAAGGCAATCGTTCCATGTTTCAGTTCTCCGGATGCCCAGCCTTCTGCCTGAACGTAGGATACTTCTTTAAGTTTCAGTGCTGCTTCCATTACCACATAATAGTCTATTCCACGGCCGATATAGAAAGCATTTTTACTAGAGCTTAAATGAGTTACAGACAGGTGGTCAAATATCTCATGATCATCAATGACTGTTTCTATTGCATTGGCAATTATACTTAGTTCATGAGCTACATCAATAAATGACTCAAATCCTTTTGAATTAGCGATACATTCAGACAAAATAGCTAGTACAGCAATCTGTGCAGTGTAAGCTTTGGTTGAAGCAACCGCAATTTCGGGACCAGCATGAAGCAGGAGTGTATATTTAGCTTCACGAGATAATGTAGAACCTGAAACGTTTGTAAGAGTCAGTGACGGGTATCCGGCCTGGTTTACTTGGACGAGTACTTGTCGGCTGTCTGCAGTTTCTCCTGATTGAGACAAGAAAATGAAGAATGGGTTTTCAGTTAATAACGGAGTGTTGTATGCAAATTCACTCGATAAATGCACTTCAGTATGAATACCTGCAATGCGTTCAATCAGCTGTTTTCCAGCCCATCCAGCATTATAACTTGTTCCGCAGGCAATAATATAAACACGATCGCTCTCTTTTATTTCAGAAATAATGTCTTCGTTAATTTCCAGTTGTCCTTCATCATTCTGATACTGTTGAACCAGCTTTCTCATAACGGCAGGTTGTTCATCAATTTCCTTGATCATGTAGTAAGGGTAAGTTCCTTTTCCTAAATCGTTCGCATCGATTTCAGCAGTATAAGGCTCTCTTTCGATAACTGTACCAGCCAGATCTTCAATTTTAATAGTACCAGCTGTCAAAGTGGCAACTTCTCCATCCATCAATTCGATAAACTGATTTGTTTCTCTGATCATCGCCATAGCATCAGAAGAAATAACGTTGAAGCCTTCTCCTGTACCCAATAGCAATGGGGATTTATTTTTCGCAGCAAAGATAGTATCCGGTTGAGTGTTGTCAACTAATGCTAAAGCGTATGAACCTTTAAGTGTAACGACTGCTTTTTTAAACGCATCGATTGTGTCTAAACCTTCAGATTCAGCGAACCAGGAAATCAATTTAACAATGACTTCCGTATCAGTGTCACTGTAAAATGTATCGTCAGACAGATATGCATCACGCACTTCTTCAAAGTTTTCAATCACACCATTATGTACAACAGTGAACCGGTTGCTAGTTGATTGATGGGGGTGAGCGTTTTCTACACTGGGAATACCGTGAGTAGCCCAACGTGTATGGCCAATTCCAGAAAAGGCAGTGACCGATTGATCAACTTTTTCTCTAAGAGAAGCTATACGTCCTTTTTCTTTAAATAGATGGCCGGTTGCATTTTCATCAGTGATATAAATACCTGCTGAGTCATATCCTCTATATTCCAAAGTGTCTAATCCGCTTAACAAAATCTCTTTCGCATCTTTGTTCCCGATATATCCAACAATTCCACACATTATAATTTCCTGCTTTCGTATTTTAATTTTATACCATTATCATAATTGGTATACTCGTTTTATGGACTAAATTATTTGAGGTTCAACAGTATAATAACCCCATTAATTGGATAAGTCAATCAAAATGTGAAAGTTTTTTAAAATTGGTATAGTTAATTTTGTGAAGGCTGTTTCTTTATCTGAATGAAGACAGCATGGTCAGTAAGCAAATGGATTAGCAGTACTATCTGTCATTAGTCATAGTCAAGAAGTACCCCATCAGATTAATAACAACTTTGTCATTTTTCCAGTGACAAAGTTGTTATTAGAATAGATAGATTATTTTATGAATAGCGCTTACACTGGGGTTAGCACTAAATTATAACATATCTTATCTCACCTCATTTTACAGGTTGAGAACACATTACTAAGGAGGAATAGTATTGCAGCAAGCACAAGGGAAAGGTAGCAGATCTGCTATCCAAAGATTAGGATCATATTTAAGTGGAATGGTAATGCCGAACATCGGAGCATTGATCGCATGGGGTATTATTACAGCATTATTTATTCCAGATGGATTTTTACCGAATGAAAATCTGGCAGAAATGGTAGGCCCAATGATTACGTACCTGATTCCGATTTTAATCGCTTATCAAGGGGGTAGCATGGTATACGGTCAGCGTGGAGCAGTAGTCGGGGTAATTGGTACACTAGGCGTCATTCAGGGTGCACCGGAAGCACCGATGATTCTTGCAGCAATGGGAATAGGGCCACTTGGTGGTTTTCTTATCAAAAAATTCGATGATGCTTTCGGAGACAAAATCCCAACTGGTTTCGAAATGTTAGTCAACAACTTTTCAAGTGGGATTATTGGATTTGTTTTAGCTATTCTAGCTTTCTTGGCAATCGGACCAGTTTTTTCAGCTTTGAATGAAGTAATGGCTACAGGAGTAGAATGGATCATTAACGCAGGGGTTCTTCCATTAGCAAATGTATTCATTGAACCTGCTAAAATCTTGTTCTTAAATAACGCAATCAACCATGGAATCTTCACACCACTTGGCGCTCAGCAGACAGCTGAAACGGGACGGTCAATTATTTACTTGCTTGAAGCAAATCCTGGACCAGGACTTGGCGTATTAGCGGCTTATATGGTATTTGGTAAAGGAGCAGCTAAATCATCTTCATTTGGTGCAACAATTATTCACTTCGTGGGAGGCATTCACGAAATTTACTTCCCATATGTCTTGATGAAACCAATGATGTTCTTCGCAGTTATTGCAGGTGGGGTAACGGGTACATTGACTAACGTTATTTTAGGCGGAGCATTACGTGCACCAGCTTCACCAGGATCAATCATTGCTGTATTAGGTATGACAGCACCAGGAGCCTATTTTGCGGTTATCATGAGTGTATTGTTATCAGCAGCAGCAGCGTTTGCAGTCGGTGCTCTGGTACTTAAACTCGACCGTAAAGGTGACGAAGAAGATGCTCTTGAAGCAGCAGTTGCACAATCAAAAGCTAACAAAGCACAGTCTAAAAGTGGAGTGACAGCTGGAAATGCAGCCACAGCTACTGCTGGTACTACGACTGTTTCTAAAGGTGTAGATGCCGTAGATACAGCTCATGTCAACAGAATTATTTTTGCCTGTGACGCAGGAATGGGTTCATCTGCAATGGGTGCTTCTCTTATGAAGAAAAAAGTCAAAGAAGCTAATTTGGATATTAACGTTACTAATTCTTCAATAAATAACTTACAAGACGAAGAAGGCTTGTTAGTTATCACACAGGAAGAATTAACAGAACGTGCAGCACAACGCACACCTAGCGCAGTTCATGTATCAGTTGACAATTTCCTGGGCAGTCCAAAATACGATGAAATTATTGCTAGAATTAAGAATCAGTAAGACATTACTAAACTCATTTGTTCATACGATTAGGTAAATGAGTATCAACTAAATATAGGTGCTTGTCCTTATCCCTAGGAATGGGTTCTTGACATTTGATTACAATAGGATAAAAATAATACTAACACGGAAGGCAGCGGATTTATTCCCTGCTTTTCTGTGCGTTTTAAAGAAATAGTGGAAACTATCAAACACAATAAAGAGTGGTCAGGGCTGGAATTATTTTACGGAATGTGAGATTATTTCTGGCTAGAAAAGAGGTAAAAGATATGTATATCTCTAACCGGGAAAAAGTAATCTTAAATTTACTTTTAAATCAGAAAAACGGAGTGACGATTGATTATCTTAGTGAAAAGCTGGATGTCAGTACCCGCACTGTTTATCGAGAACTCTCAAGTCTGGAAAGTACCTTGGCTCAATATCAAATCAAACTCGACAAAGAAGCAGAAGGCTATTATCTTTTAGGGAAACAAGCGTCTATTGATGAGTTGAAAATTGAAATGAATGGGTCTCCTGAAGAGTTGACAACGAAGAAGCGTCAGAGACTACTGGTTACCAGACTGTTACTTGAAGATAGAGAGATGAAAATGGAATCACTTGCATATGATTTAAATGTAAGCATTGGGACCATACAGCTGGATTTACAGTCTATTGAAGAAATGTTTGAAGAATATAACATAAAAGTAATCAGGAAAAAAGCGATTGGAATTAAAGTCAGTTCACCAGAACCTAACCTGAGACTTATAGTGAGTGGTTTGATAACAAGTGAAGTGAATGAATATAATTTTTTCCATTTATTCACTCGTGATTATCGTCTGGATAAAGAACGCTATAAACAATCGCATAATCCTTTTTTGAAAATAATCGATCCAGTAGCTCTTGAGCTCGCATTCAGAGCGGTTAAACAGTATGATCGCTATCAGTTTGAAGAAGTAACGGATACTCAGTTTCAAAGTCTTGTATTATTTTTGGCTCTTACTATTGAACGCATTAAACAGAAACGATACATTCAAAAAGAAGAGCTAAGTGTGAGGTCTAAAGAGACCAGTCGAGATAAGAGTATCAAACTGTCAACTGAGCTTTTGGAAACATTGAAAAAAGACTATAGTTTTAACTCCTTCCCGCAAGAAGAGGTTGCTTTTTTCGCAGTGCAAATAGAGGGGCTTAACGTGCCGCTTAGAAATGAATTTTCAGAAGAGTATGATTTGGAGTTAAGTTACAAAGTTAGAGAATTAATCTGGCAAGTATCTAAAGAAACGAACATAGATTTTCAGCAAGATCAGACCCTTTTTCAGGATTTGCTTGCTCACCTGTCGGCGGCTGTTCATAGGAATAAAGCACCGATGCCTGAAAGTAGTAACCCTCTTCTCGAGAAGATATATCAGGAGTATACAGAATTGAGTCATACAGTTGGTAAGGGCATTGAACGGTTATTTCCTGACAATCAGTTTCATTCTAATGAGACACTTTATGTTGTTATACATTTCGCCTCTGCTTATGAGAGAAACCCTAAGTCTCAATCATTAAAAGTACTGATCATCTGCTCGAGCGGCATTGGAACTGCAAAAATTCTGGAAAATCGTTTAAGGAAAAATGTATCTGAAATCACAAGTGTGGACATCTCTAGAATTTCTCAGCTTCATCAGATGAATTATGACAAGTATGATCTGATATTATCCACCATTTTCCTTCAGGGGTTTGAAGAAGATTATAAAGTAGTCACACCTCTACTCATGGAAGATGAACTAAAAAGTATAAAACGGTATGTCAAACAAATAATTGAGACTAAAATCAAGAAACGGTACGCTACTGAAAAAATCAGTCTTAAACAAGATGCACATGACGTGAGTTTTCAGGAATTTTACTCTAAAGTAACTGATATAAATAGAATCCTGAAAAATTTTGATGTTGTTACCGTTCCATCAAAAAAATCTTTGAGGGAAACCTTACAGGTGATTTGTGAATCTCTTTCAGAAACCACGATTGAGAATCCAAACAAGGTAGCTAATAAACTGGAAAATAGAATGGAAGCTGCCCCAATAGGACTGCCGAACACAGGAATGGCATTGTTTCATTGTATAGATGACTCTATAAAGCATCCATATTTCGGAATATTTGATATCACCAATAATTTTGAGATAATTAATATGGAGAAGAAAGTAATGAAATTAAATCGGGTGCTGCTTTTACTAGCACCTGAACCAATGGATGAGCAGACACAGGATATAATGGGTGCCATCAGTGCATCGATTGTTGAGAATAACTTTCAGATGAAAATGTATGACTCCGGTGAAAAGGAAATGATCCAGCAATACTTAAGCGGATTATTTTTAAGTAAAATGAAATAGGAGAGGATTAGAAAATGAGTATACTAAAAAAAGAAAATATCGTATTAAATAAATCTTTCGCAAATAAAGAAGAAGCCATTAGAGAAGCAGGACGGTTGCTGGTTGAAGGAGAGTATGTTGATCCTAGTTATGTTGAAGCGATGCTGGAACGCGAATCGAAAGTATCAACTTATATGGGTAATTTTATTGCTATCCCTCATGGGACGGAAGAAGCTAAAACGGCTATAAAAACGTCTGGTATATCCGTAGTTCAGGTTCCAAATGGTATAAACTTTGGAACAGATGATAAGGAAAAACTTGTAACAGTCGTCATCGGAATCGCAGGCGCTGGAGATGAACACCTGGAAATCCTCTCACAGATAGCGGTGTACTGTTCTGAAATTGAGAACGTAACAAAACTAGCGGATGCAAAATCAGAGGAAGAAATATTAACCCTATTGGGAGGGATTGAATCTTGATGCTGACAGTTCATTTCGGAGCAGGAAATATTGGACGAGGGTTCATAGGTGAAGTACTGAATAAAAATGAGTCAAAAGTGGCTTTTGTGGATGTAAACAGCGCGATTATTGATGCGCTGAATGACCGCAAAGAATATACTATTGAAGAAGCTGCAGAGCAGGAAATAGAGGTTAAAGTAGATAATGTCTATGGTATAAATAATCAAGTTGATCCGGAAAAAGTGGTCGATGCAATTGTCGATGCTGATCTGGTCACTACAGCAATCGGACCCAAAATTTTACCCTTTATCGCACCTTTAATCGCCCAGGGGATTGAAAAAAGAAATGAACTGGGACTGACTACTTCTATTGATGTCATTGCCTGCGAAAATATGATAGGCGGAAGCAGTTTCTTAAAAGAAGAAGTACTGAAACATTTGAAAGAGTCTGACAGTGCTGCATATCTTGAAGAGTTTATTGGGTTTCCTGATGCTGCTGTCGATAGAATCGTGCCGATGCAGACTCACGACGATATTCTGCGCGTTACAGTAGAACCTTATAAAGAGTGGGTTATTAGTAAAGATGGACTTAAAAATACTGATTTAGTGTTAAAGGGAATTCATTATGTAGATGATCTTGAACCTTATATTGAAAGAAAACTGTTTACAGTAAATACGGGTCATGCCACTACTGCTTATAACGGCGCTTATGCAGG
The DNA here is from genome assembly GCF_003003275.1 of Alkalibacterium olivapovliticus. GTDB lineage: Bacteria > Bacillota > Bacilli > Lactobacillales > Carnobacteriaceae_A > Alkalibacterium > Alkalibacterium olivapovliticum. The sequence continues at coordinate 64,653 of NZ_PVTO01000003.1, forward strand.
CTATAAAACAATCGATGAAGCATTAAAAGATGAAGTAGTTTACACTGAAGTGAAAAGTGTTTTAGAAGAAACAGGAGCACTCTTAATCTCTAAATGGGGATTTGATAAAGACGTTCATTCAGAATATATCAGTAAAATCATTTCTCGCTTTGAGAATGTTAAGCTGTCTGATGATATTACTCGAGTAGGCCGCACACCCATACGCAAGCTGGGATATGATGAGCGATTTATTCGCCCAATTAGAGAAGCTGACGAGAGAGGGTTGAAAATAGACTCACTTGTATCAACTGTTGGTAAAGCACTAGCTTATGATGACATTAATGATGAAGAAAGCGTTGAATTGAGATTAAGACTTAAAGAGGAATCTGCTGATAAAGTGATTAAAGATATTACGAAACTGACTGATGAGAAACTGCTGAAGAAAATTACAGAAGCGTATAATACTTTTAAATAAAGCCTCTAATGACGATTAGAACAATAGTCAGGCTGGACTTTAATGTCAACATTTTAGAAATAGGAGTATTGAAGTAATCGTATTTTCACTTTTTCTTCTTAAATGATATGCTAACGACATATTACAATAAGGCAGGTGATTATATGGCTGAAATTTATCAGATAAAAGAAAATCCTCCATTTCCCAATCATCCCTTGCCGGTCTTGTATTATCCGGAAGGCCTGATCAATCTTATTGAAAACAATGAGGAGACGGGTAGAGAAGTTATCGCTTTTTTTGAAGAAAAAGGCTATTCAAATGGGTGGATAAACGGGATTCATGATTTTCACCACTTTCATTCTAATACTCATGAAGTTCTAGCCTGTATTAAAGGCAGTGCGACGGTTCAGATTGGCGGGCCGAAAGGACAGGAGATTACATTTACTGAAGGTGATGCAGTTTTGCTTCCTGCAGGTGTAGCGCATAAGCGACTGACTGCTACAGATGACTTCAAAGTTGTAGGTGCTTATCCAAATGGAAAAAGTCCTGATTTGCAGCGCGGAGAGGCAGCCGATTACGAGGAAGTACAACAGAGAGCTTATGACGTTATCGTTCCTGAGACTGATCCGGTTTATAAGTATGATGGGCCGGTTCAGAAGCACTGGATTTTATCAACACACTAACTAAATATAATGAAAAACCAAGTCTATTTGACAAAGAACCTAAAAAACGAAGAATGAAAAGAGTAAATCTCTCTCTTCATTCTTCGTTTTTTAGTTCGTAGTAATCCCGCATATAATTGAATACATAGTCTTCTACACGGGAATACCGCTTCTGTTTCCTTCTGCACAAAATGACTTCCCAGTAAATGGGATGATCAAAATCTCTGCGGACGACTTCTTCCATGGAATAGTATTTGGCCACAGGGGTCGGCATCACTGTAATCAGGTTTGAATGTCTCGTCGAGTTCAGAAGCAGATCCCACGATGCTGACTGAAGGGATAGTTGTGGCTTGATCTGTTCACCGGCAAACTTTTTCAGCAGCTGGTGATGAATCATATAAGTGGAATCGAAAATAGCCATAGGTTGATTATGCAGATCCGACCAGCTTAACTGGTCTTTTTCAGCGAGCGGGTTAGTCACACTCATAAAGGCGGACAAAGTATCTTTAGTCAGTATGACTTCTTCAGTGGTACTGCTGTCGAGCCCAGTTGGTTTTAACAAAACGGCAATGGGAAGCTCCTGCAGCAGCAAGTCTTTTTTCAGTTCCATAGCGCCGGCTTCTTTTACTTCAAATCCAATTTTAGGATTTTCAGCGAGCAGTTTCGGCAGGATTTCAGGAAAGACGACCGAGATAACGACCGGTGGAATACCGATCCGTATATTTCCTTTGAGCTGGGCCGATTCTTCCTGAAGATCTTCCATCATAACATCATACTTTTCAATCAGTTCTTTTGCATGAGCAAGCAGAACTTCACCAGTCGCGGTCAAATTCTGAAGACGCCCATGTGAACGCTCAAACACCTGTATATTTTCATTTTTTTCCAGATTAGCTATCGTCTGACTGAGTGCAGGCTGAGATAAATGGAGATGTTTAGAGGCCTGCGACATATTGAAGTCATGTTCCACGATAGCGACAAAGTATACTAACTGCTTAATATCCATAAGAGTCCTTCCTGTCAGCTGAATTGATTCATGCCGGTAATGCGCTGGTAAAGTGTCACATTAAAACATCTTTAGTTGACTAGTTTATCATCAGAGTAAAGGCGTTGAAAATCAGGAGACGAGTACAAGGACTTCTTTTGGATTAATAATCAATCGGTTGCCCAGTATCGTTCCCAGCGATGTCAAACCGGCAGTGTGTCTGTTGGCAATAATCGTCCATTCTTTAGGTAGTGGGTAACTGCTTTTCAACTCTACACGACTTGACGCCCCATTGGTGTTGACGATAACAGCCATCATAGACCAGTCTCCTTCACCAGTGGTATTTGGGATGGTGTAGGCAATCAGATTGTCATGTAACTGAGAGAAGCAGACGGCGTCCCCCGTTTTGTTTGTGTCATCTCTGAGCGGTGCGTAAGCTTTACGGATAGCGATCATGCCTTTGTAATAGGAAACCAGATCTTTATTCTCATATGCCCGTTCCCAGTCAAGCAGATTGATATCAATAGACGATTTAAAGCTGTTTTCGTCTCCGTATTTCGTCCGGCCCCATTCTTCACCAGCCTGCATAAAAATACCGCCGAGTGACGTAAAGAGGAGTGCGGCGTTCAATTTATTAAGTTGAACAAGGTCGACGTCTCTATCATAAGAACTGTTTCCTTCTGATGAAGCAACAAGTTTGTCGTATAAGGTCAAGTTGTCATGAGCAGACGCATAGGTGATGACCTGACTGGGGTTTCTGGCCCACTGTTTCTCGTCAGGCAGACGGAAGCGTCCGACATCTGACTGAGTATTAGCGAGAATGCTGGCGATCAGATCAGTGGTCGAATAGGCACTGTCATCGTGCCCAGTTGCTCCCTGCAGGAATCCCCCTTTTCGCTTGTCGAATACAGGCCCTTTGATGGCATCTCTGAACTCGTCATTAAAGACCGCAATACCATCCGCCAATTCACCGATATGGTATTTGTCGGCAGGTTTATTCGGTTCGTATATAGCGACACTTCCGGCATTCCAAGGCTCACCGTAAAGAAGTACCCGTTCATGACCGCGTTCATTAAGTGTTTTTCTCAGCAGGTTCATGGTGTCCACATCGTGAAGACCCATCAAGTCGAAACGGAAGCCATCGATGTGATACTCTTCGACCCAGTAAAGGATGGAATCGATCAAGTATTTACGCATCATTTTGCGCTCGCTGGCTGTTTCATTTCCACATCCGGATCCGTTGGTAGGAAACCCGTCATGTGTCTGACGATAATAGTAATCGGGTACAGTTAACTGAAACCAGGAATCATCATACACAAATGTGTGATTGTAAACAACGTCCAGTACCACGCCCAGATTCTGACGGTGAAGGGCAGCGACCATTTCTTTAAACTCTCTGATCCGACTGTATGGATCAGCCGGGTCAGAGGCATACTTGCCTTCGGGGACCATATAGTTTTTAGGATCATAACCCCAGTTATAGGCAGGAACGGTTTCGTCGTTCGCAAAATCAAAAGCGGGTAGTATGTGGATATAGTTGATGCCAAGTGAGGACAGATAGGCGACGCCGGCAGGCTGTTCTTCCTGACTGTCTACTGTGACATTTTCCTCGGTGAAGGCCAGGTATTTCCCCCGATTCTCAGATGAGAAGGAAGCTGACTGATCACTTGAAAAATCCTCTATATGGATTTCCCAGATTATGGCATCAGTTATACGGGACACTTGCTCTACTGAATCCTGATCCCAGTTTTCTGGATCTGTTTTTGACAAATCGATAATGGCTGACCGGTCTCCGTTCAAACCGACTGCTTTACTGTAAAGATCTGCGGATTCAACTTCCGCCTCAGTGTGCAAAAAGCTGTAGGTATAGAAAAAGCCGTCTAGCTCCTTATCAAGAGTAAGGACCCATACTGTATCATCCAAAGTCATCTCGATCTTCTCAGCAGGGCTTTCTGCTTCTGAAGATGTATACAGATTGACCCATACTTTTTTGGCCAGAGGAGACCAGACTTTAAACGTGGCGGTCCCTTTTTTATAGGTCAACCCTAAATCATTCTTTTCATATCTGTTATCTTCTAAATACGGGATTCTTTTTTCAAGTGGTTGCGTGCTGTTCATTGTAACGTTCCTTTCCGTTTCTAACTGAATTATACCATGTAAACTGTCTCGAAATCGAGGAAAAGATAATGACTCACCCACGACCGGTTTAGTATGATTATCTTACTTACAGTATTCCGAGCAGTTCCAACAGGGTTGTCCACCCCAGACTGTATAGTGCAATGGATAAGGGTTTGCCCAAGATAATAATCAGAGACACTTTTTTTATGGACATATCTGATAAGCCGGCCAGGTAACAGACCACATTGTCCGGGGCGAAAGGCGTGAAAATCACAATAGTAAAAAATCGCTCGAAATGCTTTCCGTGGGTCAGTTTATTTTCGAATTTTCTGATTTTCTTCTCACTGACCAGTTTTTCCAGAGCTGATTCCCCGTAGCGTCTAACAATGAGAAAAGCCAGAATGGAACCAATGCTGATTCCGATGTAGTTATACAAAACACCGATCACTGGGCCGTAAAGGACGACCCCTGCAGTAACAGTGATGGCAGAAGGGAGAAGGGGTAAAAAGAGCTGCAGAATCTGAAGCAGGATAAAAACAACCACAGAAAAGCTGCCGAAACCATGGACATAATCCACAAAATCATCTCGCGACTCAAAAATGCCTCCCTGCCAAGCAAAATAGAGTAATAGAATGGATAAGCAGAGTCCGATCAGACTTAAAATATCTAGCCACTCCCATTTTCTGTGCAGCACTTGCATACTGTTTCCTTCTTTCTGTTTCAGTTAGCTCTATTTTATCAGCCAAATAAAAAAAACGCTCATAAGAACGCTTTTTAGGATTTATTCAGTTAATTCAACTAAAATCTTAAAGGCTGCTTTGTGGCCGATGATCGTCTCTTCTCCAGTTGTGGCCTTGAGAGTCAGCGGACCATCGTAAGGCTCGATATCGACCAGCGTATATTCTTTTCCCAGGTGTACTTTCTTATAAAGGAGATACTCCAGGAACTCTTCCTGATCATCGACCTCTTTGATTTTAAAATGAGCGCCTTGTGAACAGTCAGTCAATGGCGTTGAGTGGATTTCCGGAGTTGATCCATCCTTATTGGGAATGACGCCACCATGCGGATCAAAAGTCGGTTCGCCAAGGAATATGTTCAGGCGTTCAATCAGCAGGTCTGATGAGGCATGCTCAAGCAAGTCTGCATCAGAATGAACCTCGTTCCATTCATACCCTAATTTTTCTGATAGAAAAACTTCCCAGATACGGTGCTTGCGGATAAGCTGGTTGGCAATACGCAGGCCTTTTTCAGTCAGCATAACACCCTGATACGGTAAGTGCGTGATCAGTTCCTCTTTCAGTAATCGCGTATTCATTTCTGTGACCGAGGCGGCAGAAATGGATAATGTACGGACTAAATCTTTGTTGGTGACAACTTGATTCTGACCGCCTAATTCGTAAATTGCTTTTAAAAAATCTTCTTTGTTGGGTGTCATTAGGTTACCCCTTTATATTATTCATTTACTCTAAAATTGTACCACAGTTTATGGTTTCTAATCAAAGGTGATTTAAAATAAGGTATATGGTTGACTAAAAAGAATTTTTAGGATAGACTAAAAAATATCAAAACACTAATTTAAAAAGGATGGATCGTTGTATGAAATGGGTAAGAGGACTAGTGGGTGTATTAAGTTTATCGTTGATGGCAGCATGCGGGAATGAACAGGCTGATGACGTATCTGAGGACAATCCGCTTAATGTGGTGGCGACAACGTCTATGATTGCTGATCTTATGGAGATCGTTGGGGGAGAGAACGTAACTGTTTCAGGATTGATGGGACCAGGAGTTGATCCTCATGATTACCAGCCGTCTACTTCAGATGTGAATACCATGACAGAAGCTGATCTGATAGCTTATAATGGATTAATGTTGGAGGAACGGTTCGTTGAGGTTTTCGAACAGATGGATCAGCGCGGCGTGCCGTCTGTGATTATGGCAGACGCTCTGAATGAAACGGAATTGCTCGATCCTGAAGAAGGCGAAGAAGATCTGGAGTACGATCCTCATATCTGGTTCAGTGTCTCACACTGGGAAGCTGTGACGTCACATGTAGCGGACGTGTTGAGTGAAATGGATCCGGACAATGAAGGGTATTATCAGGACAATGCGGACACCTATTTAAGTGAACTGGACGAACTGAGAACCTATATAGAAGAAAGAATTGAAGAAGTGCCTGAGCAGTCCCGCTATCTGGTGACAGCACATGACGCATTCCAGTATTTCGGAGAAGAATTTGATTTCGAGGTGATCGGACTTCAGGGATTAAATACTCAGACTGAAGCCGGAACTGGCGATATCAGTAATCTAGCTGATTTCCTGGTGGATAACGAAATCAATGCAGTCTTCGTGGAAAGTTCTGTGTCACCAAGAAATATTGAAGCGCTCATCGAGGCTGCACGAAGTAGAGGACATGACGTTGAAAATGCAGGAGAATTATATTCAGATGCGCTTGGAAGTGCCGAAGAAGATGCGGACACCTACCTTAAAATGTATCGATCCAATATCGATACAATAGTGGACGGTCTGGCGAACTGATTTTCAGTCTTGCACTGCTAATTTAGAAAGAAGGTCTGACGTGGAAAATAATAAAGCTATAGTGATTGACCATCTGACAGTGGCTTACGATGCCAAACCTGTCTTGTGGAATATCTCTTGTGGATTCAATAAAGCGCAATTGACAGCAATTATTGGACCAAATGGGGCTGGAAAGTCGACACTGATCAAATCGATGCTGAACTTTATTCAGCCCATTACAGGATCGATCGCGTTTTCTACAATGGAAGACGAACAGGTCCCCTACAAAAAAATGAAAAATAAAATTGCCTACGTGCCTCAGAATACGACCGTGGATTGGGATTTCCCGGCTACTGTACTGGATGTCGTATTAATGGGTCGTTATGGACATTTGGGTTGGCTGAAGCGTCCTGGAAAAAAAGATAAAAATGTGGCGAAGCAAATGCTGCTGAAAGTGGGACTGCCAACATTCGCGTCCAGACAGATCAGTCAATTGTCTGGTGGTCAGCGACAGCGTGTCTTTCTGGCGCGTGCACTGGCTCAGGAAGCCGATATCTACATCATGGATGAACCCTTGTCCGGAGTGGATATGAAAACAGAACACATCATTATGAAATTACTGAAAAAACTGGTCGAAGAAGGAAAGACAGTGATCGTCGTACACCATGACCTTCAAACGGTTGAAGAGTACTTTGACCATGTTGTCTTTATCAATCAGGAAGTGATTGCTCAGGGATCGATACAAGGAGCTTTCACGAAAGACAATATTGACAAGACTTACCATCAGGACAGAAACCTGGGAGAAGGAGAAGGTTAATCATGCTAAATCAGATCAGTTTGCTTTTAAATGATTATACCTTTCAGATCGTTGCTCTGGGAACGGGATTTCTAGGATTACTGAGTGGCGTCGTCGGGACCTATGCCACTTTGAGGAAAGAAAGCTTGCTCGGAGATGCGCTGAGTCATGCGGCATTACCCGGTATCGGGATCGGATTTATTCTGATCCAGCGAAAAGAACTGTCTGTTTTACTGCTGGGCGCTTTAGTGTCCGGCTTGATTGCAACAGTGATTATACAGACGATGAGCAAAAAAACAGTGGTCAAACTGGACAGCGCCTTATCGCTTATATTGTCGAGCTTCTTTGGGCTGGGACTTGTCATACTGACCTCGATACAGAATAATCCCAATGCACAGCAGGCAGGATTGAGTAATTTTATTTTTGGACAGGCAAGCGCGATGCTCCTCAGTGATGTTCAGCTAATTGGGGTAGTTGGGCTGGGACTGCTGGCACTGGTCGCTTTATTCTGGAAAGAGTTCAAAGTGTTCACTTTCGATCCCATGTTTGCTCAGACACTCGGGTTCTCCGGTAAAATCATCGAGTCTCTGATGTCGACGATGATCGTTGTGACAATCATTTTGGGACTGGAATCAGTCGGCGTTATTCTGATAAGTGCCTTGCTTATTGGCCCAGCTGTGGCAGCCAGACAATGGACCAACCGTTTAAGTGTGGTCGTTTTACTGGCGGCGATTATCGGGTTTGTATCTGGGGTAACTGGAACATTCATCAGTTCGCTGGGGGAGCGTATACCAACAGGCCCCGCTATTGTAGTGGTTGTCAGCTCATTTGTTTTCATCAGCTTGTTTTTCTCACCTAAAAGAGGGATTATTGCTGGACACTATGCAAATAAGAAACGACAAAAAGTCTTTATGAACCAAATTCAAAGTCTGGAGGAGTGAGCAGGATGAGTATGATTTTTGAAATAACGTTAGTGGCTGTTGTTGTAGCTGTTGCCTGCGCTCTTCCAGGTGTTTTTCTTGTTTTAAGAGGGACAACAATGGTTTCCGATGCGATTACCCATACTGTTCTGCTGGGTATCGTACTGGCATTTTTTATCACACAAGATTTGAATTCTCCCCTTCTCATGATCGGAGCGACCTTGGTCGGAGTCGCAACCGTTTGGGCAATTGAAGCCCTTCAGCAGACGAAACTACTATCAAATGATGCGGCGATCGGCATCATATTTCCTCTCTTCTTCAGCATCGCCATTATTCTCATTACGAGGTATGCAGGCAATGTTCACCTGGATGTAGATGCTGTACTGATGGGAGAGTTGGCCTTTTCCCCATTCAGACGACTAATGTTTCTTGGAATGGATTTGGGACCGCGTGCGCTTTGGACAATGCTCATTATTCTGTTCATCAACTGTCTGTTTATATTTCTCTTTTATAAAGAACTGAAAATAACAACATTCGATGCCGGGTTTGCAGCTGCGCTTGGATTCTCACCAGTCCTGGTTCACTATGGATTGATGACGATCGTGTCGCTTACTGCGGTTGGGGCATATGATTCAGTCGGGTCGATTCTGGTGGTCGGCTTCATGGTTGGACCACCGCTTGCTGCTTACCTGATGACCAATAAACTGCACGTGATGATTGCATTGACCGTGCTGATGGCTTTGGTCAACAGTGTCATAGGTGTCCAGCTTGCCTTTATGCTCGATACGACTATTGCCGGGATGATAGCTGTGGTAACAGGCGTGACAACACTGACTGTCTTCGTTTTTTCACCTAAAAAAGGACTGATAAAAGCCTTTCTAAACAGGCGAAAAGAACAGAAGAAGATGGACCAGCGGCTTAAGACTATTGAGCAAGCTGGAAGGTAAAGAGAAACAAGACTGTATATAAAAATAGACAGGACCAAAAAATAGAGTCGATACGATCAGACTGTCCCCTTTCATCAGCTTCTTGCTGCAATGGAGAGCGGGCGTCTATAGTATCGACTCTATCTGTATTATCTGGTTGTTTTGCGCTGAATCAGTTTAAAAGAAAGAGGGCCAAGTGCATCAGTTGGTTTGGCCAGTTTCTGAAGGAGCAATCTGCAGGCGTTTCTTCCTTGTTCTTCGATGCCGTAATCGATCGTACTCATGTCCATCACATCACTGACGTCGATATTGTCAAATCCGATGACTGATACTTCTTCTGGAATAGCGATACCTTTCCGTCTCAATCGGGACACGACGAGTGCTGCGATGGAATCTGAATGGGTCACTACTGCATCAGGTCTAGTCTGCTGCTTTAAAAACCAGCTGACAAAGGCATCCACTTTCCCCGCTGAAATAGTGTGAATAAAGGGATCGGAAGGGTGAGGGGGAATGCCTTTCGCGTCACAGAAATCATGATAAGCCTGGATGCGTCTCTTTGTATTTAAGCCAGTTGCTGTTCCGTAAAGATTATAGATATGACGGCACCCTGTTTCCCAGAGGTATTCAAGAGCAAGCTTGTGCCCTTCATAGTGATCGATAAAGACAGATGGAATCTGTTCGGAATCGACGTTGTGCAATGTGACGACCGGACCAAAAGCTGCATATTTTTCGAGTACAGACCAGTCATTTGCCCGATAGATTAAAAAAATGCCGTCGATCTGTTTTGACTTAAGGAGATCGAATGCTTCGACTTCGCGTTTTTTATCTCCATTCGTTACAAATAAAGTGGTCGTATAGCCGAAGGAATAAGCAGTCGTAATAAACGAATTAATACGGGCGACCGCTGTATCGTTAAATTGCGTACTGATAATCCCGAAATTTTTAGTCGACCCTTTTCTGAGATGCTGAGCATTTTTATTTGGGCTGTAATTTAGTTTTTCAATGGCTTCTTCCACTAGCTTTCGGGTCTCTTCACCGACGTACCCGCTGGAGTTGATTACCCGAGAGACTGTAGCAGAGGAAACGCCAGCATATTCGGCAATGTCTAAAATCGTAGGCATTCAAGCACTCTCCTTTACATATCCTATTATATCAGATAATCAAATAAGGGACCTGACAGAAAAAAAGAACCAGGAAAACCTGGTTCTCATGAGGTAAAAAATAGGGACCTGAGCCTGTCAGACCAGGAACGTTTACTTTTTTTCTCAGGAAGAGGAGAAGGGAGTGATGCCCTGATGGCCAGCAATTCTTTTTGAGCATGAATCAGTTTATCTTCAGAGTTTGAAGATTTCACATACTCTCCATTACTCTGCAGTACCCAGGCTTTCGTATTGTCGTAAAGATACAGTTTCAGAATGGATAAAATATGGGCTTTCAGCGACTGATCAAGCACTGGAAAAGCGATTTCTACACGTTTAATCATATTCCGAGTCATCATATCAGCTGAGGACAGGTACAAATTTTCCTCGCCATTATGATGGAAGTAGTATACACGGCTATGTTCCAAAAAGCGGCCGATAATACTTCTGACAGTAATGTTATCACTGACACCAGGGATGCCGGGAATAAGGCAGCAGATTCCTCTGACAATCAGTTCTATTTTCACCCCGAACTGACTTGCTTCATATAATTTCAGTAGCATTTTTTTGTCCGTCAGCGAGTTCATTTTAGCAATCACATGACCATTCCCATAAAGGATATGAAGCTGAATCTCTTTTTCAATATTCTCAATGAAAGCATCTCTGATATCGAAGGGGGAAACATGCAGGTAATGATACTCCGGCTGGTTTGAATAGCCGCTTAAATAATTGAAAAAATCGAATACATCCTGCGTCATTTCATTGTTGGACGTGATCAGTCCCATGTCTGTATAGAGTCGGGCAGTTTGCTCGTTGTAATTGCCCGTACCGAGATGGACATAACGGCGAAAACCGTCTGCTTCTTTTTTAACGATAAGCGTTGCTTTGCTGTGTGTCTTGAGCTCTTTTACCCCATACAGTATATGAGCGCCGGATTCTTCCAGTTCCTTGGCCCAGTGGACGTTATTAGCTTCGTCGAATCGGGCTTTTAATTCAACGAGGACGGTGACTTGAATCCCTTTTTTAGCGGCTTTTTTTAGTGCTTCGATCAGGGGAGAATCTATACTGACTCTGTACAGGGTCTGTTTGATGGACGCTGTACGCGGATCTTCAGCTGCCTCTCTCACAAAACTGATGATGGGTTCAAAAGAATCAAATGGATGGTGAAAAAAGAGATCCTTACGCCTGGCCAGTTCATAGAGGGAACTGTTTCTATACGCTTCGGGATAAAACGGTTCGAAGGATTCATATACCTCTTTAACCCCCTTTTTTTCCAGCAGTGGAATCACTTCAGTTAGAAAAGTCAAATCGATCGGTCCATCGATAATATAGATGTCCCGCTGCTTTATTGAAAGAGCCTTTTTTATGAATTCAATATCAGATTGGACATCGACAGCTGTTTCACGCTTATCGATCTCGAGTCTGACCGCCATACCGTTCTTGCGTTTCTCCAGATAATCTTCAATTGCGGATAGAAGATCGTCAGCGCCTTCCTCTTGAATCTCCAGGTCTGCGTTTCGGGTAATCCTGAAAGTAAATGAATACGTTACATGGTATCCGTTAAACAGATCAGATAAGAAGGTAAAAAGCAGGTCCTCGATCATCAGCAGGTAGATGTGATCATTATTGTAGATTGAATGAACTCGTGCCAGTCGTTCGGGGACGGGTACGATTGCAACAAATGGGTTTCCTGATTTTTCCAGTTTGACAAACAGATGCAGGACCCCGTCGCCCAGATGAGGGAAAGGTCGGTAAGCATCAATCCCATAAGGTGTGATCGCAGGCATAATCTCTTTTTCAAAAAGATCTCTTGCCCGGTTTTTATCGGTCTCATTCAGGTCTTTAACAGATTTGAAGAATACACCTTTTTCACTCAGCTGATCTTCCTTCTGCTGCAGTAATGCATATTGACGCAGGACAATGTCTTTGTTTTTTTTCGTGATTTCCTGAAGCTGCTTTTTAGCAGACCACTGTTTTTTGGTGTCCGGTTCGACTACACCCATTTTGAGCTGATCCTGCAGTCCGGCTACTCGGATCTTGTAAAATTCATCCAGATTTGAACTGCCGATGGCCAGGAACCTGAGCTGCTCAAGGAGTGGATTTACAGGATCATTTGCTTCTTCAATAACGCGGGCATTAAAATCCAGCCAGGACAATTCCCGGTTCTGAAAATAGTTTGGATCTTCACTGTTAATAGTATCTTTTACCATCATTACCCCTCCGTATTGGCTGTACTGGTCAGTTCACTGTGAAACACGATAGAAAGTGGTTTATCCAGCACGCGTTCCAGATGGTTTTTATGTTTATTTGCGCGATACTCTTCTGCAATAGCATCTCCTTTATAGGTGATATGCAGCTCATATGATTCGCCGTCCTCAGATTCGACCATATCCATATCCTTGACGAAATTGACATGCGAATCACTTAAGGCTTCAGCAAACTTGATGATACAACCCAGGTAGAGAAGCGTATCTTTTTCATCGTCATCAAACCAGCTGTCAACTGTTTTAATGTACTGCTTGTATAGTGAGCGGTTTTTGTAGCTGGCCAGAAGAGCCAGACTGACTCGGTCTTTATGACTGAACCCGAGAAGGTTGGTATTGGAAATAATGTAAAACGTATGTTGAGATTTTGAATCATCTTCTATATAACTGCCCAGGTAATACAGCGTCGCTCCATAGTGCAGCAGGTAGAGGTGTTCCTCTTTTACAGACAGAATCTCTTTTTTCTTTAGCAGTGACAGAAGCTGATCAGCCAGTATGATGCGCTGATGAGCTGAGATAGGCCTTATATTGTATTGTTTGAACAGGCGCTGAACCGTCTGTCTTTTCACGCCGAACAGATCATAGGGCTCTTTATACTCTTTATTGAGGCGCTCTAAAATAATACCCTCCCGCAATCCGCGGTTACTGATGGCGAAGCTAGGAGCATCCATGACCTTCATTAATTGAGTAAAAACGATACCGGCAGGAATAATAATATCTCTTCGGTCTTCACTCAGGCCGTCAAGGTCGCTTAGATCTTTCATTGACGTTTTGATCAGTAAGTCAAAGGTATCTGTCAACTCATCCGGTTTCATTTCATAATGGTGGATACCGGCTATCGGGTAATCAATCTGACGCTGATTGATTTCAGCATAGTTGCGTGCAGAGCCTCCGATACCGATCAAAGGAACAGCGGCATTTTTTACCCAGTCCAGTTGTTTGAATTCTTTTTTGACCCATTCGGTCGCTTTATCAATTGCTTTTTTATCATTGTGTTTTTTTCCATCAAAGAACTGGTGCTGAAGCGAGACTGTTCCGAATGGGAAACTGTGCACTTCTTTTACTTCTTTATTCTTATATAATGTTAACTCGGTACTTCCTCCACCAATATCTATACTGATGCCATCAGAGAGATCCATCGTATAGCGCACTGCATAGTTACCATAATAGGCTTCTTTTTCCTCTGCTAAGAGCTCCAGCTCCAATCCGATTTCTTCCTTGACCCGCTGGATGATGTGATCACGGTTGGAAGACTGGCGAATAGCGGCAGTCGCGATGGCTTTAGACCCTCCAATTTTATACTCTTCAGCAATATCGGTGAAACTTTTCAATACAGATAGGAGAACAGCGATTCCTTCTTCAGACATTTTTTTATTCTCATCAAGGTATTGAACCAGACGTGCGGGTGTTTTTATATTCTGAAGCTCAGTGACACCCTGATAATCATCCATTTCAAAAATAACCAGACGAATGGTGTTTGAACCCACATCGATCAATCCAAAACGTTCATTTGACATAAGGACACGCTCCTAATTGCTATTTTTCGACTAAAGTAGACTTAGCTTGCATATCTATCATACTAAAACCGCGGGTATAATGTCTAAAAACAGACCTTCATTACAATTATATTACAATAAAGAGGTAAACGGTACCAAAACCACTCTCCATTACAAAAAAGTAAGTATTTTTAGTGGATAAGCGTCCTTTTACTAATATTTTGTAATAAATTGTAAGGAAACCGAAATGTACATTGTTTCCTTTATCGGTATAATAACGTGGCATTGAACAATTAATTTTAAGATATCTCAAATTCAAAATAAGAAGGGTGTTCTTTAAAGCGATGAAAAAGAATATGGTAGGTATGGTTGTTGCGGTTTTAGCATTCTTATCTCTAGGCAATGCCACAACTGTTTCAGCAAATACGCTGGAAGCTATTCAAGAGCAGCAAGAACAGACGCAAAGCGAAATCGACTCATTACAGAAGGAAGTCAATACTGTACTGGAAGAAATCAGTGTACTTAGTATAGAACTTGAGGATTTAAACGCAGAAATAGGCGAAAAAGAGAAAGAAATTGAACTGACAGAATCTGAGGTAGCTGCGCAGGAAGAAATTGTTGAAGCTAGGTTGGATCAAGCTCGTCAGCGTCTTCAGTCATTACAGTTGAACGAAACGACTCAGAATATTGTCTTGACTATTTTGGAAGCTGAAAGTTTATCTGATTTATTCAATCGTGCAATCGTCATTATGAGATTAACAGATGCCGGAAACGATCAGTTGGATTTAGCACAAGAGGAAGTACAGACACTAGTCGAACTTGAAGATAAACTAAAAACAGGTCAGGCTGAACTGGCTGGTCAATTAACGGCAGCTGAAGAACAGAGAGAAGAGTTTGATGGGAAAGTATCTTCTCTACAAGCTTTAATTAATGAAAACCAGACAGAATTGACTACTTTGATTGAAAAAGAAGAAGTTGAAGTTGCTCGTATAGAAGAAGCGCGTCGTCAGGCAAGAGAAGAAGCCGCCCGTGCAGAAGCTCAGCGTGCTGCAGAAGAACAGGCAGCAGCAGAAGCGACAGCTCAACGTCAGGCTGAGGAAAGAGCAGCGGCAAGAGCTACTGCAGAAAGCAAAGCAGCAGAGCAGGAAGTATCGGTTTCATCATCAGATGAATCTTCAGCTGAAGCAGCCGAACAACCGGCTCCTGCAGCAAGCAACAGTTCAAACAATAATACAAGCAGTGCGCCGGCACAGTCTACACCAGCACCGGCTCCAGCACCATCCAAACCGGCACAAAGCTCAGGTCGTACGTTACGTGTGCAGGCTACAGGGTATTCTACTAAACAGCCTAGCTTAAGCACTCACACTGCTACAGGAATCGATTTAAGAGTCAATTCTCGTGTCATCGCAGTTGATCCATCTGTTATCCCGTTAGGATCAATGGTAGAAGTCGAAGGTATGGGCGTCTATATTGCAGGCGATACTGGTGGAGCAATCAAAGGCAACATTATCGATATCCACTTTTCAACAGTTGCAGAAGCACTGCAATGGGGAAGACGTAGCGTCACTATTCGTGTACTGGACTAGTGAGCACTCTAATTTAATAGGATAGTTTATAAGGGCCACTTGAGATTCTGATCTCAAGTGGTCTTTTTTCATTCTTGGCATATCTGATGAGAGTATTTCAGATGAATAGAGAAGTTGAGCAGATTACGTGCCCACTAGGTGGTCAAAAGCAGTAGAGTAGCGAAGTAAAACGGATTACGTGCTCACTCAGAGGTCGAAAGCAGTAGAGTAGCGAAGTAAAACGGATTACGTGCTCACTCAGAGGTCGAAAGCAGTAGAGTAGCGAAGTAAAACGGATTACGTGCTCACTCAGAGGTCGAAAGCAGTAGAGTAGCGAAGTAAAACGGATTACGTGCTCACTCAGAGGTCGAAAGCAGTAGAGTAGCGAAGTAAAACGGATTACGTGCTCACTCAGAGGTCGAAAGCAGCTGAGCGTTAAAGAGATATGATAGTAAGGATGCATTCACGAAGAAAGCACAAATTAAATAGCAGAATTGATATTATTCAAAAATAGCTTTTTGATATGATAGTATTTTAAGCTGTTTG
Source organism: Alkalibacterium olivapovliticus (assembly GCF_003003275.1). Lineage (GTDB taxonomy): Bacteria > Bacillota > Bacilli > Lactobacillales > Carnobacteriaceae_A > Alkalibacterium > Alkalibacterium olivapovliticum. The sequence goes on from NZ_PVTO01000003.1 coordinate 81,014, forward strand.
TTAGATTTGAGAGTTGCTTTCCATTAAATAATACTGTTTAATCAAAATAGAGTAATATAAATTCGTATTTTTTTATTAAATAGTAAGGAGAACAGTATGTATTCTAAAGACAACCTGATCGAACACTTAAAAACAATGGGTATCGATGCAAGAGGAACCTTACTGGTTCACTCTTCCTTTAAAAGTATAGGAGAGGTAGAGGGTGGACCGGATACTGTGCTTGATGCACTGATCGAGTTTATGAAAGAAGGTCTTCTAATCCTTCCTACCCATACCTGGAAGTACATTGATAAAGATAACCCTGTCTTCGATGTACAAGAGTCTCCCTCAAATGTAGGCATCTTAACTGAAAAATTCAGAAAAAGACCTGGAACTATCCGTTCAGAACACCCTACTCATTCAGTTTCTGCACTTGGTAAAGGGGCAGCAGAACTGGTTCAGGGAGAATATAAACATGACACACCTTGTGCACGGAAATCCGTCTGGGGTAAAATAGTGGATCTAAAGGCACAAGTCCTCATGATAGGGGTAGATTTAACGAGGTGCACCTTTATACATGGAATCGAAGAATGGGTAGACATTCCGGGAAGAATGACGGACAGTCACGAAGCACTCTTCAGTGTGCTGCACACAGGAGAAAAGATTGAGGTCCCTTCCCGCAGGCACTGTGGACTCTCATGGTCGCATCACTTCTGGAAAGTCGATGAGGTATTAGAGGAAGAAGGTGCCATGTCAAAAGGCACTTTTGGGAATGCTGAGTCGCGAGTTGTTGATACGGAAAAAACGACTGAACTTCTGACTGAACTGCTCGAACAACATCCGGATCTGTTTTCTGACAATGAGCCGCTTGAAGAGAAGTGGCGTTATTATTTTCAAAGAAAACAGTCCAAAGCCTGATTAAAAGAGGGAAGTTAAAATGAAACTGACAATAAGACAGCGTACACTAGCCGATACTATTCCAGTACTGGAAGTCGTTCCGCGAGAAAGCAGAAATGATTTGCTGCCATTAATCGTCTATTATCACGGCTGGCAGTCTGCCAAAGAACTGGTTTTGACTCAGGGGAGAAAACTGGCTCAAGAGGGGTTCAGAGTGATTCTACCGGATGCGGCGAATCACGGAGACCGCAGGCAAGAGATGACTAAAATCCCTTCGCTGACCTTTTGGCAGAGCATTCACACAAACTTGTTCGAATTTGGCTCAATCGTTCATCATTTTCAAAAACTGGGTCTGGCAGATGACCGTCTCGCAGTTGGAGGCGTCTCAATGGGAGGAATAACGACCTGCGCACTGCTTACTCAGCATCCTGAAATTAAAGTAGCAGCCTGCATCATGGGATCACCTAAACCAGTCAACTACAGAGAACGTATCTTTACACATGCAGAAGAACTGGGACGTTTTTACCCTCAGGACTATCAATCTCTATTGGCTTGGGTGCCGGAATATGATTTATCGTTAAAACCGGAAACACTGAATGGCCGCCCCCTGTTATTCTGGCATGGGACTCAGGACCGGATCGTTCCTTACCACGATGTCGTCGAATTCGTTAAAGAAAATCCTCATGCCAATCTGACGTTTATAGAAGAAGAGGAAAAACACTTGGTAAGAGGCCATACGATGGATAAGATTACCGATTACTTTGTCACTGAAATGGGAAAGATCTGAAGTCTGAAATCTGATCTCGAAATTGAAATAGGATTTAAAAGGATAAAACAGTAAATAAGCACAGCCGACTGCATTTTTAAGTCGGCTGTGCTTATTTTAAAAGGCGGTCAGTTCCCAGATAATAGTGTCATTTTCTTCAGGGATAAAGGTTTCAGCGCCTTCAGTTACTTGTTCTTCATTGACTTCGTAGACCCAGTACAGATTCTTTTCAGGTTCCTGCTCTATGCCTTCGATTGATTCAACGAAGCCGTCCGCAGTCACGATAAGGTCATAATGCTGCTGCATCAGTTCCATAAGGGTGGTGTCAGCCGCAACCATGAGGGTATCAGTGTTGACTTCCTCACCTTGTGCAATGATCACTACTTGCACTTCCTGGTCCTGATCGGCAGTGGTCGGAGTGTTGGATGCCAGATCTTGTGTCCATAGCCCGACAACCAGAAGAACGACTACGATAGCTGTTCCAAATAAATAATGTAGTTTTCTGTTCATTTTTCGTCTCCTCTATATCTTGTCTTTTTTTTGTTCGAACTCATTTTTTATCAGTGCGTTTAAATAGTCTCATACAAATAGGGTATAACAAAGGGAAAAAGACCAGATTTCCAAAAGCATGCAGCAGATCAAATGTCAGCCCAGATAAGTAATAGGGAATAAAGATGTTCCAGCCAAATAAGGGCGCCTGGATAAGCGAGATGACCAGCCCATAGACTATGCCTAGAAAGGCAGCGTAGACTTGCAGCAGTGGGATAGAGACATCGTCGTGTGCATTTTCAAGCAGACTGGAAAGCAAAATCAGGACAACATATGCTCCTATCTGAGCAATCGTCCATGGACCCATTCCCAGAAACAGATTCGTCAGGATGACCGACAGTAATGCGACCAGAATGCCTTCTTTCCACCCAAAATATAAGGTGATGCAGAGCAGGAGGACAGTCATCGGCTGAACATTTGGTAAAAATGAAAAGGATAAACGTCCGACAGATACCAGTGCAGTCAGAAGTGCGATACGTGTCAGTGTTCTGGTTTTTTCTCTCACCGAAAAACGGTCAGTGTTATGAGAATGCTTCTTCATTATCTGTCTCCTTACCGGCTGTTTCATATAAGGGCCGCTAGCAAAATGAGCAGACCTAAAACTGATTCATAGTGTATTGATTTATCATACCAACTCGAAAAGACATCCACAATACAAATAAGACCCTGATGTCAGTCAGGATCTCATTTAGTTACATCAGCTGCCTTTTAAGTTATCAGTAAGCACCACGGATATGATCGTGCACTTCTTTCCAGTAAAAGTCGCTTAATCGGGTCAGTTCTTCTTTAGAATAATCTTTGACATCAAGTGATTTAAGGTTATCAAGTACTTGTTTTTCGTTTTTGAAACCGGGGATAACACTGGTAACGGCTTCCTGTTGCATGACCCATTTAAGAGCTGCGCGTGTCTGACTTCCGCGTTCTTCTGCGATCCATTTCAGCTGAACGCTGAGCTCCACGCCTTTTTCAAAGGGAAGGCCCCCGAATGTTTCGCCGACATTAAATGCTGCACCGTCTTTGTTAAAATTACGGTGGTCGCTGTCTTCAAAAGCATGATCTTTGGAGAATTTTCCTGTCAGTAATCCACTTGCCAGAGGCACACGAGCGAGTATGCCGACATTTTTCTCCTGAGCTTTGGGGAACAGCTCTTTTAACGGCTTTTGTCTGAGTAAATTGAAAATAACTTGAAGGGCACTGGCATTGGTATTCTCCAATACATATAGGCCTTCCTCATCTGACTCTACACTGACACCGTAACTTCTGATTTTTCCTTCCTGTTTCAACTTATCCAGGATGGGGAATATATCCGTCTTTTTGAGCATGTCCAGTGGCGCGCAGTGGATCTGATATAAATCGACCGTGTCACGGTTCAGTCGTCTTAAACTGTTCTCCAGATAGTCTCTGATCTGATCTTCAGAGTAATTTGCCGGATCATTGATATCACCACTGCGGATAAACTTGGTTGCAATGTGGATTTTATCTTCTTTTCCTTTAGTGGCTTTAGCTAAGAGTTCTTCACTGTGACCACCGCCATATACGTCTGCCGTATCAAAGAAGTTAACGCCCGCTTCCATAGCGCGGTCCAACCCTTTAAAAGCCTCTTCGTCACTGTGGGTGCCCCAGTCGCCTCCTATGGCCCAGGTGCCGAATCCCAGTTCACTGATGGATAATCCTGAATCGCCTAATTGATTATAGTTCATTCTATCTCTCCTCAATTTTAAAAGTCTAGGTTTAGTATAGCATAGAATCCGGTAAGCGTTTCATCTTCAGGATTGCATGATAATTTAAATAACGTTTAGTAAGTAATATCTTATCAAGTCACTGTAAGGCTGACAAATGTTCCCATTTTTGGTAAAATAAAAGCGACGTTTACAAGAGAAGAAAGGGTGAAGGGGAACATGGAAGAAGTATTTATTGATTTTTACCGCGAGAAAGATGAACAGGCTTTTTTAGAAGCATGGCAGGCGAAATACGGCTCAATGTCTGATGACGAAATCGATACAGTATATGAGTCGATTGCAGATGCAATAGACGAAGCGGTCAAAGATGGATCGCATGAACTGGGAAGTCCATTTGTATTCAAAGACATCACTGTCGGAAAATCGGATTTCAACACTTTTTATTCTCTCTATATATTTGAACAGGAAAAGTAAACTACAGACAGACTGATGAAGGAGGTGCCTTTTTGTCTATAGAAATCATTGAAAATAAACTACAGCTGCTTCCGGATATCCCGGGGTGTTACATCATGAAAAATAAAGAGGATGAAATCATCTACATCGGGAAAGCAAAGAATTTAAGAAATCGGGTCCGTTCCTATTTCCGCGGCGAGCATGAAGGGAAAACGAAACGGCTGGTTGAAGACATTGTAGATTTTGAGACGATCGTTACCGGATCAGACAAAGAAGCCCTTCTTCTGGAAGTTACCCTTATCCAAAAACACCAGCCGAAATACAATATCAGGCTTAAACGGGGAACGAGTTATCCTTATTTGAAAATCACGAATGAAAAAGATCCTCAGCTCGTCATTTCTTCAGAGGTCGAACAGGATGGCGCCTATTATTTCGGTCCATATCCTGATGTCTGGGCAGCTTCTGAGACGAAACAACTGATACAGAAAATATACCCTCTCAGAAAGTGTAATGGGCATCAGGGCAGAGCCTGTCTCTATTATCATATTGGACAGTGTATCGGTCCCTGTGATCATGAGATTCCAAAAGAAGAATACGACAGACAGATTAGTCGCATCAAGTCTTTCCTCAACGGAAATGTGACGGATATCAAGCGGGATTTGAAACAGAAGATGCAGGAAGCTGCAGAAGAAATGAACTACGAACGCGCGGCAGAATTTCGTGATCAGGTCTCCTATATTGAACGCACAGTTGAGAAACAGTCAATCATTTCCAACAATTATACGCCAAGAGATTTTTTCAATTATTACATGGATAAAGGCTGGATTTCCATTCAGGTCTTTTTTGTCAGACAGGCTACCCTGATTAAACGCGAAGCGACGATGTTTCCGATTTACGATACGCCTGAAGAAGAACTGATGAGTTTCATGATTCAGTATTATCAGGATAAAAATAATCAGAAACCAAAGGAAATCTATGTGCCGGATACTGTTGATCGTGATGTGCTGGAAGAGGCTCTTGAAGCCAAAGTCATGACACCCCAAAAAGGCCGTAAAAAGGAACTGCTTGATTTAACTGGAAAAAACAGTGAACTGGCTTTGAAAGAAAAGTTCCGGCTGATCGAAATGAAAGAACGTAAAACAACAGGGGCAATGGAAGAATTATCTCAACGGATGGGATTGCCTTATATTGAACGTATCGAAGCATTTGACCACTCGAATATTCAAGGAACTAATCCGGTTTCGGCGATGGTCTCATTTAAAGACGGCGTACCGGATAAAACAAATTACCGTAAATACAAGATCAAAACAGTTGTCGGAAGTAACGAGTATGCGACGACTCAGGAAGTGATACGCAGACGGTACTCAAGGCTGCTGAAAGAACGAAAACCACTGCCGGATCTGATTTTAATGGACGGTGGAAAAATTCAGGTCAATGCGGCTGTAGATGTTCTTCAGAACGAATTATCACTGAATATCCCTGTGGCAGGAATGGTCAAAGATAATAAACACAGGACAGCTGGTCTGATTTTTGGAGAAGATTTCGAGCCTGTCATACTAGATTCTAGAAGCCAGTCTTTCCATCTGGTCCAGCGGATACAGGAAGAAGTGCATCGATTTGCAATCACGTTTCACCGGAATGTTCGAAGTAAAAATAGTTTCACCAGTCAGCTGGATGATATTGAAGGAGTAGGGCCTAAGACACGAACAAAAGTCCTGCGTCATTTTAAATCAATGAAGCGACTGAAAGAAGCAGATATTGAAGAATTAACCAAACTCGGGATATCAAAAGGGGTCGCTGAACGAATTAAAGCGACGCTTGAACAGACAACACCGAGTGGGTAATTAGGAGATAAGGAAATGATCAGAGATGCACGCAGAGAAGATGCAGATGAAATAGTCGAACTCTTTAAGGTCATACTGACTGATATGGAACTGCCTGTTATGTCGGAAGTCCCCTGGGAACAGCTGAAACCTGCCTTAGTAGAGGCTGTAAAAGGAGACAACTACAGACAAAGCTATAAAAATGCGCTGGTCTATGACACCGAAGGAGGAATTGCCGGTTTCTGCTTTGGTTACCCTGGAGGCGATGAGGCTGTGTATGAGCCGCTTGCGACTGTAATCAACGCTCATGGTCTGCCATCCTTTGATACTTACAGTGATGGCGAATCACTTGAAGGGGAATGGTACCTTGATTCACTTGTCACTAAAGAGACCTTCAGAGGAAGAGGCGTAGGCAAAGCGCTGATGGCTGCCGGCTATGACAGAGCACGGTCAATGGGTCTTCCCGATGTAGGCTTAAATGTCGATCACGGGAATCCCCGGGCTCTTAAGTTATATGAAGCGCAAGGCTTTATTAAAACCGGGGAAGTCAGGATAGCAGATCATCTGTATGATCATATGCAGAAACGAGTATAAATACTAAAAAGTGGCTCTCAAGGAAATTTTCATTCCTGAGAGCCACTTTTTAGTTTAAGAATCGTTATTTCGTCCAGATCAGTTTCTTCAATTTCATCAGAACAGGGTGCATAAAACTTAAGCTGTATTTCTCCTGTTTCATGTCATTCCAGGTGTTTTCTTTGCTTTGTTCATAATGATCCAGAAGCTGCGATATAAGACAGGCGACAGGCGCAATCGTTTCATTTTCAAAGTTCAGGATATAAAATTCGCCTGTGAATGAAACGGATTTTTCAATTGTCAGAATTTTCTTTGTAAACCGTCTGACAGTGAAGATCTGCTTGTCGTAGTCTCCGGTGATCATCCAATTCAGCCGAGTGACCGTAAAATAGGGGTTCTTCAGTCCTTGTAATCCCGGGCGTTTTTTTATGGTGCCGATTTTAATGCCGTCCTGATACAGCCGGAATTTTGGAAATACAGATAATACGACTTGCCTTGCTTCCACGATACGTTTGCCGTCCATCGAATAGACTGACAGTTTATCGCCTAAACGTCCCCACTTTCCCACTATCAGATACAGTTTGTCACCTGATTCAGTGGTGACGATCATGCGGTCCTGAATTGTTTCGTATTCCTTTTTGATAAAAAGACGAACCATTTTCATCACCTCTAGTTCGTGTCATGTGTGGTTGGCTACTCTTATATTATACCACTACCATTCAGTAAAATTGCAATACTATTCCTAAAAAAAAGAGCACTTATTTATGCTCTTTTTTCAGATAGCTATTGTTGTCTGCGCGCAGTCACTGTCGTCAGTTCATTGAGCGCCTTAACGACGGCATCGAGTTTGGTTTCCATCCTGTGCAAAAGCACTAAGGAAATGAAGATGGGAAAACCTACATTTGCAATCATGTCGATGACAGCCGGAAATAAACTGGTCTCTGGCATTAGGGTCACGTCTCCTCTCTTTTCGTCTACTTATAAAAACGAAAAAGAGAGGGAGAAGTGTTACCTTAAAAGTCAGATATTACTTTGCCTGTTTAGGCGGTAGCCGCTGTGAAAGACTGGGCCGACAAACTCATTGTATTCAAACCCAGCCTGAATGGCTTCTGTTACAAAATCTTTTGCTTTTTTAACAGCGTCAAGAGGCTCCATCCCTTTAGCGAGACCGGCAGTTATAGCAGCAGCAAAAGTACAACCGGCACCGTGATTTGTTGGATTGGCTACTTTTTTTACAGATAAGGTAGTAAATGTTTCACCGTCATAGACGAGATCAATCGCGTCTTCCCCTTCAAGGGCTTTGCCACCCTTGATCACCACCATTTTTGCCCCGTTGCCGTGAATAATCTGAGCAGCCTTTTTCATGTCATCCAAGGTATGGAGCAAGCCGAGTTCTGATAACTGACCGGCTTCGAAAAGGTTTGGCGTGATGACAGTTGCCAGAGGCACCAGCATATTCTTCATAGCGGTGACATTTTCAGGGTTGAGCACATCTGATTCTCCTTTACAGACCATAACAGGATCCACCACTAATGGGGTGTTTGGGTGAGCTTTTAGTTTGTCTGCAATGACAGTGATAACTGATTCGTTTGGCAGCATACCGGTTTTAGCTGCTCCAATTACGGGTCCGGCAAATGCCGTATCGAGCTGATTTTTAACGATTTGGGCATCGATTGGAGTGACCCCATGACTCCAGTTGTCTTCTGGATCCATTGTAGCGATAACAGTTAATGCAGCAATACCGTATGTGCCGTATTCAGCGAATGTCTTCAAATCAGCGGCGATTCCAGCTCCGCCACTTGCATCGTTTCCGGCGATCGTCAACGTGATGTTTGGGTTAGTCATTGTGTAGCCTCCTGTAGTTTTTAAGTCAAATAATGGATTGTTATGAATTTCGTGTTCATCCCTAGTATAATAGTATCAGGAAGAAACATCAAAAGGTATAGGAAGGAGATTCACATGACGGATTTAGACACAGTAGCTAACTGGTTTGAGCAGCCTGGAAAGGTGGCGGTTATCAGCGGAGCAGGACTGTCTACTGAAAGCGGGATCCCTGATTTCAGATCCAGTAAAGGCTTGTATAATCAGAACACCAGCCTGAAAGTCCCCTTGGAAGAGGTGCTGAGCAGCCATTTTTTCGAGTCGGAGCCAGCCCTCTTTTACTCTTTTTTCAGGAACGCCCTGCGTCATCCGACTGCTGAACCGAATGAAGGACATTATTTTCTTAAACGACTGGAAGACAGGGGCGCACAAGTAACGATCGTTACGCAAAATATTGACGGACTCCATCAGAAGGCCGGAAGCGCTAATGTGATTGAACTTCATGGAAATGTCAATAGAGTCATCACGGCATCTGGGGGTAGTTTTACTTATGGAGAGGCCATAGAAACAGATGACGGTTTAAGTGTGAATGGTGAATGGGCCAGGCCGGCGGTGACATTATATGGAGAAGCACTGGATTCAAAAGCTGTGTTCGAGAGTATTAAAGCAGTTGAGGAGGCTGATATTCTTCTTGTCATGGGAACGAGTTTAAATGTTTACCCGGCAGCAGGTCTAGTCTACGATTATAATGGGGGGAAAAGTATTCTGGTTAACAAAGGACAAACAGGAATCCGGTACCCGTTTGCGGTGACATTTAAGGAAAGCATCTGCTTATGGGTAAAAGCTGTTGAGAAAGCAATGAAAAAGTAATACTTCCAAAAAAGAGGGTTTCAGCAAAAATGGCACCCCTATCCTATTAGTGTGTAATGGAGAGATGACATGTTAGAGACGATCAGAAAAACGATAGAACACTATGATCCTAAGCCAATAGGCAGACAAAAAGAGTTTGCGGTATTTTTACCGCTTATTCGAATAGAAGACACTCTTCACGTCCTGTTTGAGAAAAGAAGCCAGATTGTCTCTCAGCCAGGAGAAACCTCTTTTCCCGGAGGTGCTTTGGAAAATAACGAAACCTATAAAGAGGCGGCAGTGAGGGAAACTCAGGAAGAGTTAAACCTTGATCTGGATCACATTACAGTTTATGGTGAAATTGACTATATTGCGACACAAACACACATCATCCACTGCTTTGTCGGGGAACTGGTGAACTGCCCGATCGAATCAATACACCCAAACGAAGAAGTCGAGGAAATTTTCACGATTCCCTTAACCTATTTCTTCAAGCAAAAACCTGAGGTCCATTCTGTGGAACTAAAAATCGAGCATAAAGAGGATTTTCCGTTTGAATTAATGTCGAGTGGGACAGGACATAAGTGGTCAAACCGGAAGCAGATGATCCCATTTTATAGACTGGAGAACCAGTTTTTATGGGGATTTACAGCTCAATTCATGCAGCGATTCATTGAACTGATAGAAGAACAGAGTCAGTCATAACTAAAAAGAGACACTGTCTGCGTCAGAAAGGAAATTCTGAGTACAGAACAGTGTCACTTACAGGATTTATTTAGTTTACTGTGAATATATTTTCCCGCTCAAGACTCTGGAAATAGCATCGCCTACACCATTTTGACGATTGGAAGCCGTCTCGTAGTTTGCCACTGCTTTGACCTCGTCTTCGCCATTTGCCATAGCGACAGAATACTTGGCCCATTCCAGCATGGAAATATCATTGATATTATCTCCAATGGTCATGACCTGATCCCGTTTAAGGCCCAGATCCCTGGCCAGTCTGGCAACTGCCAGACCTTTTTGAGCGCCCAGGTGGTTGATTTCAAGATTTTTTGTACTGGAGGCTGTAATAGCCAGATTAGAAATAGAATCGTACAGTTCTTTCTTCAAAGGCCCCAGGACATTTTGTCCTTCCATAGAGTGGACAGCGACTTTTAAAATAACGAGACTATTGTCGTCAATCACTTCGGAATAATCATGGACAAATTTGATGTCCATCTCTTCTATCTTATCTTTTGCAATTTCCAGAGCTTCTTCAAAGGATATATCGGGGTTCGTGCTTGACAACATTGTCGCAACGAGTTCTTCTCTCTGGTCGATATTATTGGAATAGATGCCATTTGAAGTCATCAGTTCCTCGTGAAGGCCATCATATTTGGAACAAATAGACAACATATCCCGGACTGTTTTCTTTTCCAGGCCGATGTTGTATAGATTTCGTCCAGATCCGTCAAAATACTGTGCACCATTAGATGCAATAAGTGGACAAAGCACCATCTGCTCTTTTAAAAGAGGCGCCGCAAGTGGGTAATCCCTCCCGGTTGCTACAGCAAAATGAATCCCGCGTTCCTGAGCTCGTTTGATTAGTGAAACAGTTGCTGTTGGGATCTCCATACGTTCATTGAGGAGCGTCCCGTCCATATCGGACACAATTAGTTTGATCATTCTAGTTAATCTCCTTTTTCTTCATCTCTACACCTTCAGTCTACCAAAAATGACAATAAAAGCTATACTATTTATATCCAAATAGGAGGAAAATGATAATGTCTATACCGGTAACTAACGACTGGAAACCTATTCTGGAACAAGCGATTCAGTCTTCTACCTATCAAAACCTTAGAGACTTTTTAAAAGAAGAGTATGCGAGCCAAACCATTTACCCTGAGATGACGGATATCTGGCAGGCGTTCGAATGGACGCCATATAGTGAAGTGAAAGTAGTCCTGCTGGGACAAGATCCTTATCATGGTGTGAAGCAGGCACACGGATTGAGTTTTTCGGTCCGACCTGGAGTGACTGTCCCTCCTTCGCTTAAGAATATGTACAAAGAGCTGGAAAGGGATTTGTCAATCCAACCGGTCAATCATGGCTACCTTAGAAAGTGGGCGGAAGAAGGGGTGCTGCTACTAAATACAGTATTGACAGTCAGAGAAGGCCAGGCTCATTCTCACAGAGGAAAGGGGTGGGAAGAGCTGACAGATTATGTTATCACTCAATTGAATGAACGGGATGAACCGATCGTGTTTCTGCTGTGGGGAAATGCGGCTCAGAAAAAACAGAAGATGATTGACGACACAAAGCACATTGTCCTGACAACCTCACACCCTAGTCCGTTATCTGCTTATCGAGGATTTTTGGGATCAGGTATTTTTTCAGATACGAATAAAGCTCTTGAGGATATCGGAGTGGAGCCCATCGACTGGAAACTCCCTGAAAACCCGGTGGAATAGAGAAAAAAAGCAGTTGAACTGTGAAAAAGTAAGAAATAGTGGTATGATGAAGAACGTAAAAAACAAATCTTGGAGGGAAACACCAGTGGAATTATTTGAAGAACTAAAACAGAAAATACACGGAAAAGACTTGAAAATCGTTTTTCCGGAAGCAACAGATGAACGTATATTAGGTGCAGCACTGCGTCTGCATTATGAAAACATTCTGGAGCCTGTTTTAATCGGGAAAGAAGAAGACATTAAAGAAGAAGCGAAAGCTCACGGATACGACTTGACTGATATCGAAATCATCAACCCTGAAACGTATGACAAATTTGACGAAATGGTTGAAGCATTCCTTGAACGCCGTAAAGGAAAAGCAACTGAAGAACAGGCTAGAAAACAGCTTAAAGACGTTAATTATTTCGGAACAATGCTGGTTTACCTGGACTATGCAGCAGGATTAGTCAGTGGTGCAGTTCACTCTACAGGAGATACTGTCCGTCCAGCACTACAAATCATTAAAACACGTCCTGGCGTAAGCCGGACTTCAGGCGCCTTCATCATGCTGCGCGGAAGAGGACAAGAAAAATATCTATTCTCTGATTGTGCCATCAATCCTAATCCTGATGAGCAGGTTTTAGCAGAAATAGCAGTGGAAAGTGCCCGTACAGCTAAGATGTTCGGTATCGATCCAAAAGTGGCTCTTTTGAGCTTCTCTTCAAAAGGATCTGCCAATGCTCCAGAAGCGGAAAAAGTTCGCAATGCGACTAAAATCGCACAGGAACTGGCACCAGATTTGGCTATTGACGGTGAACTGCAATTTGATGCAGCATTCGTTCCCGCAGTAGCTCAACAGAAAGTACCTGAGTCTAAAGTTGCAGGTGAAGCAACAGTATTCGTCTTTCCTGAGTTACAGTCTGGAAACATCGGCTACAAAATTGCTCAACGCTTAGGCGGATTCGAAGCAGTTGGACCGATTCTGCAGGGATTAAACAAACCAGTATCAGATCTGTCTCGCGGGTGTGTAGAAGAAGATGTGTACAAAACAGCCATCATCACTGCAAACCAGGCCTTATTGAGCGAACTAACTTAATTTAATACAGGATCTGAGCGAGCAGCTGATTTATTTCAGGCTGCTCGTTTTTGTCTATGTTAGGATGTGAAGATTGGTGTTATTACAAACCTGTCAGGTAAAAGATTTTTGCAGAAAGTCTTGAATGAAAAAAGCGAGGCTTTTTTTGTGAAAATAGTAAGAGGAAATGTATTTTTTAAGGAGTTATACAGTTAAGCCACAAACAACCTCTTCTTGTTAAGATATGACTAATTTAATTCAGGGCCCTTCAGAAATTTTAGAAGTTAATCAAGCAATTTTAATTTTAAAAGGCTTTGTTAAAGCTTTTAAACTCTTAGGCCTTCACTTTTGACATGAAGACGTATTGTCGTTACCATGAAATATGTGAGGGAAATGGTATCACTTTTATACTAGATGAACGAACTAGTGCAATTGGCTAATCCGTACAGAATAGAATAAAAGGAGAGTGTTTTGATTGGATAAAAAATTAATAGGTGGCGTTTTTTCAAACATTGATAATGCTGAGAGAGCCATCACAGAATTACAGAACAGTGGATACACTAAAGATGATATCTCTATATTTGCAAAAGATCAGGATCAAGTAGACAAACTGCAGGAGGATACAGGTACTGATGTCGATTCAGACAAAGAAGGCAGAGGCAAAAGTACAGGTAAAGGCGCTGGAATAGGTGCTGTTTCTGGCAGTGTACTCGGTGGTATTGGTGGTCTGATCGCAGAAATCGGTCTGCTTGCCATACCAGGTATTGGGCCAGTAGTGGCGGCAGGACCTCTTGCCACCACATTAGCCGGTTTAGGCATCGGAGCTGGTGGTGGAGGTATTATAGGAGCATTAGTAGGTGCTGGCATGCCTGAAGAAGAAGCCAAACAGTACGAAAGTTATCTTAAAGATGACAAGATTATCGTAATGGTGGAAGCAACGCCTGAACAGGAAGCAGATGTTTACACGACGTTCAAATCACATGATTCTGAGAATACATCTATGTATCGTTATCCCTTGACGGCAAATGATTTATTAAGATTGTGTACCATTTCCTGTGAAAAGTTAGAGAGAAAAGCAGTTACTGCTTTTCTCTCTTTTTGATTACATTTAATTTTATGGAGGTTTTCGGAATGTATTAACAAGTATATCTTCTCACATGCTTATAATTAGAAGAATGGTTCTCTGCAATGTTATACTTAATTCGATGGTAAGCCTTTACAATATGAGGAAAAGGAGTAGATATAGCAATGGCAAAATACATTATGGCAATCGATCAAGGAACGACGAGTACGCGGGCAATCATTTTTGATCAAGATGGAGAACCGAAGTGGAGTTCACAGAAGGAAATCGACCAGTCCTTTCCAGAACCGGGGTGGGTGGAACACAATGCGAATGAAATTTGGCTTAAAACACTCCAGGTAATGGCGAGTGTAATGATTGAAGCTGGCATTCAAGCAGATGAGTTGGACAGTATCGGGATCACTAACCAGCGTGAAACAACCGTCATATGGGATAAAGAAACAGGCGAACCGATTTACCCTGCGGTGGTCTGGCAGTCTAAGCAAACGTCAGAAATCGCTCAACAACTGGTTGATGACGGCCACAAAGAAACGATTCATAAAAAAACAGGTCTCATCGTCGATTCCTATTTCTCTGGAACTAAAATCAAGTGGATTTTAGATGAAGTAAAAGGGTCCAGAGAACGTGCTGAGAACGGAGAGCTGCTATTTGGAACGATCGATACCTGGCTGTTATGGAAACTGACAGGTGGAGAAGTCCATGCCACTGATTACTCAAATGCGAGCCGAACCATGCTTTATAATATTTACGACTTTGAATGGGATAAAGAAATTCTGGATTTATTGGCTATACCTGAAAATATGCTGCCAGAAGTCAAACCGTCATCAGGTATATTCGGCAAAACCATGGATGCCATCTTTAACGGAACGAACGTGCCGATCGCAGGGATAGCGGGTGACCAGCAGGCTGCCTTATTTGGACAGACTGCTTTTGAAAAAGGGATGGTCAAAAATACCTATGGAACGGGCGCCTTCATTATCATGAATACTGGAAAAGAACCGATCATTTCAGAAAATGGTCTGCTGACGACTCTTGCTTATGGACTGGATGGAGAAGTCTATTATGCGTTAGAAGGGGCTATATTCGTTGCAGGTTCAGCAATCCAGTGGCTCAGAGATGGTCTGCGTATGTTCAGAGAATCACCGCAGTCCGAGAAATATGCCACAGCAGTTGATACCACTGACAATGTGTATGTCGTGCCAGCCTTTACAGGATTAGGAGCGCCACACTGGGATCAGGACGCGAGGGGCGCTGTGTTCGGATTGACTCGTGGAACGGAGAAAGAGCACTTCATCCGTGCAACCCTTGAGTCACTGGCTTATCAGACACGTGATGTTGTGGATGCAATGAACGAGGATGCGGGTCTGAAAACAGAAACGATGCGTGTTGATGGGGGAGCCAGTATGAATGACTTCCTGATGCAGTTCCAGGCAGATATATTGGATGTAAAAATTGAACGCTCTAAAATAATGGAAACGACTGCTTTAGGGGCAATCTATCTGGCAGGACTCGCAACTGGATTCTTTAAAGATCTGGATGAAATCAAAGCTAAATGGGATAAATCAGCTACCTTTGAAGCAAAAATGGAAGAGGAAAAAAGAGAAGAATTATATGAGGGCTGGCAGGCAGCTGTTAAAGCAACACAGGCTTTTAAATTTAAACCTAAACGTACGAAAAAAGAAGACTAATTTCAGCAGGAAGGAGCTGATAGCAGATGATATTTTCAGCTCAGACAAGACAAGACAATATAAAAAAACTGACTAATGAAGAAATGGACGTACTAATTATCGGCGGTGGAATAACCGGGGCTGGACTTGCACTTCAGTCGGCAGCGAGAGGAATGAAAGTCGGGCTCATAGAGATGCAGGATTTTGCGGGTGGCACAAGCAGCCGTTCAAGCAAACTTGTTCATGGTGGGTTGCGTTACCTTAAGCAATTCGATGTGGAACTGGTGGCTGATGTCGCTAAAGAACGAGCAGTAATAGGCAGTATAGCACCACATATTGTGCAGCCAAGCTACATGCTGATGCCTGTATACGAGGAACCAGGTGCTTCATTTAATAAGTTTACAGCTGAAGTAGTGCTTCACCTGTATGATTACCTGGCTGATATCGACGAGAAGTGGGCGCATTACCTTGTAGATAAAGATAAGGTGCTTGAAGAGGAGCCAGGTTTAACAGATGAAGGTTTGCTGGCAGGTGGTTTCTATCTTGATTACACAAACGATGATGCTAGACTGACGATTGAAACAATTAAAAAAGCACATGAACTCGGCGCTGTCATGACGAACTATGTAAAAGCTGAAGACTTTGTATATGATGAACAGGGAAAGATAAAAGCAGTACGTGCAATGGATACTCTAACAGATAATCAGTTTGAGATTGCTGCTAAAGTAATCGTGAATGCAACTGGTCCATGGTCTGATGAGGTTCGGAAAAAAAGATCTGGAGAAACGGAAGAAAAAATGTACCCGACTAAAGGAGTCCACTTTGTAGTCGACCGTTCAAAACTCCCTGTCTCACGAACGATTTACACAGATTCCGGCCAGGAAGACAATCGTATGATTTTTATCATTCCAAGAGGGAATAAAACCTATTTCGGGACGACAGATACACCATTTGAAGGATCATATGAAGAACCCTCCATCACAGAAGAAGACATTGACTACCTGTTAAAAACAATCAATCACCGCTTTAAAGAGGCTAATATTACTATTGAGGATATCGAATCAAGCTGGTCAGGTCTCAGACCGCTGATTCAGGATGAAGACAATAATGATCCATCTGGGATTTCGAGAGGGCACGAGATTTTTGTAGAAGATGATGGACTGATCACCATAGCTGGAGGGAAACTGACAGATTACAGACGAATGGCGGAGGATGCTTCAGAAGTGATTGATAGAGAATTTGAGAAGCTGAATGTTTCTTTTGACCAAGTCGATACACAAACGATTCCTTTGTCAGGAGGAGATGTAGAGAATCCTAAAGCATTCGATCAGTTCATCGAGCAGCACATTGAAGAAGGCGTGAAAGCTGGTCTCACCGAAGAAGAGGCCCACGACCTGGCAGACTGGTACGGCACTAATGTTGAGAAACTATACGCCTTAAAGTCAAGGGCAGAGACCTATAATCTTCCACTCAAGGATGCACTGCAGCTGGCTTATGGTCTGGAGCATGAAATGGTCATGGCTCCTGAAGACTTCTTCGGCAGACGGACAGATACGCTGCTGTTTGCGATGGACAGGATCAGTCAGCTGAAAACACCTGTGCTAAAGGTGCTATCTGAAGAATTAGGCTGGAGTGATCAGGAAAAACGGAATTGGTCAGAGCATCTGGAGGAACGGATAACAGATACGGCACTCGATAACTTTAAACGCACACAGAGAGGAGACTAGTTTTGGATACGACCTTATTTCAACAATTACTTGGCGAATTTTTTGGAACGATGATTCTGATTTTACTTGGTGACGGTGTTGTTGCAGCTAATGTCCTTAAGAAAACAAAATCATATGAAGGCGGATGGCTGATGATTACTGTCGGCTGGGGCCTGGGTGTTGCAATGGCTGTTTACGCTGTTGGCTGGCTGTCGCCCGCACATATCAATCCGGCGGTTACCTTAGGTATGGCAGTTGCCGGCGAGATTGGATGGGGGATGGTGATTCCTTACACGATCGCGCAAGTTGCCGGAGGATTCGCAGGAGCTGTACTTGTCTGGCTTCATTATATGCCTCACTTCAAGGCAACTGATGATCAAGGTGCCATACTGGCCGTCTTCTCAACCGGACCGGCAATCAAGGGGTCTAAATGGAACCTGTTGTCAGAAACAATCGCAACCGTCGTACTGGTCTTTGGACTTCTGGCCTTTACACAAGGGGACTTTACAGATGGTCTGAATCCATTGATCGTTGGTCTGCTGATTGTTGCGATTGGTGTCTCCCTAGGGGGAACGACTGGTTATGCAATCAATCCTGCTCGTGACTTAGGACCGCGTATTGCACACCAGATTTTACCCATAGCCAACAAAGGTTCTTCTGACTGGGCTTATTCCTGGATCCCAATCGTAGGACCACTGATTGGTGGAGCATTAGGAGCACTGATTTTCTTACTCATGACGATGTAAGACAGTCTAATCAAAAAATCGAAAAAACTGAACCCGTCTGTCTAATGAGGGTTCAGTTTTTGTCTGTCCAAAAGCAAAAAGGAATAAGATGTAAGTATGAATGATCACAAGAAATAAGGGTCAACGCATTAAAAAGACCATTACTTCTCTGGTAGAGGTAATGGCCTTTAAAATAAGGACAAAGTGATCAATAAGAGACCATATTGAATAAGATTGCTACTAGAGCTAATCCAATAGCTGTCATGCTCATGCGGGTAGTATCTGCTTTAAGGAAAAATCCAATAATACCTAATACGATAGCAACTGCTCCCATAATAGTTGCCTGCCAGAAAAATCCGATAATAGCTGACAAGATAGCGATCCACCCAAGTGTTATTCCGATAGTCTGTTTCATGCTGCGCCTCCTCAACGTGTGCTAGTGATATATTACACAATTAATTATGATTCGATTCTACCACAAAGTAAGGGGATTGTGCTACACTAGAACTCAATAAAGGGTTTGGATAACAGAAAGAAGGACACAAAAATGACACCATGTGTACATAAAGTACAGTACTACGAGACAGATCAGATGAAAATCGTTCACCATTCGAATTATATCAGGTGGTTTGAAGAAGCAAGGTCTCACTTGATGGATGAGATCAACTATGGTTATCACAGAATGGAAGAAGAGGGCATCGTCATCCCTGTGTTATCTGTACGGGCCGATTACAAAGGCATGGTCCGGTATGGAGAAACAGTTGAAATTGAAGCGAGTATCAGAGAATTTACGGGTGTCAAAATGGTCATCAGTTATGTCGTAAGAGACTCCTTGTCCAAAGAGGTTAGAACAGTCGGAGAGTCAAAACACGCTTTTTTAAATAAAGACACATATCGGCCACTGTCACTTAAACGCGGACACAAGAACTTGTTCGATCTATTCAATACACTTCACGATGCGTATGAGAAAGAAGCTGTGAAGTAAATGGATCTGATACTGATTGTTGGTCCTCAGGCAGTCGGAAAGATGACGGTGGGGCATGCACTTGAGAAAAAGATAGAAGCGTCACTCCTGTTTAATCATGAAACGATTGATCTGTTTGCTAAGTTTCTCGGCTACACATCAGAAACGTTCCGCTTATCAGATCAAGTGAGAGGCGATCTGTTTGAAGCTTTTGTCAAGCACCCCGCCACTAACGTAACAAAAGGAATTATCATGACCGTCGTCATTGGGTTTGATCTTGAGACGGACTGGGCTGTTCTTAAGCAGTGGACTTCACACTTTCTGGATGCAGACGGTGCTGTCTATTTCATTGAACTGGAAGCGGATCTTGACGAAAGACTAAAAAGAAATACCAGTGACTTCCGCCTCGAGATGAAACCATCAAAGCGAGATACCGTTTTTTCCAAGAATGAACTGATTAGGAGTATGGAACAGCACAGGTTGATCTCTTATGAAGGGGAAGTGCCTGAACGACTCCCGGAAGTTAACTACCTGAGAATCAACAATTCAAATCTGAGTCCTGAAGATACAGCCGCATCTATTGTTCACTGGATGACAGCTAACGGCTATAAAAAGACGACTTCTCCTGATTGAAGGAAAAGTCGTCTTTACATTTAGTCTTTAATCACAAGTTTTTTCAGCTGTCTGCTGATTTCATCAGGATCAACCTCTGCCTGAAGGAGTGATGCTCCTGTATAGGCTCCTTCTATGAAAGCAGTTTTCATTAGTTGGACATCTTTGTCCGATGTCTCAATAGCCATTTCAAGATTCATTTGTGCGCTGCCGAGGTCGAAAAAGCAAAAAATCGTTTTTTCTTCGAATGACTCGAGTGTCTCAGCTATCAGGTCAAAGCTGGTTCCGATACCGCCATCCTCTGAACCCCCTGCTGTTTTAATGGTGACATCTCCAGCTACTTGATCCAGAAGGCGAGTGAGTCCCTCGGCCACTTCTTTCACATGTGATACGAGTAAGATACCTGTGGATTTAGTCATCTAAAACACCTGCCTCAAGCAGTGTCGTAAAGAGATAAGCACTGGACTGTGCACCGGGATCGATGTGTCCGATCGACCGCTCTCCCAGATAGGATGCGCGACCTTTTGTGGCTTTCATTTCTTTTGTGCTTTCAAGAGCGTCATCTATTACTGACTGAGTAAGAGAGCCTTCTTTCACGGAATTGACTACCGGATGCCAGACATCAACCATTGTCTTCTCACCAGGGTCAGCTTTTCCGCGTTTAACAACACCTTCTAATCCTGCCTCGAGGAGTACAGCGGGTTCTTGTGACTCTTTAGCCGCCTTAGCCATAGAAATAAAAGCAGAGCCATACAGGGGACCACTTGCACCGCCTACTTTGCTCACTAATCGCATACCGATGTCTTTGAACAAATCGGTCAGTTCATCGTAGTCAGCTCCATCGATTTTTTCTTTCACTGCTTTTACGCCACGGTCCATATTGCTTCCATGATCACCGTCGCCTATTGCAGAGTCAAGTCCGTTCAAATCGTCTTTATGTTCAATAATTACTTCTGTAAAATGTGTGATCCAGTTAATCCATTTTTCCGTTTTATCCATTCTCTTCATCCTTTCTGATTACCAGCCAATGACTTCAACAGGAGAGTTCAGGTGGTCGATCCATGCATCATCTTCGATTTTGAGTAAGGTCAGCGAGACACCTGCCATGTCGATGGCGGTCATGTAATCGCCGACTTTCTTGAACACAAGATCCAGTTTTTCGTCACCCGCAAGAAGAGTTTTGAGATCATTCATAAAGACGAACTGTTCCATCAAAGGAGTCGCCCCCATGCCGTTGACCAGAACAGCGAAGCGGTCACCTGAAGTCCAGCCTATTTCTTTTTTAAGTTTCCTGACGAATTCTTCCGCCAGCTCTTTAGATGGTTTAAGAGTTTCACGACTATAACCCGGCTCACCGTGGATACCAATGCCGAATTCTATTTCATTTTCTTCCAGCTCAAAACCTGGTTTACCGACTTCAGGGTTTGTTGCAGGCGAAAGGGCTAATCCGATGGAATAGACACTGTTGTTTACTTTTTCAGCTAGTGTCTTTATGTCTTGTAGACTGGCACCGGCATCTGCTGCAGCACCGAGTATTTTGTGCATGAAGACTGTTCCGGCGACTCCTCTGCGCCCGGCAGTAAATGTACTGTCTTCCACTGCAATGTCATCATCGACAACGACAAAATCAACGTCTATATCCTCGAGTTCAGCCAGTTCTTTGGCCATATCAAAGTTCATGACATCACCGGTATAATTTTTTACGATCATGAAGACACCTTTTCCCTCGTCAGCGGCTTTGATGCCTTCAAGGATCTGATCGGGCGTCGGTGAAGTGAAGACTTGTCCTGCCACTGCTGCTGAGAGCATACCTTTACCGACAAATCCGGCATGGCTTGGTTCATGACCACTGCCGCCACCGCTGATCAGACCCACGCGATTGTCTGATTCGAGATTTCGGACGATAACGGTCGTACCTGGCACACGACTGACAATAGTATCATAAGCATAAGCGAGTCCG
This sequence comes from Alkalibacterium olivapovliticus, assembly GCF_003003275.1. GTDB lineage: Bacteria > Bacillota > Bacilli > Lactobacillales > Carnobacteriaceae_A > Alkalibacterium > Alkalibacterium olivapovliticum. Next base: position 102,622 of record NZ_PVTO01000003.1, read on the forward strand.
TTCAGCATATCATCGACTACCTGATCGGGCTGATTAATAATTTTCTTCATATGCACATACTCCTCCTTATCATATCTCTACTTCTCCATTGTACCCGTTTTCATTTCGAACTTCTAATTATTCACTTTCATTTCTTCTTTTTGGTATACTGAAGGTAAGAGAAACAAAGAGAGTAAGGAGAATAGATATGAGAACATTGATCATCATCAGTCATCCCGACGTTGACGAATCGAGCAGTCAGCAGTTTCTGCTCCAGTCTATCAGCCATCTGTCATCTGATCAGGTGACGGTTCATTTGCTTGAAAAGACCTATCCTGATGGCGTGATTGATTTTGAAAAAGAGCAGGCACTATTAAGACTGCACGACCGTATTCTGTTCCAGTTTCCTTTCTACTGGTATTCCTCCCCGCCTATGCTGAAAAAGTGGCAGGATGAAGTGCTTACCGACCATTTTGCATTTGGCTATAGAGGGAATAAGCTGGAAGGCAAGGAACTGGGACTGGTCCTGTCGATTGGATTGGCTGAAAAAGACTATCAGGCAGGCGGCCAGGAGGGGTTCAGTATCAGCGAACTGACCAGACCATATCAGGCCGTAGCTAAAAAAACGGGAATGACGTATTTAAAACCACTGGCTGTATTTCAGTTTCCATATAAAAATGAAGCCGAAAAAATGAGGCTGCTGATCGACTATCAGCAGTATGTAACCTTATCAAAACCGGATTCATTAAAATATAGAGAAGAATGGCTCGTGAAGGCCTTGGCTGAAACGTCCGAGGAAACACTCCCGGGGGAAAATGTAGCGTTTGTTATAGACCAGGTAATTGAACGGGTAGAAGACAACCGTATGGAACTGGACGAGCTGAGGATGCATATCGACAATTACCACGACTGATAGAAAGTAGGGCTAAGATGAATGAACAGGAATGGATCATCCAGGAATTGGAGCGTCTTTTCGAAACGAGTCAGGATTATAAGCAGAAAGCATTACTGCAGGAAGCTATTGATATTTTGAAAGAACAGGACCTGCGCAAAGAGCAGCTGCAGGGAGAACTGGATGGCACATTATGGAGTCCGGGAAACTGGGGTGTCTGACAGATTGTCTTCCTTTCCTCTCTTCTGATTCGGAATGGTTGAACGGATTTCAGTTAAAAAGTAAAAAATCAGTCCTAAGACCGTATTCTTTCTCTGTCTAGTTGGATATACTGGTATCAAGTTCAAAAAGGGAGGCAAGACTATGAAAGTGGGTAAAATAAGCTGGTTTGTACTGTTATTAGCCAGTGTAGTGTTTTTAGCGAGTCCTCTGGAGGTTGAGGCAAATACGCTGCATGATTTAACGATAGAAATGGAGCTGCTGGAAAACGGCACGGCAATCATCACAGAATATAGGGAAATGACGATGGATGATGGAACTGAACTGTATATCGTCATCAATGAAGAAGAGGGACTGGAAGTCATTGATTTCTATGTAGAAAATATGACCGGTCAGTCAGAATGGGATTCCAGTCAGTCACGTGAAGAAAAAGCAGATACATACGGTGTGATTGAGACAGATGACGGAAAAGAATTGGTCTGGGGTATCGGAGACTACGGCAGTCAGAATTACGAAGTCAGCTACACGATATCCAATATGGTCAGACAGTTGAATGATGGACAATCAATGCACTATAATTTTAACACGTTTGGGGATATCCATCCTGAAAACATGACGATTGAAATCTCCGGACCATTCAATTTTTCAGAAGACGACACACGTATCTGGGGATTTGGATACGATGGCCAAGTCGAGTTGCTTGATGGATCAGTGTATTCCTATACGCAGGAAGCGATCCAGTCAGATCGACCAGTTACAGTACTTGTCCAATTTCTGAATGACCCGTTTTTGCTGTCATATTACGAAGACCGTTCACTTGAAAGTGTAGTGGAGGAAGCTGAGAGCAATGCCAGCAGAGGGGGAGAAAGTGATTTTGACGGACGCTTTTTTGCGACTGTTTTTGGAGGGATAGCTGTTGTTCTGGCAGGGATTTTCGGTCTGATTTTCAAAATCGAGAATCTGAAAAAAGAGCAGAACAGGGTTCCGAACAGCCATGAACAGCGCAAGCGGAATAAAGGACTCTACTTTACAGATATCCCCTATAAAGATGGTGATATTATCGACATTGCCTATTTCCTAAGGCAGTTACAGAAAGGATCCTTTGAACATTATTTCTTTGCCTTTCTACTTAAGTGGTCGAAAGACAGCTGTCTGATCATTGAAAAAGAAGAAGGGAAAAAGAACAAACAGTCTCGACTGACTTTTTTACCTGAAAAATTTGATCGCAGAAAAGATAATTCTGTAGTGGTGTCTGAAGTTGAATGTGAGCTTTGGGATACTCTCATAGAAGCTTCTGATGAAAATAATCAGATGAGCAATAAAGAAATGAAAAAATGGGCTGAGAAAAATGCTCAGAAACTCTCAGAATTTGAAAAAATGATTGAAGATGAATCAAAAGAAACACTGATCAGAGAAGGCTATATAAAAGAAGATTCGTTAACTTTCCTTAAAATGACTATTCCGTTCGTTTCAATCACCAAAAAAGGACAGAGAGTGTACGATCAGTTAACTCAATTTGACAATCATCTGGATTCGATCAGTAAAGACAAGTCATTGACTTATCGTCAGCTGATTCCGGAAGAGTCGTTCCTGATGTGGGCAAGCCTTTATGGTAAAGAAGAAGATGTCATCAAACAACTGGAGAACCTCCTTCCAGATTGGGATGAGCAGGAAATTGACTATATCCCTTACTATTACAGTCACTACTACGGACTGCATGTCTTTTCCAGCAGCATGCACAGCGGGTATTCAAGTGCGGGGTACTCATCTGCCGGTGGAGGAGGAGCTACTTCGATCGGTGGAGGTGGCGGTGCAATCGGCGGCGGCGGTGGCGGCGCACGCTGATATGTTCAGTATCCATCCATTGAAACAGTAAAAGGCAGACAGATCGGATCGACCGGTCTGTCTGCCTTTTTGTTGACTAATCCTTTAAGAAAGTGTACAAAGAAGACTGAAAAGCAGTCTGAGTCAATTATATAACTCGGATTGTATAGGGGGAGACAATGCAAATGGATCAGATTAATAGTAAAATGAAAAGGTATTCAAGTAGGGGTGAGGCATTTATGTATGCGCCTTCGATAATAGCGGAGGCTAACATCAGCGGGATGACTAGTCCTTTTGAATTTCATTCCCATCAGCAGTACGAAATTTATATATTGTTGAAGGGACAGGTCCACTACCTGATCAACAATCAGATTTTCAGTATTTCTCCCGGAACGATTATCGTTATGGACGGCACTGAACTGCACAAGGTCAAGCTCATACAGGAGGACGAACCTTACCAGAGAAGTATCGTACATTTTGATCCAAACTGGATTCGTTCCATATTGAAGGTTACAGGAGCGGAGTTTCTTGTGACCTTCTTTGAAGATTACCACCACAGGCTATTTACCTTTAAGGAAACAGATGATATGGAGCAGTTGCTAGCCCTTGTCCAGCAGCTGTCAGAATTGACAGTGGAGAAAGGCACTGAAGAGAAAGAAACTGAAATAAGACTTCGGCTGATCAATTTGCTGCTTCACTTATATACTGCCGAAAAACTGACTATTCTGCAGGAGACGGATGAAAAATCAGAAAAAGCCAGGTTAGCTGAAAGCATTGCCTCATATATTCAGCAGCACTTTAATTCAAAATGGACGATTGAAACATTAGCCGATGACTTGAATATCAGCCAGTCATACGCCTCACATTTATTCAAAGAAGTGACAGGATTCACCATTATTGATTATCTGATGAATTACAGACTGATTCAGGCTAAAGCGTATCTGACGATGTCTTCAGAGAATTTATCGATAAAAGAGTGCGCGTATAACTGCGGATTTGAAAGTAATGCGCACTTCAATCGGTTCTTCAAAAAGAAAACAGGCATCACACCAAACAATTATCGGAAAAAACATAAGAATGAAAGGAATCTTAACTGATTATGGTAAAAAAAGTAAGATTAGGAATCATTGGATTAGGAACACAAGGAAACATGTACGCAAAATTCATTAAAGACGGTATGGTCCCCAATATGGAAATAGGGGCGATTTGTGATATAGACCTGTCTAAAAAAGAAGCAGTGGCAACTGACTATTCAGATGCAGCTTTCTACGAAAATTATATTGATATGATGGACAGCGGTAAAGTGGATGCAGTCATCACGACTGTTCCGCATTATCTGCATCCGGAGATGGGGATCGAAGCACTGAAAAGAGATATTCATGCACTGGTTGAAAAACCGGCTGGCGTCTATACCAAGCAAGTCAGAGAGCTGAATGAATTTGCCGCTTCAAAACCGGATCTGACTTTTGGGATCATGTTCAACCAGCGGAACAACCCGTTATACAAAAAAATCAAAGAGTTTGTTGATAATGGAGAAATCGGTAAAATCCGTCGGACGAACTGGATCATCACGACCTGGTGGAGACCACAGCCCTATTACGATCAAAGTGAGTGGCGTGCAACCTGGGGTGGAGAAGGTGGAGGCGTTCTGGTCAATCAGGCACCGCATCAGCTCGACTTATGGCAGTGGATCTGTGGCGTGCCGGAGTCTGTTTATTCTAAGGTTTCTTATGGTTTCCGTCGCACTATCGCTGTTGAAGATGAAGTCACTGCAGTAGTGGATTATGGTGATGGCGCAACAGGGACATTCGTCACAGCCACACATGATATTGTTGGAACAGACCGGTTCGAGATCCTTGGCGATCAAGGAAAAATCGTGGTTGACGGCAGTCAGGTGGCGACTGTGACACGACTCAAAAGACCGGAACAGGAACTGTCTGAGAGCATGGGAATGGAAGATGTAAAAAAACTCTTTATGGGTCAGATGAACATGGATGATTTATATACATAGGAAACAATTGAATTTGACAGTGCATGGGGAGAACAACATGCTGGTGTTTTAGAAAACTTTGCAGCAAACGTTCTGGATGGTACACCGCTTCTTGCACCTGGTTCTGACGGAATAAATGGCGTCCGTTTGGCTAATGCGATTCACTTGTCAAGCTGGACTAAAAAAGAAGTCAGCCTTAAAGATTTTGATGAAGATGACTATCTAAAAGAGTTAAACAAACACATCAAAAAAGAAGGCAAGTTTGAAACGAGATAAAGGTGTATGTAAAAAGACAACTAACAGGAAGTGAGTGTTTTATGTTAAGAGTAGGATTGATTGGTTTAGGTGATGTGTCCCCGATTCATGTTCACGCGATTCATTCGAGTGAACACGGTGAACTGGTGGCGGTCTGTGATGTCAATACGGAATTAAGTTCCAACTATCCTGAAACGCCATTCTTTTCAACTGTTGACAGGATGCTGGAAAAAATGAAGCTCGATGTCGTTCACGTGTGTCTGCCGCATGATCAGCATTACCCTATTACACAGAAATGCGTGGACCACGGCGTTCATGTCTATCTGGAAAAACCTGTAGCGATGACTTACGAAGAAGCACTAAAACAAGTGGACGTTCAGAATCAGACAGACAAAAAAATCTGCGTCAGTTTTCAGAACCGTTATAATGCAACGTTTGAACGCCTGATGTCTATTTTAAAAAATGAAGATGTTGGAGATGTGACGTCTATCAAAGGTCTGGTCACCTGGTTCCGTCCAGAATCCTATTACACCACCAAACCGTGGCGGGGTAAGAAAGAGACAGCGGGCTACGGATCGATCATTAATCAGTCGATCCATACCCTGGATCTGATTCAGTTCATCGGTGGAGAACTGCTGAGTTGTAAAGCTGTACTGTCCAACCTGACCGATTATGCTATTGAAGTGGAAGATACCGCAAGTGCGACATTCACTTTTAAATCGGGAGTAAAGCCGTTTTTCCATGCAACAAATGCCTATACTGAAAATTCATCAGTGGAGATGCAGGTTATTACCGAAAAGGAAAAATTCACTATTAAAGACAGTCGTCTGTATATCACCAATGATGAAGGACGAAAAGAAGTCCTAGTGGAAGATGATAAGCTTCCCGGATCCAAGTTTTATTATGGTGCGGGTCACATGTATCTGATCAACCGCTTCTATGGGAGTATTATCAACGACACAGATGACTACGTGAGCGTTGAAGATGCTCTGCCCTCAATGGCAATGATCAAGCTGATGGATCTGTCTTCAAACAATACAAAACGACCCGAACGAATCAAACTGGAGGAGATTAATTATGTCACAAGCTAAAATTGGCGTACAGGCCATGATGTTGAAAGAGAAATTCGAAGAGCTCGGAGCCTATGACACATTAAAAAAAGTGAGCGAACTGGGTTATCATTCAATTGAAATTTCTCAGATTCCAATGACCCCCGAAAACGTCGAGGCTATAAAAAAAGCATCAGCAGATTTTGGCATGGAGATCGCGTCTATGTCAGCTGGTCTGAAACCAATGACAGAAGGACAGGAATCCCTGAGCACTCATTTTGACAAGATCGTTAAAGATTGTAAAGCCGTTGGAGCGGATATTCTGCGTATTGGAATGTTGCCTTTCGATGCCATGGCTTCTCTGGATAAAGTCATAGACTTTACACATGAAGCAAACAGCTACGCAAAAAAACTGGCTGAGCACGGAATCAAGTTATACTATCACAACCACCATATTGAATTCACTAAGTATGACGGTAAGTACTTGCTCGATATCATTCGAGAAGAAGCACCTTTACTGGGCTTCGAGCTGGATGTTCACTGGGTTCAGCGCGGGGGGCGCGACCCAATTGAAGTCCTGAAAGAATACGAAGGGAAAGTCGATCTGGTTCACTTGAAAGACTACCGCGTGACACAAATTCCTGATGAAGTGTTTGAAGCACTTCAAAAGGGCGACATGTCAGCTTTCATGCAGGCCTTCACAAATATCATTCAGTTTGCTGAATTAGGCGAAGGAACCCTGGATCTTCCAGGAATTATTGAACAAAGCATCAAGAGTGGGGCACGTTATCTGTTGGTCGAACAAGACGATCAATATGGAAGAGATCCGTTTGACTGTCTTGAAACCTCTAGAGATTATTTGTATGAACAGGGATATAAAGAACTATTCTAAGACAGCTTAAATTGAAATAGAAAGGTGAGAGCATGGCTGGAAAAGATGGAATGAATTATGCACCAAAAGGGAAAGTGAACAAAGTGGTAGAAGCAGGAGCGTTTACGTTTGCTGCAGTTGCACTAGATCATGGACACATCAACGGTATGACCAACGGACTGCTGGAAGCGGGAGCGACTTTGAAATGGGTATACGATCCAGACCATGATAAAGTCGAAGCCTACAGAAAACAATTTCCGCAGGCAAACGTGGCCGATTCCATCGATCAGATCCTGACAGATTCTGAAGTAAGACTGGTAGCTGCAGCTGCTATACCAAATATGCGCAGCGCTTTAGGAAACCGGGTCATGCAGGCAGGAAAAGATTACTTTACGGACAAGACTGCCTTTACAACGATGGATCAGCTTAATGAAACAAAACGGATCGTGAACGAAACGGGACAGAAACTCTGGGTCTATTTCAGCGAACGACTGCACGTAGAAGGCGCCGTATTTGCCGGGCAGCTTATCAATGAAGGGGTGATTGGTGAGCTTGTTCAGTTAACCGGATTCGGGCCGCACCGTCTGGATAAAGATAAACGCCCTGACTGGTTCTTCAATAAAGAGCAGTATGGGGGGATCTTGTGTGACATCGGAAGTCATCAAATCGAACAGTTACTTTATTTTACTAAAAATACCGATGCAGAGGTTCTGCACAGTAAGGTGGGCAACTACGCCAATTCGGATAAACCGGAACTTGAAGACTATGGGGATGCCACACTTGTCGGTGAAAACGGGGCATCATTTATCTTTAAAGTCGACTGGTTTACACCGGATGGACTGAGCACATGGGGTGACGGACGACTATTCATTACCGGTACTAAAGGAACCATAGAAGTAAGAAAATATGTAGATGTTGCCAGAGAAGAAAGTGGTGATCATGTCTACGTTGTCACATCAGAAGGTGAAAAGCATTACTCTGTCAGCGGAGAAGTGGGATTCCCCTTCTTTGGCGAAATGATAAAAGACTGTTTAAATCGTACAGAGCATGCTATGACACAGGCACATATATTTAAAGCACAGGAATTATGCTTGATAGCTCAGGAAAAAGCGGAAAGACTAATATAATTAAGAAGAAAGCCAATTCAGTCGAGACTGAATTGGCTTTTTACATCTGGAGATTAGTTGGAAGGGGATTGGAGTTCGGACTGCTCGATTTTATTAGACGGTTGAGTAGATAGAAAGAGGATACCTTTAAGCAGACTCTATACAGCTTTTGGTTTAAGTGTGCTGAATACAGAGGGCTTTAGACGTAGCCAAAAGAGAAAAGTCATTGAGTCTGCCAAAGAGAGGCGTGGTTAAGTAGAGTCATGTCATCCGCTTCACTGAGTGTGCTGATGACGCTCGGATTTGAGTAAACTCACAGAAAAATCGTAATAAGCTGACCGAACTGATGGTAATTAGAGCAGACTGAAGATCTTTTTGAAGTGAGTTTGTCAAAGACAATGGTCGTTCGGCCAACTCAATAATGTCGTATTATGAGTTGGCTGAAGTAGAAAATTAGAAAACTGTTAAGAGAACAATACTTAGTAAAATAAAGTAAATTGAAGTAAATTAAAAGACTGCCCTAACATATTTTGATTGTTTATGTTATATTTTAAGATATTAGTATGCAAGTAAGCGATTAAATACAAAGGAAGATTAAAATGATGCAGAATATCACCTTGCAGGACCAAACGTACGAAAAGCTGAGAGAAATGATAATTAAGACAGATCTGTACCCGGGGCAGAAAATCTCTGAGTCTAATTTAATGGATTTAATGGGAGTCGGACGGACACCTATCAGAGAATCTCTGAAGCAGCTTAAAAAGCAGAGCCTGATTTTCACTTTTCCTCAGTCGGGTACTTATGTGTCCAAAATAGATATGGAGCAGGCGATTCACTCGCGTTTTGTCAGAGAATGCATTGAGAAAGAAGTAATGGTCGAACTTTGTGCAAAAATTGATGAGCCTGCCCGAAAGAGACTTCAGTCAATACTGGATGCTCAGCGGGTAGAATTTCAAAATGGAAACATTTCGGCGTATCACGATTTGGATAATGAGTTCCACCGTTCTTGTTATGATATCGTTGGAAAAGGTCAGATCTGGAACTGGATCAAGGAATTCAGTGTTCATCTGGACCGCTTCAGATGGCTGCATTTGAAAGATGTCACATTCGACTACAACCAGATTTTAAAAGAGCATGAAGAACTGCTGGAAGCTATTGTTTCGAGAAAAACAGAGGATGTGAAATACCTGGTTGTTAAACATATCCACTTTATGGTTCGTTCGCAGACTAATATCATCGAAAAGTACCCTGAGTTTTTTTTACAGGATAAAGGTGATGTCACAGGTGATAATGATTAAGTATTAAAAAAATAGTAAATGGAAAACCTGAACTTTTATGTAAGCCTGTTGTAGAGGCTTCTTGAAGTTCAGGTTTTTTAGTGCAGGAATAGAGTATAAAAGAATGTCTAGATTTTGTTCAACACATATACTAGTATACCAGTATATGTGTTGACGGGAACGTTTACTCGATTGAGCTATTATGATTAACGCTTATGTAAGCATATACAAATTTAAAAAAATAGAAGGAGTTTTAATAATGGATGTATCACAAGAAACTAACCAGACTGTAGCTGACACAAAAACGGAAGCGGTAGCAGTAGAAGAGAAACGACATTTCAATAGAGCGAAAGTCTGGCAGATCGCATTTTTTGCAGCAAATAACACTGCAACAAACGCATATATGTTCCTTATGATGAATGTTGCCTATTTTGCAACCGGTATCGTAGGTTTAGGGACAGTTCTTGTTTCAACAATTATCACCGCAAGTCGTATCTTTGATGGCGTTACCGATCCAATCATCGGCATGTGGATTGACAAGACGAATGGAAAATACGGAAAGTTCCGACCCTTTTCTGGTGGGTGGGTATATCTTAATGACTATCGTTATGATTCTGATGTTCTTTACAAATCAGCTCGTTCCTGAACCAGTGAGAGTTCCTTATTTCATAGTATTGTATGCGCTCCATATAATCGGTTATACCTTCCAGACTGCGGTAACGAAATCTGGTCAGTCGGTCATAACGAATGATCCAGAGCAGCGTCCGCTGTTTTCTACCTTTGACATCTCCATGACATCGATTTTCTTTGCCGGTGCTGGAATATATTTAGCCAACTATCTTGTTCCTAAATACGGCGGGTGGAACAGCGAAGGGTTATTCCGTGAATTCACCTTAACGTTCATTGTGTTCTCGGGTATATTAACGGCTCTGGCTGTGATAGGTCTCTGGGAAAAAGATCGTCCTGAATTTTTTGGCACAGGTAAAAACAAAAAAATCACCTTCAAGGACATGTGGCAGATTCTTAAAGGAAATCGACCACTTAGGTAAACCAAGCCGTGATAAATATATCGAAAACTACAAACAGACTTTACGTAACTTAGGCGAAGCGGGCATCCCAGTCGTTTGTTATAACTTTATGCCTGTCTTTGACTGGACACGTTCAGACTTGAACTACGAACTGGAAGACGGTTCGCATGCACTGATTTTTGATGAAGAAGAAGTCAACAAAATGGATCCACGTACACTGTCACTTCCAGGTTGGGACGAAAGCTACACAGCTGAAGAACTAAATCAGCTGATGGATGAATACAAAGAAGTCGACACTGAGCAACTATGGAAAAATCTGGAATACTTCATTAAAGCGATTATGCCGACTGCGGAAGAAGCAGATGTCAAAATGGCGATCCACCCGGATGACCCTCCTTACAGCATTTTTGGGCTTCCGCGTATCATTACTGGAGGCAAAGCACTGAACCGTTTCATCAACTTATACGATTCTAAATACAACGGCGTGACAGTGTGTGTCGGTTCATACGCATCTGATCCGAAAAATGATGCCGTCGCTATGCTGAAAGAGATGCTTGCAAAAGACCGTGTGAACTTTGTCCATGCACGTAACGTCAGGCTGACAGGTAAAGGGAAATCGTTCGAAGAATCGGCGCACCTGTCAGAAATGGGATCGATCGATATGTACGAAGTAGTTAAAGATCTACATGACCACAACTTCCAGGGAGCAATACGGCCTGACCATGGACGCATGATCTGGGGAGAAACTGGGAAACCAGGATACGGCTTATATGACCGTGCATTAGGTGCAACGTATTTAAACGGTTTATACGAAGCAGTACAAAAAGCAGCAAATTAGTCAATCATTCATGCAAGCAAAAACTTAAACAAACAATAGGAGGAACATAATATGACAAAGCAACACGCTCATGATTTCAAAAATAAAGTCGTCGTTCTAACGGGTGCAGGTGGCGTTTTAGTTTCTGAATTCGCAAAACAATACGCACAAGTTGGCGCAAAAGTTGCCTTACTTGATTTAAACGAAGAGGCAGCACAAGGTTATGCAGACGAAATCAACTCAGCCGACGGGACAGCTCGCGCATACAAATGTAACGTTTTAGAAAAACCAAGTATCGAAGCGGCTCGCGAAGCATTAGTTAAAGAGTTAGGTCCAGTCGATATCTTAGTCAATGGTGCCGGTGGAAACAATGCCCGTGCAACAACGGACAACGAGTTCCACGAAACAGAAGGCCTGGATGACATGAAGACTTTCTTCGACCTTGATCAGGACGGTATTTCATTCGTCTTCAACTTGAACTTCTTAGGTACGCTGTTACCGACACAAGTGTTTGCTAAAGATATGGTTGGAAGAAAAGGTGCAAACATCTTGAACATTTCAAGCATGAACGGCTTCACACCATTAACTAAGATCCCAGTTTATTCAGGAGCTAAAGCAGCCATTTCTAACTTTACTGAGTGGCTGGCTGTTCATTTTTCTCACGTGGGCATCCGTGTTAATGCGATTGCACCTGGCTTCTTAGTCAGCAACCAGAACAGAGCTTTACTGTTTAATGAGGATGGCGAACCGACACCTCGTGCGGATAAGATATTAAGCAACACCCCTATGGGACGATTTGGAGAAGCAGAAGAATTGATAGGAGGCTTACTTTTCTTAACAGATGAAAATGCAGCCAGTTTCGTCAACGGTGTGGTCCTGCCGATCGATGGTGGATTCAACGCTTATTCTGGAGTATAATAAAGGGCATTAGATGACAGATTAGATTTGAATAAGGCAGCTGTCCTGAGAGGGGAAGCTGCCTTTTTTTTCAAAATGTGATCTAAAAAAGCGTTGTGTCAACTTGGAGGAGAAAAATGGACCAGAACTATTTAAACTTGCTCAAAGAGAAATACCCGACACCAGAAGCAGTCTATACAGAACTCATAAACCTGGAAGCGATCCAAAATCTTCCAAAGGGAACGGAGTTATATGTGTCTGACGTTCATGGAGCATCAGAAGCTTTTGATCACATTTTAAGGACAGGGGCCGGGAATGTCAGAGAAAAACTGGAAAATCACTTTGAAGACACGTGGACCATTGAAGAAAAAGACTGGTTCAATCTGCTTATCAGTTATCCGGAATATGCACTGGAGCATCCACACTTTACTGAAATAAAAACGGCAGAGTGGTATGGGAAAACCATTATCGACCTCATCGAATTCATGCGGTTCTGTGCAGTTAAATACACGCGTTCGAAGCTGAGGAAAGCATTGCCTGAGAAGTATACGTATATCATAGAAGAACTGCTGTATACTGATTTGAACCAGAGGGAAAAAGATTTGTATTATAAAAATATTCTAACGAAACTGATAGCTCTGGATCAGGCTGAATCGTTTATTCGTTCACTGAGCAATGTCATCCAGCGACTGGTCATTGATCATCTGCATCTAGTAGGGGATATTTTTGATCGATCGAGTGGTGAAAATCTGGTAATGGATCAGCTGATTCATCACCACTCTGTTGATATCCAGTGGGGAAATCACGATTTACTCTGGATGGGGGCACGATTTGGATCGAAAGTAAATCTGATCACGTTACTGAGAATCGCCGCACGGTACGGCTATCTGTTTGAACTGGAAAAAATCTATGGCTTGAATTTACGGCCCCTGTTCCTGCATGCAGAAGAGAATTATCAGATCAATACGGCATTTAAACCGAAGTGTTCAGAAGATTCGACCTTACTCAAAGAAGAAAGTGAAGAACTGCTCACTAAAGCACATCATGCTCTGGCAGTTATTCAGTTCAAACTGGAAGAACAGCTGATCAAAAGACGTCCGGAATTTAAGATGTCAAAACGGCTGATACTGGAATCGATAGATCCTGAAACTCATGAAGTGGAGATTGAAGGTGAGAGGTGGAAGCTGACTGATTTTCCATATACGCAGCTGGATCTTGAGCAACCTGATCGTCTGTCACAGAAAGAAGAACACATCGTGAGTACCTTGCTCGAAAGTTTCCAGCGCTCGGAAAAGATAAAAGAGTATGTCCAGTTCCTGCTGGAAAAAGGCAGTATGTATCTGGTGTACAATAATCATCTGCTTTTTCATGGCTGTATTCCTTTAGATGATCAAGGCCAGTTTATCTCAGTGGAACTGGAAGGTCAGAGTGTTTCAGGGAAAGACATGCTGGGTGCATATGATTATTACGTGAGAAAAGCCTCCAGGGCGCTCGATACCAGTGATGATTTTGCAACTGATCTGATGTGGTATGCATGGGCAGGTGACCGGTCTCCTTTATTCGGCCGAAATAAGATGACGACATTTGAACGCTATTATATTGAAAATAGTGAAACGCACTCTGAAAAGAGAAATCCTTATTTTGATTTAAGAGATAATCAGAATGTGGTCCGAGATATTTTGGAGGCATTCGGTCTAAAAAGCAGTCAGTCAAGAATCATCAATGGTCACACACCGGTAGAAGTGAAAAAAGGGGAAAGTCCAGTCAAAGCAGACGGGCAACTGATTGTAATAGATGGAGGAATGAATGAAGCGTACCGGAATGCAACGGGGATCGCCGGGTACTCTTTACTCAACAATTCTTACGGATTCCAAATTGTGACACATCAGCTGTTTAAATCTGTTTCTGAATTATTCAGACAGGGCAAAGATGAGACGACATTAAAGCACATGATCGATGGAAAACTGGGGAGAACGGTTATCAGGGAAACGACGATTGGTCATACAATACAGAAACAAATCGATTTATTACTCGAAGTGGTTCAGCACATCCAAGTTGATGAATCACAAGAGTAAACCACAATTAATTAACACTAGACATTTGAACAAAACGATTGAGCTGAATATAAGAAAGCGTTATACTAGTATATGAGTGTAAAGATCATAGGAGGAAATTATGACTAAAAAGCAAGGGATTTTATCACAACTAAAAGAGAATTACTTATTCGCAGTTATTAGAGGAAACTCAGCTGAAGAAGCAACAGAGATTTCTGAAGCCGTTTATGAAGGCGGGATCAAGAACATTGAAGTGACTTTTACCACTCCTCAGGCTGACGAATCCATCAAAGAGCTGGCCAAAAAATATGCGGGTACGGATATGGTCGTCGGAGCCGGGACAGTAATGGATGCCATCACTGCACGCATCGCCATCATAGCAGGAGCAGACTTTATCGTCAGTCCAAACATGGTTCTTGAAATCTCAACAGTCTGTAACACATATGGTGTTCCTTATCTGCCGGGTTGCGGCACAGTTACAGAAGTAGCGGAAGCTATGGCAACAGGAGTTGAAGTTGTAAAAGTCTTCCCTGGCGGTATTTTAGGCCCTGCATTCATTAAAAATGTTCACGGTCCGATTCCGCATGTTGAAATGATGCCATCTGGCGGGGTTAGTCTGGATAATATGGAGACATGGATGGATAATGGTGCGTGGGCTGTCGGAATCGGCAGTGCATTAACTAAAGATATGAAAGAAAAAGGAATCGAAAGTGTAAGTGAGAATGCCAAAGCGTTTGTTGACAAATATAATAGCTTAAAATAGGATGTGCAAAAATGGCTAGTGTTGTATTAATTGGAGAACCGATGGGACTTTTCAGAGCACAAGAATTTGGGGAAGTAAAAGACGTTTACCGTTTCAACCGTTCAGTAGCGGGGGCAGAGCTGAACGTTGGGATTGGTTTGTCTCGACTTGAGCACCAGGTTAAGTATGTGACGAAGCTGGGTAAAGACCCGATTGGAGAACATATATTAGATTATTTATATCAGGAACAGTTGGATACCCGACATGTGCTGTTTTCGGATAATCACGAAACAGGACTGATGCTGAAAAACAAAGTCAGTTCGGGTGATCCGGTCACAGCCTACTACCGAAGATGCAGTGCGTTCACATCATTATCGGTAGAAGATATTGAAAATATAGATGTGTCAACAGTCGATTTATTGCATATTACCGGTATACCGCCTGCTGTGAGTCAGTCTGTAAGAGAAGCCATTTTTTATCTTATGAAAAAGGCGAAGGCAGCTGGTACATTCATTACGTTCGATCCGAATCTCAGACCGACCATTTGGGAGTCTGAGGAAACAATGGTGTTAGTGCTGAATGAATTGGCCAGTTACGCTGATGTTGTCCTGCCGGGAGTCTCGGAAGGGAAAACCTTGATGGGGTCTGAAAATATCGAAGAGATAGCAGACTTTTACTTGAATCAGGGAGCAAAGGTTGTCATTACAAAAAGTGGAGCTCATGGTGCGTATGTCACTGAAAAAGACAAACCGACAGTAAATGTTAAAGGATTCAAAGTTAAAAAGATAGTGGATACGGTCGGAGCCGGAGACGGGTTTGCAGTCGGAATCATTCACGCTTATTTGAGCGGATACTCCTGGGAGCAGGCGGCAGTATATGCCAATGCAATCGGCTCGATGCAGGTTCAGCATGCAGGAGATAACGAAGGCTTACCGACACTGAGTAAACTGGACAGCTATATTGCGAACAACAGTTAAGACATAAATAATCGGAAGGTCAGGATGGCTCACTAGCTGTCCTGGCCTTTTTTGTATCTAGTCTATTAATTTTGTTAATGTTAGGAGCAAAATTAGTTATGAGACGGATAAAAGGACACATTACTCCAGTAATAATGAAGCTTTGAACATTATGCATAAAGGATTTCGGAATACAATCAACAGGAAAGGACACCCATTTGTCACACTTCATAAGCTGTAAAGGCAATCCAATTGTGATGTTGGTTCTAAATAAACTGTAATGATAATATAATGGATGGAATTGGAAAAACAATAAAATGAAAAGGGTTACTTAAAGAGTAGACTTACCAAAATAAGTATTCTGATATACTAGTATACAAATAAATGAAAGCGGTTCGTTTTTTACGGTGCCATAGGTATCATAATGGAAGAAACCGTGTAAGTCAGTTCAAAACAAAAAAGGGAGTGTTATCAATGGAAGTGATCCACAAAGAAACACAGGCGAAAGCAGCAGCAGAAATTTTATCACAGTTGGATAATCCGAAGAACTTCAACCGGGCGAAAGTCTGGCAGATGGGTTTTTTCGCAGCTAACAATACAGCAACAAATGCATTTATGTTTTAATGATGAACGTGGCTTATTTTGCCACCGGGGTAGTAGGACTGGGAACCGTCGTCGTCTCGACGATCATAACAGGGAGCCGAATGTTTGACGGGCTGACTGATCCTGTTATCGGCCTTTGGATCGATAAGACAGATGGCAAATACGGTAAGTTCAGACCATTCATGCTGGCTGGATACTTGACCATGACTACTGTTGTGCTATTAATGTTTTTTACTAACCGTTTAGTACCTGACGCAATGAGAATGCCCTATTTCATTTTATTATACTTAATTTATATCATCGGCTACACATTCCAGACAGCAGTAACTAAATCAGGCCAGTCTGTTCTGACCAATGATCCTGAACAGCGTCCAATGTTCTCTACATTTGATATTTCAATGACGGCAATCTTTTTCGCTGGTGCCGGCATCTATCTTGCCAATTATCTAGTACCCAAATACGGATCATTCAACAGTGCAGCATTATTTGCTGAATTCACTTTGACCATTATCGCTCTCTCGGGAGTCTTAACTCTTTTAGCCATTATAGGTATCTGGGAAAAAGATTGTACTGAACACTTCGGTACAGGAAAAGCAGTCAAAATAAATTTAAAAGATATGTGGGAGATCGATAAAGGAAACCGTCCGCTGCAGATGCTGATTATTGCAGCCTCAACTGATAAACTGGGTCAGACTGTGGCCACAAACTCAATCGTAATGGTGATGCTCTTTGGGATCATCATCGGAGATTATGGGCTGTTCGGAGTGATCTCCGGTATATTACTGATTCCCAATATCATCATCGCGATCTTCGGGACACGTCTTGCAGGGAAATTCGGAACGAAAAAAGGATACATTGCTTCGACTTGGCTGTCTATGATTGCATACAGTGGCATATTCCTCTTGTTAGTTTTAGGTGATCCAACACAGATTTCATTAAGCAACATGGGCTTTATGACGATCGCGTTCCTGACTCTATTTATAATTGGTAACGGTGTCAGAACATTATCTGGTGGACTCGTCATTCCGATGATTCCTGATGTGACTGATTATGAATATACAGAACGGGACGATATGCTCCAGGTGTGATGGGCACCATATTCTCATTTGTAGACAAAATGATTTCATCTTTCGGTCAGACAATCATTGGACTGACATTGGCGTTCATTGGATTTGAACAGGTATTCCCGGATGTGAGTACCCCTTATTCAAGTGATATCTTGTGGGTTACCCTGTTCATGTTCATTGGAATGCTCATGGTTGCCTGGATCGCTTCACTGGTCGCCATGAAATTTTATGATTTAGATAAGGAGAAAATGGTTGAAATTCAAGCTGTAATTGAAGAAAGAAGACAGAAAGTGAAAGCTGAACAGAAGACAGATTAAATACCAAACACAGACTGATCCTCAATTGCGACAAGAGGCTCAGTCTTTTTTTGTTTTAGCCATAATTCATCTCAGATACTTAGAAATAAGCTCTTTTCATCTGTATAACGGATGGGTTAGGTAAACTGCATGATTAGAGCAAATCGAGTATGTCAAAGAAGAGACAATTAGGTAAAGTGAAGTAGACCTGTCAGCTGGAGTTTACCTTAATAGTAGCGGTATTAGCAGAGTCAAACTAAAAAGAGCCTGAGTTAACTGAAGAAGACTTTATTTAGGCAAAGTCATCACGCCTTTTTAAATGACATTACCGAGCAGGAGTCTGCTATAGCATAGTCGAATGCATCCCAGTTCTGACTTTGTCGAAGACGGTGGAATTTCGGTAAGGTGGTGCCAACACGAGGCGGGAGCCAGCCGAAAAGGAAATAAATAGGGACGTCACAGGCTGTCTTTCTTTAAAACTATTCAACTAGTCTGTCAGCTGAACAAAATCAGCAGGATACAATATGGAAAATGATTTATCGGAAGATAAATCACTCCAAATCATCTTTTGTAAAGCGCTCTAACTTGCTTTATTCAAGTGTTATTGACAAAATGATAAGAAAGAGAGGAAGGCGATCAAGTATGCATGAACTGATTGAAAAGGGGACACCATGGACGCTTAAAGAAGTAGGGACAGATCCTGAGGTTATTAAACAAAACGAAACGCTCTTTTCACTGTCAAACGGGCACATTGGAACACGAGGGAGTCTGGAAGAAACACATCTGACACCTGAATTCAGTCATAGTAAAA
The DNA here is from genome assembly GCF_003003275.1 of Alkalibacterium olivapovliticus. Taxonomy (GTDB): domain Bacteria; phylum Bacillota; class Bacilli; order Lactobacillales; family Carnobacteriaceae_A; genus Alkalibacterium; species Alkalibacterium olivapovliticum. The sequence continues at coordinate 121,355 of NZ_PVTO01000003.1, forward strand.
GTACCCTGATGAACGGCTTTTTTGATACAGAGCCCATTACTTATGGGGAGTGGGCATATGGCTATGCTACCCATCACCAGACGACGATTCCAATTCCTGACGGCAAAAAAATGGAAATGAAGTATGACGGAGAAGTATTCGATCTGACCTCTTCAGACGCGAAAGACCACAACCGCACACTTGATTTGAAAAAAGGGATTCTGACACGGTCCTACTCTTGGAAAACTGAAAATGGTCATGAGTTAGAAGTCTCGATCGAGCGTTTTGTTTCATATGATTATCCGGAGATAATGGCTCAACGATTCATACTTACACCAAAAGATGACAATAACTCACTGGAGGTGTCTTTTGAACTGGATGATCTTAAAAGTATGGGGAAAGAACGCGACAAAGAGGACGACCCGGATCCTCGGAAGAAAGAACAGGCAAGCAGACGGTTCGAATCAGATGACCTGGAATTTTACGATGCAGACATGCTTCATATTAAAACACACGCCTCAGGACTTCATGCTGTTGTCGGAAATAGGGTAGTCACTGATAATGACGTGCATCAGCAGATCTCAGATAAAAACAGAGACAGTCTATCTTTTTACTCAAAAGCAAATCAGACTATTGTTATTGACCGGTTTGTTGCCTACAGTGAACTTTACAAAGAAGAATCTCTAACTGAAAACATAATAGATAATTTAATCCGTACTCTAAAAAATGTTACCGAATCAGGATACGAAAAGGTAAAGGCAGAACATATCAGTACGATGGAGTCTTTCTGGGAACACAGCGATATTCAGATTGATGGGGAACCGGCTCTTCAACTGGGTTTACGGTTCAATCTGTTTCATCTTCATCAGGCGGCGGGGCGCGACGGAAAAACGAACATGTCTGCCAAAGGACTGACAGGTGAAGGATATGAAGGCCATTACTTCTGGGACACTGAAATGTATATGTTCCCATTTTTCCTTTATACTCAACCGGAAATTGCCAGGTCTCTGCTCATGTATCGTTACAGCATTTTACCTCAGGCGAAAGAACGTGCGAGAACGATGGCTATCGCTAATGGGGCACTCTTTGCATGGCGGACTATTAATGGGGAAGAGGCCAGTCCTTATTATCCTGCCGGAACTGCTCAGATACACATCAACGCAGACATCGCACACGCTATATACTCTTACGGTGAAGTGACAGGTGATGATGCGTTCATGCTGAATGAAGGACTGGAGATGCTGGTGGAGACGGCACGCTTCTGGCTGGAATGGGGTCATTTTGATGATAATAGAGGGGGAGCTTTTGTCATTAATGATGTCACAGGTCCAGATGAATACACTGCAATTGTGAACAATAACTACTATACCAATTTGATGGCCAAGAAAAATTTGGCTTATGCGATTGAATGGATTGAGAAAAGGAGAAGGCAGTTACCTGATGAGGACTTTAACGTCTCTCAAGATGAACTGACTGAGTGGAAAAAGGCAGAAGAGCATATGTACCTGCCATATGATGAGGATAAACAGCTGACGATGCAGGACGACAGTTTCTTTCATAAAAAGGTGTGGGATTTTGAACAGACGCCTAAGGAAAACTACCCGCTTCTGCTGAATTATCATCCGCTGACGATCTATAAACATCAGGTCTGCAAGCAAGCCGATACCGTTTTAGCTCAGTTTTTATTCCTGGATGATTTTTCAAAGGAACAGAAGAAGAGAGATTTTGACTATTATGAGAAGGTCACAACACATGACTCCTCCCTTTCGCGATCTGTTTTCGGAATGATGGCCAGTCAGATTGGTGAAGAAAAGAAAGCCTACGATTACTTTATGGACACAGCTTTAATGGACATTTCAGATCTGCAGTCTAATACAAAGGACGGTGTCCACGCTGCGAATATGGGGGGCACCTGGATGAGTATGGTTCAGGGATTTGCCGGATTGAGAGTAGATAAAGGGACTTTGCATTTTTCACCCCAATGTCCTTCAGAGTGGGAACGCATCGTGTTTAAAGTCAGGTTTCAAAAACGCCTGATCCAAGTGTCAATGACTCCATCTTCTACTGATTATCAGTTAGTAGAAGGAGACCAGCTGACAATCATAGAAAATGGAGAAAAGAAAACACTTTAAGAGTATCATGCGTGAAAAAGCGAAAGGCAGGCCTTTCGCTTTTTTTTGACGTAAAATGGCAGGGTGCCAAGGGAAGTTAACGCCTTTAAACATCTCGGGAAGCCTTGACACCGGACTTTGTGAATGGTATAACTTATGTGAAAGTGATAATCATTCTCAATTATAAAAGAGGGGTACCATGCATGAGTCGAACGTAACGGATTGTACAATAATAGGAGGCGGTCCAGCCGGGCTGTATGCTTCTTTTTACGCAGGGATGAGAGATATGTCCGTGCGACTGATCGAAATCAAAAAAACACTAGGGGGAAAACTGCATTTTTACCCTGAAAAAAAGATTTGGGACATCGGAGGAATGCCTCCAACACATGGACTCGATGTCATGGGGCAGTTGATCGACCAGAGCAGTACATTTGAACCTGAAATCATACTGAATAAAAAGATAGTCACGATTGACAAAAATGGCGAGCAGCTCTTTGAAGTCATCAGTGCAGATGGAGACCGATATCTTAGCCGGTCTGTCATAATCGCTACTGGTGGTGGGATCGTTTATCCTAGAAGACTGGATACGAAGCGGGCGAGGGATTTTGAAAAAACGAATCTGCATTATACCATTTACCGCTTGAACGACTTTAAAGATAAGAAAGTCGTCATTGTTGGTGGTGGCAACTCAGCTATTGACTGGGCTAATGAGCTTAAAGAGCTCGTCTCTGAACTTCATCTTATTCACCGTAATGATACATTCAGGGCGCATGAATCACAGCTGAGACAGTTGAAAGAATCTAATGTTCATATTCATTCCTATACATCCATTGAAAAACTGATTCCAGGTGAATCGCCTGAATCTATTCGGGCAATCGAAGTTAAAAATAGTCAATCTCAAACAGCCTACCAGCTAACTCTTGACGATCTGATCGTCAACATAGGATTTGACAGTGAACCAAATTTTCATCAGACAAAAGGTCTGAAACTGTCACTGAAAGATAATTATTATATAGAAGGCGATACCATGACTCACACGTCACAGGACGGGATCTATGCCATTGGAGATATTGTAAATTATAAGGGAAAAGTAAGGCTGATCGCCGGTGCGTTTCATGATGCAGTTAATGCTGTGAACGAAATCAAGGAATCACTAGTCCCTTCAGAAACCCCGAAAGTCGTCATGTCTTCTTTTCATGAAGGTCTTCAAAATAAATAAACAGCCAATGACAAGTGCGTAAGGAAAAGGGATAAACATGGAGCAGATCAGAAAAAATCAACTGACAAAAAAAGATACACAAAAACGCCTGATGAAGCGCTTGAGTGCGCCTCATCCAGCTGCTTTGATCCTGACACTGAGTGTGCTTGCACTCGGTGTTTTAATGGTCCTGTCAGTTTCCATCGGTGTTTCTGATATTGGCTGGCGGACGATCATCGACTCTCTTTTTGCATTCGATGAAACGAATACCAGTCATGTTATCTTAAGAGATCTGCGTATTCCCAGGATTTTAGCGGCCAGTCTAGTTGGTGCTTTTCTAGCGGTTTCAGGTGTTATCATGCAGGCGCTAACGCTTAATCCTCTAGCGTCTCCATCTATTATGGGCGTGACTTCTGGATCGGCCTTTATGATTGCGATAGCCTTCGCTTTCTATCCAGAGTCCACCTATTTTCAGCTGATCTTCTGGTCTTTTGCGGGAGCAGCTTTGGGAGCAGGGATGGTATTTACTATCGGCTCGTTCAGTAAAAGAGGGTTGACACCAGTGAAGCTGGCTCTGGCCGGTGCGGCAGTCAGTGCACTACTACAGTCTCTGTCCACCATTATCGCGCTGCACTTCAATGTTGCCCGGGACATCAGTTTCTGGTTTGCAGGCGGTGTAGCCGGCGTTCGAATGGAAAGTGTCCGTTTGGTCAGCATCATAGCCCTTGGTGGATTACTGGCAGCCTTTGCGCTCTCAAGGTCACTGACGATCATGGGGTTGGGTGAGGAAATGGCCAAAGGGCTCGGAATCAGGATTGGATGGATCAAGTTTATCTCTACTTTGATCGTACTGATTCTTACAGGTGCTGCTGTTTCGATTGCCGGTACAGTCGGTTATATCGGGTTGATCATTCCACATATCACTAAAAAAGTTATGGGCATGGATTACAGATGGGTGATTCCCAGTTCCGCTGTATTTGGAGCTGGGCTTCTTGTTATCGCTGATATTGCCGCCCGGACAATCAATCAGCCTTACGAAACACCAGTAGGCGCTTTGACAGCGATGATTGGCGTTCCGTTTTTCCTGGTCCTGGCTCGAAAAGAAGGGAGAGGGTGACACATGACGGATACGGACGATTTGTCTCCTTTTAAAGACAGAGTTTTTAAACGGTCCCTTTATTTTTTCTTCTTTTTACTATTCCTGCTGCTGATTCTGACCGTTATCAGTCTAGGCTCCGGACATTTGTCCCTGTCACCTGGCGACATTTGGCAGACAGTGACCGGTTCTGGAACAGAGGCACATCAGCTCCTTCTTTTTCAGTTTAGGCTTCCCCGCATCATCTTGGCTGTTCTCGTAGGGATCGGAATGGCTACGGCAGGGGCACTATTTCAAGGTGTCACTCAGAACGGGCTGGCAGATCCCGGCATTATAGGGATCCACACAGGTTCCGGATTTTTCGTCGTCTTATTTCTTTATTTAGTTTCCCTCAGTCAGGACCAGCCACCCTGGTGGGCTAATATCGGTTTGCCCTTTGTTGCATTTGTCGGAGGCATTACAGCTGCCATCCTGATTTATGTGCTCGCCTGGAAAGAAGGCGTCACGCCTATTCGGCTGGTTTTAGTCGGTATCGGGATAAATGCTGGATTCTCTGCAGCTATACTCCTGGTTCAGTTGAGAATGAGCGAAAGCGACTTTAACAGAGCCATTATCTGGCTCTCAGGATCCATATGGAATGCATCGTGGGCAACAGTGTTACGCCTGCTGCCATGGATTCTTTTGTTTGTGCCGCTCGCACTGTATAAGGCACGCATACTGTCAGTCATGCAATTGGGAGAAGAAATGGCTGTTGGTCTCGGAACTGCAGTAGAAAAAGAACGCATCAAACTGCTGATCATTGGCGTGGCCCTTTCTGCTGCAAGTGTATCAGTTGCCGGAGGGGTCGCTTTTGTCGGACTAGTCGCTCCTCATTTGGCACGGCGACTGGTTGGAGGGAAATTTCAGCGGATGATACCTGTTTCAGCAGTAATCGGAGCGATACTGATTGTGTTATCAGATAGTATAGCCCGTACAGTTCTGGCTCCTTCAGAAATACCAGTCGGCCTGATCGTTTCTGTGATTGGTGCCCCTTATTTTATTTACTTATTAATAACCATAAAAGAATAGTGGAGGAATAAAGATGAAAAAATTAGTAGTGAGCACGTTGTCGTTAACCCTTTTTCTTGCGGCTTGCAATGGAGAAAATACAGTGGATGAGTCTGAGAACGATACAACAGAAGACACTGTGACGGAAGAAAATAAGGAAACAACGGATTCAGAAAGTAGAGTCTTAACAGATGGAGCAGGACAGGACGTTGACATTCCTGAAAATCCTGAAGCAATCATTGCATCATATCTGGAAGACTATCTGCTGGCACTGGATGTCATCCCTGCAGCGCAGTGGTCGATCAGTGACGGCGAAGGGGTCCAATACTACCTTCAGGATGATTTAGGCGATGTTCCAACTATTCCTTACGACCTTCCTTACGAAGCTGTCATGGAATTTGAACCGGACTTCATCATGATCCGTGACCAGCCTGAACAGGACATGATCGATCAGTACAACTTGATTGCCCCAACATATGTGCTGAACGCAAGTCCAACAGACTGGCGTGAAACAATGAGAGAAGTAGGGACCGTATTAGATCTGGAAGACGAGTCAGAAACTGTCATAGAGGACTATGATGCACGAGCTCAAGAGACTGCCTCACTAGTTGAGGAACAGGCGGATGGAGAATCTGCAGCAGCGATCTGGATGATCGATACAAGTCTGTTCGTCGTCCATCCTGAGCGTTCCAGTGGAGCTGTCTTATATGGTGATGCCGGTTTCGAGATACCCGCTGTAGTCGATCAGTTATCTGATGACGCAGACTGGGCAGCTGTTTCTCTTGAAGAAGTAGCAGAAATGGAAGTCGATCACTTATTCCTGATTTCAGATGATGAAGAAAGTTCACTGACTGAAGACCGTCTATGGCAGAATATACCAGCTGTTCAAAACGAAGCTGTTTACACGTTTGACTCACAATCTGCGTGGTTGTACTATGGACCAATAGCAAATGAACAGGTTTTAGACTTTATCGATGGAAGCCTGCAGTAGGAGAATAGAGAAAATAAAGCATCAGTCATTTGGGAAGGAGAGAGCACAGTGTCGCGTATTACGACAAAAGACTTATCAATAGGATACGGGAAACATCTGATCGTAGACGGGCTGGAACTGACGATACCTGATTCTAAAATCACGTGTATCATCGGGCCGAACGGCTGTGGAAAGTCGACCATTCTTAAAACGATCGCTCGATTGCTCAAGCCTTCCAAAGGGGCTGTGCTCCTTGATGGAAAAACTATCCACCATCAATCTACAAAAAGCATTGCTCAAAAAATAGCGATACTGGCTCAATCACCCCACACACCAGAAGAAATGACTGTTAAAGATTTAGTGTCCTATGGGCGGTCCCCTTATCAGAAGGGGTTTGGGCAATTGACCAACAAAGACTGGGAAATGATCCATTGGGCATTGGAAGAAACAAACCTGCTCGAATTTGCTGACCGTTTCGTTCATTCTCTATCAGGAGGTCAGCGTCAGCGGGTGTGGATCGCCATGGCGCTGGCTCAGGATACAGACATTTTACTGCTGGATGAACCCACCACTTACCTGGATCTGGCTCATCAGCTGGATGTTCTTCAGGTTCTGGAAAAATTGAATAAAAAGCAGAACAAAACGATTGTTATGGTCCTGCATGATCTTAACCATGCCTCCCGCTTTTCTGATTACCTTATTTCGATTAGAGACGGAAAGATAGTGAAAGCAGGTGAACCGGCAGAGGTCATGACGAATCAGGTACTGAGAGATGTGTTCGATATTGATGCTCAAATCGTTGAAGACCCGTATACTAAAAAACCGGCGTGCCTGACCTATCATTTATTATAATTGCTCAGAAGAAAATCTACTTCCAAAAAGTAAGCATATCTTTGGAAGAAAGGTTTTCTTTTTGTTATGGTTAGAAAAGAGATAAAATTAAAGGAGCGATTTGAATGAATGTATTAATAGTCGGAGCAAATGGTCAAATAGGGCAACACTTGGTCGATGTGTTAAAAGAGGAAGGCAAGCATACGCCGGTGGCTTTTGTCAGAAAAGAAGAACAAGTCAAACAGTTTGAAGATAAAGGTGTAGAAGCACGACTGGGCAATCTGGAAGAGAGTGTGTCATCGATCAAAGAACAGATGAGTGATATCGATGCGGTAGTCTTTACGGCTGGATCGGGCGGAAGCACGGGGTATGATAAGACTCTTCTGATTGATTTAGACGGAGCTGTCAAAACAGTTGAAGCAACTAAAGCAAGTGGCATCGACCGTTTTGTAATGGTCAGTGCCTTCCAGGCAGACGATCGTGATAAGTGGAATGAAGATATGAAACCATACTTTGTCGCTAAACATTTTGCAGATATGTGGCTGATGGATTCTAGTTTAAACTATACCGTTATTCGTCCGGGTCTGCTTGAAAATGAAGACTCGATCGGAACAGTCTTAGCAAGTGATTCAATGACTGATCCGGACTCCTACAGCATCCCGCGTGTCGATGTAGCAAAAGTCATTGCTGCCAGTCTGGACAATGAAGCGACTTACAAGCAGTCATTTGATTTGGTGACTGGAAAAGACAACATCAAAGACGCACTGAATAAACTGTAATCAGTCGTTTTCGAGAGTGCAGACGACTATGAAAAGTCAGTATTAAACTGAATAAAAAGAGGGGAATGGCCAGCTTATAAGTAAGCGCTGGCCATTTTTTATTGCATAGTCAAATGAATTAGTTGGTGGTATACTATGGTTTAAAGCTGAGAATAGCTTTTGTTTTAAGTAGGCAAAGGAGAGAGTCATACATGAAAAAAACATTTAAAAAATTGATAGCAACTGGTTTAGCACTAAGTACTGTAGCAGTAATGACAGCACAGACAGCCTTTGCTTCAGAAGGAATTGATACAAGTGTTGTGAACGAAGCATGGGGTTTACCGACTTTCGTTTACGGAGGTGGGCTGAACGATGCACAAATAGGTGAGACGGCAGACCTGCTCGGTATAGACGATATGGAAAATGTCGCTGATGTTTCTGTAACAGGTGAAGACCTGCAGAACTATCTGGGAACGGGATCCGGGAATACGGCCAGCATGATTTCATCGGTACTGGTTCAGCGTGAAAATGAAGGTGAAGGAGTTAATGTGATCAACGAAACACCAGAGAATATTACTCAAATCACTGAAGAACAGTATACGAATGCAGCGATCACTGCAGGAGTGGAGGATGTGACTATTATGGTCGCTAGCATCCGCCCTGTAACAGGCGAAAGCGCACTGACTGGTATTTATAAAGCGTTCGATGTCAACGGTGAGGACCTGGATCAGGACCGTATGGAAGTGGCGCAGGAAGAACTGGAAACGACTAATGAAATCGCACAGGAAAATGCGGATGAGGATGAATTTGATACCAATCGATTTGACCAGGCGATTGTTGAGATCAAACAGCAGCTGGCTGATTTGCGTGAGCGTCAAGACGAACTGGCTACTAGAGAAGAGATTGAACAGATCATAAATGATGCCTTGGCAAATAATGAACTGCAGAATGTTATCTCGCAAGACCAGATTGATCGTTTACTGGCATTCTTTGAGCGTTACCAGCAGACAGGTGCCATCGATTCAGCTCAAGTGAGACAGCAACTTGAACAGTTATCAGGAAATCTGAGAGATCGATTCGGTGACGCATGGCAGCAGGCAGAAGACAGCGGTCTACTTGATCAGATTGGTAATTTCTTCAGACAAATCTGGGAAGCCATCACAGGATTATTTAACTAAACCTTTATGAGAAAGTCTTTGTCTTTGTTTTCTTTTCGATGATCAATCTAAAAGGAGGCATAGATTAAAGGCTTTTTTTTTCGGTGATTTGAGTGGCTCAAATCTGATCCTTATAAGATCATTAATATGGAAAGAAAGATTGGAAATCTTTCATCTGCTGGCATTAGGCATTAGACCGTCCAGCTGTAAATTTCAGCGAGAGTTTGGATGGGTCGTCCGAGTTAATCCAAGTGAGTATGTTCTGGTCCTGGAGTATGCCGAAGATGATCAAACCTGACATACTCGGGGAGACACGGATTACGAGTGAACCGAAGCAACGCCATCTTCGGCAAAGTGAAAAGCGTCGAGTCAGTCAGTATGCTGAAGATGATCAAACACGACCTACTCGGGGAGACATAGATTGTGAGTGAACCGAAGCGACGCCATCTTCGGAAAAGTGAAAAGCGTCGAGTCAGTCAGTATGCCGAAGGTGATCAAACACGACCTACTCGGGGAGACATAGATTGTGAGTGAACCGAAGCGACGCCTTCTTCGGCAAAGTGAAAAGCGTCGAGTCAGTCAGTATGCTGAAGATGATCAAACACAACCTACTCGGGGAGACATAGATTGTGAGTGAACCGAAGCGACGCCATCTTCGGCAAAGTGAAAAGCGGTGAACGGTTCAGTACGCCGAAGATAATCAAACACGATACAGTCAAAGAGATGTAGTAGTTGAGTGAACCGAAGCACCCACCCCGAACCCCTTCAAAGTAGATAGACATCGGTTCCCGAGTCTTCCAAAGCAATGAGAAAGATAATGAAATAGGAAAAAGAGTCTGATTCAGATGACTAGCTTCAAAATGATATTAAAAAGAGCTGCCGACGTATGAGCCGACCCCCGAAAGTTAGACCTAAAAAATCTATCTTTTGGGGGTCGGCTCACGTATCGGCAGCTCTCTATTTATTAATGTAGGTTTAAACTAAATTGACCAGGAAGTATTTTTTCTTCCCTTTACGGACAATTATAAATCGGCTGTCAAAGCTGTCTTCTTCATTAACAATGTGATCGACGTCCTTGATTTGAATCCCTTTCAGACGAATGGCTCCATTTTTAATGTCTTCACGGGCTTGACGACGAGACGGTTCGATCCCAGTCACATCAACTAAAAATTCGACTAAATTGTGTTCGCCTTTAGGTGCTTCAGAAGAAGGGACCTCTTTAAAGGTAGATTCAATCTGATCAGCAGTCAATGAGTGGATTTCACCCGAAAACAAAGCTTGAGTGATAGTGATGGCTTCATCAAGCGCTTCCTGACTATGAACGAAACGCGTCATTTCTTCTGCTAATGCTTTTTGAGCTGCACGTTTGTGTGGCTCAGTTTCCACTTGGTTCTCTAAAGCATCAATGTCGTCTTTTGATAAGAATGTAAAGTATTTCAGGTATTTGACCACATCACGGTCATCCTGGTTGAACCAGAACTGGTAAAACTCGTAAGGTGTCGTTTTTTCGGGATCCAGCCAGATGGCGCCATCTGCTGATTTACCAAATTTAGTGCCATCCGCTTTAAGCAGCAACGGAATAGTCAGTCCAAACGCTTTAGCATTTGAGCCTTCTTTTTTACGGATCAAATCAAGTCCGGCTGTGATGTTTCCCCACTGATCAGAACCACCGATCTGAAGCTGCACGTCTTCATTCTGGAAGAGATGCAGGAAATCGACCGACTGAATGATCTGGTAGCTGAACTCAGTAAAGGAAATACCGGTATCCAGTCTACTTGACACAACATCTTTAGCGAGCATCGTGTTGATATTGAATTCTTTCCCAAAATCACGCAGGAAATCTAGAAAGGACAGGCCGCTTAACCAGTCGTAATTGTTGACCAGTTTAATGCCGGATTCTTCTGAACCGGCTTTGAACAGCTTGCGCATCTGAGCACTCAGTTTGTCTGCATTATCCTGAATTTTGTCCATCGTCTGTAGGACTCGTTCTGAATTCCGTCCACTCGGATCGCCGATCGAACCTGTGCCGCCACCGATCAGAATGACTGGTTTATGACCTGCCAGCTGGAATCGTTTGAGGATCATGAATGGGATCAAGTGTCCGACGTGCATACTGTCACCTGATGGATCGATTCCGCAGTAAAGGGCAATGCTTTTCGCATCGGTGACTTCTTTAAGTCCTTCTTCATCTGTCTGCTGATTAATGGCTCCGCGCCATTCTAATTCGTCCAATATATTCATTGTCAATCTCCTTTGATTTCATAGTTTCGTTTTTGATGAGGAAATAAGTCTTTTAATAGGTGAAGTCTGTCAATTGAAATGGTTATATCTTTCTCGTGTCATCCCAATACAGTAAACACCAAAATGTAAAGTATAGAAATAGTCATTCAATATAACCACATCCTTCACTGATTTTAATGTTGAACACAAAAAAATCCCCACAAAAAGCCTGTGCTTTCTGCCGGGACGAACATGCCGTGGTACCACCCTGATTAAAGTAGCCTTGCTACTTTCACTCATTCCCATAACGCCGGGAAGCGTCTCTTAAGAGAATGCTCCAAGGTGTAATTCATGTTATCTGTTTATACGAGTTTCCACCAGCCACTCGCTCTCTAAGATTAAATCAGATACACTACTTCGCCTATTCATCGCTTTTGTATTCTAATCGTCAGTATAATAGAATAAGTGGGTTTAGTCAATTACTAAATAGACTGGCCAAGTGAAGAAAAGACACAATCTGGGCTATACTAAATTAAATTTTGATTACAGTGGTAATTGTTTCTATCTGGGCGTTTATTTTTGGTATGCTTAAGAATAAGAAAGACTCAAAATGAAAGGATGACTGCGTTTGGTTAAAAATAGAAAAGAGACGTTTAAATTAGACACACATCCTAAGGCACCTGAAGAATCAATAGTGACTTGGGGAAATTACCGGTTTACTGTACTCACTGCAGCGATGATTCGTCTTGAATATGATCCGGAAGGAAAGTTTGAAGATGAAGCAACACAAACGGTTCTGAATCGAGACTTTGATACACCTGATTTTGATTTGAAAGATACTGATGAATACATTGAAATCATTACGAGTCACTCGCATCTGATGTTTTATAAAGCGGAAGGCGGGTTTACAAAGCACAACCTGAATATTGAAGCGATAGGGAATTACAGTTTATATCACAGCACATGGTATTTTGGAGAAAAGCCGGAATCACTGAAAGGAACAGCGCGTACGCTGGATTTTGCAGACGGCGCGATCGAACTGGATGAGGGCCTGATGAACAAGAATGGCTTTTCTGTTTTCGATGACAGTAACTCTATGCGTCTGACCGAGGACGGCTGGGTTGAAAAGAGACCGGGAAATGTGACGGACATGTATTTCCTTGGGTATGGAAGAGATTACCTTGGTACACTCAAAGACTATCATTATCTAACCGGAAAGACACCACTCCTTCCGCGTTATGCATTAGGGAACTGGTGGAGCCGCTATTATGCTTACAGTCAGGATGGCTACAAACGCCTGATGACTGAATTTCAGAAAAGGGAGATTCCATTTTCTGTCGCCGTGATCGATATGGACTGGCATGTAACGGATATCGCACCTGAATATGGATCGGGCTGGACTGGTTACACATGGAACACTGATTTATTCCCAGATCCTGATGAGTTTTTAAGCTGGCTAAGTGACAATGGTTTGAGAACGACATTAAATCTTCATCCTGCAAATGGGGTACAGCCTTTTGAGGAAATGTATGAACCTATGGCCAGAGAATTAGGGGTCAATGTAGAAGAAGAAGAACCGATCGAGTTTGACATTGCCAACCCTGAATTCCTGGAGGGTTATTTTAAATACTTACATCATCCTCATGAAGAAATCGGAGTAGACTTCTGGTGGATCGACTGGCAGCAGGGCAGTGTGACAAAAGTCGAAGGCTTGGATCCACTCTGGATGCTGAATCACTACCACTTCCTGGATCATGCACGTGAAGGCAACAGAGCACTGATCTTTTCCCGTTATGCAGGGCTTGGATCTCACCGTTACCCAATCGGTTTTTCAGGCGACACAGCGTCTACCTGGGACTCTCTTCACTTCCAGCCGTATTTCACAGCTACGTCATCTAACGTAGGGTACAGCTGGTGGAGTCATGATATTGGTGGACATATGGGTGGCATAAAAGATAATGAACTGTTTGTCAGATGGGTACAGTTCGGCGTGTTTTCACCAATCAACCGTCTGCACAGTCAGGACGGCGAATTCAGCGGAAAAGAACCGTGGCGCTATGGACAGAAAGCGAATGGCATTGTAACTGAATTCATGCAGCTGAGACACCGCCTGATTCCGTATCTTTACACTATGAACGTGCTTAACCATATGGACGATTTCCCACTGATTCGTCCGATGTACTATCATTATCCTTGGAAAGATGAAGCGTATGAAGTCCCGAATCAGTATTACTTCGGAACTCAGATGATCGTTGCACCAATAACGACGCCAATGAATAATGATTTGCGTTTAGGGAAAGTTAAAGTCTGGCTGCCTGAAGGAAATTGGTATGACTTCTTTAATAACCGGTCGTATGAAGGAGACCGGATGATCGATGTCTATAGACCGATGTCCACATTCCCGGTATTCGTAAAAGCCGGCGGGATTTTGCCAATGGATCAGAATCATCAGAATCATACAGATAATCCTGAAGAGATGGAGCTGCGTGTATACGCTGGTGCAGACGGGAATTTCTCTTTGTATGAAGACGATGGTTTAGGCAAAGGCAACCATCAGGTAACGACCAAGATGCAATTTAAATGGAGAGAGAATGAAGATGAATGGGCAATGCTTCAAGTTGGACCTCCGGAAGGCAGCATAGAGGTGCTGCCGGAGTACCGCCAATACTCTTTATCTCTTGTCGGATTCAAGTGTACTCAAATGCCTGAAGTATATGTTAATGATGAAAAGGTCGATATAGAGATTTCTAAAGAAGGAAAGTGTACGAAAGTGGTTATTCCTAAACAACCTGTCGAGTCATCTTACACTGTTTACTTTAGAGGTGTCGGCCTTCGTAAGAATGATATGCATGGCGAATTGTTCAGGTTCCTGGACCGTGCTCAAATTCCTGCGAGTTCTAAAGAGAAAATCTTTACGACGATCGTCAAAGGCAAAAGCAGTGCACGCGTCATTAGTGCATTACTGGCACTTGATATCGATCCGGATCTAATGGATGCCATCAGTGAAATTGTCTGGGCCAACCCGGATGACGTCTCCTGATAAATTAAAAGGATAAAGGAAAGAAAATAGATCAGGCCTGCTGACTGACCAGATTAATCAGCAGGCTATGACTTATTTTTCTTTCCTTTTTCGTATGTACTAAAGCGAATACATGATACAATAACAGGTAAGTTCAATAGAAAGTGAGCATCTTATATGACTAAAATTGTATTTTTCGACATCGATGGAACACTGGTTACGAAATATAATACAGTCCCTCAATCGACAAAAAAAGCCATTACCAGACTAAAAGAAAATGGGCACATTCCCGTGATTGCTACAGGACGAGCGCCTTTACTGATTGAAGAAATCATCAAAGAACTTAAAATAGACAGTTATATTGCCATGAATGGTCAGATCGTCGTCCACAAAGGAGAAGTCGTTTTCGATAATCCGATAAAAAAAGAGACGGTGGATCGCTTGACGGCCAAAGCTGTTGAACGGAGCAATGGAATCATTTTATGCGGAGCTGAAGATATATTCAGTAATTCGATTGTTTCACTCGCTAAGAGAAGTTCAGCGTGGACAGTGTTAAAAGGGATTGGGAAAATCATACCAGGTCATCTGCAGCTCTCACTCTTTAAGCGGCTGATCAGAAAACCGCCTAATCCAAAAGACTATGAAGGAAAAAATATCTATCAGGTCATTATTGAAACCTCAATGGATGAAGAAAAAAGCTATAAGACTGAATTTCCAAGTCTGAACTTTGCCAGATCCAATCGCTATACCGTGGATATCATCAGTGAGGGCATTTCAAAAGCAGTGGGTATCGAAAAACTACTTGAGAAATTGGGCATGGAAAATAAAGAGACCTATGCTTTTGGAGACAGTCTGAATGATTTGGAAATGCTGGAATATGTAGAGACCGGTGTCGCTATGGGCAATGGATGGGCTGAAGCTAAAGAGGCCGCTGATTACGTCACTGATCCTGTGGACGAAGACGGAATTGAAAAAGCACTTAAGCACTTCAACTTGATCTGAAGAGGCCGCAGTCATATATTATAAAATCAGAACTTTTTAGCGTATTAAAGCTGTGCTATACTAGGAAAGTATGTTTAAACGATTTGTTTGCAATGTAATCACAAAAAGGAGGACAATCACTTGTCTGAGCGAAATTCATTTTATATCACGACACCTATCTATTACCCGAGCGGTAATTTGCATATCGGGAATGCCTACACCACCATAGCGTGTGATGTACTAGCCCGTTTTAAACGCTTGAAAGGGTTCGATACCTTTTATTTAACAGGTACCGACGAGCATGGACAAAAAATTGAAACAAAAGCGACCGAAAAAAATCAGACACCTCAGGAGTACGTGGATGAAATGGCTGAAAGTATTCAGTCACTTTGGCGGACTCTGGATATTTCTAATGATCAGTTCATTCGAACAACGCAACCGAAACATAAGGAAGTTGTGGGGAAGATATTCGAAAAACTGCTGGAGCAAGGCGATATCTACCTGGGAGACTATGAAGGATGGTATTCTGTTTCCGACGAAGAATTTTTCACTGAGACTCAGCTGCTAGAAGTGTACCGCGATTCTGAAGGCAATGTTACGGGTGGTTTAGCACCAAGTGGACATGCTGTCGAATGGGTCAAGGAAGAGTCTTATTTCTTCAGAATGAGCAATTATGCTGACCGGTTACTTGAGTACTATGAAGAACATTCAGAATTTATTCAGCCCGAGTCACGTAAGAAGGAAATGGTCAATAATTTTATCAAGCCGGGACTTGAAGATCTGGCTGTTTCCCGCACGACATTCAACTGGGGCGTTCCTGTTCCGTCTAATCCGAAACATGTCGTCTATGTCTGGATCGATGCCTTGACAAACTATATTACAGCATTAGGATACGATCCTGATCTGGGCGGATTTGATGACCAGCCGGAGATGTTCAGAAAATACTGGCCGGCTGATGTTCATATGGTTGGGAAAGAAATTGTCCGTTTCCATACGATTTACTGGCCTATCTTACTTATGGCGTTAGACCTGCCGCTTCCTAAACAGGTTTTCGGACATGGATGGCTGCTGATGAAAGACGGCAAGATGTCAAAGTCTAAAGGAAATGTGATTTACCCTGAAAAACTGGTGGAGCGTTACGGCGTTGATGCAGTGCGTTATTACTTGATGAGAGAAGTGACATTTGGCAGTGACGGCGTATTTACGCCTGAAGATTTTGTGTCTCGAATCAACTATGATCTCGCAAATGATTTAGGTAACCTGCTGAACCGGACCGTTGCAATGATGAATAAATACTTTGACGGAGCTGTTCCTGATTATAAAGGGGACATGACCGAATTCGACGAAGCGTTGAGACTTCAAGCGCTTGAATCGATCAATGAATACGAAATAAGTATGGACCAGATGCAGTTCAGCTCGGCTTTACAGTCGGTCTGGAAACTGATCTCCCGTACAAATAAATATATTGATGAAACAGCTCCATGGGTGCTGGCCAAAGACCCTGACCAGAAAGAGCAGCTTGAAAGTGTTATGACACATCTGGCAGAAAGCCTGCGGGTCACGGCGACATTGCTTCAGCCGATTCTGGTTCACACCTCTTATGCGATTGCTGAGCAGATAGGACTTGAAGCAGCGGATTTATCTTTTGATTATGTGGACTTTGGTCACTTCCCACAAGGCAAAACAGTCGTTTCAAAAGGAGAACCTATTTTTCCTCGACTGGATGTCGATAGCGAAGTGGAAGAAATCAAAAGCTGGATGGCAAGTGGTGAACCGGCTGAGGAGGTTGAAGACGCCTTTGATCCTGAAAACACACAGCTGACGTCTGTTAAAGAAAAAGAGATTAAATATGATGTGTTTGATAAAGTGGAACTCAAAGTTGCGGAAGTCATATCAGTTGGTAAGGTAGAGAATGCTGACAAATTACTGAATTTCAGACTTGATGCAGGAGATGAAGGGGGACACCGTCAAATCCTTTCAGGAGTAGCTGAGTTTTACCCAAATCCTGAAGAGCTTGTTGGAAAAAAAGTCATCATCGTCGCTAATCTGAAGCCGAGAAAAATGCGTGGCGAAATTAGCCAGGGCATGATTTTGTCAGCTGAAGATACTGAAGGAAACTTAACGATAGTCGATGCACCTAAGCATATGCCCAACGGGTCTATCGTCGCTTAATCATTACAATAAGCTTATTCCAGTAAAGTCTGAGACGGTCATGTCTCAGCTTTATTGGAATTTTTTTTGCTGATAGTGTATTCTGAACAAGATGAAGCGATCGATTCCACAAGAGAAAGGACTATAAATCAATGTTATTTGATACACATACCCATATTAATGTAGACCAATTTGAAGGTGAAGAAGCTGAAGTGATCAGTAGAGCAAGAGACAACGGCGTCACTAAAATGGCGATCGTCGGATTTGATACGCCGACCATAAAAAAAGCAGTCGAACTGGCTCACACCTATGAAGGGTTGTATACCATCATCGGGTGGCACCCAACTGAAGCAGACAGCTATTCAGATGAAGTGGAAGAAAAACTGATCAGTCAGTTGTCTGATGAGACGGTTGTCGCGATGGGGGAGATGGGTCTGGATTACTACTGGGAGACTGCACCAAAACCTGTTCAGCATGATGCTTTCCGAAGACAGATTCGTGTGGCAAAAGAACTGAATCTGCCAGTCAGTATTCACAACCGCGATGCGACAGAAGATACCTTCAGGATACTGAAAGAAGAACATGCCGGAGACACTGGCGGGATCATGCATAGTTTTGGTCTGGATACGTATTGGATGGAGAAATTTCTGGACATCGGGATGCATATATCACTCAGCGGAGTGGTAACGTTCAAAAATGCAAAAGAAGTAAAAGAAGTGGCGAAAAATGTGCCGTTCGACAAGCTTCTGATTGAAACGGATGCCCCCTACCTTGCGCCTACACCAAACAGAGGAAAACGGAATGAGCCGGGTTACATAAAATATGTAGCGGAAGAAATTGCTGCCCAGAGAGAACTGACCTTTGAAGCAGTGGCTCATCAGACCACTCAGAATGCACTGAAACTGTTCAGGTTAAAGGAGTAAGACTGTGGATAAGATTAAAGAAGTAATCGTAGTCGAAGGAAAAGACGATTCGAAGCGACTGGCTTTAGCCGTAAATTGCGACACAATCGAAACGATGGGATCGGCCATCAACGAAGAAATACTGGAACGGATCGCACTAGCTTATGAAGTCAGGGGCGTTATTGTATTTACAGATCCAGATGGGCCGGGGGAAAAAATCAGGAAAATCATTTCTCAGAACGTTCCGGGAGTCAAGCATGCTTTTTTGCCAAGAGAAGAAGCAAGAAGAACAGTCAAGAATAAAGAAAGCATTGGCATCGAACATGCCTCTGTAAAATCCATCAGAGAAGCACTGGATAAAGTAGTGGAAGAAAGGATTGAATCGTTACCGACTGTTTCGAAACAATTCTTGATCAGTGAAGGATTGATAGGTACCCCTCAAGCTAGTATGCTCAGGGAACGACTCGGAAACGAATTGCGTATTGGCTATACAAATGGAAAGCAGCTGGAAAAACGGCTGAATATGTTTGGTATCTCTGAAGAAGAGGTCAAAACAGCACTGGATAAGATCAGAAAGGAATTAACTAATGACTGAACATAAAGATATCGCGACCCCTTTAAGGACAAAGCAGATTTTAGAGAAATACGGATTATCAGCCAAAAAGAGTCTGGGCCAGAATTTTATAGTCGATACAAACATTTTAAGTAAAATCGTCAATGCCGGTGAGATAAATAAAGAAACGACGGTTATAGAAGTCGGACCAGGAATAGGGGCATTAACTGAACAGCTGGCAAAGAAAGCAAAGAATGTTATTGCGTTTGAGATAGATGATCGTTTACTGCCGGTTCTCGAAGATACCTTATCTCCTTATGATAATATTGACATCATTCATTCAGATGTTTTAAAGGTGGATATGAAGGCTTTTGAGGCGTCTCATCTGGCTGATGCAAAAGAGGTCGTACTGGTCGCTAATCTACCATATTATATTACGACACCTATCATCATGCGGTTTCTTGAATCGGGGTTGGTACTTGACCGAATGGTATTAATGATGCAAAAGGAAGTGGCCAGCCGTATTTCTGCTTCACCAAGTACTAAGGCTTATGGATCGCTTTCTGTAGCAGTCCAGTATTATATGGATGCGGCTGTGGCATTTACTGTGCCAAAAACCGTCTTTGTCCCTCAACCAAATGTGGAATCAGCTATCATCAGATTATCTGAAAAAACAGAGAAGAATGTGCAAGTTAATGATGAACCACTCTTTTTCAGGCTGGTCCGTTCTGCTTTTGTTCAGCGACGAAAAACACTATGGAACAATTTACTGGTCGCTTTCGGTAAAGCAGATGACACAAAAGCAAAACTGGAGCAGGGACTGGAGATGGCATCAGTCGATCCCAAACGTAGAGGCGAGACCCTGACGATAGAAGAATTCGCATCACTGGCTAATGCGTTCTCGCAACTCGGTCTTGAATTCGATTCAGAAAAATAGTACGCTAATAATGAAAATTTCATATGAAAACCCTGGGAGAGTTCTTGGTGACCATTGTGTCATGAGTAGTCCTGAAAGTGGCGAATAAGCCTTATCCCTATCAGATCGTAAAAATCTGTCGTGACCTGAACTGGATGATGCCAGCGGAGGGAGTGGGTGGAGTCAATAATGTGAAGTAGACTGTGTCTGCTCAGCTAATGCGTCAATGAAGAATCTTTCAGGCGTCATATTATTCTGTCTTTCTACACTTCTGTCTTAACGTTCATCAGTTAAGGGAAGTGTTTTTTTGTATAAAAAAGGAAGGAAGAGTGGAAATGAAAACAAAAGCATTGGTTTTTACAGCGTTGTGTATTGCAATCGGCTATATTGGAGGGAGTCTGATCGTTATCCCGTTAGGATTTGTACGAGCTGCACCATTTCAGCATTTTATGAACATTATTGTCAGCTTTCTTCTTGGGCCATGGTACAGTCTGGCTCAGGCATTTGGGGTGTCAGTTTTACGAAATATTACGGGAACTGGCTCACTTCTGGCATTTCCGGGAAGCATGATCGGGGCATTTCTTTCAGGTTATCTCTACAGAAAAGGACATAAATTCTATTTACTGGCTGTGGGGGAAATAGTGGGAAGTGGGATTATGGGGGCTTTAGCCAGTTACCCTGTCGCACGCCTTTTCTTAAGCTCGGAAGCAGCATTATTCGGGTTTGTTCCTGTATTTTTTATCAGCGCGCTGATTGGAACGATAGGGGGCGTACTGCTGGCTTATCAGATGAGAAAGCATACCGCATTTTCCAAATTCATGCAGGTAAAAGCTGAGAAATAGACATGGCCGTTTCTTTTTGGAAAGATTAAACACGAACATTAGAATGCTGAAATATGAGCGTATTATTAGGGTTCAAAACTGAAAAGAAGGAAAAAACCGTAGAATAAGCATTTTTAAGTCTCTCTTTAATTTAATCTTCACAGAAAACACTATCTTTATTTTACAATTAGCTTACAATTTTCGTCTTTTTGTGTTATAGTATAGATAATACTTTGTGAGGTGAGTCGAAAATGCCAACTACTTTAGCGAGCATCAAGAAATCCTTGGACAGTCAAATCGGAAGAGAAATCAAATTGATTGCCCAGGCCGGAAGAAAAAAGACAACAGAACGCAAAGGAATACTAACTGAAACATATCCATCAGTATTCGTCGTAGAGTTAGATCAGGATGAAAATGCAGTAGATAGAGTTTCATATAGTTATACTGATGTACTAACTCATTCAGTTGAACTGGAATTTGAAGAAGAAAAAGAAGTCGTATTAAACTAATTAAAATGCTGGTAGTATAATTTTATATTATACTACTTTTTTTATGCTCTGTTTTGTCTGACAGATAGTAATCGTTATCTTTTTATAAATCGTGTCATCTGTTCTACAATAGGAATAAGCTGATGTTTTAGGAGGGATGAGATGGAGGAGCTTGAAAAAGCACCCGCTAAAATCAATTTATGCCTGAATGTATTAAATAAGAGAAGTGATGGATTTCATGAGGTGGAAATGGTTATGACACCCATCGATTTAGCAGATCGACTGAGTTTCACTTTGAAGACGTCAGGAATCACAATCGACTCCGACAGTTCATTTATGCCGCTGAACGAAAGAAACATCGTCTATCAGGCAGCTCTGCTTTTGAAAGAAACTTATAATGTTGACTCTGGAGCGCATATTTATATCGAGAAAGCGATACCGATCGCTGCCGGGCTGGGTGGTGGAAGCAGTGATGCAGCTGCGACTTTACGAGCTTTGAATCGCTTATGGAAACTGGATCTAACACTTGACCGTCTGGCTGAATTGGGTGAAAAGATTGGATCGGATGTCCCATTTTGTATATTTGGTCAAACAGCCTGCGTTACCGGAAGAGGTGAAAAAGTAGAACCCATAACCCCCATTCCTCACGCGTGGGTAATAGTGGTCAAGCCTCCAAAAGGCATCTCAAGCTGGACTGTTTTTAAGGATTTGGCTATCGCGAGCCTACCGTCCTACAGTATCGATGAGATGAAGAACGCTGTAGAAAAATCGGACTACAAGAAAATGGTTAAAGCTGCCGGAAATGCTCTTGAGCAAAAAGCGATGCTGCAGAATCCGGTGATCGGAGACATAAAAGAAAAAATGATCAGTTTTGGAGCTGATACTGCCTTAATGAGCGGAACAGGTCCAACTGTTTACGGGTTGACTCAAAATTATAGTAAAGCTAAACGAATCGTCAACGGCTTGAAAGGATTCTGCCAGGAAGTCTATCTGGTCCGAACCATCAATTAACGTACCAGTGTGTTCCAGAGAATGACCGGTTTAAGACCTGTCAGGAATTGGAAGACACTTTTTTTGTTTTTTCTGTTTGACAAAGAAGATTAGACGTGGTTAAATGTAAAACGTAAAGATTACGATTTACTAATTTGGGAGGAGATAATGATGAATAAGAAATGGATCAAGTTTTCGAGTGTTGCACTATTGACTTTGTACTTAGCAGCGTGTGATACGCCTGATGAGGAAGCAGTAGAAGAGGAGTCTGCAGAAATCGTTGAAGAAGAGGAAATGTCTGAAACAGCAGACCAGTCTGAGGAAGAATCAGGGGAGACTGACGAAGAAATAGACTCAGATTCAGATATAGAGGACGATGAAGAAGCCGACAGTCAGGCTGAACAGGATGAGCCTGCTGCTGATCTAATGGAAACCGTTCAGATCGAAGGGATGGGCGAGTATTATCACACAGGCGATCTAGTGGAGCTGACGGCTGTTTTGTCTGAAGACAGTGATTACGATGACTGGCAGTGGTACTTGAGAACAGATGATGATTCTGAATGGGAAATGATCTCCGGACAGAATACAAACGAGTTTATCGGTGAAGCACCGGAACACACCGTTGAGATGCGTGCTGTGCTTTATGATGACGATCATCAGGCATATGCAGAGTCAGAAGTCATAGAGCTGGAAGTAGACAATCATTAATAGATAGGATTGAAGCGGCTGAATGACTAAGCCGCTTTTTCCGTGGATAAATAGACCTTGACATTTCAGAGGTGCGCATGATACTTTATATACCGTAATGATTACGATTTGGATTTTATAAATTAAGGAGACAATTATGACTAATAAAATATACAGACGTCTGATTCCCCTACTGTTAATGGCTATAGGGTTATCAGCCTGTACGTCAGACGGAGACGAAGCAACAAGTGAAGAACAGCTCTCTATTGTAACATCTTTCTATCCGGTATACGATTTTACCCAGCGGGTGGCCGGAGACAATGCTGATATAACATTAATGGTGGGGAATGGGGTAGACCCGCATAGTTACGAGCCCAGCGCGCAGGATATTGCTGGAATCAATGAAGCTGATATGTTTGTTTACAGCAGTGAGGAAATGGAGTTTTGGGTGCCCAGCTTGCTCAACACGGTTGAAAATGATGATTTAAATATCGTACGTACTGCAGATGGATTTGAAAGTGAATCGCATTACGACACACTTGGAAGTGCCGACGAGGAGTCTGGCGGATCAGTTGAATCTGTATCCGACGCCCCTTATGATGTTTCATTAATAGGAGTAGGTGGACATTACCACAGTGGAGATTCGATTACGGTACTTGCACAGCATGAAGAAGCCTATGAATGGGCGTGGCATGTAAAAGATACCGATGGACAGTGGAATAGAATAGAGGAAATTACAGATGAACGATTTGAATATCAGACGGATTCGGATGATTTCTACGTTCAGGTGGTGGCTGTTGATCAGGACGGATATGATTTAGCCCAGTCTGAAGTTGCTCATATCCAGATTGATGACCATGTTGAAGAAGATCCTCATATCTGGCTGGATCCGGTACTGGCTCAAGATCAGGTACGCATGATCCAGGAAGCGCTGATAGAAGTCGATCCTGAAAATGAAGCTGACTATACTGAGAATGCTGAAGCATTTATTGAAGAACTGAGAACTATACATTCAGAATATGAAGAGGCATTCGCTGATGCAGAAAACAGGACGTTCGTTGTTCAGCATCAGGCGTTTGGATATATTGCAAGTCGATATGAATTAGAACAAGTGGCTATCGGTGGACTGTCTACTGAAGTTGAACCCAGCCCTTCACGCATTGCAGAAATCAATGAACTGGTCAACGAGCATAATGTGCCTGTTATCTATTATCAGCAGGGAGCAAATTCATCGATAGCACAGACTGTCGCCGACGAAACAGGGACAGAAACGGCTGTTCTTCATGATCTGGAAACCTTGTCTGAAGAACTTCGTGAACAGGACGCCGGATATATAGAAGCTATGAGAGAAAATCTGGAAGCTTTAAAACGGAGTATAGAATAAAGAAGTCGAGCAGGAGTGTCGCTGATCAGCAGGGCGCTCCTTGTTTTATGGCTGACTACTAATAGAGCTGTTCTTTTTGAAGAAGTCAGTTATAATGAGTAGTGACACTATTAAAGAAAGGTCGATTATACATGGAGTACATTAAAGTTGATGACCTTGCTTTCCATTATGAAGACGAACCCGTTCTGGAAAACATTTCCTTTGAGGTAAACTCAGGGGACTTTGTTATGCTGACTGGTGAAAATGGAGCAGCAAAAACGACGCTACTAAGAAATATATTAGGACTGTTGAAACCATCAAAAGGCAGTGTGACGATTTCCGATCAGAACCGCCGGAATGACAAACTGGTTGTAGGGTATGTCCCTCAGCAAGTATCTTCCTTCAACGCAGGGTTTCCCAGTACCGTTCTGGAATTAGTCCAGTCCGGCCGCTATCCAAGAGGGAAATGGTTCAAAAAACTGGACAAAGAAGACAAGGAACATGTTAGACGCTCACTTGAATCAGTAGGGATGTGGGACATGCGCCATAAAAAAATTGGAGAACTTTCCGGTGGACAAAAACAGCGAATTTCGATTGCCCGTGTATTTGCTACGGATCCTGATCTATTTGTACTAGATGAACCGACGACAGGAATGGATATTCATTCCCGAGAAGAATTTTACAAATTACTGCAGCATAATAGTAAAGACCATGGTAAAGGGATCTTAATGGTCACACATGATCACGAAGAACTACGTCACTATGCTAATAAACACATTGAACTGATCAGGAAGGAGGATTCCCCGTGGAGATGTTTTTCTATGGATTCATGCAAAGAGCCTTCCAGGCATCATTCCTTATCTCACTGATTGCTCCCATACTTGGTCTTTTTCTTATTCTCAGAAGACAGTCGCTGATGGCAGACACGCTGTCTCATGTCTCTCTGGCTGGGGTTTCGTTAGGAATGCTTTTAGGGATCGATCCTACCTGGACCAATATCCTTGTAGTCATCGCGGTGGCGATCCTGCTGGAATACCTCCGTATCGTCTACCGTACGTATTCTGAGGTTTCAGTTGCAATGCTGATGTCTGGTGGCATGGCTGTCGCCTTAGTGCTGATGGGATTGAATGAAGGAGGAACGACCGTCAACATCAATCAGTTTTTATTTGGGTCGATCGTGACTATAAGCCAACAGCAGATCTGGCTGCTGCTTATTCTGACGATAACGATTGGCGTCTTGTATATCATTTTCAGAAAACCAATGTATATCCTGACTTTCGATGAAGATACGGCTTATACTGCCGGTCTGCCCATCAAGCGGATGTCGATCTTGTTTAATATCCTCACAGGTGTCACAATAGCCGTCATCATGCCCATTGTCGGAGCGCTGCTGGTTTCAGCTATTATTGTACTCCCTGCTGCTATTTCAATGAGATTGAGTAAGAGTTTTAACGGCGTCATTCTGATCGGGATTGCGATAGCCATCATAGGGATGTTAAGTGGACTGACCGCTTCTTATCAGTATGGTACGCCTCCAGGAGCATCCATTACCCTTGTCTTTATCACTATTTTCGTACTGACGTCGCTTCTGAAAAAACTGTTTTCGAATTCCCGGTACGAACGTCTGAACAGACGTCGAAACATTACAGGTGATACTGAATAAAGCTTAAAACCAGCCCTTCAAAGAGAATAGTCTCTTTGGAAGGGCTCTTTGTGATTTATTTGTCATAATTTAGAAAAATTTTTTTCAATATAGTAGCACTGGTAATGGTACTATGGGGATGTAGATACATAAATATGAGAGAATGAGTATCAGGAACGGAGAATAACATGCTTGCTGATTTATTTGTCAATATCTGTATTGTTGTTGCCCTGATTTTTTTATACATGAAATTGCGGTGGAAAAAAGCTTACGAGCAAGGCTATTCTGTCAAAGGAGTTCTTATAGATGGTTTCAGTGGAGGTTTCATGGGGTACATCTTAATGTACTTTTCCATAAATGTCACTAATGAAACACTGCTTGATTTAAGGTATGTGCCCATTATGCTGCTGGTTCTGTTCATTGGTAAAACACCGGCTTTTATCAGTAGTGTGCTGATCATATTCAGCCGTTTTTTAATCGGTGTTAACCGTTCGGCGCTGTATGCAGTAGTCATGATCAGCCTTTTATTTATTGGATATACCATCCTGGAAAGGCTGCTGAAAAACCGAAAAGACCTGAAGACTAAGGCAGTTTACATGACCTTATTTTCCAATGCTGTGGTTACATACTTTTTAGTTATTCTGGTGGGAGAGTTTAGACTTGTCGGTACAATTTTTATGATGTACTGGGTGATTTCGACTATTGGTGGAATCTCTGCCGTCTTCTTAGTCGATTACATTAAGAAATCGGAATACCTTTTCTCCCAGTACGAAACTGAATCGTCGAAAGATTTCCTGACTGGACTGTATAACGTCAGGCACTTTGATAAAGTCTGGGAGCGCAATGCAGAGACGGTGAAAAAGAAGCAGGGTACACTGGCCCTTTTGATGCTGGACATCGATCACTTTAAAATCATAAATGACAATCACGGACATGCAGTTGGCGACTTTGTTCTGATCGAATTAAGCAGTCTGATGGAACAGACCATTGCCGATAAGGGCACTGTTTTTAGAAAAGGCGGGGAAGAGTTTGCTGTCATCCTGCCCGACTGTGATAAAGCTAAGGCCTTGAAACTGGCAGAACAGCTGAGGTTTAATGTCGACTATCATGAATTTATCACAGCCACAGGCGAACAGCTGAAGGTAACGGTGTCGATCGGGCTCGCTTCTTATCCGGAAACAACGCATGAAACCAGAACGATGGTTGAGAAAGCAGATTTGGCACTCTACTTATCCAAAAGTTCGGGAAGAAATCAGGTCAGTGTGTAAACCGCCCGTCTGGCTGAAGCAGTCTATTTTATTGATCCGCAGGTGAAACTGAGTGTCAGTTCAGAAGAAAGAATACACTTGGTAAAGGAAAAGAAAGAAACACTGTTATGAAGTCAAATGCTACAAAAGAGGGAATGTCGCTGAGGGCATTCTTTTTTTTTTTTGCATTCTGGATGAACAGTATGATCGGCTATTCCCAGACAGATTGAAAAAAAATTTTTTCTTATGGTGAATCTCTGTTAAAATAGAGAATAAGGTTAAAAGAAAATGATAGTGCAATGAAATAGATAAGGTAGAGGTGAAACTGAATGGAAAAAGTATTAGTTGCTAATAGAGGAGAAATAGCTATCCGTATCTTCAGAGCGCTGCATGAGCTGAACATCAGCACGGTGGGAATCTATGCTCAGGAAGATGAAGCAAGTGTTCATCGGTTCAAAGCAGATGAAGCGTACTTAGTGGGCAAAGGAAAAAAACCGATCGATGCTTATCTTGATATTGAGAGTATCATTGACATCGCAAAAGATTCGGGTGCAGATGCTATTCATCCGGGTTACGGATTTTTATCTGAAAATTTAATTTTTGCACAACGATGTGTGGAAGAAGGCATCACATTTATCGGACCGGAAACCAGACATCTGGATGTATTCGGAGACAAGCTGAAAGCTAAAGAAGTGGCTAAAGAAGCTGGCATTCCAACGATTCCCGGAACTGACGGACCCGTTGATTCAGTGGAGGAAGTGAAAGCTTTCGGTAAAGAGTACGGATATCCGATCATTATGAAAGCTGCATTAGGCGGCGGTGGTCGAGGGATGCGAGTAGCTCACGATGAATCAGAAGCACTGGAAGGATATGACCGGGCTAAAAGTGAAGCCCAATCAGCTTTCGGGCGTGATGAAATTTATGTTGAACGCTATATATCCAATCCCAAGCATATTGAAGTCCAGATACTTGGAGACACTCAAGGCAACATCGTGCATTTATTCGAACGGGACTGCTCTGTTCAGAGACGTCATCAGAAAGTAGTGGAGGTTGCCCCTTGCGTTGATCTGGATCCTAAAGTCAGAGAAGAATTATGTCATACTGCAGTTAAACTGATGAAACATGTGGACTATGTCAATGCCGGGACGGTCGAGTTTCTGCTGGAAAATGATGAGTTCTTCTTTATAGAAGTCAATCCGCGAGTTCAAGTCGAGCACACAGTCACAGAAATGGTGACCGGCATCGATATTGTACAGAGTCAGATTCTTATCGCTCAAGGTCTTAACTTATTCGACGAAGTGGGACTGCCTCAGCAGAAAGACATTAAATTAAACGGAGCAGCCATTCAGTGCCGGATCACTACTGAAGACCCCGTCAATAATTTTCTTCCGGATACTGGAAAAATCAATACTTACCGTTCTCCGGGCGGCTTTGGTATTCGTCTGGATGCCGGAAACGGATTCCAGGGATCCGTTGTAACCCCGTTTTTCGATTCGCTTTTAGTAAAGCTGTCGGTACAGGCTCTGGATTATGAAAAAGCCGTTCAGAAAATGACGCGTTCACTGATCGAATTCAGGATCCGTGGAGTTAAAACGAATATTCCGTTCCTGATCAATGTGCTGAAACACCCTGAGTTTTCTTCAGGAAAAGCCACTACCCGCTTTATTGATGAAACACCGGAATTGTTCGAATACTCTAAACTGCGTGATCGAGGGAACAAATCACTTCAGTATATTGGAAATGTAACAGTCAATGGCTTCCCTGGAATAGGGAAAGTTGAAAAAAGGGCATTCAAAGAACCGAGAATGCCAGAAAACCTGATTCTTCCATCAAAAGATATTGTCTATCCGAAACACATTTTAGACAAAGAGGGGCCGGAAGCAGTCTCTCAATGGCTGAAAGAACAGAATTCTGTCTTAATGACAGATACAACCTTCAGAGATGCGCATCAGAGTCTGCTTGCTACACGTATGCGCACCAAAGACATGCTGACGATTGCAGAAGAAACTGAAAAAGCGATCCCAGAACTCTTCTCAGTGGAAATGTGGGGAGGCGCAACATTTGACGTATCTTACCGCTTCCTGACTGAAGACCCATGGGAACGTCTGAGAAAACTGCGTAAAAAAATGCCGAATACGCTGTTCCAGATGCTCTTTAGAGGGTCGAACGGTGTCGGCTATGAGAATCTGCCGGACAACGTACTGGAAGAATTTATTCGTTTAGCTGCAGAGAACGGTATCGACGTCTTCCGTATCTTTGACAGTCTGAACTGGGTCCCGCAAATGGAAAAAAGCATTCAGTATGTAAGGGATCAGAATAAAATTGCTGAGGCGGCAATCTGTTATACAGGAGATCTGAATGACCCGTCTCAGACAAAATACACAATGGACTACTACAAGCGAATGGCCAGAGAACTGGAATCGTTAGGGGCTCATATCATTGCGATCAAGGATATGGCCGGCCTGCTTAAACCGCACGCGGCTTACCGTTTGATCGGAGAACTGAAAAATACGGTATCTGTTCCGATTCATCTGCATATGCATGACACAAGCGGAAATGGTGTTTACACCTATGGTGCGGCTATTCGTGCGGGTGTCGATGTTGTCGACGTCGCTCAGAGTGCCTTAAGTGGAAAAACCAGTCAGCCGAGCATCAGCAGTTTGTATTATGCGCTTGAAGGAACTTCTCACGCGCCTAAATTCAACATTAAGAACGTTGAAAACCTGAGCAGATATTGGGAAGACACCCGTAAATTTTATGCAGACTTTGAAGAAGGAATGCCCGCAGCCTCTACAGAAGTGTATTCTCACCAGATGCCTGGTGGACAATACACCAATTTGAAGCAGCAGGCTAAAGGGGTAGGCCTTGAAGACCGATGGGACGACATTAAAGAGGCATACACGCTTGTCAACAAAATGTTCGGGGATATCGTTAAAGTGACACCGTCATCCAAAGTAGTGGGAGATATGGCCTTATTCATGATTCAGAATGAACTGACTGAAGAAGAGATATTTGAAAAAGGAGACGGTATTGATTTTCCTAAGTCGGTTGTCAGCTTCTTTAAAGGAGAACTTGGCATACCAGAAGGCGGATTCCCTGAACGACTGCAGCAGCTCGTTTTGAAAGGAGAAGAGCCGCTGGCTAAGAGACCGGGAGAATACAAAAAGCCGCTTGATTTTTCAGTAATCAAAGCTGAACTCGCTGAACATCTGGACAGAGAGCCGAACATGGAAGAGGTTATCAGCTACATCATGTACCCTCAAGTCTATCTTGACTATACCTTCTTCTATAACATGTACGGAGAGGTCAATAAGTTTGATACACCGACCTTCTTCTACGGCGTGCGTATGGGAGAACAAATCGAAGTTCGTCTTGAAAAAGGGAAAACACTGATTATTAAACTGATTCAGATCGGAGATCCGGATCTGGAAGGAAACCGTATTCTGTACTTTGAATTAAACGGTCAGGGCCGACAGGTTGAAATACTAGATAAAAGTATTACAGCTACCAAAGCGGTACGCAAGCGAGCTGAACCATCAAACAAAGGGCACATTGGCGCAACGATGCCCGGATCTGTGCTACAAGTTCTGGTCAATCGTGGCGATAAAGTCGAAAAAGGTGCACCGATCGTTATCACAGAAGCAATGAAAATGGAAACAACAATCCGTTCATCGATTGCAGGTAGAGTAGAAAGACTCTTCGTTAAAGAAGGAGATCAGATTCAGGCGAATGACCTGCTGGTAGAAATTGAATCCAAATAAGAAATACAAGGGGAGGAAGGTCAGTCAAATGATCTTTCTTCTTTTTCTT
Organism: Alkalibacterium olivapovliticus; assembly: GCF_003003275.1. GTDB lineage: Bacteria > Bacillota > Bacilli > Lactobacillales > Carnobacteriaceae_A > Alkalibacterium > Alkalibacterium olivapovliticum. The sequence continues at coordinate 152,292 of NZ_PVTO01000003.1, forward strand.
TTGTAAGAAATGAGAGGGTAAAATGAACTGCTTGAAACTGGGAAATGAAAAATTCCGAACATTAAATGAATCTAATTGAAAATAAGCTAGGAATTCACGAATAAAAAAGGTAAAATGGAACTGTAAATGAATGTAATGTACGTTACATAATGAGGTGAAGGAAATGAAAATTAAACGCAGTGAACGACTGATCGATATAACCCATTACTTGATCGAACATCCGCATACGCTGATTCCATTAACATTATTTTCTAAACGCTACGAGTCAGCTAAATCGAGTATCAGTGAGGACTTGACGATCGTAAAAGAAACATTTGCCAAAAGAGGGATAGGGTTCCTGGAAACACTTCCCGGCGCTGCAGGTGGTGTCAGATACGTTCCTAAAATGACACCTGAAGATGTAGACCAGTTTATCACTGATTTATGTGAAGAACTAAACCACTCCAAGCGGCTGCTCCCTGGAGGCTATGTATACTTATCAGATATGCTGGGTGATCCAAAATGGCTGAGACGTATTGGGCGAGTCATTGCTTCCCAGTATATGGATAAACGAGTGGATAGTGTCATGACAGTGGCCACTAAAGGAGTACCGATTGCGCAGTCAGTTGCCCTTTACTTAAACGTGCCGTTTGTAATCGTCAGACGTGATTCTAAAGTAACAGAAGGATCAACCGTCAGCATCAACTATGTATCCGGATCCTCTTCAGATCGTGTTGAGAAAATGGAACTGTCCAGAAGAAGTCTGGATATGGGGTCAAAAGTCCTGATTGTGGACGATTTTCTTAAAGGCGGTGGAACGGTCAACGGAATGATCAGTCTCATCGAAGAGTTCAATTCAGAAGTAGTAGGTGCAACTGTGATTGCTGAAAACATTTTTAATGGTGAACGATCCGTTACGGATTACACATCGCTTATCAAAGTGGACAAAGTCAATACTAAAGACCGAACGATTGAAGTGACACCAGGGAACTTTTCGCTCGATTAGGCTGAATAGTCCGTGCAGTTGATTATTTCTTATAGACTGATCAGTTCCAGCAAAAAAACATTCCTCTTGATGGCAGTCATCAAAGGAATGTTTTTTTAGTCTAACCGTAAGGTATTATGAATCGAGATCTTTTTTTCGAGTCTGGCGAAGTCGCTCATCAGTAGAAGCATCAACGTCCGCTTCACCATGCGTATCTTCCAGTTCAGGAGGTGTTCCATCATTTGTTTTAGGTTCCATTGGCGGTTGTCCGCCATCACCCATACCCTGAACACTCCCCTCATTTGGGAAACCGGCAGTTGTCCCTAATGTCTCCAGGTCTGGATCGCCTGCATGTGTCTGTGTAGAGGACGTTGCCTCACGCTCTTTACCCGAATCCTGTCCGCCGTTTTTTTGAATAGTGACCACGACATGTCCTTTTTTCAAGTCATCCCTGTACATATGAAGACTGTCATCTTCCACTACATAATTTGGATCTTCATAATATTCGTCATCTCTGACTGAAAAAGCATCTTTGATTGATTCCCAGAAACTCTTGTCATCATCATGATCCTTGTCATCGTTGACATCAGCATTTGATACATCAACATTCTCCGTATTATTCAAACGATCACTCTTATCTTTATTAGTAAAAATGGTAATATCCTGTTTTGCTGTCCCTTCCTTGAGCAGTCTGCGTATGACGTGTTCAGCTTCTTCCTCAGTTGGGTAACTGCCAATAACGGTAAAATCTTTTTCCATAAATAGTTCCTCCTTAAGGATAGACTTTAAGTGGTCTATCTCATATTTATACGATACTGCGTATCCTTAACTAGTTTAATTATAGGAAACTGTAATAAATAGGACAAACAAAACACCTTATCAACCTTGAAAACCACCTGGTCATAACGTATTATGAAAGGAGGTTTGCGTGCGTTACGCACAAGAAGATATATTGTCATAAAGAATTGGTATAAGACTATTAAGAAAAGACAAGGAGAAACTAATGACTAAACGATTCGCAGTAGTGTTGGCAGCAGGTCAGGGAACACGAATGAAATCTAAATTATATAAAGTAATGCACCCGGTAATGGGGAAACCAATGGTAGGCCACGTGGTCGACCAGGCTCTGGCAGCTAATATGGATAAAGTTGTGACTGTAACAGGTGTCGGTGCTGAAACTGTGCAGGATTATTTAGGAGATAAAAGTGAGTATGTTCTTCAGGAAGAACAGCTGGGAACCGCTCATGCAGTAGAGCAGGCTGGCCCGATCCTTAAAAATGAAGAAGGAACGACTCTGGTCATTTGTGGCGATACGCCATTACTGACTAGAGAAACCCTTGAAAGTCTGATGGCGCACCACGAATCGGTCGGCGCTAAAGCAACGGTATTAACTGCTCATGCAGATGATCCTTTCGGTTATGGACGCGTTATTCGTTCCGAAGATGGCTCTGTTTCTAAAATCGTCGAACAGAAAGATGCCTCAGAGCAGGAACAGGCTGTACAGGAAATCAATACAGGAACGTATTGTTTTGATAATAAAGCCCTGTTTGCAGCCATCGAAAAAGTGGACAACAATAATTCTCAGGGAGAGTATTATCTGCCGGATGTTATGGAAATCTTAAAAAATGACAATGAGCTTATTTCAGCTTATCAGTTAGCCAACAAAGAAGAGGCACTGGGTGTCAATGACCGTATCGCGCTTGCCCTTGCCAATAAACTGATGAAAAAACGCATCAATGAAACGCATATGCGCAACGGAGTGACGTTTGTTGACCCTGAACAAACCTATATTGAAAGTGATGCGGTCATTGGGCAGGATACGACAATTGAACCTGGGGTCTACATTAAAGGAGCGACGGTGATTGGTGAAGACTGTCATATCGGCGCACATTCTATTATAGTGGACAGCACGATCGGCAATGAAGTGGTGGTCAGAAGTTCACTGATCGAATCATCTGTTATGGAGAAACAAAGTAATATCGGTCCGAATAGTCATCTGAGACCGGATGCCGTTATCAAGGAAAAAGTGCATATCGGGAACTTTGTGGAAATCAAAAAAGCGACGATTGGTAAACACACTAAAGTGGGCCATCTGACGTATGTCGGTGATGCAACTCTAGGAGAAAACATCAATTTGGGCTGTGGAACGGTGTTTGTTAATTACGATGGCAAAAATAAACATCATATTGAAGTAGGAGACAACTCATTTATAGGCTGTAATACGAATCTTATTGCACCCGTTACAGTCGAAAACGATAGTTATATAGCAGCTGGATCAACGATTACGGATAATGTCCCGCCAGAATCACTTGCGATTGCACGTGCAAGGCAAGTCACCAAAGAAGGCTATTATAAGGAAATGCCTCACAAAAATTAGAAATCTCTTTAAAATAGGGCTTACACACGCAAGTACAGTTGATTTATTTGGTTCTAAAGCATAAACTAAGAGTAGGAAAAAAAAGAGAGAAAACAAATGGAGGCCGACATGTCCGAACATTATTCTGATCCAAAACTGAAGATATTTGCTTTGAGTTCTAACAAGCCGCTGGCAGAGAAAATCGCCAAGGATGTAGGGGTAGAATTAGGAAAAGTATCAGTCAATAAATTTAGTGATGGTGAAATTCGTATCAATATTGAAGAAAGTATTCGTGGAGATCACGTTTATGTTGTTCAATCCACTTCAGCTCCAACTAATGACCACTTGATGGAAGTACTGATTATGATCGATGCTTTGCGTCGTGCAAGTGCGAAGACGATAAATATCGTCATGCCTTACTATGGTTATGCCAGACAAGACCGTAAAGCAAGATCGAGAGAGCCAATCACTGCCAAGTTAGTGGCTAACATGATTACTCAGGCAGGAGCTGACCGTATGCTGACATTGGATTTGCATGCGTCACAGATTCAGGGGTTCTTTGATATTCCAGTCGATCACTTGTTGGGGGCTTCACTATTGGCTAACTGGTTTTTAGACAACAATCTTGGAGGAGAAAACACAGTAGTAGTCTCTCCAGACCATGGTGGAGTAACGCGTGCCAGAAAACTGGCGGAATTTCTTAAATCGCCTATCGCCATCATTGACAAACGTCGTCCGAAAGCAAACGTAGCAGAAGTTATGAATATCGTAGGAAATGTTGAAGGCAAAACGGCTGTTCTGATCGATGATCTCATCGACACTGCAGGAACAATCACCCTGGCTGCCAATGCTGTGATTGAAAAAGGGGCAAAAGATGTTTACGCATGTGGAACTCATCCCGTCTTTTCAGGTCCGGCAATGGAACGTCTGGAAAAATCACCAATCAAGAAAATGGTTGTCACTGATTCGATCGTATTGCCTGAAGATAAAAAAATCGACAAAATCGTACAGGTCAGTGTGGGTGAGTTGATGGGACATGCCATCAAACGCATTCATGAAAATCGTTCGGTCTCACCGCTTTTCGAGGAACAGTTTAAAGGACAATAAGGAATTGAGGAAAAGACGCCATTCGTCTGATCAGTGTGCAGGTTAAAGAGAGCAATCTTTTTGGCACGTCAGATCGATCGGCGTCTTTCTTAAAGAAAGGAGTGAGAGACAGTTGATTCAGAAAGTCAGGTATCATTTGAGGAACATGAAGCCTTTGGATGTGGTCATTATCATCTGTCTGCTCATTGCTTCGTTTATTCCTCATATTGTGTACGGTATCCAATTAAGTAATATTGATGAAGATGCCCGCATCATCGCGACAGTCAAGATTTCTGGCGAAGAAGTGTACAGTGTTGAATTGAGTGAGGAGACACCTCACGAGGAGTTCAGGCTGGAGCCGTCAGAAGGACAGTATAATATCATCGAAGTTGACGGGACACGCATCCGAAATAAAGAAGATAATAGTCCAGATCAGCTTGGAGTCAGAAGAGGCTGGATCAGTCACCCGGGAGAAACAGCCGTTGTTCTGCCCCATCAGCTGATCATCGAGATTCATGCTGAAAATCTGGATGGACAGGAAATATACGAAGAAGACGACATTATTATTCCCATGTAAAAAAGCAGTACAGGTTTGACAGCAGCATCAGGTATAGTCTTTTGGACTACACTTGGCTGCATCAAACCTGACTGCTTTTTTTATCTAAAAATCAGTTCAGGATCAGTCTGATATGGTGAAGCCAATATCAGGATTTTTCTCCAGAACTTCCTTCAAGTGATTACGGATCGTATCAGTAGAGTATTTCATTTTCTCTTTTTCAGAATCATTCAACGGGATTTCTACAATTTTTTCGATACCTTTACGGTTGACGATTGCGGGAGACCCGATATAAATATCGCTCTCACCGTATTCCCCTTCAAGGTAGACGGATAGTGGCAGCACAGCATGTTCATTGCTGAGAATAGCACGTGTAATACGTGCTAAAGACACACCGATTCCATAAAAAGTTGCACCTTTGCGTTTGATGATTTCATATGCCGCATCTCTGACTGAGAAAAAGATCTCTACTAAAGCCTGTTCATCAGTATCAGGGTTATTGTTTAGCCACTCATTGATCTGAAGACCTGCTACATTAGCATGTGACCAGACAGGGAATTCAGTATCCCCGTGTTCTCCGATGATATACCCGTGAACATTTCGCACATCCACATCCAGTAAATTAGCGACTGCCTGACGGAAGCGAGCACTGTCAAGGGAAGTACCAGTTCCTATGACCTGATTTGAAGGGAGACCGGAGAGCTTGTATACTGCATAAGTCAAAATATCCACCGGGTTAGTAGCCACCAGAAAAATCCCGTCGAAGCCACTCGCCATTACTTTTTCTACTACATCTTTAGTAATACGCAGATTTTTTTCAGTTAGATCCAGTCTTGTTTCTCCAGGTTTCTGCGAAGCTCCCGCAGTGTAAACAACTAAATCAGCATCATGACAATCCGCGTAATCTGCTACATATATTTTTTTAGGTGCCGTAAAAGCTAAGGCACTGGTTAAGTCCATGACATCTCCTTCGGCTTTTTCAACATTGACGTCTATGATTCCAAGTTCCTGACCAATATTCTGGTTGATCAAAGCATAGGCATAACTTGACCCAACTGCTCCGTCCCCAATGAGAATAATTTTCTGCTGTTTTCTTTCTGTCATCATAATCATCCCTTTCCCTTTTTTACATGTTAAGTATACCACATATAGCTTTTAAATCTACAGAGAAGGCTACTAAACACTCTGGGGTTTTTGTATATTGACTGAAAGTTCCATAAATGAGAAAATGATGAAAGAGTGCTGATAAGGTCTTAACTATATATTATAATAAGGGAGTTTACATGAATGCAGAATATTACCAGTGAAAGTTTATTTGAATTGAAGAATGTGTCTCAGCCTATCGTTTCAGGCGAGAAAGTATTTTACTTGGAAACCAGAACCGATAAAAAAGACAATGATTACAAAACATCCCTATGGAGTATTAATATCAAATCAAAAGAAAAAGTGATGTGGATCAGTGAAGAGTTGAATCCGTCTCAGATAAAATTGGCACCGAACGGAAAATGGATGAGTTTTCTGGCCAAAGGTAAAAACGACAAACCGCAGATTCAACTCATGCCACTGTCAGGAGGGACAGCTTTTGCATTGACTGAAGAAAAGCAGGGCGTCAGTTCATTTGACTGGACCAGTAACAGCGGATCTCTCTATTATCAGACAACGGTCAAAGCGGAATCTGATGAAGATAAAAAAGATAAAGACAAAGTCAAACCAATCACCATCACTAAACTGCAGTACAAAATGGATGGACAAGGCATCACTGAAAGTGACCGATTATATCAAGTGAAAAAAGTGAGCGTCTCTACTAAGGACAATGCCCTGGTTCTGGAAAAAGATCGTGCCTTCAGACTTCAGTATGTCTCAAAGGATGAAAGCTATATACTATATGTCGACAAACTGAACCCGGACGATGAGTGGACTTATGGAGCGAGTGTTTATGAATATGATTTAAGATCAAAAACAGCACATCTAGTCACTAAAGATATACCGAAAGGCAGTTTTTCTTTTGAGGCTGTCAACGAAAAAGAGACCTTTTTCTTGTTCACTGGAAATGATTTTAAACATGCTTTTGTCACTTTAGACAGTGTGTATGGATGGGACAGAGAAAATCGAACGTTTGAAAAATTATCAGTTGAGGATAAATACGCTGGTGATCTGGTGATTGGAGATTTCCAGCAGAAAACAAAAGGGTTCCCTGTGAAATGGCTCGATAATGAATCATTTGTCTACCCGGTAACTGAACATGGGAAAGTGATGATTTATAAAGGAGATATTAAGGGGAACAACACAGTCATTTTCGACAAGGAGCTGCACATTACTGATGGAGATGTGATCGACACCTCTACGTTTGCAGTAACCTATTCTGATTTGACGACACCAAGTAAGCTGGCTACAGTAAATGTGGATAGCGGTGAACTGGAAGCACTGTATAACCCGAACGCTACCTTTGAAAAATCCCATCATATCGCACCCGTTGAGCGGTTCTGGTATAAAGGAGCTGATGACTGGGATATCCAGGGATGGTATATCGCGCCCGTTGATCAGAAGGCGAAACACCCTGCAGTACTATATATCCACGGCGGACCACAAGTCTGTTATGGTGAGACTTTCTTCCATGAAATGCAGCAGCTGGCGTCTAAAGGATATGGTGTGATTCTGTTGAATCCAAGAGGAGGGAACGGTTACGGACAGGAATTTGTCGCCTCTATTATCGGAGATTATGGAAATAAAGATTACGAAGACTTGATGCTTGGTACAGACTATGTACTTGAACAGCATCCGGAGATCGATCAGTCCAGTGTATATGTGGCCGGTGGCAGCTATGGCGGCTTTATGACCAACTGGATCATCGGACACACAGACCGCTTCAAGGCGGCAGTCACACAGCGCTGTATCTCAAACTGGGTCAGTTTTTACGGTACCAGCGATGTCGGTGCGTTCTTTGTGGAATTTCAACTACAAAAAGACGTTTCTCAAATGGATGATCTGTGGAAAATGTCTCCTCTAGCGTATACAGACAATATTAAAACACCTCTTTTGGTTATACACGGTCAGGAGGACTTAAGGTGTCCGCAAGAACAAGGCGAGCAAATGTATACAGCTATGAAAAAACAGGGAGTCGAGACCAAAATGGTTCTTTATCCTAAATCCAGTCACGGACTATCGCGTGAAGGGTTGCCAAATCTAAGAATCGACCGTCTGAAAGAAATAGCGAACTGGTTAAATTAACGTTAAGATTAACAAAAGAAGGCTTTCAATATGAAAGTCTTCTTTTTCTATGTCGATACTAAAGATTTAAGATTAGAATTAGATTAAAGAGTATTAAAACTCATGCATTAAACTCCGGCATGACGCAATTGTTTGTTATACTCACTAACGGTTAAGCACGAGAGTTAAATTGATTAATCAAAAAAGGAAAAAAACTAGGAGTGGAATTTTGAAACAAGATTTAGAAAGTTTGAGTCCATTTGAATTATCGTTATACCTTGAAAACCGTATCGAATTGCAGAAAGATACAAAAGAGTGGCTGAATGCCGGAAGAGGGAATCCGAACTGGACCGCCCCGATTCCACGTGAAGCCTATTTCCTGCTTGGAGAATTTGCTACAAAGGAAACAGTTATCAAAGAAAAAGATTCTCTAGGAACGATGATCAAAGATAAAAGTGGACAAACAGAACGATTTGAATCATTTTTAAACAGCAGAGAGTCTGATGGAGCAGCACTGCTGAAAGACATATGGACAAATGGAGGCCATCTGTTAGGGATGCCTAGAGAGAAATGGCTGACTAAAATGCTGGATTACAGCATTGGGGATAATTACCCTTATCCGGAGCGTGTGTTAGAGGCGTGCGAACAGCCAATCAAACAATACCTTCATCATGAATTGTTTTCAGCTGACACTGTTCCCTTCGATATCTTTGCAGTAGAAGGCGGAACAGCAGGCATTGTCTATACTTTTAAATCGCTGGTGAATAATCATCTGCTGGAACCCGGAGACAAAATCGCGTTGATGATTCCGACATTTGCTCCCTACATGGAAATTCCTGAATTACCTGAATACGGATTTGACGTGGAATATATCAGTTCAGAAGTTATGAACATTGACGGCCGAAGCAGCAATCAGTTTCCTGAGAAAGAACTGGATCGGTTAAGAAACAAAGAAATCAAGGCAGTTTTTGTAGTGAACCCGAGCAATCCCACAGCAAATTCTATCTATGGTGATTCGATCGAACAGTTAAAAGATATTGTGGCCACAGACAACCCTGACTTGATGATTTTATCAGATGACGTCTACGGGACCTTCCTCGATAAATTCACTTCTCTGTTCACGGCACTGCCCTATAATACAGCCTGCATCTACTCCTATTCTAAATACTTTGGAGCGACTGGCTGGAGAATCGGAACAATTGCAGTGGCGAGAGATAATGTCTTTGACAGACGGCTGAACGAATTGCCTGAAGAGACAAAAGAAATATTGGACGAACGCTACGGCACGCTGACATCTGAGCCGAGAAATATCTCCTTTATCAACAGAATGGTAGCAGACAGCCGTTCAGTAGCCCTGAACCATGCTGCCGGATTGTCATCTCCTCAACAGGTCATGATGACACTATTCAGTTTGTATGTTTTGATGGATAAAGAAAACAAGTACAAACAGGAAGTCATTCAAATCTGTCAGAAAAGAGGACAGCTACTGTATGACTCACTTGGATTGATGATGCCAATAGAAGAATTCAATACAGCGTATTACTGTGAAATCGACTTTGACTGGTGGTTGAACAAGCGATACGGAGCAGAGTTCAAGAATTATATCGAAGAAAACTGGACGATGACCGATATCGTAGCGAAACTGGCTCAGGAAGAACACCTGATGCTCCTGAAATCAGAGGCTTTCGGTTCAAGTAAATGGACAGTACGCGTGTCTCTGGCTAATCTGGATACGGTAGCATACAAAGAAGTAGGATTACGACTCAGCGCAATGATGGATAGAATGCATGATACATGGACGGTTTCCATCTAATGAACCAGCTGAAAAATAACTGAAGAATACAAAAAGCAGGAAAGTTTATCACTGATTAGAGTGAGGCTTTCCTGCTTTTTAACTAGCCTTGATTATTATGACTTAAGATTTTAACAGCTTTTTGATATCATCTTCTATATCCAGCGGTTTTGTAGTCGGAGCATAACGGTTTACCACCTGTCCATGACTGTCGACCAGAAATTTTGAAAAATTCCATTTAATATTATTTGACAATATACCATTTGACTGGGCTTTCAGATGTTTATAAAGGGGGTGAGCCGTCTCACCATTGACGTCTATTTTGGCAAACATTGGAAAGGAGACATTGTAGTTTACCCTGCAGAACTCTACAGTCTGGTCAATATCATCAAATTCCTGATTTTTAAATTGACCGCACGGGAAACCCAGCACTTTGAAAGACGCATCTTTGTATTTATCGTGCAAAGCCTGTAAATCTTCAAATTGCGTAGCAAACCCGCAATGGCTTGCAGTATTGACAATCAGTAAAACGTGACCTTCGAATTCTTTTAAATCGAAGGTTTCCTCTGAGGGTGTCTTAACTTTAAAATCATAAACTGTTGTCATCATGAATCGGTCCCTTCTGGTTTTAATGTTACAGTAGATCAACAAATCGTATTCAAACTGCTATTGGAGAATCTTTGTCATTAGTATACCGATTATTAACCGGTCTTGGAAGGATTTAGTTTTACTGAACGAGCAGACTAGTCTGGATAATACAGATTAATGATATAGAACACATCGCAATTTAGTGGTGGAAGGTGTTACTGAAATATAAACAGTTTCTCAATAATAGGAAAGAAAAATTCAGAAACAACTACTCTATAAGTTTAAATATTAATCAATAAAAAAATTATGACAAAAATATGTAAAAAAATTGTTATCAAATTTTTATTATGGTATGATAACCACGAGCGAAATATTTAGATAGTTCTATCCCACTTGTCTCTTATAATAAGAGACACAGAAATTAGGAGGGAATGCACAAATGGAATTAAAAAAATTAATTGGTTTATTAGCAGTATCAACACTTGCACTAGCTGCTTGTGACGCAGATACAGATGAGGAACCTTCACCGGATCCAGACATCGAAGAAGGAACTGAAGGAGCGGACGAAGTAGAAGATGATTCTACTGAAGACGATGCTGCTGAAGGTGACACTGACGAAGATGGCGAAAGTGCTCATGACATTATCGATGGAATCGGTAGTGACTTAGGGTATACATCATCGATCGAACTTGAAGTCACTGGTGGAACATGGTCCCAAGACGGATATGTTTTCACACCTGAAGATGGAGCAGCAACTGTTAACGGTTCTGCTGCTGCAGGAGAAGACGTTGATGTTTACGCATTCGTTCTTCAAGATGGCGAAGTTGTAGAAAAACCTGAAGTAGAAGAAGGCGCATTTACTTTCACTGCTGAAGCAACAGACGGCGACCAGGATTATCAAGTCGGCGTATCTGATGAAGATTTGTGGGAAGTTGGAGATGAAGCTGACCCTGAAGAATTAGTTCGATGGGAAAATGTTATTATCTTAGCACCAGCTGAATAAATAAATTTAACCAGAGGATTCTCTTGAGCGAGGGGAGCCTCTGGTTTTTTTATGTCCTTAAAACTTCATGTATTCTTTAAATAAATCAGGTATACTGTAAAGAAACAGGTAAAGGAATGACTAGAATGCAATGGATACAAAAACTTTTATTTTATATGAAAGGCAGATACGGATATGATGAATTTTCCAAACTGCTGATCATCAGCGGACTGGTCCTAGGGATTGTGGCCAATTTTGCAGGCGGTATATGGGTTTCGGCCCTTGGCACTGCTCTGATAGCCTATGGCGTACTGCGTATTTTATCAAAAGATAAAACGAATCGTTACAGGGAACTTCAGAAGTACCTTGCTTTAAAACAGAAAGTGCAACTCACGCATAGGAGATGGCGCAACAGATGGGTCCAGAGGAAAGCATTCAAAATCACAAAATGCCCAAACTGCAAGCAGAAAGTGCGCGTACCAAGGGGCAAAAAGAAAATTCGCGTGACATGCCCTTCTTGCAAAGAGACCTTCATTAAAAAGACTTAACAGGTTTGCCGGATCCATAAAAAGAGTCAGATGTGTTATAATGTAATAAATCAAAAAACTGGACGACACTATCGTTCAGCTTTTTTGTATGTAGAAAACAGTTAAGGAGTCTCTCTATGAAATTAATTATTGGATTAGGTAACCCGGGTTCTAAATATGCCCAGACGAAACATAATATCGGATTTATCACACTGGATGAAATAGCCTATCAGAAAGGCTGGGCTTTTAACCGCTCAAATTTTGAATCTGTCTATGCTGAAGGAACTGTCGGGACAGAGAAGGTCGTCTTGATTAAACCTCAGACTTACATGAATGATTCAGGCCGTTCTGTTAGACAGTGGCTGGACTATTATAACTGCACAGAAGAAGACATCGTCGTCGTTTATGATGATATGGACCTTCCAGTAGGAAAGGTCCGTTTGAGACAAAAAGGCGGAGCCGGAGGACACAATGGGATAAAAAGTCTTATTGATCATTTGGGAACTAAACAGTTCAATCGGCTGAGAGTGGGGGTTGGAAGACCTTACGAAAATCAGTCAGTGGTATCTCACGTGCTCAGCCCTTTTCACAAATCAGTACACGAAGACGTCCTGTTTTCAGTGAAAAAGGCATCTGATGCTGCATTATATTGGGTAGAAGGACATACCTTTGCAGATACCATGACGAATTTTAATTAATGACTGGATTAAAAAGGAGAAAAGACTGTGGCGGATTTACACACACTAATTAGTGAAAAACCAGCTGTCAAAGAGCTGTTTAATCAGATGGGACAAAACAAGAAACAACTGATAACCGGGCTTTCCGGATCTGCACGAACCCTTCTGCTCAAATCGTTGTTTGAAGAGAAAGGGCAGCAGATCATCGTAGTCACTCAAAATGTATACCATGCGAACCAACTGATAACTGATCTGACTGGTCTCATACCTGATGACCAGCTTTTTCTGTTTGCTGTGGACGATATGATTCATGCAGAATTGTCGGTGTCCTCACCAGAATCACGAGCTGAGAGAGTGAAATCTCTGGACTTTCTTCTGAAAAAGAAACCAGGAATCGTCGTTACGTCGCTGGCTGGAGCCAGAAAACTTCTGCCAGCACCTGATGTATTCAAAAATGCCGAACTGTCCTTTTCCCTTGGAGACGAAGTGGAACTGGGTCAGCTTCAGCGCAAGCTTACTGAAATGGGCTACAGACGTGAGCAGAAAGTATCTGCTCCCGGTGAATTTAGTATGCGTGGTGGAATTGTGGATGTGTATCCTATCACCGAGGATCACCCTGTCAGGATCGAACTGTTCGATGTGGAGGTGGATTCTTTGAGGTATTTTGATGCGGACACACAGCGTTCTCAGAAAAATGTCGAATCAGTCCAGCTCATACCTGCCACAGATACGTTACTTTGTGTTGAAGACAAGGAACACATCATTAACCGTTTTGAGAAGGCATTAGCCGTCTCACTTAAAAAGACGAAAGATGCTGAACAAAAACTGCTTCTAGAAAAAACGATCTCTCCTATTATCGATGCTGTACAGGAAGAGTACTATATAGAAGAACTCGTGCGGTATGCCGATTTTCTTTATTCTGAAAAAACCACCCTGCTTGACTATGTTTCAGACGATGCTCAGCTGGTTATGGACGAATACCCGCGCATACTTGAAAATGAAGCTAGGCTGGAAGAAGAAGAAGGGGAATGGATCACCTCTCAGTTATCTCAGGGGAATGTCCTGATCAATCAGCAGTTCTCCTCTAACTTTAGGGAAACCATCAAGACTGCTAGTTTAAGCCAGCTTTATTTTTCTCTTTTTCAGAAAGGAATGAAGGGACTGCGTCTGGACAGTATCCACCCGTTCCAGTACCGGACGATGCAGAAGTTTTTCGGGCAGATGAATCTGGTGAAAACCGAAATGGACCGCTGGGAGAAACAGGAATACACTGTTATCGTGATGACTGAAAGCGATGAACGGGCGGAAAAGGTCCATCAGACTTTGCTTAACTTTGAGATTCCAAGCACATTGGCAGATGAAAATGAAATCAGACCGGGGATTATTCAGGTCATCAGCGGTAGTGTTCAAACAGGATTTGAACTGCCTCAAGAAAAAATGGCTGTCCTGACTGAAAAAGAGCTGTTCAATCGATTACCTAAAAAGAAACCGAGAAGACAGAATTTATCAAATGCCGAACGACTGAAAAGTTATTCTGAACTGAATAAAGGTGATTTTGTGGTTCACGTCAATCACGGAATCGGACAGTTTACCGGTATGGAGACGATGGAAATCGGGGGCATCCACCAAGACTACTTGAGTGTCATCTATAAAGATTCCTCTAAACTCTTTATTCCAGTAACCCAATTGAATCTGCTTCAGAAATATGTGTCTTCAGAAGGCAAAGCACCTAAACTGAACAAGTTAGGGGGCACTGCCTGGTCTAAAACTAAGAATAAAGTGGCGTCTCAGGTTGAAGATATTGCAGACGAACTGGTGGAATTATATGCTGAACGTGAACGTAAAACGGGCTATGCATTCTCCAGAGACAATGCTTATCAGAATGAGTTTGATAATGCTTTTCCGTATACTGAAACAGAAGACCAGTTGAGATCGATCAAAGAAGTTAAACGGGACATGGAAAAAGATAAACCAATGGACCGTCTGATTGTCGGGGATGTAGGGTATGGTAAAACGGAAGTAGCCATGCGGGCAGTCTTTAAGGCAATTCAGGACGGCAAGCAGGTAGCATTCCTTGTACCGACTACAGTTCTGGCGCAACAGCACTATGAAACGATGCTTGAGCGGTTTGTCGATTTTCCCGTTGAGATCGGTCTGTTAAGTCGTTTCAGAACAGGCAAGCAGCTGAAAGAAACAGTTGACGGTCTAAAAAAAGGGCATGTCGACGTTGTCGTAGGCACACACCGTATATTGTCCAAAGACATTGTTTTTCAGGATCTGGGTCTACTGATCGTTGATGAAGAACAGCGATTCGGCGTTAAACACAAGGAACGACTGAAACAGTTGAAAAATGAAGTAGATGTCTTGACGTTGACAGCTACACCTATTCCGCGAACGCTTCATATGTCGATGCTTGGAGTGAGAGATTTATCTGTTATTGAAACGCCACCGGCTAACCGCTATCCTGTTCAGACCTATGTTATGGAGATGAATGCAGCCGTGGTTATGGAATCGATACAAAGAGAAATGGCAAGGGGCGGTCAGGTCTTTTATCTGCACAACCGGGTGAGTACAATCGAACAGCGAGCAGATGAACTGAGGCAGCTGGTGCCCGATGCCAGGATCGCTCATGCACACGGTCAGATGAGTGAAGTCCAGCTTGAGAATGTCCTTTACCAGTTTATACAAGGCGAGTACGACATGCTGGTAACCACGACTATCATTGAAACAGGGGTAGACATTCCCAACGTTAATACGCTGATCGTTGAAGATGCGGACCGTATGGGATTGTCCCAGCTCTATCAGCTGAGAGGACGAGTTGGGCGAAGCAGCCGGATCGCGTACTCCTATTTCATGCATCAGCCTAACAAAGTCCTGACAGAGGTCAGTGAAAAACGGCTTCAGGCTATAAAAGATTTCACTGAACTGGGATCCGGTTTTAAGATAGCGATGCGTGACTTGGCAATCAGAGGCGCAGGTAATCTTCTAGGTCAGCAGCAGCATGGATTCATTGACAGTGTTGGATTCGATCTGTACTCTCAAATGCTGGAAGAAGCTGTGGCCAGAAAACGAGGGGACAAATCCACTCATAAAACAGTTGTTGAAATGGATCTGTCAGTGGATGCATACCTTCCAGGAACGTATATTCAGGATGAACGCCAGAAAATCGAACTGTATAAACGCATCCGCCAATTCGGTTCTGACGAGGATTACGTCGAACTGCAGGACGAACTGATTGACAGATTCGGCGAATACCCACAGGAAGTGGCCGATCTGCTGTCAGTTGGACTACTCAAAATGTATAGTGAGCAAGCACTGATCGAACTGATCAGACGGGATGGGACTAAGTTGTCTGTGGTCTTCTCGAAAGCCGGAACAAATCGTCTGCCGCTCCCTGAAGTCTTCAAAGCACTTAAAGACATCCAGCTCAAAACAGATATGCAGGCAGAGGATAATCTGACCATTGAGTTCAAATTGACTAAGCGCACCACAGTCAATGAATGGTTGGATGCATTAGTGTTATTTGCAAAAAACACATCAGAGTATCTGAATGAAAAGGCGAAAAATGAACAAGACTTAAAGAGCGAATCACTTGAATAAATAACGAGTAGAGTAAGGAGGCTGTGATGCATAAGATCACATTGATCGGTTTAGGTCATAAGGATAAGAACGACCTGCCGTTAAATCAGTATATGTTACTGAAAAAGGCTGAATACCTTATTGTGAATACAACAGACCATCCAGTTCTGGAAAGCCTTTTAGCTGAAGGCAGGTCATTTGACGTCTTGAACGATTTCAGTGAGTTGCCTGCAGATGTCTCTAAACTGGCAGCAGTCCTGATTGAAAAAGTGAACCAGGGTCCCGTTACCTATGCAGTACCCGGATTCATTTCTACTGAAGATGATTTATTGGTGGAGTTGAAGACATGTTATGGTCATGTCGAGGTCATTCAAGGTAAAAGCTTTCTGGAGGCGCTAGTCAGTGCTGTCAATGTCGATCCACTGGAAGGGATACAGCTAATCAATGCTGGGAGTTTACAGCAGGATAGTATCCAGACAGGTCAGCCAGTTTTCGTTACACAGCTCAACGGCGCTGTGGCCATGACAGAAGTAAAGTCAGTACTAATGACTAAATACCCAGCTGATCATACAATCACTGTAATTAATTCGCCAGGAAATCAGGATGAAAAGGTCAGCTATATACCACTCAATGAACTGGACCAAGCAAGTGAAGATGGGGAAATTGCTTCAACATCGCTGTTCTGTCCGCCTTTAAGTTTAGATGAGCAGGTGACGTCACTTTCCACTCTTCAGCATTACATCGATCAGGTGACTGCACCTGAAGGAGATGTCTGGATCAATGAACAGACACCACGTTCTCTGATACGGTACTTAAAAGAAGAAACAGGTGAACTGATCGAAGCGATCGAAAAAGAGGATACAGCCAACTGGAAGGAAGAATTGGGGGATGTACTGGTTCAAATCCTCTACCAGACTAGTGCCGCTGAAAAAGAAGGACTATTCAGCTTTGAAGACGTACTGACTACTGTAAACCGAAAAATAAGAAGACGTCACCCGCATGTGTTTGACGGGGTGGAAGCTAATACACCAGAAGAAGTAGATGCAATATGGCAGAAAATCAAACGAGAAGAAAAGAGGATGAAAGATGAGACTTGACAAATTTTTAAAAGTGTCCCGAATTATTAAAAGACGTTCTGTAGCAAAAGAAATTGCGGACAAAGACCGAATACTGATTAATGGGAAAAAGGCTAAGTCCTCGAGTACAGTTGCCGTAGAAGATGAACTGACTATACACTTTGGAAACAAGACACTTAAAGTAAAAGTGGAAGACATAAAAGATACGACCAAAAAAGATGAAGCAAAAAATCTATATTCTATAATTGAAGAAACGTATCAGGAATCACGCTGACGCACTGACAACCGGACACAGTCGCTTGCCTGGCTGAACAGTAGAGTCAGTCAGCCGACCGATTGTGTCTTATTTAGTACAGTTAAAATAATTCAAAAAATCAAATCTGCTAGTTCTTTCAAAGTGACCCATTTATTGATATACTTTAAACACTTAAATCGGAAAAAAAGGGGGGCAGCAATAATGGATAATAAAAAACCACGTATTGCTCGCATCGATAATCCTTACAATGAAACAAAAACACTCGAAAGCATACGCGCGCATAAACGCAAAAAACAACTTAAAAGACGAATGCAGCTGATTATTGCAGCGGGAACATTGCTTATCCTGCTGGCGAGCAGTGCACTGGTCACTAATTACTTTAAATTAAATGAGCTCGAAGAGCAGAGAGTGGTGGCAGAGCAGGAGCTCGAATCACTAGGCCTGCATCAGGAAGAGCTGGAGTACTATATCGGTCTTCTGGAAGACGAAGAATACGTAGCGAAACTGGCTAGAAGTGAATATTATCTGACTAAAGACAATGAAATCGTCTTCAGTTTCCCGGATGACCGGAACCCAGACCATATCGAAGCCACAGAAACTGCGCCAGAACGCGATGCGGAAGAACTGGGAGATCAGGACTGAAAACACGAACATTAAAGTGGATTTGGTACAAAACCTTCCCTATAAACCTTTATTATAAAATGGGAACATGGTATAATGAACTCAAATTACTTAGGAGGCAACATAGAAAATATGTCAATTGAAGTTGGAAACAAAGTAGAAGGTAAAGTTACGGGTATTGCTAATTTTGGTGCGTTTATTGATTTAGGCAATAACAAAACTGGATTAGTTCACATTAGTGAAGTATCAGATAGTTATGTAGAAAACATTAACGAAGAATTAGAAGTAGGTCAAACTGTCACTGTAAAAGTACTATCTATAGCAGATGACGGAAAAATCGGATTATCTATCCGTAAAGCTCAAGACAAACCTGTCGAAGCAACTCCAAGACCAAAAGCTCCAAGTCGTGGGCGTGCAAGTTCTTCTTCAAGCAAAAGAAGTGCCCCAGCTCCTAAAAAAGATGATTTTGACTCTCTCATGAGTTCTTTCCTAAAAGACAGTGAAGACCGTCTGACATCTATTAAACGAAACACTGAAAATAAACGCGGCGGACGCGGTGGACGAAAAAATTAATCACTCCATTTAAAATGAATAAATAAAAGGGTTTGGGGGGTTCCCTGAACCTTTTTTAATTGGAATTCAGCAGCTTGAAAAGAGGTGAACGGATGGATCTGTATCGAGATTTTGCTTTAAAAGTAAAACGCGGAGCTTACTGGGGAAAAAATGACAAGGTGATTATTGCTGTATCTGGTGGAGTGGATTCTGTCGTTTTACTGGATCTGGTCAGTCGCCTTCCCGCAGACACCAAACCTAATATAACTGTCGCACATGTGGATCATCAGTTGAGAGAGGTGTCAGGTGATGATGCACTGTTTGTCAGGTCGCTGGCATTAGAATATGAAGCGGATGTCGAGATATACAAGTGGTCGAAAGAAGAGCATCCAGGTTCCGGGTTAGAGCAGGCCGGAAGAACCGTTCGCTATGCCTATTTTAAAAGCCTGGCCGAGCGTATTGGCAGTGAGGTTCTCCTGACTGCTCATCATAAAGATGATCAGGTAGAAACAGTCTTAATGCGACTGGTCAGAGGGAACTCTCTCAACGCATTGACGGGTATAGTACCTGTTCGAAAAGATGAAAATCTGACTATCATCAGACCGCTGCTCCCTTATAGTAAGTCTGAGCTGATCGGCTATGCCGAAAAGCATCAGCTGAAATGGCGTGAAGATGAGACGAACAAGGCCTCTTATTATACACGCAACCGGTTTAGACAGACGATTATTCCTTTATTAAAAACAGAGAATCCCTCCGTAGAAGATCACATCATTCGATTCTCTCAAGAGATCCATAGTGTAATGAGCCTCATCACACCACTAATTGAAGAAAAGCGGAAACAGATTGTAGAGGTGAATGACCATCAGCTTGTAATTGATAGAGAACCGTATTTAATCCTGGATGATTTTATGCAGGAGAAGGTACTGGCGAGCGCCGTAGCTGAATGGAAAAATGAAGCTGGTTTTGTATTAACTCAAAAACATCTGACCCTTTTTAGAAACTGGCTTGAAACAGCAGGGCCTAATACGTCCATCGATCTGCCGAACAAGTTGACTGCAACAAGAATCTATAATCAATGTACGATTGAGAAGAAACCAGTCGGAAGTGGTCAGTCAGAACCATCTACACAGACTAAGTCATTGGAACCTGGTGAATGGATTCCGTTGTCAGGTAATAAAGTAGTCGGGCTCCTGCCGTACTCAGATTACTGCACCAGAACACCAGAAGGAGATGAGCACCCGCTATACCTTAATCTAGAGCCCTCACAGATCCCATTGACGATCAGACATCGACAGGACGGGGACAAAATCAGGGTTAAGGGTATGCACGGGTCGAAAAAAGTAAAGGACATTTTCATTGATCAGAAAATTCCAGCCCAGGACCGGAAAAACGCATGGATTATCACAGATGCTCATCAGGAAATTTTGTGGGTCGTCGACTACAAGGAATCCGCATTGTCACTTGACCCTATAACTGATACAATAAGCTACGTACTAATTTATTCAGACACCAGTGATCGATAAACATAATCACTATGAAAGTCGAAGGAGACGATATTAATGAAAAATGACATTGAAAGTATATTGATTTCAGAAGAAGATATTCAAAAAAAAGTAGTGGAACTGGCTAAAGTGCTGGACGAAGAATATGAAGGGAAAAACCCGTTATTAGTGGGCGTATTAAAAGGTGGGCTGCCGTTCATGGCTGATTTAATTAAAAAGATGGAGATCTATCTTGAAATCGACTTTATGGATGTCTCCAGTTATGGGAATGACACCGTATCTTCCGGAGAAGTTAAAATCCTTAAAGACCTGGATACAAATGTAGAAGGCAGACACGTCCTCTTTGTGGAAGACATCATTGATACGGGCGGAACGCTTGCTTACCTGAAAGACCTATTTAAATATAGAAAAGCAGCATCAGTCAAAATCGTTACTATCCTGGATAAGCCATCAGGACGAAAAATCGATATCAGCGCAGATTGGGTAGGGTTTACTGTACCGCATAAATTTGTCGTCGGATATGGACTGGATTATGCTGAAAATTACCGTAATCTGCCGTTCATTGGCGTTTTAAAACCTGAAGTCTATCAATAATCAAGCGACTATGTGAATGATGTATGGATGTTAGATGAGATTAATCTTTAAATACTGAATCATCAAACAAAATTCATAGTCAAAGATAGTCAAGTATGGTAACATGATGTGGTATATTATTTTAAGTAAGTACCCTTAAAATGGTGAAATAAAAATTAATTGATAGATGGAGGATGACATGAAGAAGGGATTTTTTAAGAGTGGATTCTTCTACGTCATCGTGTTTCTTGCAGTTATTGGTATTGCAAGTTGGGCGACTGGTGGCGGTCAGGATCAAGCTTCTGAAGGCGTAAGTTCAACGGAGTTTATCGAGTTTCTAGAAGACGATCGTGTAGAAGAATTTCAGATCCAGCCAACAGCTGGTGTATATGAAATAAGAGGTAGCTTTCGAGAAGGACAAGCAGTAGAAATTGAGCAGGATCAGACGGTCAATTTATTTGGCGGACTGGACCAGACAGAAGCTGAACTTTTTACTACTTATATTTTAAGAAATGATAATATTGTAGAAGAAATGTTTTCTTTAGCTCGAGGCAATGATGTCAATATTGTATCAGTTGAAGAACCGACAACAGGTATCTGGACAAGTTTACTCTTCTCTTTCCTGCCGTTATTGTTATTTGTAGGGTTCATCTACTTTATGATGGGTCAAGCAGGTCAAGGTGGCGGAGCAGGAGGCGGACGTGGTGTTATGAACTTTGGCAAGTCTAAAGCTAAAGAAAGTGATGCTAAAACAAGTAAAGTCCGTTTCTCTGATGTTGCCGGAGCCGATGAAGAAAAAGAAGAACTCGTGGAAGTCGTTGAGTTCCTGAAAGATCCAAGACGTTTTGCGAATCTGGGAGCACGTATCCCTGCTGGTGTCTTACTTGAAGGACCTCCGGGAACAGGGAAAACCTTGCTTGCTAAAGCAGTAGCTGGGGAAGCCGGCGTCCCTTTCTTCTCGATTTCAGGTTCTGAATTCGTAGAAATGTTCGTTGGGGTCGGAGCAAGTCGTGTTCGTGACTTGTTTGAGAATGCCAAGAAAACAGCACCGGCTATCATCTTTATAGATGAGATCGATGCGGTCGGCCGTCAGCGTGGCGCAGGAATGGGTGGAGGACACGATGAACGTGAACAAACCCTGAATCAGCTGCTAGTTGAGATGGATGGATTTACTGGTAATGAAGGAGTTATCGTCATTGCTGCAACAAACAGACAGGATGTTCTGGATCCAGCGCTGCTGAGACCAGGCCGTTTTGACAGACGTATTATGGTTGGTCGTCCGGATGTCAAAGGGCGTGAAGCCATTCTTAAAGTTCACTCCAAGAACAAACCGCTGTCTCCAGATGTAGACTTGAAAGTCATTGCAAGACAAACACCTGGTTTCGCTGGTGCGGATCTTGAAAACTTACTGAACGAAGCTGCATTAGTTGCTGCCAGACGCGACAGTAAAGCAATCGAAGCAATGGATCTGGATGAAGCACATGACCGAGTGATTGCAGGACCGGCTAAGAAGGACCGCGTCATATCGGAAACAGAACGTGGAATGGTTGCGTATCATGAAGCTGGACATACGATAGTTGGTTTAGTGTTGAGTGATGCTCGAATCGTTCACAAAGTAACAATCGTTCCTCGAGGTCGTGCGGGTGGTTATGCCATCATGCTGCCTAAAGAAGATCGATTCCTGATGACTAAGAAAGAATTATTCGAACAGATTGTTGGCTTACTGGGTGGACGTGTGGCTGAAGAAATCATCTACAATTCACAATCCAGTGGAGCATCGAATGACTTCCAGCAGGCAACACAAATTGCCCGCAGCATGGTAACTGAATACGGTATGAGTGATTTGCTTGGACCGGTTCAATATGAAGGTGGCGGACAGGTATTCCTAGGAAGAGATTATTCTCAATCCAAAGCATACTCTGAGCAATTCGCTTACCAGATTGACCAGGAAGTTCTCCGCATTCTGAATGAAGGACATGCAGAAGCTAAACGCATTATTGAAGAACATAAAGATGCGCATGAACTGATTGCACAGAAACTGCTTGAAGTTGAAACTCTTGATGAGCAACAAATCAAATCATTGTTTGAACAAGGGGAGATGCCTTCTAAAGAAGCAGAGAAATCGTCTGAGTTTCCTCGTGAAAATGATGAAGAGATTATTCCTGAAGAAGCGGATCGTGATCCTGAAGAAGAACCCGTAGGAACATCTTTTGAAGAAATCAGAGAAGCAAGAGAGAAGAAAGAAAGAGAACGTGAAAAACGTTTTGAAGAACAGCAGTCAGAGTCAGACGAAAGTGAAGAAACTGATACTGATAAGAAACCTGAAGAGTAATAGGCATAGAAGAGGAGGGGTATTACTAGCCCTCCTCTTCTTTCCATGTAAAATAGAGAAGACAAGGGAACTTAAACTGATATAAAGGTAGTGAATAGCGTGTCGGATAAATTAATAAAAGCTTTAGGATACGATGATCAAATTAGAGTTTATGTGATCGATGCAACAGATATGGTAAAAGAAGCACAACAGAAACATGACTCGTGGTGTGCAGCAACTGCTGCATTAGGTAGAGCAATGGTGGGGACAACACTTTTGGGCGCTACCTTAAAAGGCGAGGAAAAGCTGACGGTCCGTATCGAAGGTAATGGCCCCGTCGGGTATCTTTTGGTGGACAGCAACGGAAAAGGAGAAACCAAAGGGTACATTAAGTACCCGGAAGTCGATCTTCCATTAAATGAAAAAGGCAAGATAGATGTTAAAGGGGCTGTTGGGTCAGAAGGTATGCTGACTGTTAGTAAAGACCTCGGAATGAAAAAACCGTTTGTTGGTCAGGTGCCACTAGTCAGTGGAGAGCTTGGAGAAGACTTCACTTATTACATGGCGGCTTCAGAACAAGTACCGTCTGCGATAGGGCTGTCTGTCCTGGTCAATCCTGATAATACGGTTCAAGCAGCCGGTGGATTTATGATACAGGTCCTTCCAAATGCGGAAGAAGAAACAATCAAAGCGGTAGAAGATGCGATTGCTGAGCTGCCGTTAGTCTCTCATCTTATGGATCAGGGAGAGACACCTGAAAAGATCTTAGATCGCTTAGTTAAAGGAAATAATGCCAGAATACTTGAAACAATGCCTGTCGTCTTCAAGTGTGACTGCTCGAAGGAGCGGTTTAAAGATGCTATTGTGACGCTTGGTGAACAGGAAATACAGGAAATGATCGATGAAGATCATGGAGCAGATGCTGTATGCCATTTTTGCCGTTCAACGTATCATTTTGATGAAAAAGAACTTGAACACCTGATCGAAGAAACAAAAAGTTAACAAGGATAATGGGGACCAGTCTCTGATTCTTCTTTAAGAGAACCGGAAGATATGGTAATATTATTCAGAATGAAAGAATGCAGAGTCATTCTTTGAAGTGAGAAAATAAGACAAATAGAAATCAGAACGGAGTGGCAGGAGTGTCTCAAGAAACACATAATCAGGAAACAGAAACAGATCAGCTAATCGTCAGACGTGAAAAAATGGCTGAACTAATAGCGCGCGGAATCGATCCGTTTGGTGGCCGTTATGAACGTACGCATTATTCAAATGAGGTCAATACCTCTTTCGCAGATCAGTCTAAAGAAGAATTGTCAGAGGCAAAAACATCTGTAAAAGTAAGTGGACGCTTAATGACTAAACGCGGCAAAGGAAAAGCCGGGTTTGCTCATCTTAAAGACAAAAATGGATCAGTCCAGATATACGTACGAAAAGATGCAGTGGGCGATGACCAGTACGAGACATTTAAAACAGCTGACATAGGCGACTTTTTAGGGATCGAAGGAACAGTCATGAAAACCAATACGGGTGAGGTGACCATACGCGCTACAGAATTGACGTATTTGACTAAATCATTACGCCCGCTTCCTGACAAATACCATGGTCTGACAAACGTTGAACAGAAATACCGCCAGCGTTATTTAGATCTGATATCCAATGAAGACAGTTATGACCGTTTCACCAAACGCAGTCAGATCATTCAAGCCATCAGAACACATTTGAACTCGCTTGATTATCTGGAAGTTGAGACTCCTCTGCTGCATAATATTGCCGGTGGAGCAGCAGCACGACCATTCACGACCCATCATAATGCTCTGGATATGCAGTTATATCTGCGTATCGCCATTGAGCTTCACCTGAAACGACTGATCGTCGGCGGGATGGAAAAAGTGTATGAAATTGGACGTGTTTTCCGTAATGAAGGGATCGATACCACTCATAACCCTGAATTTACGATGCTTGAACTCTACACTGCATTTCACGATATCGAGGATGTCATGAACCTGACTGAAAATCTGGTACGTTCAGTGACTGAACAAGTACTGGGATCTACAGATATTCCATATGGAGATGAAACAATCCACATTGGTAAGAAGTGGGACCGCAGACATATGGTTGACTTGATCAAAGAGCAGACGGGAATCGACTTCTTCAAGAATTATTCTGATGAAGAAGCTCGTCAGTTGGCCGAAAAGCATCATGTTGAGATTGATGATTATGCTACATTCGGTCACGTTGTGAATGAATTTTTCGAAAAATTTGTCGAGCACACATTAGTGCAGCCTACTTTCGTATACGGTCATCCACTTGAGATATCTCCATTGGCTAAAAAGAACCAAGAAGATGGTCGCTTTACTGACCGTTTTGAGTTGTTTATCGCCAAGCATGAATACGCAAATGCCTTTAGTGAATTAAATGATCCTATTGATCAGAGAGAACGATTTGAAGCTCAGGTTAAAGAAAAAGCGCAGGGTAATGATGAAGCGCATGACATTGATGAAGACTTCATAGAAGCTTTGGAATACGGCATGCCTCCAACAGGGGGATTAGGTATCGGTATCGACAGACTGGTCATGCTGTTGACTGACGCCCATTCGATTCGTGATATTCTATTATTCCCTACTATGAAAAATCTGGAACAGTAAATGTTAAAAGCATGAAGGTGAGAGAATGATTCTGACTTTCATGCTTTTTAATTCTTTATTCTCGTAATTATTCCTAAATTTATATACTATGATAGTAGTAAGATGACTGAAAGTGAGAGGAAGAAGGAGATAATATGAAAAAATCAAGATGGATGAATTTTCTGGGAGGAACAGATTTACTCTTTACCCTAGTTGCAGTGATTTTACTGGGGATTGCGTTTTTCCTTTTTAACCAGGTCAGTTATATATTTACACCTGTATTAGTTGTTATATCCAATATACTGATGCCATTTGTTATAGCACTATTAATGTATTACCTATTTAACCCATTTGTTAATTATCTGGAAAAAAGAAAAGTCAAACGAATATATGGAGTAGGTATATTATTTCTGCTGGTCATTGGACTGTTAGTTGTTGCAGTAGGAGCTATCTTCCCGTTTCTGCGTGATCAGATCGCCAGCTTTATTGAGAATTTTCCTGACTTTATTGATTCAATCATAGGGACCGTCACAGGATGGGTAGAAACATTACCCTTTGGAGCAGAAATAGAATCGTTTATTGAAGAAGGGGAAACATTTATTGCATCAATCCCTGACAATCTGGATCAGTATCTGACAGACGGTTTTAGTGGACTATCAACGGTGATGGCTGGAGTAACTAATGTGGTCGTTACAGTCATTACATTTCCTATCATACTGTTTTTCCTTTTAAAAGATGAGAAGCGTTTTTTCAATGCAGTACTGGGAGTAGTCCCTCCTAAATGGAGAGAAGATCTGATAAGAGTATCATCTGAAATTAACCTTCAAGTTGGGGCTTACGTGAAAGGGCAGCTGATTATTGCATCCTCAATCGGTGTTATGATGTTTATTGGATTTACTGTCATTGGTCTTGAATATAACGGTGTATTGGCGATTATTGCCGGATTCACTTCCATTATTCCATATATTGGACCGACGTTAGCATTCATTCCTGCACTCGTTATTGCATTAATGGATTCATGGTGGATGGTCCTGCAGTTACTTATTGTATGGGCGGTCGTCCAGTTCATAGATGGAAATCTAATCGAGCCGAACGTAATGGGGAAACAGTTGAACGTTCATCCATTGACTATCATTATTGTATTGCTGGTCATGGGAGATTTGATTGGATTGTTTGGTCTGATCTTCGGGGTCCCAATCTACGCGATTATAAAAGTCATAGTGGTGCACTTCTTCCAGCAATTCAAGAAACGGTACAATAAGTACTATGGTGATGTTGATGGAGAATATGATGTCAAGCCAATTGAAGTTGCAATCAGTGGGCAAAAAAGAGAAGATTCTCAATTGAAGAGAACACTTAACATTGCTCAGTTGAAGAAGAAAAAAGAAAAAGCAAAAATCGAAAAGAAAAAAAATGAAGATGATGAACTATCAAGTGATGATAGTAAAGACAATTAAATTCTATCTTTAAAGCATATAAGAAGAGGTTATCGGTCGTTCCTGAGAGGGGAATGGCTGTTAGCCTCTTTTTTCTGCAGATGCCTAAAATGATTTTCATAAATAACCGAAAAACTGTTGACGAAGGAGCGAATACCTGTTAAGATTAATCTCGTTGCTGCAAAACAGTAACAAGTTTTACAAACAGAAATTATTTGAAATAAGTATTGACTTTCAGGTGGCAACGATATATACTAAAGTAGTTGTCATAGAGGCAAAGGGAACGCTTACAGAATTAAATTGATTGCGAAATTAATTTAAAAAAGATGTTGACTCAAAGCTGAACTGATGGTAAGATAGTTAAGTTGCTAATAACGCAAAACACATTCAGCAACACCAACCGAACGAGATAGATCTTTGAAAACTGAACAAAGTAGAAACAACCAAATGTGCAAGGGTCTTCGGTCCGTTTAGGGCCGGAGACAACAAACGAGTTAACCTAGTTAACTCACAAGCAATACAATGAGCAAGTCAAACTTAAAATGAGAGTTTGATCCTGGCTCAGGACGAACGCTGGCGGTATGCCTAATACATGCAAGTCGAACGCTGAA